>NZ_JBNWAE010000003.1:0-342003 GCF_050496565.1 Pseudomonas shirazensis
GCTTTACCGTACTGGCGACCTGGCGCGGCATCTGGCCGATGGCAACATCGAATACCTGGGCCGTAACGACGACCAGGTCAAAATCCACGGCTTGCGCATCGAACTGGGCGAAATTCAGGCCTGCCTGACGCGGATAGAGGGCGTTAAGGAGGTTGTGGTGATCGCTCATGAGCAGCAGTTGCTCGCTTACTACACGGGCGAGTCGTTCCCGCTGGAGGAGCTGCGCTCGGCATTGCTCGGGCGCCTGCCGTCCTTCATGGTGCCGGCGTTGTTCGTCCACCTGCAGGCACTGCCCCTGAGCCCGAACGGCAAGCTCGACCGCAAGGCTTTGCCATTACCCGATTCCGAGACCCTACACAACCGCGTGTACCAAGCACCTGAAGGTGAAACCGAAACCCTGCTGGCCGCGATCTGGTCCGAGTTGCTGGGCGTGGAGCGAGTAGGGCGGCACGATAACTTCTTCGAGCTCGGCGGCCATTCCCTGGCGGCAATACGGCTGGTCGACAAGATGATCAAGGCGGGCCTGCAGGTGGCTATCAACGATGTCTTCCAGCACCCCAGCGTGGCGTTGCTGGCGGCCACACTCGGCAACCCTGACGCGGCGCACCGCGGTGTGATCCGGGTGCGTGCAGGGGGCAGCCAGAGGCCGCTGTTTCTGGTTCACGAATTTACCGGGCTGGATTTCTACTTCCCAGTGCTGGGCCAGCACCTGCCCGGTGATTTCGCCCTCTATGGGCTGCCCGGCATCCCGGCCGATCAACCGCAGCCACAGACCCTCGAGTGCCTGGCCCGCTATCAGATCGAGCAGATGCGCAGGGTACAGCCTCAGGGGCCTTATCGCCTCGCAGGCTGGTCGTTCGGTGGCGTATTGGCCTTCGAGATGGCTAATCAATTGCTGGGTGTGGACGAGGAGGTCGAATTCCTCGGTTTGATCGATACCTATGTGCCGCGCCTGGCCGACCAGGGCAAGGCGCGCTGGGAGGGGCCACGTGCACTTGAGCGCCAGTTGCTGTTGAACTGCAGCACGTTCTGGCGCACGCAAGGCCCGGCAGGCGCCGATAAGCTGGCACGCTTGCAGCAACTGGAAACCGGTCAGGCCGATTTTGCCACGCTGCTCGTCAGCTGCCGCGAGTACCAGTTGCTCTATGGGCTGTGGGCGAGCATGAGCGACGCGGAACTGCTGCACTACTTCAGCCGTGAACTTGCGCACGGCCATGCGCTGGCGCATTACCGCCCTTCACCGTTGAGCTTGCCGGTGCACCTGCTGCGCGCCGATCAGGGCAGTGACAGCGATTCGACACTGGGCTGGGGCGAGACGCTGCCGTCCCAGGCCCTGGTCATCCTGAGCGTGCCGGGGGACCACCGCAGCATGATGCAGGCACCCCACGTGGCCGCGCTCGGTCAGGCGCTTGGCCAGCTACTGGGTGCTGTGGCTGGCACGAGCAAAACCAAGGCCGCGGCTTATCAGCCATTGGTGGCGATCCAGAACGGTCAGCAGGGGCATGCACCGTTGTTCTGCGTGCCGGGAGCTGGCGACAGCGTCACCAGCTTCATTGGCCTGGCCGAGGCCCTGGGCCCGGACTGGCCGCTGTATGGCCTGCAGGCGCGGGGGCTGGACGGCTGTTCGGTGCCGCACACTTCGGTAGAGGCCGCTGCCGATTGCCATGTGCAGGCCATCGAGGCGCTGTATCCGCAAGGGCCGCTGAACTTGGTCGGCCATTCGTTTGGCGGCTGGGTGGCGCATGCCATGGCTGCCAGGTTCGAGGCCAAGGGCCGGCAGGTGCGTTCGTTGACACTGATCGACAGCGAAGCGCCGGGTGAGGGCGGCACCTGCGGCCGGCCCTACACTCTGGGCGAAGCGCTGCAGCGGCTGATCGATGCGTTGCAGCTGTCCACTGGCAAAGCCCTGGGTATTGACCCCGTCGCCTTTGCCGCGGCCAGCGATGACCAGCAGTTGAGCCAGCTGCACGCGGCCATGGTGCGGGTCGGACTGCTGCCGGCGCGGTCGCAGCCAGGGGCACTGGACGGCACCGTACGGACCTTCGCCACGGCATTGCGCACGGCCTACCGGCCAACGTTGACCTACCACGGGCCGGTCGGCCTGGTACTGGTGGATGACCCAGGCCTGGATGCCTTGGACAATGCTCGCGAGCATGCCGCCATGCAGGCCGGTTGGCAGCAACTGATGCCCAGACTTGCGCTGTGGCGGGGGCCTGGTGACCACTTCAGCATCCTCAAGGTGCCAGATGTATTCAGCCTGGCGGCTTGGTGGCACGACGGGCAGGCGCTGCACCACGGCAAGGTTACTGGTTAAACATGGGCCTTCCCGGCCCCACTGGGGCCGGGTGATGCGAAACCCGAGAAATAGTGAGTGTTCATGGAAAAGTCCAGATTGCGCAAATCCAGCCTCGGCATCGCCGCAGCCCTGGTCGCCGGCATCATGTTGTATGCCGTCCAGGCCCCGGCCAAGCCGCCGCAGTACATTACCGCCACGGTCGAACGTGGCGACATCGAGAACGCCGTGTTGGCCACTGGCACGTTGCAGGGCGTCAAGCAGGTAGATGTAGGTGCCCAGGTGTCGGGCCAGTTGCGCTCGTTGAAGGTCAAGCTGGGTGACAAGGTCAGCGAGGGCCAGTGGCTGGCCGAAATCGACCCGTTGGTGCTGCGCAATACCTTGCGCCAGGCTGAGGTCGACGAGGATAAGTTGCAGGCAGAGCGCCGCTCGAGCCTGGCCCAGCTCAAGCAGTCCAGGCGGGTCTATGAGCGCTATCGTGAACTGCAGACCGACGAGTCGGTGTCGCGCCAAGACTTCGAGAACGCCGAGTCGGAGTACGAAGTGCAGCAGGCCGCCGTGCGTTCGCTCGATGCACAGATCCAGAGTGCCCGGGTCGAAATCGACACGGCCAAGGTCAATCTGGGCTACACCCGTATCAATGCACCGATCAACGGCCATGTGGTGGGCATCGTCACGCAAGAAGGGCAGACCGTGATCGCCAACCAGTTGGCGCCAGTGCTGCTCAAGCTGGCCGACCTCGACACCATGACCGTAAAGGCCCAGGTGTCGGAGGCCGATGTGATCCACATCAGCCCCGGCCAACCGGTGTACTTCACCATCCTCGGTGAAGACAAGCGTTACCACGCCAAGCTGCGCGGCACGGAACCTGCCCCGCAGAACTACGCGCAAAGCACCGACAACAGCGATGGCAGTGCCTCGAAGCCCAATGGCGCGGTGTTCTACAACGCGCTGTTCGAGGTAGCGAACCCCGAGCATCGCCTGCGCATCTCGATGACCGCCCAAGTGCACATCGTGCTCGACACGGCCGAAGGCGTGCTCACTGTACCAGTGGCAGCCCTGGGCGCGCGCAATGGCGACGGCAGCTTCCCGGTGCGAGTGCTCGATGCCAATGGCTTTGCCCACCTGCGCAACGTGCAGGCAGGGATCAACAACAACGTCAAAGTGCAGATCAAGGATGGCTTGGCCGAAGGTGATCGGGTGGTGATCGGCGAACCGGTGACCGGCGAAGCAGGGGCGTGAGCATGAATATGAATGTCGAGCTGAGTGCGCACAGGGCCGTTGCCTGCAGCAACGGCGAGCCGTTGTTGCGTCTGCAGGGTGTCAGCCGCAGTTTTCTCGCCGGCGACCGCGAGTTCCTGGCGCTGAAAGGTATCGACCTGCAGATCCACAGTGGCGAGCTGGTGGCGATCATCGGCGCCTCTGGTTCCGGCAAGTCGACCCTGATGAATATCCTCGGCTGCCTGGACAACGCCAGCAGCGGCAGCTACGAGGTCGGCGGGCAAGAGACGCGCAGGCTGGATGACGATGCCCTGGCGGCGCTGCGCCGCGACCATTTTGGCTTCATCTTCCAGCGCTACCACCTGCTGCCGCACCTGGATGCCCTGCACAACGTCGAGATTCCTGCAGTTTATGCCGGCACCCCACAGGGGCAGCGTCACGACCGGGCACGCGAGCTGCTCACGCGCCTCGGCCTTGCCGGGCATCTGCAGCACCGTCCCAGCCAGTTGTCCGGCGGCCAGCAGCAGCGGGTGAGTATCTGCCGGGCGCTGATGAACGGTGGCCAGGTGATCCTTGCCGATGAGCCGACCGGTGCGCTGGACACCGCCAGTGGCAAAGAGGTGATGAACATCCTGCTGGAACTGCATGCAGCCGGGCACACGGTGATCCTGGTGACTCACGACCCCAAGGTGGCTGCGCATGCCGAACGGGTCATCGAGGTCAGCGATGGGCAGATCGTCAGCGACCGGCGCACGGGCAGCACCGCAGCCATGCCCACCGCGGTAGCCGAGCCGGCAGCGGCCGCGGCGCCTGCACGGCGCCTGGTCGCCAGCCTGGGGATGTTTCGCGAGGCCTTCAAGATGGCCTGGATCGCTTTGATCTCGCACCGCATGCGTACCTTGTTGACCATGCTCGGGATCGTCATCGGCATTACCTCAGTGGTGTCCATCTCGGCCATTGGTGAAGGGGCCAAGGGCTACGTGCTCAAGGACATCCAGGCGATTGGCAGCAACACCATCGATATCTATTCGGGCAGCAACTTCGGCGACAGCAGGGCCAATTCCATCCAAACCCTGGTGCCTGACGACGTCACGGCGCTCAACGCACTTTATTACGTCGACAACGCCACCCCGGTGATTGGCCAGAGCACCTTGGTGCGCTACCGCAACCTGGATGTCGACGTGCAGCTCAATGGCGTCAGCGAACACTATTTCCAGGTGCGCAATATCCCTCTGGCCGCCGGTATCGTGTTCAGTGCCGAGGACGCTCGGCGCCAGGCCCAGGTGGTGGTGATCGATCACAACACCCGCAAGCGCCTGTTCGGCCCCACCGTTGACCCGCTGGGGCAGGTGATTCTGGTGGGTAACCTGCCGTGCACGGTGATCGGCGTCACCGTCGATAACAAAAACCTGTTTGTCGCCAGTAACCAGCTGAATATCTGGGTGCCTTACGAGACGGCTGCTGGCCGCGTGCTGGGCCAACGCCACCTGGACAGTATCAGCGTGCGCATCAAGGACGGTGTGCCGAGCAAGCGGGTCGAGGAGGAGGTGACCAAGCTGATGCTGCAACGCCATGGCACCAAGGACTTTTTCACCAACAACCTCGACAGCATCATGCAGACCGTGCAAAAGACCAGCCGCTCGCTGACCCTGCTGCTGTCGCTGATCGCGGTGATCTCGCTGGTGGTGGGCGGCATCGGGGTGATGAATATCATGCTGGTCTCGGTGACCGAGCGCACCCGCGAGATCGGCATTCGCATGGCGGTGGGGGCACGGCAATCGGACATACGTCAGCAGTTTCTGGTGGAGGCGGTGATGGTCTGCCTGTTTGGCGGGCTGGTAGGCATCGGCTTTTCGTACGGGATTGGCTACCTGTTCGAGTTGTTCGTCAAACAGTGGGAGATGGTGTTCTCACCGGCATCGATCGTGATGGCATTTGCCTGTTCGACGTTGATTGGGGTGGTGTTCGGGTTCGTGCCGGCGCGCAATGCGGCCCGGCTTGACCCGATCGAGGCATTGGCGCGGGATTGAGGTGTAAGCGACATCCCTTTCAAGATGTTCTGAAATTGCACTGGTCTTGAGCTCGCTGGGGCTGCGCAGCGGCCCCGGCAGTCTCAAGCCAGATACAAATTCAGAAAATGCAGAGACCTTGAAAGGGATGGGTGTATGCGAGGGCAAGATCACACTGCCGTATACATCCAGCGCATCAAAGAATGCCGACCGCTGATGCCCAGCTTGATCGCTGCGCGGCGTAAATAGCTTTCGACCGTATTCACCTTCAACCCGAGCCGCTCGGCCTGCTCTGGTGCGGTATGCCCGGCCAGCAGGCCAAGGCACACGTGGCGTTCCCGTTGGGACAGGTTCAGCCCCGTTTGCGCCAGGCGGTCGAGAAAGCGTTGCTCGAGGCTTTCCTGGGTAGCGCGCTCGGGTGCGGGTTGCAGGGCATCGATGTGCTTTTCCAGCATCGGCAGCAGCAGGGGCGAGATGTCGTCCAGGCGGTTGCGTTCAAAGGCCGAGAAACCGTAGGTGGAGTCAGCGCGCAGCACATTGATTTCGTAGCGTGCGTCGCCTTTGCGGCGAATCAGGTGCTGGCGTGAAGGGTCGCTGAAGGCCCTGTCGGGCTGCTCGTACGGGGAAAACACTGTTTCGTTGATCACGGGCGCGTTGGGGTCCGGGTCGGACGGGGCCACGGGCAGCAGGCGTATGTGCGTGGCATCGATGGTCAGGTGGGCCTGGATCAGGTCATGCAGCATGCGCGGGAACTGACGGCTGCCGGTGCTGGCAATGACTTTGCCGATTTGTGGATAGAGCAGGTGCGAATTCATCGTGTCGTCCATGAGGTCCGGTGGTTCGATTTCCCGTCTGGCTGTTGGCCCGCATCCTGGGCTGCATTCGGGAGGTGATGGCTATCCTAGTACAACGATTGAATGACGGTTAGATGAAGTAGCAATAGTGGCATAATAATGGCCTCTATGGCAGGCGACTGCTGTGGCCGGGTATGAGATGCTGTCCCCCATCCTCTTCAAGAAGCCTGCCCCCAGCTCTGTGATCAAGCGGGCAGCACCCCGTCAATCACGTCAAGCGCCTCGTAAACCACCCATCCCCCCTCGCTTGCCTCGCCTTTGTTATCGATCACATAAGCGCCTGCCTTGAAGTAAAAAGGGTACTTGCTCCACTTCGAATTCACCGGCGCGCTGGTGCTGAGCTCGTCGAGCGTCACGGTCAGCTGGCTGCGTTCGTCGACCTGGATGCGGTAGTCGAACACTTGGCTCAGCGGCATCTGCTTCTTGAGCAGCGTGCGGGTGACGCCGAGCGGCACATCGCGGATCTCGATGCGCACATACCCATTCCACCAAATCACCATCAGGAAGGGATTGAGCGCATTGACTGCGTGGATCTGGCCGATGATGACCTTGCCGCTGGAAGGCGCCTGCTCGACCCGCACCCGACCGGCCATGGAGTGCCTGGCGCTGCCCGGTAGCCAGTTGAAAGACACGGCGGTGCCTGGCAGCGTTTGTCGTCCCTCGGTGCGTGGGTTCTTTGAACTGCCGCTGGTGCCAGCCTGGACCGAGCACCAGTAGTTGGTGTGGCCGTTCTGGTCGACCCAGAGCAGGTCGCTGGGCAGTTCGGCTGGGTAAAGATAAACCCTGCCGTTTGCGGTGATGTTGCCGAATGCGTGCATGGTGATCTCCTTGTTTAGGATAGGAACCAGGCCGCGTCGTGGGCATGGGATGGCCTGGGTGCGTCGAGGTGGACACGTCTGGTTGGGCAGAGCGTAATGGCTACCGAGGTCGGCCATAACTTGTGTTATTAGTTGATGATAATACAAGTTTTCTTGACGTCAATAACTCAAGTTATAATTCCCGTCATGGAAACCCGCTGCGTGCGGGCCCCCTGCGTGCCAAAGCTTCTCAATGCTTGAGAACTGGGCGCGGCGAAATACGAGTGGGCGAAAAAAAGCCCAGCTCGATGGCTGGGCTTTGGCAGGGTAAGCGCTTAAAGCTTGATCATGGCGCGCACTACCACACCGATAATGCGACAGCCCTCCATGCACTGCTCTACTGGGTATGCAGGATTGAGGGGCTTCAAGAAGCGGCGGCCGCCATCCTCTACCAGCTTCTTGAAGGTGGCCTCGTTGCTGTCGGAAAGTTTGGCGATGACCAGCTTTCCGGAAATCGCTTCAGCCTCCGGGTCTACCAGAATAAGCATGCCTTCCGTGATGCTGGTGCCAACGGGGGAGGTCATTGAGTCACCTTTGACTTCAAGCCAGAAGGCAGTGCCCTTGGAGTCGTAATCGGACATTTCATACCTGTCCGAGTAGCCAGGCGGGAAGGGTTCTACCGCTTCGGCCCAGGCGCCTGCCGCAACCCAGCTGATCACCGGATATTGGTATGACTCCGGCAGAACGTGCGTCGACTGTACATTGCTCCTTGCTGGAGGAGCTTCTTTCCCCGAGCCCAGCCACTCCGCGGTTACGCCGAGCGCCCTGGCGATCTCCAGCAACTTCTTCGACGTCGCGTTTCGTCCGCTCTCCAAGTGCTGAATAGTGACTTGGCTCACCCCTGATCTTTCTGCGAGCTGCTGCTGGCTCAAGCCAAGGGTTGTGCGGCGTTGATGGATTCGGTCTTTGAGCATTTCGGGACTTTAGTCATGTCGCCAAGGGAAACACGCGTTATGAGCCTTCAAATAACATATGTCAACATTTGCTATAGCTTGTGTTATCAGTGGGGCGGGACTCATTGGGCTACGCCGACATGCCGCACACGGACGATCAGCGATCTTGGTGAGTGCGATTTCCAGGCGGAAAGGCATAGCGACGTGCTGCCAGTGCTATCACAAAAGCGAGCACTGCGAGGATGGCCACAGCGGGCGGCAGCATTGACGGGCCACTCTGCGTTAGGAGTGCTCCGCCAACAGCTCCGCCGGCTGCGATCGCCAGGTTCCACGCAGTGGTCACCATGGCCTGGGCCAGGTCGACGCCATCGCCGGCGGCATCAGCTGAGGCGGTCTGCATCATGGCGCCGGCGCCACCAAAACCCAGTCCCCAGACAACCGCGCCCACATAGACCGCAATGCTCTGCTCGCCAGCGACACTCAGGAGTACAGCGGTCAATGCGAACGAACCGATTGCAGCGAGCACCATCGAGCGCAGCATCTGGTCGACCAGACGTCCGACTACCCATATGCCCACCAGCGAACTGACGCCGAACGCCAGCAGGACAAGATCGACCCGCGATTGCGACGCCGTGGAGAATGGCGCGATGTAGGTGTAGAGAATGTTGTGGGCGGTCATCCAGGCCAGGATGACAAGCAGGATCGGCACGATGCCCTTGGTCCTGATGACGGCAGCGAGAGAAAGCCGGTTGTCGCCGCTTCGGCCTGGAGCGTCGGGGACTTTCACCATGATCCAGCCGATCAACAGGGCAGCGAGTGCCGATAGGATCAGAAACGATCCGCGCCACCCTACCAGGCTCCCGAGGAACGTCCCCAGCGGAACACCCAGCGACAGCGCCAGAGGCACACCAACCATCGCGACCGCCATCGCCGCGCCAGTCTGCTCGGGGCGGACGATGCTGCGCGCATAGCCCGCCAATATTCCCCACGCCAACCCTGCTGCGCAGCCTGCTATGAACCGCGCGGTCAGCACGACGGCGATAGATTCAGCCGTCGCGGTCAACGTGTTGCCGATCACGAAGCAGATGATCGTTGTCAGCAGCACAGGCCTGCGGCGCATGCCTTGGGTCAGGCTCGTGAGTGGGATTGCCGCCAGCAGCGAGCCCAGAGCGTAGACAGCCACAAGTTGCCCGGCCATGGCCTCAGAAATCTGTAGGCCAGCGGCGATGCTGGGCAACAAACCGGCGGGCAGTGTCTCGGTTACGATGCACAGGAAGCCGGCGGCCGCCAGGCCAGCCAGCGCTGCGATGGGTAGTCCGGAGCTCGTGGCAGAAGCCTGATTGGACAGGCTGTGTGAGTGTGAGTGCTGCATGATTTTCCTTGCGATTGGCGTAGTGGCTGCCGTGTGGAGCGCTAGCTGACGGCGTGGATATTTACGTTAATAGCCACTATAGTATTCACAAATCTCAAAGTAAACGGTTTATGTAATGGTCATTAACGTAAATAAGCGATCTCGCGGTCGACCTCGCCAATTTGGGCTTGAGGACGCCATCCAGGTGGGTCAGCATCTGTTCCACGAGCGTGGTTATGAGAACGTCAGCATCGCCTCGCTGACCGAGGCGATCGGCATCACTGCACCGAGCTTCTATACGGCCTTTGGCAGCAAAAGCGCGTTTTTCAACGATGCTTTGCGCCATTATTCCGCGACGGTGGTGCCACTCGATGCTCTGCTGATCCCGGGCACATCACCGCAGATCGCACTGCTGAACATGCTCAAAGCTGCCGCGCACGCTTACGCAGAGCACCCGCAACGCCGAGGTTGTTTCATCCTTGAACATGCGAAGGCCGGAGCGACCGAGGCGGGGACTGCTGCCAAGCAGATCGCAGATGAAAACCGGGCAAGAGTGATGGCGTTTCTCGAAGGATCTGGCATCCCGGCTGCCAGCCAGGTTGCGGATTATGTGTCCGTCACCATGCTTGGCCTTTCAGCCGCAGCGAAGGAGGGGTGGGAGGAAAAAAGGCTGATTGCAATAGTGGAAACCGCAGCGGTAGGGCTTGGGCAATTGATAGCGAGCGCCCAGGCCGCATCCGAGGGGTCATCTTGACGCTTGCTATGCGTCAAAACGCAGTTCTCTGTAGGAGCGGCCTTGTGTCGCGAAAGGGCTGCGAAGCGGCCCCACATTTTCAGCTTCGCCGCCGATACCGCCGGGCCAGCTGCGCTGGCCTTTCGCGACACAAGGCCGCTCCTACAGGGACCGCGCCCTCTCTGGATTTGCTGGCAGGTATCAAACTCAGGAGGATTGCGTGCCGCTTGCAAGGGCGGCCCGACTTCCCGCTGACTCAATGATTTGGTTGTCGCACTAGGGGAGAGCCGCCGAGCCTGTGATAATGGCCGTAACCACAAAGGCCATCTCATGCTGATCATCTCCAACACCGTGCAGCTGCCGGACACTGACATCGAACTGACCTACATCCGCGCGCAGGGCGCGGGTGGGCAGAACGTCAACAAGGTATCCAGCGCCGTGCACCTGCGCTTCGATATCCGCGCCTCGTCGCTGCCCGAGTTTTACAAGGAGCGGCTGCTGGCGCTGCGTGACAGCCGCATCACCGGCGACGGCGTGCTGATCATCAAGGGCCAGCAGTACCGCACTCAGGAGCAGAACCGTACCGACGCTCTGGCGCGGCTCGCCGAGTTGATCATCGCTGCCGGCAAGACCGAAAAGAAGCGCCGCCCCACCAAGCCGACTCTGGGCTCGAAGACCCGCCGCCTCGAAGGTAAAGCCAAGCGCAGCACGATCAAATCGGGCCGGGGCAAGGTGGACTTCTAGAGCTGGTGGCGGGACATAGCTGACGACTCCCAGTGCGCAACGCACATCAATCGTCTGCTTGCTCAATCAGCCAATCGATCAGCGCCCTGAGCCGTCTGGGCATGCGTTCATGAGCCGGGTGAACCAGGTAGTAACCGTAATTGGACACCGCCCTGAACTCACCAAAAGGCAATACCAACTCGCCATCCTGCACGCGCTTGCGCACCAGTTGCTCGCGGCCTATGGCGACGCCGGCATGGTTGATCGCGGCCAGGGTGCTGAGGTCGGAGCGGTCGAAGGTCATGAAGCGCTTTGGCAGTTCGCTGCTGCTGCCGACGGCAGCCAGCCATAGTCGCCATTCTGCATCGAAGGCAATGTTGTCCCACGCGGCCACATCGTGCAGCAGCATGCACTGCGCCAGCCGCTCCGGGTGCCCGATCAAGCCATGGGCCTCGGCGTATTGCGGGCTGCACATCGGCGCAATACGTTCGGGCATCAGGCGCAGGCTTTGCAGGCCGGGATGCACACCGTTGGAGTAGCACAGCACCAGGTCGATGCGGCGGGTGCGGTAGTCGATCGGTTCGTTGCCGACCCGCACATCCAGTTGAATGCCTGGGTAGCGTGCGCTGAAATCAGCCAGCCTCGGCACCAGCCAGCATTGCGCGACGGAGGGCCTTGCGTAGAAGCACAGCTGGCCTCCGATCTGGGTGCCTGCGCGCTCTTGCACGGCTTCGGACAGGGTGTCCATGGTCTGCTGCATGACCTTGAAGATGCGCTCGCCGTCATCGGTCAGGTCGACTTTTCTGGGCAGTCGATGGAACAACTTGAGCGACAGGTCTTGTTCCAGGCGCGCTATGCGGTGGCTGACCGCGCTGGCGGTCAGGCACAGCTCGTCGGCGGCGCGGGCAAAGCTGAGGTAGCGGGCGGCGACCAGAAAAGTGTGCAGGTTGGACAGGTGGGCGCCACTGAGCTTGGGCGCTTTGGTCAGGCCAAGTGCTGCCATGCGGGTATCCCTCTTCCAGTCAACCGCCAGCGATCAACGCTGGGTTGTCGTCTGCAACGCGCGCCCCTTGTCCAGATACGCTGCGTACTCCTCTGCGGGCACCATGCTGCCGCCGGTGCCCCAGATCAAGTGCGTGGCATTGGCCAGCTGCGCCGCAGTCATGCCGATGCGCTGTAAATACTGCGCGTCCTCGAGCACCCGGACAATCCCAGGCGCGCCGGCCAGGGCCGAAGGTTCGAGTTTGACGCCTTCCAGCTCATGGGCGAGGTACATCAGGCGGTAAAGCTCTTCGTCGGTGACGGTATAGTAACCATCGATCAGGCGCTGCATCGCTCGCCCGACGAACCCGGAGGGGCGGCCCACCGCGAGGCCATCAGCGGCGGTGATGTTGTCGATGCCAAAGTCCTGCACGCTGACCTGATCGTGCAGCCCGGTGTATACCCCCAGGAGCATGCACGGCGAGTGGGTGGGTTCGGCAAACAGGCAATGCACGGCATCGCCAAACACCAGCTTCAAACCAAACGCCACGCCGCCGGGGCCGCCACCCACACCGCAGGGCAGGGACACGAACAGCGGATGTTCGGCGTCCACCCGCACCTGCGCCAATTTGAATTGTTGCGCCAGACGCTCGGCGGCCACGGCGTAGCCGAGGAACAGATGCGGCGAATTTTCATCGTCGATGAAGTAGCACGCCGGATCGTCTTGCGCTTGTTGGCGACCGTTTTCTACGGCAACGCTGTAGTCGGATTGGTACTCGACCACGGTCACGCCGCTGGCGCGCAGTTTGTCCTTCTTCCATTGGCGTGCATCCGACGACATATGCACCGTCGCCTGGAAACCCAGCTTGGCGCTCATGATACCGATGGACAAACCCAGGTTGCCGGTGGAGCCTACGGCTATTTTGTGCTGGCCGAAAAACGCCAGTGCTGCGTCGCTGGCCAGCGCTTCGTAGTTGTCGTCAAGCTTGATCAAACCGGCCTGCAGGGCCAGGTCTTCGGCGTGCATGAGCACTTCGTGAATGCCGCCACGGGCCTTGATCGAGCCGGAGATGGGCAAGTCACTGTCTTTTTTCAGCCACAGCGCGCCGCTGTCGGGGAGGGCTGCCTCGCTCAACAGCGCGTGCTGCAACGCCTTCAGCGGCTGGATTGCGGACTCGATGATTCCGCCCGCTGCTGCGGTTTCAGGGAACACCTTGGCGATATAGGGCGCAAAGCGGCGCAGGCGCTCGCTGGCTTCTTTGACGTCGTCCAGGCTCAGGCCGACATCTCCCAGGGCCACCGAAGCCTGGGCGATAGCGGGATTGAACCAGCTGACCGGCTCGAGCGCGACCAGTTGCTTGATCACCGGATGGCTTGCATACCAGGCGTCGAGGGTTTTGCCTTGAATCATGGGAACTGCCTTTGGAGTAGGGGTCATCACACAAACCGTGAAAGAAGCAGAGTAAAGACCAGGGCCGCCACTGAGGCGAGCACGGTGGCGCCGGTGAATTTCTTGAGGGCTTCAGCGAGGGAGATACCCAGGTATTCTTTTACTACCCAGAATGCCGAGTCCGTCACGTGGGTCCAGCCGATGGCGCCGGCGCCGATGGCAATTACCAGGATCTCGGGACTGTACTGAGGATTCTGCCCGAGGATCGGCAGGACCATGCCGGCAGTGCTGATCATGGCGACGGTGGCCGAGCCGACGGCGAAGTGCATCAGGCCGGCGATCAACCACGCCAGGATGATCGGATTGATGTTGGACTGCCCTAGGACGTCCGCCAGGGCTTTACCGATGTCGCTGCCGACCAGCATGTCGTTGAACGCACCGCCGGCACCGATCACCAGCAAGATGCCGGCCAGCGGCGGGAAACAGCGCTGGGTCAGGTCAAGCAGGTCGCCCATGCCCACGCCTCGGCGCAAGCCAAGCGACCAGTAGGCGAAGCAAATCGACAAGGCCAGCGCGATCAGCGGGTTGCCGACAAAGGAAACCCACTCAAACGCGATCGAGCCTTTGCTCAATAATGGCTTGGCCAAGGTTTTACCGACCATCAGCGCCAGCGGCAGCAGCACCGTGATCATCGCAATGGCAAAGCTCGGTGCCTGGTGATCGTCGAGCACGGCTTCGCTGCGGTCGGCCAGAAATTGCGCCTGGCCAGCGGGTGCCTGGCGAGTGCAGGCCAGCTTGACCCACAGCGGCCCGGCAATCACCGCCGTCGGCAAACCGACGATCAGGCCGTACAGAATCACCTTGCCGATGTCCGCATTGAGCATGCCGGTAACGGCGGTGGCCGCAGGGTGTGGCGGCAGGATGCAGTGGACCACCATCAGCGACGTGGCCAGCGGTACGCCCAGGTACAACAGGTTGATCCCGGTCTGCCGGGCAACCACATAGATCAGCGGGATCAGCAGTACAAACCCGACCTCGAAGAACACCGGAATCCCGGCAATAAAGCCCACCAGCATCATCGCCCACGCGGCGTTCTGCTCACCCAACAAGCGCAACAGCGTGGTCGCGATACGTTTGGCTCCACCGGACTCCTCCAGCAGCTTGCCGAGAATACTGCCCAGGCCGATGATGCCAGCGAGGAAACCGAGCGTGCTGCCCATGCCTTTTTCAAAGGCCGAGACGATTGCAGTTGGAGTCATTCCGGTGCCGATACCCACGAGCAAACTGGCAGCGATCAGTGCCAGGAAGGGATGGATACGGCATTTACCGATCAGCACGACGATCAGCAGGATCGATGTGGCGAGGATCAATAGGGAGAAAGTAGGGGACATGGGTGGGCCTGCTCCATCGCAGTTATTGTTAGTTGTTTGCGATGGATTAGATTTCAGGCCGGTGGCAGCGACAAACGATGAATCGTCAGGCGCTAGCTGAACGCACTTCACCTATGTGCAGAATCATTTGACGGACTCGGCCCCTGCCGACAGCAGCCTGTCGGGGGCCAAGTCGAAGTTCACGCGTAGTGATTGGCCTCAATCGCCTGTGCCTTCTTCCAGCTCTCAAGGGCTTTAAGATTCAGCAGGTATTTCTTGATGTTCGGGTATTCACCCTTGCGGTCAAAGCGCTGAATGATCTCGGCCACAAAGTACATCATGAAGTCAGCACCGCTCAATTTGCCGCCCACCAAGTAGTCTTTGTTCTCCAGCTGGTCATTCAGATACGCGAAGATCTTCTTGCCCTCGGCCTGGGCATAGCTCGGCAGAAAAACCAGCTCGGCCGTCTCGCGCTGAATGAACACCTGAAGCAACGGCGGCAGCATGGCGGAGCTTTCAGAAAAGTGCAGCCATTGCAGGTACTCGACGTACTCATCGCTGTCTCTCGCGGGTGCCAGGTGCGGGGCGTAACGTTCGATCAGTATCTCGGTAATCGCACCTGATTCCGCAACCACCTTGCCGTTGAGCTCGATCACCGGCGACTTGCCCAGTGGATGGATGGCCTTCAGCGACTCGGGGGCGAAATGGGTCGCTCGATCTCGGGTATAAAACTCCGTTTTGTAAGGCACGCCCATCTCTTCCAGCAGCCAGAGCGTTCGAATGGAGCGCGATTCGTTCAAGTGATGCAGGGTGATCATGGTGTTGTTCCTTCAGTTGGGGAAGGTCAGCGGGGATGCCGATGTAGACCAGGGCGAGGATTCAGAGTGCGGTCTGGACACATCCGCTGAGACTGATGCAAGCCCCTTTTGGCCACGAGCACGCCGCCTGGCGTGGGTTGCAAGATCACCGAACTTTTCCCCCCGCCCAGGAATCCAACCGCAATGGCTGGATGTGGGCGCGCTTTGCTGACCCTGCCGCCACCGTGGGTCGCAACCATCTGCAGACCCCAGCGCACCTTCGCAGAGGACTCCGCAGTGCCGACCAGTGGAATTAGAGTAGACAATCGATTCACTGCTGAAGTCATGGGCCATCCGAAGGACATTTTCTTCGCCGCCGTCGAAAGCACGCGCATGCCCATGATCGTCACGGACCCCAACCAGCCGGACAATCCCATCATCTTCGCCAACCAGGCCTTCCAGGAGATGACCGGCTATGGCGAAGATGAGCTGATTGGCCACAACTGTCGGTTTCTGCAGGGTAAGGACACCGACCCAGAGGTAATCGCTGCGATTCGCCAGGCTGTCGCGCAGCGCTATGACTTCTCCACCGAGGTACTGAATTACCGTAAAGACGGCAGTTCGTTCTGGAACGCGCTGTTCATCTCGCCGATCTACAACGACAGCGGTGAGCTCAAATACTTCTTTGCTTCGCAGTTGGACGTCAGCCGGCGTCGAGATGTGGAAGATGCCTTGCGCCAGTCTCAGAAGATGGAAGCACTGGGGCAGCTGACCGGCGGCATCGCGCACGATTTCAACAATCTGCTGCAGGTCATCGGTGGTTATGTCTCGTTGGCCAGGTCGGCTGCCGAGAAGGAGCAGCCTGACCTGGCCAGGATCGTCAGGGGCCTGACTCATGCCACCCAAGCGGTGGAAAAGGCCAATACCTTGACCAAGCAATTGCTGGCGTTCTCACGCAAGCAGTCGCTGCAGGGCCGGGTGATCAATATCAATCAGATCGTCACTGACGCGCAGGTGTTGATCAACCAGACGTTGGGCGATGGTGTCTCTGTATCGCTCAGCCTGGATGACGAATTGCACAACTGCCGTATCGATCCGGCTCAGGCGCAGATCGCCTTGCTCAACGTCATCATCAATGCGCGCGACGCCATGGCTGGAGATGAGCGCCAGGCACTCAATATTGAAACCAAGAACGTCATCGTGACCGAAGATGCGCGAGCGTCCTATGAAGGGCTGCATGCGGGGCATTATGTCTGCGTCTCGGTGACCGACAATGGTGAGGGCATGCCCGAGGCCGTGCGCGGTCGAGCGATGGACCCGTTCTTTACCACCAAGGACGAGGGCAAGGGCACCGGCCTTGGGCTGTCGATGGTGTATGGCTTTGCCAAACAGTCCGGTGGCGCAGTCAAGATCTACTCGGAAGAGGGCGTAGGGACTACCGTGCGCTTTTACTTCCCGGCCGATGCCAGCGAGCTGCACCCCTTGGAGCGCGCGAGCTTGCTCAAGTCCAAAACCGGTGATGAGCGCATCCTGATCGTGGAAGACCGCGCCGATGTCGCCGAGCTGGCTCAGGTGATCCTCGAAGAGCAGGGCTATGAAACGCATGTGGCCAATGACGCCAAGGATGCGTTGATGATTCTCGAGAAGGGGCTGCACTTCGACCTGCTGTTCACTGACCTGATCATGCCGGGCGGCATCAATGGCGTGACTCTGGCGCGCAAGGTGCAGTTGCAGCATCCGTCGATGAAGGTGCTGCTGACCACTGGCTATGCGGAGAGCTCGATCGAGCGAACCGACATCGGTGGGTCTGAATTCGAGGTGATTTCCAAGCCTTACTTGCCGCAGGAACTTGGCCGCAAGGTGAGGATGGTGCTGGATGCACCGGGCGGCGTGTAACCGTGTCCCGGCAGCGCTGACTTACACGGATGCGCTGTATTTGACGGCTGCCGCTGCCCGCGATGGCACGTTGAGGGTTCGTAGCAATCCGGATACATGGATGCGCACGGTAAACGGGGAAATATCCAGGGCCTTGGCGATTTCCTTGTTGGTCTTGCCCTGAGCGATCAGCCGCAACACTTCCTGCTGGCGCGTCGTCAGGGTGTTGGTGTCCAGAGGTAATAACCCTGAGGGTGCGAACTTGACCAGCACCTCGCCTTCGCGGATGGCGAGCAGTGCCTGGCCGATCTCCTCGGGCGCGATGTTCTTGCCGATGAAGCCATCGGCTCCCATCGCCATCACCTGTTCGATCAACAGCGGGTCATCGACCATCGATACCACGATCAAGGTGGTACGCCGCAGCTGCTTGCGCAGGTCACCCAACTGGCTGATGCAGGTCAGGCCGGGAAAGCGCAGATCGAGGATCAGGGTGTCGACCTCTGAGCCGCTTTCGAGCATGTTCAGCACCGTGTCGAGATCGCCGGCCTGTTCTACCTGAGCCTCGGGCAGCAGGCGTTGCACCGTGCGCAGCATCCCCTCGCGAAACATGGGGTGATCGTCGGCAATGATGATACGGCATGTCATGGAATGCCCCTCCCTGGGGTCAGGTCTTGCGCTTGCGTGGTACTTTAACACTCTGCTCAGGGCCTGCCTGCCCGGCGTGCCAGCAAGACGATGACCGTACAAGGACGTTGCCCGTGAAGTTCATGAAAGACGCTGAACTGGATCAAGCCAACCTGCGTATTGTGGTAGCCCTTTGCGCCATGGTGTATATCGGTGTGCTGGGCTTCTTGCCAGGGCAGTCGGTAGCGCACTACGTGCCGGTGATGCTCTACATCGTGGTGTTCCTGCTGGCCTCGATCGTGCTTCGTCAGGTCATCGTCCGCTGGCCCGGGCATTACCCGGCGCGGCGGGTTTTCGGGATGATTCACGACTACACCGGCACCTCGTTCGGCCTGGTGATCGGCGGCGAGGCGGCGTTGCCGCTGTATGCGGTGATGGTCTGGGTCAACCTGGGCAACGGCATGCGCTATGGTTCGCGCTATCTGGCGATTGCCACAGTCCTTGGCTTGCTGGCGCTGCTGGTGGTGTACGGGCTGAATCCGTTGTGGCAGGCGCAGCCGTTCATGATGCTGATGCTGATGATCACCAGTACGGTGATCCCGGTCTACGCCCACCTGCTGCTGGAACGCACGCGCAAGGCATCCGAAGAGGCCATCGCCGCCAACCTGGAAAAGTCGCGCTTCCTGGCCCAGGCCAGCCATGATCTGCGCCAACCGATTCACTCCATCGGCCTGTTCACCGCCTGCCTGCGTCAGGCACGCCTGGGCGATGAGGAGCGGCGGCTGGTGGACAACATCGACCGGTCGCTGCTTAACGTCTCGCAATTGTTCCGTTCCATTCTCGATCTTTACACCTTGGACAACGGCCGCTTGCTGCCCAAGTACCAGGAAGTTCACCTGGGCGAGTTGCTCGCCGAGTTGCTCCGCCAGAATGCCGAAGCCGCCCGTTGGGCCGGGGTCGAATTGCGCCTGCGGCCATGCAAACACTGGGTGCGGGTCGACCCGGCACTGTTGGCGACCATGGTGCAGAACGTGCTCTCCAACTGCTTCAAGTACGGCCGCCAGCGGCCGGTACTGGTCGGCGTGCGCCGGCGCGGCGGCGGGCTGGTGGTGGAGATCCACGACCAGGGGCAGGGGATTGCCGAGGAGCATCTGTCTCGGGTGTTCGAGGAGTTCTACCGCGTTCGCCAGCTGCGCGACAAAGACGTTGAAGGGGTCGGCCTGGGCTTGTCTATCGTCAAGCGCCTGGGGCTGTTGATGGGCATGGACGTGACGCTGCGCTCGCGGCTGGGTCGTGGTACTTCGGTCAGCCTCAGCGGCTTGCCGCTGGCGACCGCCCCTGAGCAACACGTAGTGCGCGACGATCCACGTCAGGCGGGGCTGTTGACCGGTTTGAAAGTTTGCCTGGTGGAAGATGACCACAACGTGCTGCTCGCCACCCAGGCATTGCTGGAGCGCTGGGGCTGCAAGGTGCAGGCGGAATCGAGTGGGCATGATCTGGTCAGCAATTGCGACATCATCGTCGCCGACTATGACCTGGGCAACCACGCCACCGGTATCGAATGCATCGATCACCTGCGCGCGCAGCGCGGCGTGGCGGTGCCAGCGCTGATTCTGACGGGGCATGATGTGGAGCGGATCCAGGCAGCCCTGCAAGATCGGCAGATCGCCATTTTGTCCAAGCCAGTGCGCCCCGCTGAACTACGGGGCGCTCTGCGTGAGCTCAGTCAGGGGCCGCTTACTGGTTGAACGGGGTCAAGCCATTACCGCGGGCGCCCTTGGGTTGGCAGTAGGCGGCAGGTTTCATCATGCCGAAGCTGGCCACGGCAAACATTCCGCCGCTGGCACCGCTGGGTACGGAGCAGTTGTAGTCACCGGAGGCAGTGCTGGCGATGTAGTAGGTGGTCATGGAGTCACTACGTACATTGGAAACGCGCTTGACCGGCTCACCCAGGTTGGTTTCCGAGAGCGTTTTGAGATGGTCTTCGGTGGGTTTCATATGGCTGCAACCGGCAACGCCGATCATCAGGGCGCCGAGCAGGGCGAGGCGGGTGACTGGAGCGTGCAGTTTCATGGCGCTTCTTCCTTGGGAATGTTTTGGTTTTTTTAACGCGCAACGATCCCTTGCACGGCGAATTCGCCGTGCTGGCGGGGAGCATTGGGGTTGCTGGCGAATATAGCGCCAGGTGGGTGCGGGGTCGATTAGCACAAGTGTGCTAGTGGCACTTTAAGGCTGCGGTAAAAGGAGCGGGTTTATCCCGCTGAATCAACGACGCCAGACGTCCCCGTGATCACTGACGACCCATGGTTTTTGCTCGGCAACGATCTGCACGCCGCCAACCCAACGCGCTGCTGGCGCGCAGTCGAGCCAATTCACGGTGCCTCGTAATACGCGCTCACCCAGGTCGGTGATTCGAACCAGACGTTGCTGCCACTCACCGCCCGGCTGTTCCTGCACCAGTGGCTGCGGCGCATCGATGAGCGGACGCAGCAGCGTAGCGAACATCAAATCCCCCAGAAACGGCAGAGGTTCATAGTCCTTGCTCAGGTAAGCGAACACTTTTCCGGCAGGCAACTCGCCGTGATCTGCCAGTATCCGCAGGGTCAGACGCTGGGTCAGACTCAAGCCGTCCGAGGCACCCGGGAGTTCCTGGAGTTGCCTGGCCAGCGCGGGCCCGAGCAGCGGCAATGCCGGATGCACCTGGCCTGCCATCCGCGCCCAGTTGCCAGGGTCGGCTGAGGTGTAGGCCGCCCATGCCTCCCGTGCCAGCGCCAAGGCATCTGCAGCCAGTGCTCGCCGTTGTGGCCAGAGCCATGCGAGCACATCCGGCGCCAGTTGGCCCAGTCCAATGAAACGCTCAACGCCCGGCACGCGATTGATCTCGATCAGTTCCAGCCTGCGCGGCACTGCGGGCAAACTTGCCAGGACTCGAACCAGAAACAACTGGTCATAGGCGTCGCCCTCGCACCACAGCACCAGCTCACTATCCGGGCCAAGTTGCGCGAGGGCCTGGCGTTGTGCGGCTTGGCGCTGCTGGGCATCACGTGCTGATAATCCGAATGTCTGCTCTATGAACGCTGCACGCACTTGCCAGTAGTCATCGTCAGGCAGAGCCGGTACAGGGCCCATGACCATCGGATCATCGAACATATGAAACGCGCCCGAGAAACCCGCGACGTGCAGGCTGTGCTCGATATCGTTGCCGCAGCGCCAGTGCTGAACGGTGGCCTCGTTGCTCGCAGCAAAGTCCGGATGACGGGCGGCGAAGGCGACCCTGTCGGCATGTGCGATCAGCTTTGGCCAACTGGGAAAACCTGCTTCCCGCGCTACCAGCCACTGCGTGTCGGCAAGCTTGTAGTCAGGGCCCGGCAGACCGATCGTGCGCAACTGTATGCGGGCCTGCTCGGCCTGGTTGTTCTTGAGTGCTTTGAGTAACTGCTTGGCGCGTTTGCGCAGCGAGGGCAGGTCAACAAGACCATGATGGCGGGAAGCATTAATGGCGGGCATGCCAACTCCTTACAGGGCTCGGTCCGCCGACAAGCCGGGAGCTGGAATGGGCAATGTACAACGCATGCCTGGGAAACCCCTTCGCGCGGACCGCAGGCGCAGCACACGCCCAGGCGTCGACTTTAACGGCCTGGCGTTATAGAGGTAAAGCCTGATCGCGTGTTGGCACACATAAAAAAGCCCGGCGAACCGGGCTTTATCAAGCAACACGCTATTACTGAGCAGTCTTCAGCTTGATCACATCACCGGAAACGTGTGGTCGCGTTCAGTAAGCGCGGACTTTGCAATTGGTCTGCGCGCTTGTAACAATCCCGGCCCTTTGGCGGTCATGCAGCCGCCGTACAAGTCCTGCCCATTTTGACAAGGAGCTTCAACCGTGGAATCACGCAGTCTGGCTGCAGAGATCTTCTTCAGCATGCCGTCCCATCTGTGGGTCTTGCCAGTAGCGGGCGTGGTCGGCTTTTTCGGCATGCGCCTGGCCGCGCAATCGCCCGAGCGGGAGTCACTGTTCAAAGGCGTGACGTATCTGATCCTGCTGGCATTGGCATTGTTGCCCAACGCCTACTACCTGCTGAGCCCGCCGACGCCGGACATGCCTGAACTGCTGGCGCAGGGCGGGCTGTTGCCCAATTACAAAGGCCTGGTTTACCTGGACGCGTTCTACGCATTCGCCGGCTGGGCATTGAGCTGGGTCGTGCGGCAGAAGTTCGACGCCTGAGGCTGCTCAGGTCACTGCAGGGTCGTCGGCTTGAACGTGTCCTGCAACTGGGCGAACGTCTGCTCGATGCCGGTAATCAGCTTGTCCAGATGGTCGGCTTCGGTGTCGTTACCGACTGCGCGCTGACGATCGCGTTGCTGACAAAGGGTGAGGAGGTTTTTTTGCAGTGCTAGGGCTGACTGGTCGTAATTTTCCATCTCGATTCTCTGGCTCATGGCGTCCCTGCCGTTGTAGGAATGAGCCGACCGTATCAGCTCATTCTGGGAGCCGGAACTGCGTTTTCGTACAGTAATTGCACGGCTGTAGGCCTAATCCTACAAGCCGATCAGAGCCGTCCTACGATGACTGTGTGCCGATATTTCGAAACGTTTGTGTTCAATGCGCTTGCAGGCCAAGCGGTGCAGTGTTTCCAACGTTTTTGTCTGCATTCTGAAATAATTTCTTACTGCACCTGTATCCGACTAGCTGCACGGCTCCCGTGAAACGACATGTTGCAATTGACCCTGCTCGGCGGCCTCCTGCTCAAGCCATTGGGTGACTAACGCGGCTGCCGAACCAGTGGCCGCATGTTGGCCAGTGAGTATGTAGAAGCCTGCTTGAGTGGGTAGCTCATGGCCCGCCAAGGCCAGTACCAGCGTACCAGCCTGGAGGGCGTTGGCTACCAGCAGCGCTGGCACCAAGGCGATGCCCATGTCTTGCTCGGCAGCCTCGATCGCCAGGATGGTTTGCGAGAACGCCGGGCCGGTAAACCGGGTGCCTGGCTGGCCGTAGTGATCGAACCAGCGTTTCCAGTTGTTGTGGCTGTCGGAAACCAGCGGCGCACTGGCCAGATCAGCCGGTACCTGCCAGTCACCGGCGTTACGCAGTGACGGCGCGCACACGGGCAGGGCCTGGCCCGCCAGCAGGTGACGGGCGTGACAGCCCGCGAAAGGGGCCGTGCCCCAGCGCACGGCCATGTCCACCGCGCCTTTGCCGGTCAGCGGCCGGGTGCTGTCAGAGGCATCGATCATCAGCGCGATCTGCGGATGTGCGGCCGCCAGTCGGCCCAGTCGCGGGATCAACCAGCGGCTGGCAAAGGCTGGCGTGGTGCTGAGCACTACCTGGTCGGGCTCGCCCGGGGCGCTTTGAGCGAGCAGCTCGCTGGTGGCGTCTTCGATGATGTGCAACGCCTGTTGCACCCGTTGCAGGTACTCGCGGCCCTGGGGCGTCGTGCACAGGCCGCGTGGCAGGCGTTCGAACAGGGCCATGCCGAGCTTCTCTTCCAGCGTGCGCACTTGCTGGGCGACTGCGCCCTGGGTGACGCTCAGCGCCTCGCCGGCAGCGCGAAAGCTGCCCAGCCGGGCAGCGGCCTCAAAGGCAAGCAGATGATTGATCACGCTGGGCGCGGTGCGTCGCTTGGCGGTGCTCATGGGTGCGGCTTCCTGCGGCGCGGGGTTGGCTGATCGGCTGATTCTGGCGTCAAGGTGGCCTGCGAGCAACAAGTTCGCCGGCAGTTGCGCTAGCATGGCGGGCTTTAACGAAATTGGGGGACAGTTTGATGAGCACGCCGACCTTGCGTCAGGCCACCTTGCAGGATGTGGAGCGCTGCTACCAGATCGAAACCAGCGCCTACGAGGGCGATGAGGCGGCCACGCTGGAGAAAATAGCCACGCGCATCGAGCAGTATCCAGAGGGCTTTCTGATTCTGGAACTGGATGGCGAGATTGCTGGTTTCATCAACAGCGGTTGCGCCGAGCAGGTGGTGATGTCCGATGAGGCCTTCAAGGAGCTGGTCGGGCATGATCCGCGTGCTGCCAATGTGGTGATCATGTCGGTGGTGGTCGACCCGGCGTTGCAGGGGCGCGGCTTTGCCGGGCTGCTGATGGCGCACTTCGTCGAGCAGATGCGCGCACGGGGCAAGGCGACTATCCATCTGATGTGCAAGCAACACCACGTCGCTCTGTACGAAAAGTTCGGCTATCGCTATGTACAGCCATCACCCTCCGACCACGGTGGCATGAGCTGGCACGAGATGGTCATGGATTTGTAAGTCGGTTTCATGATGTGGGGTACGCCAACGTCGGCCCTACGTGCACTCAGCCAGGGAGAGGCAAGTGAAGTACATCGTTATCCAAGCGCATCGATCCGGATACCCGCGGCCGATCCGCGTCGCCAAAGGCGATCTGCTCGAGATCGGCCAGCGTTACGAGGGTAGCGAGAGCTGGCTGGACTGGTACCTGTGCACCTGCACCGGGCAGGAGCCTGGCTGGATCCCTGCGCAGCTTATCGAGCGGGTTGGCGTAGCCCAGGGCAGGGCGCTGGAGCATTACTTCGCGCATGAGCTGGATGTTGATCCGGGGCAGCAGGTGCTTGCCCTGCAGCCCATGAACGGCTGGCTGTGGTGCCGCCGTGTTGGCAATGGTGAGTTGGGCTGGTTGCCTCTCGAGAAGCTGCAACTGCTGGAGTGACGCATTGAAAGGGTGCCCGCGGCCAGCTGCCGCCTCATCTGATCTGCTTTTTTTCCGCGAACCTGCATCTGTAACCGTATCAGCCGAAGGCGGAAAATACCTCACAAGCCCAGTCGACTGACCGTTGCATGCCAAGCTACTTGTGCCGCGATGGTCCGCCCTAGGCCAGCTACGCCAATTCGTGTTCACACTGTAGAGGTTCCAATGGGCAAGCTTGCGCTGTTCCTCGGTGGTTTTCTGCTGCTGACAATCTGTATCGGCCTTTTGGGTACCATTCCGCCGCCTTGACCGGCGATACCCCGCTGCCGGCCCGCCGCTTCACCAGGCGGGCCAGAGCTGCCGCGCTCAGCCCCCTGTGTATCAACCCATAGCCGAGTGGCCTACAAGCCGACTCGGCGTTGTCGTATGTGCGATAAGTCGTTCTTTGCCTTGGGAAAACTGTCCACAGAAAACGTGGGTAGGTCTGTGGATAAATCGCTGCAGGTTAGGTGGTTAGTGGCCTGCGTTAGATTGAGCAGAATTTGAGCAGCGATTATCGGCCTGGATTCAGACGGTCTGCTGTAGGGCCTGTTCGGCGAGCTCGACGCGATTGCGGCCATGTGCCTTGGCGCGATACAGCGCCTTGTCGGCGCATACCAGCAGTGCGTCCAGCGCAGGCGATGGGCCGCGCTCGGCACAACCTGCCAAACCGATGCTGACGGTCATCTGCAGGCGCGGGTCGGCGTGGGTCAGGTGTAGGTCCTGCACTGCACGGCGCAGGCGTTCGGCAGTGAACTGGGCATGCTCGGGCGCAAGCCCGGGCAAGATCACGACAAACTCCTCGCCACCCAACCGGGCAAACAGCTCGCCATCGCGCAGCTGCTCTTGCAGGGCATGGGCGAAGGTGCGCAGCACCTGGTCGCCGACACCGTGGCCATGGCGGTCATTGATGCTCTTGAAGTGATCGATATCGAGCATCATCAAGGTCAGCGGCATGGCCTGATCAAGCTGCTGGCGGCTGTCGAGCAGGGCATTGGCCAAACGCGTGAAGGCGCTGCGGGTGAGGGCCCCGGTCAGATGATCGATGGTTGCCTGATGCTCAAGCCGCGCCAGCAGGCTCCGGTTGGCATTGCTCACGCAGGCCACTACCAGAGGGCCTAGTACCAGCATGGCGATGCCCAGCCGTGCCGACATCAGTGTGGTCACCCCCGGCACGCTTTGCGGCACGCTGAAGTGCATGAGGTTTTGCGCCACGGCGACGATCAAGCTGCTGCCCGCCATCAGCGCCAGTAGCGACACAAGGAAGGGTGAGTAAGTCCAGGCACACCAGAGCAAGGCGGCGATCGGGAACGCAATCGCGCCAGGGCCGCCAAACACGATACTCAATGCCAATGAACCCACCAGCACGAGTAGCGGTGCCAGGCGAATCGGCTTGCCGCCGCCATGTACCAACACGCCCCGCGAGGGCGCGGTAAGCAGGGCCGGCACGATCAATATGCAGGTGGAAAACTGTTCGCTGAACCAGGCCAGCCAGGTCGCGCGCATCGATTCCTGAAACCACGGTGCCGACATCAGGCAGGCCATGCTTGCCGCCACCATGGCACCAGCGGCGCACGCGGCAAACACGCAAAGCACGCCCTGAGGGCTGCGCATGCGTCGGTGCTGGCGTGGCAAGCGCACCAGCAGCAGCCAAACCGTGACGATCACGCTCAGATTGCACAGGTTGAACCACAGCGCCGGTTGCCAATTACTCCCGCAGGCCAGGTCGGCAGCCACCATCGCCAGCCACACCAGGGTGAAGCCAAGCGCAGTAGCCTGGCGGGGGTAGCGCAGCAGGACGCCTGCCAGCACTGCGTTGACCGGCCAGAACAGCGATAACGACTCGATCGGGCGGGCGAGAATGCCGCCCAGGGTAAGGGCCAGGGTCAGGCTGAACAGGACAACGTAAGGCAAGAGCTGCGAGCGTGCTGGAAACACCATGGGTTCTACCGGCTGGCATAGACGGATCCAGGACAACGACTGCAGGCACCTGGGACATTAGTGTCAGTGTGTTTCGCCAGCCCGCCTGCTGTCAAATTGCCTCACTAGAGCCCAAAGAACCACGGCACCATCACCACAGTAACCAGCATCACCAGCAGGGTGAACGGCACACCGACTTTGACGAAGTCGGCAAAGCGGTATTGGCCAGGCCCCAGGACCAAGGTGTTGACCGGCGAAGACACCGGCGTCATGAACGCCGCCGAGGCTGCCAGTGCAACAGTCATGGCGAACGGGTATGGCGACATGCCCAGTTGATGGGCGGTGCTGATCGCCACCGGCGCCATGAGCACGGCAGTGGCGGTGTTGGAGATGAACAGGCCGATGAGCGCAGTCACGGCAAACAGGCAGGCAAGGATGGCGCTGGGCCCGGCATTGCCGAGCAGGCTGACCAGGCCGCCGACCGCCAGGTCGATGCCGCCGGTTTGCTGCAGGGCCAAGGCAAACGGCAACATGCCGACGATCAGCACCAGGCTCTGCCAGTGGATCGCTCGGTAGGCGCTGTTCATGTCGATGCAGCGCCCGGCGCCCATCAGCAGGCAGCCGATCAGCGCGGCGATAACGTTGGGGACCAACCCGCTGACCATCAAACCAACCATCACCGCCAGGCTGATCAAGGCGTATGGCGCGCGGGTACGTGCCGGCGCCACCTGATCTATCTCGGCAGGCAGGCTCAGCACCAGAAAATCCTTGGGTTGGCTTTGCAGCTGGCGCACGGCTTTCCAGGGACCAACCACCAGCAAGGTATCGCCTTGGCGCAGTTTTTCTTCCACCAGTTGCTCGTCGATGGCGGCCTGTTCGCGGCGCAGACCGACTACGTTGAGGTCGTAGCGGCTGCGGAAGGTCAGCTCGAGAATACTTTTACCGATCAGTTGCGAGCCGGGTGGCAGCGACACTTCGGCCATGCCCAGTTCCTGCGACTGATCGATGAAGTAGGCGGCCTTGAAGTGCAGCGGCTCAAGGCGCATCGATTGGCACAGGCTGCGCAGATCATCGCGGTTGGCGAACAGATCGAGCAGCAGCACATCGCCCTGTTGCAAAACGCTGTTGGAGTCGGCGCTGATCACCCGGGTGGTGAACTTGTGCTGGCGCTCGATACCGATCACGTTGGCGCCGTGACGGGTGCGTAATTCCAGTTCACCCAGGGTATGCCCCACCAGCGGTGAGTCAGGGCGAATGCGCAAGCGCCGTTCGCGGCCATTGAGCTTGTAGTCGAGCACCAGATCGAGCAGGGTGCGCCGACTTTCGGTGCGGCCATCCTTGCGTACTTCGCCGTTGAGCCAGCGTCGGGTCAGCAGCATGTAGCCGATGCCCAGCACCAGCACTACCAGACCGAACGGGGTAAAACTGAAAAAGCCGAAGCCCTGCTCGCCATGACGCACCAGCTCGCTGTGCACAACCACGTTGGGCGGCGTGGCAACCAGGCTGAGCATGCCGCTGATCAAACCGGCAAAGCTCAACGGCATCATCAGTCGGCTGGGTGCCAGGCCCAGGCGTGCGGCAATGCTCAGCACCACCGGAATAAAGATCGCGACAACGCCAGTCGAGCTCATCACCGAACCCAGTCCGGCTACTGAAACCATCAGCAAGACCAGCAAACGCGCTTCGCTGTTGCCTGCACGGGCGCTCATCCATTCTCCGATGCGGTAGGCAATGCCGGTGCGCACCAGGCCTTCGCCGATGACGAACAGCGCCGCGATAAGCACCACGTTAGGGTCGCTGAAGCCGGCCAGGGCTTGCTCTACAGTGAGGATGCCGGACAACGGCAGAAAGACGATGACCAGCAACGCAACCACGTCCATGCGCGGGCGGTTGAGGATGAATAACAGGATAACCACGGCCAGCAGGCCGAGCACCGTGAGTAGCTCAGGGTTCATGACGAGGAAGTGATCCTTCACGCAGGGGGCACACAAGACAGTAGCAGTCAGTGTGGCAGTTTGGCGTGATGGGGGTGTTGATGTAATGCAGGTTTTTGACGCGCTGTGCTGGCGCAGGGCGGGGTCAGGCCAGGCTTTGTCAGGGTGGGGCGGCTTTCGACTGCCAGGGCTGGGTTGCAGCCCTGGCTTCACTCACATTGTGATCAGTGGCGATGGCGGCGCTTGTGCTTCTTCTTGCTGCCGCCGTTGTCGCCCAGGTGGTTACCCACGGCGCCACCTGCTGCACCGCCCAGGCCAGCGCCGACGGTCGAGCCGGTCGAGCCGCCGAGGGCGCCGCCGACCAGCGAACCACCTGCCGAACCCAGGCCGCCACCCAGCGCAGCCTCGGTGCGATTGCCTTTGCGCGCACCGACGGCGCTGCCGGCAGCGCCGCCCAGGCCTGCGCCGATAGCCGCGCCGGTGCGGCCGCCCATCTGTTGACCGACCACATTACCCAGCACGCCGCCGAGGCCGCCGCCGATGGCTGCAGTGCCGTCACCGGCAAAAGCGCTTTGGCTCAGCAACAGACCCAAGGCGAGAGAAGGCAGAGTCAGACGCATAATGGTGAACCTCGAAACAAGTGGCTAAGTCAGGTCATTGATCCGTAAGGGATTACGGGGTACTCACTAGGACCGGGTTCGATCGATTTGGTTTCTTCGACAATGAATTTTTTGTCACTCGATGGAATGCTCGGGCTTGATGGCTGCTGATCTGTCCCGTTCGGTCATGGCCGGTTTGCCCGGGGCGCCCTAGACTGGTTGGCAGGCCGCAGTGAGACGGCCACCCGCTGCCTGGTTAACCAACATGATCGCCCATACCCCTACGCTGTTCGCCGCCGTCGCGCTGGTCGCCACCATCATGGCGTTCTGTCTGTTGCTGGTGGGTCAATACAACCGCCGTGACAACCTGCTGCTGACTGGCTGCGGCCTGCTCGCGCACGCCCTCGCATACGTCTGCTACACGCTGTATGCCCAGGTTCCGCTGTGGGTCAGCTATGCCTTGGGCAACAGCCTGCTGTCACTGGCGTTGGCGTTCTACACGGCAAGCTTGTTTCGGGTGCGTGAACTGAAAGTCCCGTGGCGGGTTATTTTCATCATTCCGTTGTGCATGTTAGGCGGGCTGATGCTTCTGCTGGAGACGCTCGAGCCGCGCATGCTGCTGGCCACCGTAGTGCTCATGGCTCAATGCGGGCTGTTGCTGCATTGGGCGCGGCGTCATGCCGAACGTCCCGGTCGGGCGCATCTGCTGTTGGTGATCGGCGCTTCTATAAGCCTGGTGGGCCTGGGCATGCGGGTTATCGCGGTGCTGGCTGGGGAGGCAGCCGAGATGCGCTACGACATCAGCAACCTCAAGCAGACCGTGTCGGTGGCGATCGGCACGGTAACAGTGATGATGTATTCGCTCGGCCTGGTGCTGATGGCCAAAGAGCGCAGCGAGTCGCGCTTGCAGCACATGGCGCTGCACGATGTGCTGACCGGCACTTACAACCGGCGGGCCATCCTCCAGCGTTTCGACCAGGAGCTGGAGCGCGCCCGTGATGAGGGCAGTCACCTGGCGGTGGCGATGATCGATATCGACCATTTCAAACGGATCAACGATCTGTATGGCCACCTGGCTGGGGATGAGGTGCTTTGCCACTGCGTTCGCCAGCTACAACGACGCCTGCGGGCGGCTGACAGCCTGGGGCGTTATGGCGGGGAGGAGTTCCTGCTGCTGTTGCCACATACGGACCGCGAGGGCGCGATGGCGGCGCTGCAGAGTTTGCGTCAGGCTATCGCACAAAACCCGGCGCAGTTCGATGACGACACCATCGAACTGCGCTTCAGCGTTGGCTTGTGGTGCGCAGTGCCCGGGCCTGATGAAAGTGCTGCAGCGCTGCTCGGGCGAGCGGATGCGGCGCTGTATCAAGCCAAGGCGGATGGGCGTAATACCGTGCACATGGCAGCAGTGTCTGGCCCCTGTTAGATCACTTGGAGTGAATGGCCAGTACGACGCCGTTGGTGATCTGCACCAGCACGAAGCGATTGCCCATTTTCACCCAATGGCTTTCTTTTTCCGGCGCTGGCAGACCGTTGGCTTTCCAGTCAACCACGGCGGCATCATCGCGCTTGTATTGATCCGGGGCCTTGTCGCCGACCTTCAGTTCGCGGTCGTGGGTTTCCGGCGCCTTGACGCTCTCGACATTGCTTTCGGCTGCGGTGGCAGCCAATGGCAGGCAAGGCAGAGTGGCAGTGAGCAGCAGGGCGGACAGCAGTGGGCGCATTTTCATGCACAGTCTCCAAATGCAATAGGTGTGTTAATGCGACAACAGCTGAGTGTCGAGAATTCACTTGTGCAGGCACGCAAATGCTAGAGTCGCGTTCTTTTTTGCCCTCGAGGATGAAACATGCGTGCAATTGTGCCGATGGCCGCAGCTTTGATGCTGCTGGGGTGTGCCTCGTCGACCATGGATGCCGCGCGCGGCACTGCGCCGACTGCGCAGCTGAAGTCGCAAAAGGCTGCGGAACTGGTTGCTCAATGCATCCAGTTCAGTTGGCAGGATGAGGCAGCCTTTGGGGTCGATGCCAGTGGTTACCTGCAGCCGCGCAAGAGTGGCGGCTTGACGGTATATACCCGTGAGGCAGAGTCGTTTGCCGACATCTACCCGCAAGACGGTGGCACGCGCGTCGACTATTACGCGCAAAAAGCCGACACCACTGCACTGCGCCGCCGGGCTGCTGCGGCGACCTGCCTTTAATCGACCGGCTCAGGACAGAAAACCACCGTCGACATTGAGCAGGGTGCCGGTGGTGTAGCTCGAAGCGTCACTGGCCAGGTACAGCACTGCGCCGGCCATCTCGCTGGGCGCCGCCACACGCTTGAGCGGGATCTGCTGCAGGGCCACATTGAGGATGGCGTCATTCTTGACCAGCGCCGAGGCGAACTTGGTATCGGTCAGGCCTGGCAGCAAGGCGTTGCAGCGGATGCCGAACTGCGCGCACTCCTTGGCGAACACCTTGGTCATGTTGATCACCGCGGCCTTGGTCACCGAGTAGATGCCCTGGAACAATCCGGGGGACACGCCGTTGATCGAGGCGACGTTGATGATGCTGCCACCGCCGTGCTCGCGCATCAGCTTGCCGGCCTCTACCGACATGAAGAAGTAACCGCGGATGTTGACGTCGACGGTCTTCTGAAAGGCGCCCGGGTCGGTGTCCAGCACGTTGCAGAACTGCGGGTTGGTGGCCGCGTTGTTGACCAGGATGTCGAGCCTGCCGAACTGCTCGCGAATGCCGGCAAACACCTGTTGGATCTGGTCCAGTTCACCGATATGGCAGGCCACTGCAGTTGCTTTGCCGCCGGCTGCGATGATTGCGTCGGCGACCTGCTGACAGCCGTCGAGCTTGCGGCTGGAGACAATCACATGCGCGCCTTGCTCCGCCAGCAAGTGGGCGATGGCTTCACCGATGCCGCGGCTGGCGCCGGAGACGAAGGCGATCTTGCCGTCGAGGTCGAACAGTTGCGTCTTGGCCATGCTGTATCCCTTGTTGTGTGTGGTCAAAGTGCGGACTTGCCGATCACTTGCAGCGCCATCTGCTCAAGCAGACGGTTCATGTGAATGAACTGCGCGAAGCGTTTGTCCTGCGTCTGGCCGTGGTGGAAGCGGTAATAGATTTGCTGGACGATCCCTGCGAGGCGGAACAGTCCATAGCAATAATAGAAGTCGAAGTTGTCAATGCGGATGCCGGCGCGCTCGGCGTAGTAGGCCACGAACTGCGCTCGGCTGAGCATGCCCGGCGCGTTGCTTGGCTGGCGCCGCATCAGTTGCATTGGGGCGGGGTCGTCGGCCTCGATCCAGTAAGCCAGGCTGTTGCCCAGATCCATCAACGGGTCGCCGAGGGTGGTCATCTCCCAGTCCAGAACGCCGATGATCCGCATCGGGTTGGCTGCGTCGAGGATGACGTTGTCGAAGCGGTAGTCGTTGTGCACGATGGCTGAGCGCGGGTGGTCGGCAGGCATCTTGGCCCGCAGCCAGTCGATGACCTGCTGCCAGCGTGGCGCATCTGGGGTGGCGGCCTTCTCATAGCGGCTGATCCAGCCCTCGATCTGGCGCTGCACGTAACCCTCGGGTTTACCCAGGTCATCCAGGCCGCAGGCGCGGTAGTCCACTTGATGCAATTCCACCAAACGGTCGATGAAGCTTTTGCACAGGGCTTCGGTGCGTTGGGCATCGAGGCCCAGCCCCGGCGGGATGTCCGAGCGCAGGATGACCCCTTCGACCCGGTCCATCAGGTAAAACTCGCCGCCTATCAGGTTTTCGTCGGTGCAGTGCAGGTACGCCTTGGGGCAATACGGAAAACCACTGTTGAGCTGATTGAGGATACGAAACTCACGGGCCATGTCGTGCGCTGACTTGGCCTTGGCACCAAAGGGCGGGCGCCGCAACACGAACTCACGCTGCGGGTAGCTGACCAGATAGGTCAGGTTGGAAGCGCCCCCCGGAAACTGACTGATCAGCGGCATGCCTTCAAGGCCAGGCAAATGAGCTTTGAGATAGGGATCGATGACGCTGGCATCGAGTTCTTCGCCGGGGCGTACCTGGGTGGACTGGTCAGTCAACGTCATGCGTGTTCCTTATTCTCGGTGTCGAGGATTATTGGCTAATCTAATCGGCCTGCAGAAACGGAACAAGCGTACCAGTCGCCATATAGGCAGGCGTGTTGGCGCTTGATCAGTAGCCTTGATGCGCGTTACCTGCACTGTGCGCTGAGCACCGGATCAGGCAAAAAAAAACCGAAGCCGGTGCCGGCTTCGGTTTCTTTCATGCAGTCGTGTTTGCCACTCAGGCAGGGAACAGCTCGCTGAGTTTCATCGACAGCATCATGTCGCCTTCAACGCGCAGCTTGCCGCCCATGAACGCTTGCATGCCATCGGTTTCGCCGCTGACGATGCCTTTGAGGGTTTCGCTGTCCAGCACCAGGGTGCAGTTGGCGTCTGGGTTTTCACCTTCCTGGATGTCGCAGGTGCCGTCTTTGACGACCAGCGCGTATTGCTTGTCTTCGTCGGTGATGTTGAAGCCGAACACCAGGTCCAGGCCTTCAGCAGCAGCGGGATTGAACTTGGCTTTCATCGCTTCGACGGCTTTAGCTACATCGCTCATGGTGTATTCCTTGTTAAGTGAAATTCGCGTCCGCAGGGACACAACAGGCCGGGCTCACCTATAGGTGATGAGCTCCGGCGCCTTCAACAGCTGCACATGGGCCTGGCAGTTGAAGGAAGCCAATGCCACGTCATTGCCGCGAAACTTCAGCTGGCTGAACGACGTGTTGATAATCTGCCAGTTCAGCGCAAACGCCTGGCTGGGGGTAATGCCGGTAATCAGGTGGAGCAGGGCGGCGATGCTGCCGCCCGAGGTGAACACAGCCACATTGTCGCCGCTGTCGGCGGCGTCCAACACCCGCTGCAGGGCACTGCGCAGGCGGCCGGTAAAAGCCTCCCAGCTCTCCAGCCCATCGGCCGGATGCTGGCCGTCGTGCCAGCGCTGGACCATCAAGGCAAACAGGCGCTGAAACTCGCTGCGGTTTTGCGCAGCGTTGCTGAGCACATGCAGCGCCTGCGGCTCATCTGGCAGCAGCGCCGGCAACAGTGTGCGAATTACCCCATCGGCGTCGAATTCATTAAATCCAGCATCGGTCTCCAGCGCCGGCACCGCACAGCCCAGGGTGCTCATGGCTTCGAGCGCGAGCAGGGCGGTGTCCTGTTGCCGGCGCAGGTCGCCGGCGATGCAGCGCTCCAGGCGCAAGCCGAGGTTGGCCAGATGGCTGCCCAGGGCCTGGCTCTGACGCACGCCGATTGGCGACAGTACGTCGTAGTCGGCGGCACCAAACGAGGCTTGGCCATGTCGGATCAGGTAGAGGTTGCCCACATCGATATCCGGCCGAGTGAAGTTGCTGGGAGGTTAGGATGCGCCAGAGTGGCTGTCAACGAAAAAACATACAAGCGTTTGAAAAGCTTGTTTGAAAGATGTTGCCAGCGTTTTCGCCTGCTGGCAGTGCCCCGTACGCCCCGGTATGCTGGCAGCAGTTTCGCACCGTGCAGGTGCTGATTTATCAAGGAGTCAACGTGGAGTTTCTTGCAGAATACGCAAGCTTTCTCGCCAAAACCGCCACCCTGGTGATTGCTTTACTGGTGGTGCTTTCGGCTATTGCCGGCCTGCGCGGCAAAGGCCGCGGCAAGCCCGGCGGGCAGTTGCAGGTCACCCGTCTCAATGACTTCTACAAGGCGCTGCGTGAGCGGCTTGAGGCGGGCCTGTTCGACAAGGCTCAGCTCAAGGCGCTGCGCAAGCAGCAGGCCAAGGCCGACAAGCAGCAAAAGAAAGCCAAGGGCGAGGACAAGGCGCGGGTCTTCGTGCTTGATTTCGATGGCGACATCAAAGCCTCTGCTACCGAAAGTCTGCGTAACGAAATTACCGCGCTGCTGACTCTTGCAACCCCGCGTGATGAAGTGGTTCTGCGACTCGAGAGCGGCGGCGGCCTGGTGCATAGCTATGGCCTGGCCTCGTCGCAACTGGCACGCATTCGTCAGGCTGGGATCCCGCTCACCGTCTGCATCGACAAGGTTGCTGCCAGCGGCGGTTACATGATGGCCTGCATCGGCGACAAGATCGTCAGTGCGCCGTTTGCCATCCTTGGCTCGATCGGCGTCGTCGCTCAGTTGCCGAACGTCAATCGCTTGCTGAAAAAGCACGACATCGATTTTGAAGTACTGACCGCTGGTGAGTACAAGCGCACGCTGACCGTGTTCGGCGAGAACACCGAGAAGGGCCGCGAGAAGTTCCAGGAAGACCTCGACGTCACCCATCAGCTGTTCAAGGATTTTGTTGGTCGTTACCGGCCGCAGTTGCATATGGACGAAGTGGCCACCGGTGAGGTCTGGCTGGGTGTTGCGGCGCTGAACATGCAGCTGGTCGATGAGCTGCGCACCAGTGACGAATACCTCAGCGACCGCGCCCGTGAAGCCAACCTGTACCACTTGCGATTCGCAGAACGCAAAAGCCTGCAGGAGCGTATTGGTGTGGCTGCCAGCGGCGCGGTTGAGAACACCTTGGTGGGGCTGTGGAGCAAGCTCGGCCGCTTACGCTAACACCTTGAACCCCTTGAAGATTTTTTCTGACATGGGGGTTGCAAGGCCAAGCGAATGCAGACATAATGGCGTCCATTGAAGCGCAGCAAGCTTGAAAAAGCGCTGAAGTTTCAAGGAGATAGCAGGGCGCAAGCCGCTAGATCCAACCTTTGAGGCCGAGTAGCAAAGTGGTTATGCTCCGGATTGCAAATCCGTCTACGCCGGTTCGATTCCGACCTCGGCCTCCATATTTGAAAGCCCCGCAGATTAACGTCTGCGGGGTTTTTCTTTGTGGGTCGGAAACGTTTGGAGTGAAGCAGCTGAAGCCCGATGCTTTGGTGGTAATTGCCGAGGGGCAGAAATGACCGATGAGGTACCTGGGTAGCCGAGCAGGTGCGGAGTGACTTGGCAACAGCCTCCGACCTCAGCGTCAACCGTGTGGCTAGAGGCTACGCCGCGCTCAGCAGTTTTTTGACCTCGGCGATGATCGAGTCGATGTTGAATGGCTTCGGTAATACCGCATCAAATAAATCCGGCCTCTGCACACCAATATGCGCCTGGGCGCCACTGATCAGGATAATAGGCACCTGATTCATCGATGGCAGGGCTCGCACGGCTTTGGCAAACTCCAGGCCGTCCATGGCAGGCATCATGAAGTCGGTGATGATCAAGGCTGGCTTGACCCTGTCCAGAGCATCAAGTCCTTTTCGACCATTGCTGGCCGTTACCACGGTAAACCCCTCATCCTCCAGCGCGAAGCTGAGAATGTCAGCAATTAAATATTCGTCGTCGACGACCAAGATGGTAGTCACTTTATGTCAATCCACTCAAAAACCTAAGAGATAGAACCAGAAAATCACGCAGTTGGGACTGGTGGTTCATGTCTTGAAGCCTTTTTGAGTAAAACATCCTGGGCATGGATGACGACCTCGAATCGCGAGGGGTCATAAGCGCTGTCTCGAACTTTAAGAACGGAAAGCGTTCTCTTTAGTTCAAAGTCATTCTCGGCGAAGCGCATCAGCATCAGGTTGTCGACGATGCTCGACAGGTCGGAGTTTGGCGCGCTGACCTCGGAGCCCAGCAGGTCACGCATTTCCCACGATGCCAGTACCGTGACGCCTCTGGAGCGCAGTTCATTCATCAGCGCACTGAGGAAGTCAGTAATCCTTGCCGGATTGGTTGCAACCCGGGTCATGCCGCTCAGGCTGTCGACGAACACGCGCTTGATGCCCTTTTCTTCGACGAGACTCAGTAAACGTGCGCCAAGTCCGTCCAATAGGCCTTCAGTCGTGGGCTGCCAGGCAATGGTCAGGGCGCCGCTGTCTTCCATGCCTTTGATGTCGATGCCCAGTGAGTCGCCCTTGAGCCGCAGCCGTTGCGGGCTTTCGTAGAAGCCAAAATGCAGCCCTGGGCTGTCCACCGTTGACTCGGCCAGAAACTTCAGACCCAGTGTCGTTTTACCGATGCCGGAAGGGCCCATGACCAACGATACGCTGGAGCTGTAAAGCCCGCCCCCCAATATCGTGTCGAGCGAGTCAATCCCGCTGCCAATGCGCGTCATATCGGCGCTGTCGGGTGCGGACGGATGGCTGTACAGACTTTCCAGGCGAGGATAAACCACGAGCCCGTCGTCGGTAATCTCGCACTCATGAAGACCTGCCAGCGCGGCACTGCCGCGGGTTTTGCGCAGTTGAATGCGCCGTACCGAGCGGGTGCCGAACAGCTCTTCGCCTATTTCAATGACGCCATCGACCATGGTGTGCTCAGGGCTGCCGTCGTCCAGCCGTGAGCTGGTGAGAAACAGCACCGTGCAGCCAGCAAATGCGGCGTGGCCCTGCAGCTCTGAAATGAATTTTTTGGTGTCGATGTGTGAGTCGGCTTTGGAGCGCGCATTGAGCAGGCCGTCGACGACCAGCACGGTGGCTTTGCGACGGCTGATCTCGCGACGCAGCAGCTTGACTACCTCGTCCAGGCCTTCGTTTTCAAGCGTGTCGAACGCACTGACAAACTGAATCTCTTCACCAATCTTGGTGGAGTCGAAAAAGCTCAGTGTGGAAAGAAACTGAAAAAGACGGTCATGTGACTCGGCCAACAGCGTGGCAACCAGAACGCGGCCGCCATTGTTCGCATGATGGAATCCAAGTTGGTTGGCCAGGATCGTTTTACCCGAACCTGGGCGCCCTTGGATAATGTACGAGGCGCCTGCGACCAGCCCGCCCTTGAGCAGAGCGTCCAGTCCTTCTATTCCACTTTGGAGGCGTTTGAGCTTTTCCACGATGCGACCCTGATCTGAAAAACAGGCTGTTAAGCCGACTAAGGGGGTGATGCTAACTCCAATTTGGTTCAGGGGCTATTGCCGCCTGATGCAGACTTGGTGAAGGACTCGGCAGATCATGGCAAGCCACCTGGCTCATCACTGCTTCCTTTTGGACTTTGCCTGGGTTTTGTATCGGATCCAGCGAAACCCAGCAGGTACCCTTCGGAAGCTGGGGTTCTGTAGGGATCCCGGCCATCTACGGAAAGGTTCTGTGAGGACAAGGCTTTACGAACTCCCGGATGAAGCTTGGGGTCGGCCTCCGCACTATTCATTGAGACGCTCTGGTGGTCGAGCCAGTGACATCAGCTACCTCCAGCCTGTGCGTGCGGAGTCAGCATTCCCTCAAGGCCACGTAGTCGTCCGCGTAAACGCTGTAAATGGCTTTTTCCATACGGCGATTGCGACAACTCTTTTCGTACAGAGCTTAAGTAATGACGGATGTGGGGTGACGCCGCAGTTGGTGCAGGCTGGCAAGTCCATGATCGGTACTGCCCTGCAGTCTTACCTGACATTTCTGTCAGTAGCGCGGATTCGTGGTGCGGTGTGCAATGTTGCGTACTCCCCCTCACTCGGTATGGAATTACGCGGTGTTGGCCAATATGAGTCATTCAAAAATGAGGTAGCACACTATGAGTACTGAAAACAGCATCGCTGCCGCTGCAGCACGCATGGCGGCAACTGACTCTCGCTCGAATACTGCAGGCCTTGATGCCCCTGCATTTAGCAGCAAGAACCCGTTGTTGGCTGATACGGCAGATGATGATCCGAATCAGTTACCGAAACACCTGCGCGGCACCGATTTGACGATTGATGTGCCAGTTTTCGAGCAGGGCCCAGATGGCAGAAGGGGGGTAATCGATCTCTACTGGAACGGCGCCCTGGTGGATACATCGTCTATGTTCACGACGCCGATTACCGATTTTCCTGTGGAGCTGACGTTGCCAGCATCCGAGACGACTATGCAGGGGCGTTTTTCCTTGTCATATGAACTCAATCTCGTCGGCAACGTCACGTCATCGCTGCCGTTGGAGGTGAATATCGATACGGCAACTCCCAATGATAACCAGCCCGGTACACTGGTTACTTTGCCGCGTGAAGTGGAGGCTGATGGGATCACCAGAGAGTACCTGGATGCAAATGGTGGCAAGGTAGTGGTTAGTGTCCGAGGTGATTATGCAAATGCCAAGATCAATGATGTAGTGACGCTGTTTTTTGGGCCCTCGGATGCCTTGGCGAAAGAAGTCGGGATTTTCACCCGTACAGAATTGTCTGTGCCGGTTACGTTTGATTTGCTGGAAAGTCATATTACCTTTGAGGGCAAAGGTGCGTTGTACTACACGCTCACCGACCGTAAAGGAAACGTAGGGCCAAACTCAACTTACAAGACCGTCCTGGTGATATTGACGCCCGCGCCCTCGCATCGCTAGCCTCTGTCCCGAGAGATTTAATGCGGTAATGCTGCGTCGAAAAAAGCCTCGGGATTTTCATTGCAACCTTGAAACCTGTGAGTATGCGAATATTGCTAGCATTCCGCAGTGCACATCCAAAGCGCCTTAGCCGCTTGAGCGCATGAGCCCAGCCCCGCGCTGGGTTTTACGACTGGACGCTAACTGGCGTGTGGTTCGGACATTGCAATTCTCTTGACGCGTTCGTTATGCCCGTTGTGGTCTAGATCAGCTTTGCGTGGGTGCTCAGTTCGTTGACGTACTTCTTCCAATCAGGTGCAAAGCGCATTCATTTGCTCGCCTTGCTGATGAGGAAGTGGTGATCTACTCCCCTTGTGCAGATCTAGCCGTTCGCCTTTCTAGCAAGCTCTACCGCCGCACTAATCGCCGCTCGCGCCTGCGGGCTGTACTTCCAGCAAGTTGACCCCAGCGCTGCCGAGGCCTGCGCCAGAATGTCGTCAACGTTCGCATCGCCCAACATCTGCAGCGATTCAATGCCCATCTGCTCAAGCCTGCTGATAACCGTCGGGCCTACGCCCTTGAGCGCCAGCAGGGCTGCGCGTTCGTCCGCTGAAAACGGCATGGTTCATCCTCTTTCCGTGAGTTTCGCCAAGCTTCACTCATATTCGAGGTCACCACAACCGAGGCAAGGGCGCGAAGTTTTACGCTCGGTAATCTTGCTGATATCTGCGCAAATTTGGCAGGGATCTCGCTTTATCTGGCTTTAAAGTCCTGCTTGCGTACTTTGCGGTGTATAGTGGCGGGCGAGTCCTCTCTCTGAGTGGCTCATCAGTGAGGTATCAGCATGTCCCAGTCTGCGACCCATCACGCTCAACTGCGCTTGAATGAGCAAATTGAGCAGTTCTTGTCCAAGGGCGGCGAGATCAAGGAAGTGCCAAGAGGCGTCAGCGGTTTCAACCCTGCCGCGCCGAAGGTGCACTGGACCAAGGCTCAGGCTGCCAAGACGCCGTGAGTCTGCAGTGACAGGTGTCCTTCGGCGCGGGCGCGTATGCGCTGCGCTGGCTGGACGCCGAGTTGCGCGCTTGCCGAATCGCAGGCAAAGAAAACCCGCCAACGGTGGGCGGGTCTAAAGATCGTACGGAGCCTGTGTAGTATCTGGCCGGGCTTGTCAGTAAAACGTGAAGACGATGTAGCAAGATCATTCAGGTGATCTGCAGGCGAAAAAAAAGCCCGCCGTTAGGCAGGCAAGGATTCTTGAAGGGAGCTCAGGCAGGGTGCAATGCCCTGGTTAAGTCGGGATTAACAGTTCAGCCGTTGACCTGCACCGATGATCGCTTTATACAGGCGAGCTATTCAAGGAGCCTGGTATGAGCGACGAACACGACCTCCACGAACCCGAACACGATCATCTGCTTGATCACGAATTCCTCTATGAAGACTTTGCACCCGAGGCCGATGCCCAAGGTTTGCTGGATGAGGTCGAGGATGACGAAAGCACGCTCGATGAGAGCACCCTCGATGACAGCGACGACGAATATGACCATCCTGCCTGGCACGATGACGTAGACGACTGACTCACACCAGCACGCAGCTCAAGCCGATCGCAAGCACTCAGCGCCGATCCAGCGAGAATCTCCCAGCGCCCGTCACGGCGAGCAGCAGCAGGCCACCGACAATGCTCATGTTCTTGAAGAACTGGGTCATGTTGGCGCTGCGCGCAGGCTCGACCATGTCCCAGAACGGGTGGCCGATCAGTGCGGTGCCGACCACGAATAGCGCGAACAGCATCGCCAATGGTCGCGTGTAGAAGCCAAGAATCAGCACGATTGCGACGAAGAACTCCATGATCACTGCGATGACAGCTGCAAGTGTTGGTGCAGGTGCACCTATCGACGTGAAGTAGCTGACCGTGCCTTCAAAGCCGGTTAGCTTGCTCCAGCCCGAGAGCACGAACAGGATCATCAGCAGGATGCGTGCGAGCAGGATGATTGCATCGCGTTGACCGGCGAACAGGGTATAGCGCATGGTGGGGTACCAGTGAAGTTGGATGATTTCACTGTAGCAGGAGTTGCGAGCAATTCTTGCGCGCAAACAAAAGGCGCCCCGTAGGGCGCCTTTTACGCAATAGTGGTGCGAGTGGCGGGACTCGAACCCGCAAGGCTCACGCCGGCAGATTTTAAGTCTGCTGTGTATACCAATTCCACCACACTCGCACGCTTGAAAGGGTCTGTGCGACCGGCACGTCGTGAAACAAGTGCTCTGCAATCAAGCGCGCTTTATAACCCATCGTTATAGATGCGTCAACAAAACACCCCTCCATGCAGGAATTTCTCGGTGATCCCTGAAGTCTGAACTGTAGGCAATTGACACGATAGTGTCATTAAGCCACTGTTCGCGACTTTTCAGGCGACCACGCTACTCACTGGGAGCGATAAGTCGGCTACTCGTCAAGGGCTTCGCTTAGGCTGTAAAGGGCGAGTAGACTCAACGTTATGTTTATGCCTCACCCTGTGGTGCCTGTGGAGTTTTCATGGTTTCAACCGACCACCCGGACCAATCCGAAATGACCGCCAACCGCTACGAGCAGCTCGTTCAGTCGGTGGTTGATTACGCTATCTACATGCTTGATCCCTCTGGCCGCGTAGTGTCGTGGAACGCAGGCGCAGAACGTATCAAGGGCTATAAGGCCGCAGAGATCATCGGTCAGCATTTTTCCGTGTTTTTCACGCCTGAAGACTGCGCCCAGAATCGCCCTGAACAGATCCTGCGCAAGGCCTTGGACAATGGCGTCGCCCAGGATGAAGGCTGGCGCGTGCGTCAGGATGGTACGCAATTCTGGGCCTTGGCTGCGTTGGACGTGGTGCGTGATGAGCAGGGTCAGATCATCGGCCTGGCCAAGGTCACGCGCGATATCACCGACCGGCGCGAGTCTGCGCTGCAGCTCGACGCGGTACGCGCGCAGTTGTTCCAGGCGCAAAAGCTCGAAGCGCTCGGCCAGTTGACCGGCGGGCTGGCGCATGACTTCAACAACCTGCTGACGATCATCCTCAGCTCGGCGCGGATGGCCAGCAATAGCCAGGACCCGCAGCGGGTCCAGCGCCTGCTCGAACACATCATCGATGCAGGGCAGCGGGGCACTCAGCTGACTCAGCAACTGCTCAGTTTTGCCCGCCATCGCCAGTTGAGTTCGGCAAGAATTGCTCCGCTCGCGCTGATTGACTCGACCCGTGGCTTGATCGAGCACGCGCTACCCAGCAGCATCGAATTCGAGCAGCAACTGGCGGCAGAGCTGCCGCTGATCGAGGCTGACCCTGGCCAATTGCAGATGGTGCTGCTCAATCTGCTGTTCAATGCGCGCGATGCGATCGAAGGTGAGGGGCGGATTCGCCTCGAGGTCGATTGCGTGCAGTTGGCAGGTGAGGTCGAGGGCCTGTACGGGCCGTTCGTGCGGTTCAATGTGCAAGACTCCGGCGCGGGTATCGAGGCGCATGTGCTGCCGCGTATCTTTGAGCCGTTTTTCACCACCAAGCCGTTTGGCAAGGGCACCGGGCTGGGTCTTAGCCAGGTGTATGGCTTTGCCAAGCAGAGCAATGGTGCCATCTGTGTGTCCAGCAAGGTCGGGGAGGGCACCAGTATGTGCCTGTACCTGCCGGCGGTGCTGAGCCCCCCTTAACGCGAACCCGACAGGTAGCGGCCATGGTTGAAGTACTCAAGCGAGTCGAGTCAGGTATCGAAGGGCTGGATGCTTTACTGCGGGGCGGCCTGGTCGCGGGCGCGTCCTATGTCGTCCAAGGCCCGCCTGGGGCGGGCAAGACCATCCTCGCCAACCAGTTGGCGTTCGGCCATGTGCGCAATGGCGGGCGGGTGCTGGTGGCCACTCTGCTTAGCGAATCTCATGAGCGGTTGTTCCAGTACCTGTCGACGCTGGAATTCTTCGACCCGGCGCTGATCGGCGATCAGATCCAGTTTGTCAGCGCGTTCGACACCCTCGAACAGGAGGGCCTGGATGCCGTGGTGCGGCTGATACGTCAGGAGATTGGCCGGCAGCAGGCCAGCCTGCTGATCGTAGATGGCCTGCTCAATGCCCGCATACGTGCCGAAACCACGCTCGACACCAAGAAATTCATCTCCGAGCTACAAGGGCATGCCGCCTTCGCGGGCTGCACCGTGCTGCTGTTGACCAGTTCGCGCCTGCAGGAAGGCAGCCCCGAACACACCATGGTCGATGGCGTCATCGAGCTGGGCGAGACGTTGGTTGGCAGCCGTGCCGTGCGCACTATTCAGCTGCGCAAGACCCGCGGCAGCGCTGCGTTGTCTGGCTTGCACGAGTGCCAGATCGATAGCGCCGGGCTGACGGTGTTTCCGCGTCTGGAGGCGCTCTACAGCCATCCCAGCCACCCTGGCTCGGAGACAATGGAAGCTATCAGCACCGGCTCGCAAGCGCTGGACGACATGCTCGGCGGTGGCGTCAGTGTCGGCTCCACCACCTTGGTAATGGGGCCGTCGGGGATCGGCAAAACTTCCCTGGGCCTGGCATTCGTAGCGGCTGCGTCACCTGCACAGCCGGCGGTGCATTTTGGCTTCTACGAATCGCCCACCCGATTGCGCCAGAAGGCCAGTGCCTTTGGTTACGACTTCGCTGCGCTGGAGCGCTCGGGGGCATTGCTGTTGAGCTGGCAGCCAACCACTGAAGGCCTGCTCGATCAGGTCGGCGCGCGCTTGCTGAAACAGGTAGATAGCCTCGGCGCCAAGCGCGTGGTGATCGACAGCCTCGGCGCACTCAGCCGGCTGGCATTCGATCCGGCGCGCATCAATGGCTTCTTCCGCGCCCTGATCGGCGAGCTGCGTGCCCGCGATGTGACGATGTTGATGACGTGGGAAGTGCGTGATCTGTTTGGTGCCGAAGTCAGTGCGCCGTCACCCGACATGTCGAGCATCGTCGATAACCTGATCCTGACCCGCTTTGTCGAGCTCGATTGCCGACTGCGGCGCATGCTGTCACTGCTCAAGGTACGCGACAGCGACTACGACCCTGCGCTCCATGAGCTGTGCATGGGGCCGGATGGGGTGGTGGTGCGCAAGGCGTTCGAAGGTGCCAGCGCAATGCTTAGCGGCACGCCTACTCAGTCGGAGGGCGGCTGAAAGTCCAGCGATGAAGACCATTTTGATCGTCGATGACGAATACCTGATCGCCGAGATCCTGGGTTATGCCCTGGAGGACGAGGGTTTCCTGGTGGAAAAGGCCAACAATGGCGAGAAGGCGCTGGATCTGCTGCGCAAGAAGCCTGTTGATCTGGTGATTACCGATTACATGATGCCGAAGAAGAATGGCCAGGAATTGGCCAAGGCAATTCGAAAGGATCCTGCACTGTCGCATTTGCCGCTGATCTTGATGAGCGGCGCGCAAGCCGCGCAAGCGGACGACGATTTGTTCGGTGCGGTATTTCAGAAACCCTTTCATCCCGATGAATTGATTGCCAAAGTGCGGGAGCTGCTGGCCGGCTAAGGGCTTGGCAAGATCCCGCATCGGCGGGCCGATCGGTCAAGCGCATCCGTGCGGCTTCAAGCGATGCAGGTTTCAGTGTTGCTCGTCGTGGGGCTTTTCCGGTGCAGGGCTGCCTGCCTGGATGCGTTTGAAAATCTCCTCGCGATGAACCTGAACATCTTTAGGCGCATCGATGCCGATCCTCACTTGCATCCCTTTGACGCCCAGAATGGTCACTTTGATATTATCGTCGATGACGATGCTTTCGCCGACCTTGCGGGTGAGTATCAGCATGTAGTTCTCCTTGGGTAATAACGAAAACCGTGCGGTCAGTTACCGCTGCGGCGGGAGCGTGTCCCTCTTCCTTCTCATTAAAGACGCTTTCGGAGGATAGTAATTCCCCCGGCAATAAAATCTGTTTCATGTCTCTAGCTGCAGGTGCCGGTTTTACGGGTTGAAGTGCCCCGGCGCAGGTGCTCGGGGGCAAGGATAGGGGGCTTACGCGCAGATGGGAAATTTCTCTGCTTGATAGCACATATAGACCCGCTCAATCGGCCTCCTGCAGTGCCCGCAAAAAGTGCATCAACGTGACTTCTTCAGGCTCCAGGCCTTGGCGAATACGGGCCCGCGGCAGCGCGCCAAGGCGGCCCAGCTGGAAGTGCTCAAGTACTGCCGGGTGGATGTAGCAGCGTCGGCACACTGCCGGCGTGTTGCCCAGTCGTGCGGCAACCTGACGCACAATGGCCGTGACCTGGCGCTTGGCTTCGGTTTCCGGCTCCCAGGCCAATGGCCGTAACAGGTGCAAGGCCAGGCTGCTGCCGGCCCAGGTGCGATAGTCCTTGGCGGTAAAGTCAGCGCCGGTCAGCTGCTGCAGAAACAGGTTGATATCGCTGGAGCCGATGCTGTGCCGCTCGCCGTTGTCATCCAGGTACTGGAATAACGTCTGCCCGGGCAGCTCCATGCAGCGTTTGACCAGGCCGGCCAGCCGCCGATCGCGCAACGTAACGTTGTGCTCCACGCCGCGCTTGCCTCTGAACTGGAAGCGAATGGTACTGCCCTTGACCTCGACATGATCGGAGTTGAGGGTGGTCAATCCATAGGAGTTGTTGTCGCGCATGTACTGGCGATTGCCGACGCGGATCAGGGTCGAGTCGAGCAGGCTGACCACCAGCGCCATGACCTTTTCCCGGCCCAGCCCTGGCCGGCGCAGGTGGGCGTCGAGCTGCTTGCGCAGTTTGGGCAGCACCTGCGCGAAGGCGAGCATGCGCCCGTACTTGTGCTGATCGCGCACTTCGCGCCATTTCTCGTGATAGCGATATTGTTTGCGTCCGCGGGCGTCGCGGCCGGTGGCTTGCAGGTGGCCCTGCGGGTCGGCGCAGATCCACACGTCGGTGTAGGCCGGTGGGATGACCAGCGCGGCGATGCGCGCAAGCGTCGCCTCATCGCGCACCCGTTCGCCGTCCGCGTCCAGGTAAATAAAGCGATCACGCCATCGGCGTCGGCTCAGGCCGGGTTGGCTGTCGTCGACATAGTGCAGGGAACGGGGCAGCGGGCAATCGAGCATGGGGCGGCATCCAGCGACCAGGTGTCTGCTCAATGGACAACGCCGTTGGCGTGGATGCTCAGAGTAAAACAGCGACCGATTTGATTTGCGCCCATAGCGCTTGGCCCGGGTGCACGCCGAGCTGCTCGGCGGAATAGCGAGTGATGCGCGCCAATAAGGCAGTGCCAGCAGCATCCAGGCTGACCAGCAGATGGGCCGGGTTATCGGCGGCGCGCAGCTCACGCACGCGCACGGGCAAGCGGTTGAGAATGCTCGACTGGCTGTCTGCCGCCAAGGCCAGGCTGACATCGCGGGCCTGGATCTTCAGCCGGTGCGTGCTGCCAACCTGCAACGATGGGTGAGCGATACGCAGTGGTTGGCTGTCATTGCCCGGCAAGCGCAGGTCGAACAGTTGATAGTGCGGATCATGGCCAACCACCAGCCCTTCCAGTACCACGCCGGCATCGTCGCTCTGGGCCAACGGCAGGTCCAGCCGCGCCAGTGTCTCGCTGATGGGGCCGCTTGCGAGCACCTTGCCCTGCTCCAGCAACACCAGGTAGTCGGCTAGCCGCGCCACTTCATCCTGGGCATGGCTGACGTAGACCATTGGAATCTGCAGCTCTTCATGCAAACGCTCCAGATACGGCAGGATCTCGCGTTTGCGTGGTCCATCCAGCGCTGCCAATGGCTCGTCCAGCAACAGCAGGCGCGGGCTGCTGAGCAGGGCGCGAGCGATACCGACCCGCTGCGCTTCGCCGCCAGACAAGGTGGCTGGACGGCGCTCGAGCAAATGGCCGATGCCCAGTAGCGCACACGCCTGTTCAAGGCTGACCTTGCGCTGTGCCGCCGGCACCCGGCGCCAGCCGAACTCCAGGTTGGCGCGCACTGACAGGTGGGGGAACAGGCTGGCTTCCTGGAATACATAGCCGATCGGCCGTCGATGTGGGGGGAGGAAAAACCCGCTGGTAGTGTCTTCCCACACTGCACCGTTGACCTCGATATAGGCGCTCGCTGCACGCTCCAGACCCGCCAGGCATCGCAGGCACGATGTTTTGCCCGACCCGGAATGGCCGAACAAGGCGCTGATCCCTGAACCTGGCAGTTGCAGGTCGACATCCAGGGTGAAATCGTCGCGCGCCAGGGTCAGTCGCGCCAGTATTGAAGCACTCATCTCAACTCCAGCCGGACTTGCCACGGCGCCCCGCATACAGCAGGAGCAACACCAGGAACGAGAACACCAGCATGGCTGCGGCCAGCCAGTGTGCTTGTGCGTAGGCCATAGACTCGACATGGTCGAAGATCTGCACCGACACCACGCGGGTCTTGTCAGGGATATTGCCGCCGATCATCAACACCACACCGAACTCGCCCACGGTGTGGGCAAAGCCAAGGATGCTGGCAGTGACGAACCCCGGCCGAGCCAGCGGCAGCACGACATGAATGAACGTGTCCCAAGGGCTTGCACGCAGCGTGGCGGCCACTTCCAAAGGCCTTGAGCCAATCGCGCTGAAAGCGTTTTGCAGGGGTTGCACCACAAACGGCATGGAGTACACCACCGAGCCAATCACCAGGCCGGTGAAGCTGAATACCACGCTGCCCAGGCCGAGCGCCTGAGTGGCCTGGCCCAGCCAGCCGTGCGGGCCGAGGGCGATCAGCAGATAAAAGCCGATCACCGTCGGTGGCAGCACCAAAGGCAGCGCGACCACTGCGCCGATCGGGGCGCGCAACCACGAACGGGTGCGCGCCAGCCACCAGGCAATTGGTGTACCGATAACGAGCAGAATCAGCGTAGTCAGGCTGGCCAGTTTGAAGGTCAGCCAGATCGCTCCGAAGTCTGCAGCATCAAGCGGCATCAGATCTCATAACCGTAGGATTTGATCACGGCAGTGGCCTTGGGGCTTTTGAGATAATCGATAAACGCCTTGGCAGCCGGGTTGTCCTTGCCTTTGTTGAGGATCACCGCATCCTGGCGAATCGGCTCATGCAGGTTGGACGGGACGATCCAGGCCGAGCCATTCTCGACTTTGCCATCCTTGTAGATCTGCGACAGCGCGACAAAGCCCAGCTCAGCGTTGCCGGTCGACACGAACTGGAACGCCTGGGTGATGTTCTGGCCTTCGACGAGCTTGCCCTTGGTGGCTTCAGTCAGTTTCAGCTTGGCCAGCACCTGCGTCGCTGCCAGGCCGTAGGGAGCGGTCTTGGGGTTGGCGATCGACAGGTGCTGGTAGCCATCTTTTTTCAGCACTTCGCCTTGTGCGTCGACGTAGCCTGGCTTTGCAGACCAGAGTGCCAAGGTGCCGATGGCGTAGGTGAAGCGCGAGCCGGCAACAGTCTGCTTTTCCTGCTCAAGCTTGGCCGGAGTGCTGTCATCGGCCGCCAGGAATACTTCGAAAGGCGCGCCGTTGTTGATCTGTGCATAGAACTGGCCCGTCGCGCCGAAGGAGGCCACTAGCTTGTGCCCGGTGTCCTTCTCGAAGTCTTTGGCAATCGCCTGGATCGGCGCGGTGAAGTTGGCTGCGACGGCAACCTGAACTTCATCGGCCCAGGCGTTGGTGCAGGCGAGCAGGGTGGCCGCCGTTGCGGCCAGGTAGGACAAGCGCGTGCGCATCAAGCAACTCTCCGGGAGCAGGTTTTCGTTATATACGAGACTATATAGCGAGAGTCGGCTCTACGGGAAGGGCCATAGTGGCCATCCCTTTCAAGGTCTTCGGAATTAATTCTCGGCTTGAGTCTGCTGGGGCTGCTTTGCAGCCCTTTCGCGACACAAGGCCGCTCCTACAGAGACCGCGCATCTTTGCCTTGCGCTATCTACTGTAGGAGCGGCCTTGTGTCGCGAAAGGGCCGCAAAGCGGCCCCGGGATCTCAAACCAGAGGAAAATTCAGAAAAATACAGAGACCTTGAAAGGAATGGCCATAAAGGCGGAATCAAATCAGCGCCCTAACTGCTCCAGCGCGCGCTCGGCAATGTCTCTGGTCAGCTCTGCCGCAGGCAGGTGTCGACCAAGGCGCAACCCCTGGCCGGCCCACAGATTGCTGAAGTCACTGCTGCCCGCGCTGTCGCTGATCGCTCGCAGCGGCATCAGCGCGCCGCCTGCCAGCGGGAATGCAGGTGCCAGATCGCTCATCGGGCCAAGCTCGCGCATGATGCGGTTGTTGATGCCGCGCGCGGGGCGCCCGGTGAACAGGTTGGTCAGCGCTGTGTCACTGGCGGGGGCGGTATCCAGCGCCTGCCGGTGGGCCGCAGATACCTTCGCCTCCGGGCAGAACAGGTAGGCAGTGCCGATCTGCACCGCCGATGCGCCAAGAGCCAGCGCGGCAACCAGGCCGCGATGATCGGCAATGCCACCGGCAGCGACCACCGGTAGCTGCACCGCGTCAACAATTTGCGGGATCAAGGCGAAGGTGCCGATCTGGCTGGTGATGTCATCGCTGAGGAACATGCCGCGATGGCCGCCGGCTTCGTAACCCATGGCGATGATCGCATCGCAGTCGTGCTGTTCCAGCCAAAGCGCTTCCTGCACCGTGGTTGCGCTCGACAGCACTTTGGCGCCGGTGGCCTTGACCCGCTGCAGCAGGCTGGCAGCGGGCAGGCCGAAGTGAAAGCTGACCACCTGCGGCCGCAGTTCTTCAACCAGTTGGCAGCTGTGCTCATCGAATGGCGCGCGGTTGGATGCCGGCGTCGGCGCGGCGAAATCAGCGCCCAGCTCCTGATAATACGGCTGCAGGGCCTGCTTCCAGCGCAGTGTGCGGGCTGCGTCCGCGGGCGGCGGTTGATGGCAGAAGAAGTTCAGGTTCAAAGGCCGAGCGCAGGCTGCGCGGAATGCTGCCACCTCACTGCGCACCTGGTCGAGGCTGAGCATGGCGCAGGGCAGGGCGGCCAGGCCGCCAGCAGAGCCTACAGCGATGGCCATGGGTGCGCCGGTGGCGCCGGCCATCGGTGCTTGCAGAATTGGCACATCGATGCCGAGCAGATCCAGGATACGGCGGTCTGGCCAGTTGCTCATGTGCACTCCTGTCAACGTCTGTTGCAACTCGGCGGCCCAGCCCGGGCCAGGTTTACAGGGCCTTGCTGACCTTGATGTCGCTGATCTTGGCGACGTCATCGCCATGGATCTGTTGCAGCGCCAGGCGCGCCTGCTCTTCGGAGTTGTCCGGCATCACGGCGAAGTCGAAGCGTTGCTCGCCATCGAGCTTGTATTTGATCACGTACTTGATGTTCTGGGTCATGGCGGGCTTATCTCAGTTGCGACGACGAGCGACGCACGATTTTGATCTTGTGCGTGAAGGTTGGCTTGCGCGTGACCGAAATCGGCCGCGGCGTGGTCGTGTCGAGGGTGATGTTCCAGAAGCCGGTGCTGGGTACGACGATCTTCGCCGGGAACTGGTCGAACGCGCCGCCATGATAGGTATGACGCCCGCCATTCTTGAAGCTGCGGAAGTTGGCGTCGTTCATCAGGCGAATGTTGCAGCGCTGGGAGCACTCGATCACGACAATGTCGTCCTCGTTGAGGTGCTCGCGCTGGTGTACGAATTTCATGTGATGCTCCGCAAAGTTTGTTCGTGCAATTGCGCAAGATATCACGATGTAGCGGTACACTCCCGCCCCTGATGGCTAGGGTAGGGATAAATCCGCCAAAGCAGGGAGCAAACCCACCCGGTTGTTGTCATACACATTCTTTAAAGCAGGCAGAGGTATTCCAATGAAGTGGGCGGTGGCGGCGATGACCTTGACTCTGGGCGGCTGCGTTAGTGTCGCTGAGCTTGAGCAATCGCGAGAAACCATGGATGTGATGTCTGGCAAGGCGCCTCAGGTATACGCCGACTGCGTCAAGGCCGAGTTGGCGAGTAGCCGCGACGAGCTGGTGCAGGAACAGCGCGGCGACGGCCTGCGCCTGATCGTACCGCAGAAGCTCACCGCGGGCACGGGCCCAGCGGCATTGCTGGACATCGACAAGCGTGGCAGCGGCAGCAGCATCAAGCTGCGTGAGCGGCTGAGCAACTTCCCGCTGCGCCTGGGTGATGTGCGCGCAGCCACGACCAAATGCATCTCCGGATCTTGATCCAGCTCAGTTAAACGGCCATTTAGCGGGCCAATTGCCATGTTCTTGTCCAGTAAGCGTTGTTGCCTGCCGGAGGATAAGCCTACTATTTTTGTGCTTATACCTTTTAAGCCTAAGCTTATAACAAGGAAATGGAGCGTTCCGTGATGAATCCGTTGAGTCGTTTTGCGATCAGCACTGCGCTGATCCTGGCCTGGCCCGCGGCGCATGCCGCCGAAGGTCAGAAAATCTTTACCCAGGGTGGGGCCAACCCCGCTGCAATGGCCTGCCTGGGCTGTCATGGCCCCGATGCCAAGGGCATCGCCGCGGCAGGGTTTCCGCGGCTGGCCGGCTTATCCGCCGGTTACCTGAACAAGCAGCTGCAGGACTTTCGCAGTGGCAGCCGCAAGCAGCCGGTGATGGAGCCGCTGGCCAAGGCCTTGAGCGCGCAGGAAGCCAAAGCCGTCAGTGAGTACCTGGCCAGCCTGCCGAGTGACCCAGCCCCTGATCTGCGTCGCCAGCAGATTGCCACCGACCCGGTGTCGCGCCTGGCCCTGTACGGCGACTGGGGCCGGCAAATCCCGGGTTGTGTGCAGTGCCACGGGCCAGGCGGCAGCGGCGTCGGTGAGCACTTCCCGCCACTGGCAGGGCAGCCCGCCGCGTATCTGGTGGCGCAGCTCAATGCCTGGCGCGATGGCAGCCGTAGCAATGACCCCAATCAGTTGATGGTCGGCGTGGCCAAGGCCATGACCAATGCCGAGATCACGGCAGTTGCCGAGTTCTTCGCCCATCCACTGGCCCAGGAGGTCAAGCCATGAAGCCGATCATTGCCACCCTGTTGTTGGCCATGGGCAGTGCTCAGGCTGCCACGCCGATTGCCATGGAAGATCAATCCCAGCTCAAGGTGCCCGGTACGCAGGCTGCCGTGCAGTTCGCGCCGCCCGCTGAAACCCAGATTCCGGACAACGCCTTTGGCCAGATGGTCCGCGAGGGCCATGCCTTGTTTGTCGATACCCGCCGTCTGATGCCCGAGGCCGTGGGCAACGGCATGAACTGCAGCAATTGCCACCTTGATCAGGGCCGTATGGCGTTTTCTGCGCCGCTGTGGGGCGCTTATCCGATGTATCCGGCCTATCGCAAGAAAAACGACAAGGTCAACACCTTTGCCGAGCGCATTCAGGGCTGCTTCCAGTTCAGTATGAACGGCAAGCCGCCTGCGGCGGACAGCCCGCAGATGACCGCACTGAGCGTTTATTCTTACTGGCTGTCGACCAATGCGCCGACCGCGGTCGAGACACCTGGGCGTGGTTATCCCGAAGTGCCTCAGCCCAAGGGTGGGTATGATTTCAAGCGCGGCCAGCAGGTGTATCGCGAGCAATGTGCGATCTGCCACGGTGATCAGGGCGAAGGCCAGCAGGTGGCAGGCGAATACGTGATGCCACCGCTGTGGGGCAAGGACTCCTACAACTGGGGCGCTGGCATGCACCGGATCAATACGGCGGCATCGTTCATCAAGTACAACATGCCACTCGGCAAGCCCGGCAGCCTCAGCGATCAGCAGGCATGGGATGTCGCTGCATGGATCAATCGCCACGAACGGCCGCAGGACCCGCGCCTGGTTGAAGGCTCGGTTGAGAAAACCAGGTTGAAGTTTCATGCCAATGACGGCGTCAACTTGTATGGACAAAAGGTGGATGGCGTGGTGATCGGGCAGGGGACAACCCGGTAACGCTTGCGGTAGGCACTTCTGATACGCGTCTTTTTACCTATGCAATGGCGTGAAAAGGACGCGCATCGGAGCGGGCTCAGGGCGACCAGAGCCCGCGGTCTACGGACCAAACCCGCCGGCAACAGGCTGAATATTTGCGATCCGTTGGAACTAACTACACTGGGGTATCTCTATCATGGCAGCGGTCGCTTCAGGCTGGGCATTGTAAGGTGCGCGCCGCCTGATTAGACTGCGCCGAATTTCGTACGCTAAGCCCTTGTTAAGGACGTATATGATCAAGAAATGCTTGTTCCCGGCAGCCGGCTACGGCACCCGCTTCCTGCCAGCTACCAAAGCCATGCCCAAGGAAATGCTGCCAGTGGTAAACAAGCCACTGATCCAGTATGGCGTCGAGGAGGCACTGGATGCCGGCCTGAGCGAGATCTCCATCGTGACCGGGCGTGGCAAGCGTGCGCTTGAAGACCACTTCGACATCAGCTACGAGCTGGAAAACCAGATCAAAGGCACCGACAAGGAAAAGTACCTGGTCGGTATTCGCCGTCTGCTCGACGAGTGCTCGTTCTCGTACACCCGTCAGACCGAAATGAAAGGCCTGGGCCATGCCATCCTGACCGGCCAACCGTTGATCGGCGACGAGCCGTTTGCGGTCGTGCTGGCGGACGACCTGTGTGTCAACCTCGACGGCGACGGCGTCCTGCAGCAGATGGTCAAGCTGTACAACCAGTTCCGCTGCTCGATCGTTGCCATTCAGGAAGTCGACCCGCAGGAAACCAACAAGTACGGCGTTATCTCTGGCGAGATGATCCGCGACGACATCTACCGGGTAAACAGCATGGTCGAGAAACCAGCCCCGGAAGACGCCCCGTCGAACCTGGCCATCATTGGCCGCTACATCCTGACCCCGGACATCTTCCAGAAGATCCGTGAAACCGAGCCAGGCAAAGGCGGCGAGATTCAGATCACCGACGCGCTGATGAAGCAGGCGCAGGAAGGCTGTGTGATCGCCTACAAGTTCAAGGGCAAGCGCTTTGACTGCGGCGGCGCCGAAGGCTACATCGAGGCGACCAACTTCTGCTTCGAGAACTTCTACAAGGCTGGCAAGGCTTACTAAGCCTGCAGGCTTGCAGCCCGTACTAAAAACAGCCACCCTCTTGGGTGGCTTTTTTGTGGAGTCTGGATTGTGACTTACGATTTTGATCTGTTCGTGATTGGTGCCGGTTCCGGCGGTGTGCGTGCCGCGCGATTCGCGGCGGGTTTTGGCGCCAAGGTCGCTGTGGCCGAGAGCCGCTACCTGGGCGGTACCTGCGTCAATGTCGGCTGCGTGCCGAAAAAGCTGATGGTGTATGCCGCCCACGTCGCTGACGAAATGGAGCAGGCTGCCGGCTTCGGCTGGACGCTGGAAGAGGGGCACTTCGACTGGGGCACGCTGATTGCCAACAAGAATCGCGAAATCGAGCGGCTCAATGGCATTTATCGCAACTTGCTGGTCAACAGCGGTGTAACCCTGCTCGAAGGCCATGCGCGGCTGACGGGCGCCAATGAAGTCGAAATCAACGGTCAGCGCTATTCGGCCAAGCATGTTCTCATTGCTACCGGTGGCTGGCCGCAGGTGCCGGACATCCCGGGCAAAGAGCTCGCGATCACGTCCAACGAGGCGTTCTTCCTCAAGCAGTTGCCCAAGCGAATTCTGGTGGTCGGCGGCGGCTATATCGCGGTCGAGTTCGCCGGTATTTTCCAAGGGCTTGGCAGCGCCACCAGCCTGCTTTATCGCGGCGACCTGTTCCTGCGCGGCTTCGACGGCTCGGTGCGCACTCACCTCAAGGATGAACTGGAGAAGCGTGGCGTCGACCTGCAGTTCAACAGCGACATTCAACGGATTGACCAGCAGGCAGACGGCAGCCTCAAGGCCACCCTCAAGGATGGCCGCGAGCTGCTCACCGACTGCGTATTTTACGCCACAGGCCGCCGGCCGATGCTGGACAACCTAGGGCTTGAGCACACGGGTGTGGAGCTCGATGAGCGTGGCTTCGTGCGCGTCGATGAGCAATACCAGACCACTGAGCCTTCCATCCTGGCGATTGGCGATGTGATCGGTCGGGTTCAACTGACGCCTGTGGCGCTGGCTGAAGGCATGGCTGTAGCGCGACGCTTGTTCAAACCGGAACAGTATCGCCCGGTGGATTACCAGAACATCCCCACTGCCGTGTTCAGCCAGCCACCGATCGGTACGGTTGGGCTGACCGAAGAACAGGCCATTGAAGCTGGCCACAAGGTGCAGGTTTTCGAAAGCCGCTTCCGTGCCATGAAGCTGACCCTCACTGACATTCAGGAGAAGACCCTGATGAAATTGGTGGTGGACGCCGAAACCGACAAGGTACTGGGTTGCCACATGGTCGGGCCGGATGCAGGGGAGATCATTCAGGGCCTGGGTATTGCGCTCAAGGCAGGCGCGACCAAAGCGCATTTCGATGAGACTATTGGCGTGCATCCTACAGCCGCCGAAGAGTTCGTGACGATGCGCACAGCAACGCGCTAAGGCGGCCAGTGGGTTAAGGGCCGACACTGGGGTAGAGACTTTCCTACAGTGGCTGGCGCCTTAACGCCCGTGGCAGCTACCCGATCCGACATCAAGTCATGGACACCTTGCAGATACTGAGCCGGCACCCCAGCGGTGGTGCCGGCCAGGCACAGCCCTGGGCGCTTATCTGAACCAGCAAAGGTGAACATGAATATGGTATCGAAAGCTTCGCTTGCAGCTTGCTGTGCATTGCTTGGGGCCGTCACTTCTGCTCATGCCGCAGATGGCATGATCAACTTCTCGGGAGAAGTACTCGCGGCAACCTGTGTGATCAATGGCGGCAATAACGACCTGGCGGTGAGCTTGCATCCGGTCAACGCCTCGGCCTTGTCGCGGGCCGGCCAGGTTGCCGGTAACAGGCCGTTCCAGTTGCGTCTGAGTGACTGTGCCCCAGGCATCAGTCGTGTCTCCACCTACTTCGAGCCTGGTCCGACCATCAGCCCTGAAGGACGCCTGATCACCGATGCCGGTGGTGCCGACAATGTCCAGCTGCAGCTGCTCAACAATGCCCGCGTTCCAATAAACCTGGCCGGCGCCAACGGTAGCCAGAACTCGCAAATCGTTCCTATCGCCAGCGGCGGTGCGATTTTGCAGTACTCGGTCAACTATTACGCCACGGGTGCGGCCACTCCCGGCCCGGTCAGCTCGCGCGTTCAGTACTCGCTGAACTACCTCTGAATGCTGTCAGGCGGCTCCATCCGGAGCTGCCTTCCAACCCTCTGCGAGTACTCCCTCATGCCATCGTTTGTTCACGCTCGCGTGTGCGGGCTGCTGCTGTGCGCTTTGTTACTGCCCGTCCAGGCCAGCGCCAGTGTGGTAATTGCCACCACTCGGGTGATTTACCCGGCACAGCAATCCGAAGTCACTGTAAGGCTCAGCAATGAAGGTAGTAAGCCTTCGTTGGTCCAGGCCTGGATCGACGACGGCCGTGCGCAAGCGCCACTGGAAGAGCTGGACGTACCGTTCAGCCTGTCGCCACCCTTGTTTCGCATAGACCCCAAGAAGGGCCAGAGCCTGCGCATTGGCAAGCTTGGCCCAGCGCTGCCGGCAGACCGGGAGAGCATGTACTGGCTGAATGTCCTGGATGTTCCACCCAAGGTCGAGGGTAACGTCCTGCAGGTGTCGCTGCGCAGCCGGATCAAGCTGCTGTATCGGCCTGCAGGGTTGAGCGGCAGTGCGGCGCAGGCCCACGGCAAACTGACCTGGAAGGTGGTGCGTGAGGCTCAGGATTGGGTCCTCGAGGCCCATAATCCAACACCCTATTTTGTTAATTTGAGCAGCCTTGGTACGCAACAGGATGGCCGTGAGCTGGAGGGCGAGCCCAGTCACGTACCGCCATTGGCGAGCGCCAGATTTGTCATGCCAGGTCTGCAGCCTGTGCCAGGCACGGCGGTCGTGGTCAGCTATGCAGCCATCGATGACTATGGCGCCTTGCGCGAGGGCACCGGGCTGGCGCATCCATGAAACGCTGGATCCCTTCTTGCGCATTGGCTGCGCTGGCCAGCGGCCTGGCCACCCAGGTGACCCACGCGGTCGAATTCGAAGCCGGGTTTTTGCGGCCCGGCACCAGCCTGGACCTGCAGCGGTACCAGAGCGAGCAAGCAGTACCGGAAACCGAAGTGACCCTCGACATCACCCTCAACCAGCGGTGGATGGGGCGTCATTCGGTCGCGTTGCGGCGCCAGGGCCCCAACCTGCAAGCCAGCGCTTGTTACGGTACGTCACTGTTACAGGCTCTCGGCGTGGACATGGGGCAACTGCCAGCAGCGGTTGCCGAATCGCTGGCAGACGCGCACGCCTGCCTGCACCTGGCGGCATTGCAGTTGGCCGCCAGCGAAGAGCTGAACTTTGCCGAACTCAGCTTGCACCTCGAGATCGCTCAGCAAGCCTTGCTCAGGCAACCGGACGGCTATCTGCCACCCAGCAGTTGGGACTCCGGTGTCACGGCAGGCTTTGTCGACTACCGCATGAACCTGTTCCAGCAGCGTGATCTGCAGCAGCACAGCAGCAGCCGGCAGGGCTATCTCGGCGTGCGTGCGGGCGTCAACACCGGTGCCTGGTACTGGCGCCATGAAGGTAGCTGGCAAGCGGCCAGCGATGGCGGCTCGCGCTATCAGCCTTCAGCGAACTGGGTACGGCGGGATATCCCGAGCTGGTCGGCGCAGTTCACGGCAGGTGATGGTTACAGTGTCGGCGATGTGTTCGAGACAACGGCGTACCGCGGGCTGCAAGTCAGCAGTGATGAACGCATGTTCCCGCAATCGCTCCGCGGCTTTGCCCCGGTGGTACGCGGTGTGGCCAATAGCACTGCACTGCTCAGCATTCGCCAGCGCGGGGTATTGCTGCATGAATCGACGGTGCCGCCAGGGCCGTTCGAGATCGATGACCTGTATGCCAGCGGGGTCAATCAGGACCTGCAGGTGACCCTGCGCGAAGCCGATGGCAGTGTGCGCAGTTTCATCATGCCCTATCAAGCTGCGCCATTGGCATTACGCCCTGGCGCGCATCGCTTCGAACTCAACGGTGGCGTCTGGCGAGACGGTCAAGGCGACACGGGGCCCGCCTTTGTCCAGGGCAGTTGGCAGCAGGGGCTGGATAATCAACTGAGTGTCCACGGCGGCGGCTGGCTGAGTGATGATTATCTGGCCAGTGCCCTGGGGGCTGCGATCAATAGTCAGTTCGGCGCGTTCGGCCTGACCGCGTACCTGTCACGTTCCACGCCTCGGCCGGGGCAGGCACTGCAGGGTCAGGCGCTGCGACTGAGCTGGCGCCATCGGCTCGAATACAGCGCCACCGATCTGGGCCTGAGCCTGACCCAGACCGACAGCCCGGGCTACCAAACCTTCAATGACTTTGCCTTTGCTCGCGCCGATGGCCGCAGCGATCAGGCCCGCTGGCGTGCCAGCGCAAGCCTCAATCAAGACCTCGGGCCTGGCGGCGGTCGTCTCAACTTGAGCGCCATCAGCAGCCAGCGCTGGCGAGGGCAGGCTGGCACTACCAGTTACAGCCTGGGTTATCACAATGCCTATCGCACCCTCGGCTACGGCCTGAACCTGAACCGCGAACAGCGTGTCAATGGCCTCGCGCTCAACAGCCTGACGTTGACGGTCAGCGCCCCGTTGGGCGTGCGCCGAAGCGGCGCGGTCAGCAGCGGCCTGAATCTGGACAGCGAGGGCAAGTCCAGCGCCAGTCTGCGCTGGAGCGCCACTGCCGGTGAACATGATCAATGGGGCTACGGCCTGGCTGCGGTGCGCCAAGGTGGCGCTGACAGCGCCACCGGGTTTGACGCCGACCTGCTGCGCCGCAGCGCTGCGGGCGAACTCAGTGGCTCGCTGGCCAGCCGTCCCGGTCAGCGTCAGGCCGCACTGGGCATGCGTGGTGCGCTGGTGGCCCATGCGCGAGGCGTGACTGCAGCGCCGCCGCTGGGCGAGAGCTTTGCCATTGTCCACGCGCCCGGCGCCGAGTCGGCGCGCATCGCCCAGCATCCCTATATACGTCTTGACAGCCGCGGTTATGCCGTGACGCCGACGCTGACCCCCTACAGCGTCAACAGCGTCGAGCTCGACCCGCGCGGGATGACCGATCAGGTCGAACTGCAATTGACTGCGCAGGCGCTGGTGCCACGCGCTGGGGCTGTGGGGTATCTGCAATTCGCCACCCGCAGCGGTCGCCAGTGGACGCTCGAAGCCCGCCGCGAACACGGCCAGGCGTTGCCTTTTGGCGCGCAGGTAACCGATGTGCATGGCACTGAACTGGGCCTGGTTGGCCAGGGCAGCCGCCTGCACCTGCGCAGTGACGACCAGCAGGCAGCGCTGGATGTGATCTGGGGTAGCGCTGCCGGGCAACGCTGCCGTATCGCCCAGCGCACTGCGGCGCCTGCCCAGGCGCTGGTAGCTGCCTGCCTTGCCCATCCTGAGGATCAAGCATGAAACCTTCGTTCGGCCTGTTTATGTTGAGTCTGCTCATCACCCCATTGGCCGCGGCCGAATGCCGGCTGGACGCGGGCCAGCAGCCGGCGCGCCTGGCGCTGGCATTACCGGCGCAGTTGCAGTTGCCGGCAACGGCCGGCATTGGCCAGGTGCTGTTCAGCAAGCAGGTGCATGGCGCGCCACTGCTGCTGAGCTGCAGCCAACCGGCGCCGTTGCGCGAGGGATGGCTGCACGCGCCAGGCCCAGGCGCCGGGCAGCCGGGGCTGTTGCCGAGCAGCGTCGCCGGTATCAGTGTCAGGCTGCGGCCGCTACCCGGCGAGCGCAGTGCGCTGACCTGGCCGATGAGCGAGCGGCTGTTGCCGGCAGGTGAGCATCGCTTCGGCGGCGGTTATGAGCTGGCGTTGATCAAGACCGGCCCGATCAGTGCAGGTGATCTGCGGCTGCCGGCGGTTGCGGCCGAGGCCTATGCGGGCGCGCAGCTGCTTCAGCGCCTGAGCCTGAGCCCAGCGCTGATCAGCGTGGGCGTGCAGCAGCCGACCTGCCATCTGGACAGCTCCAGTCGGCATACTCAGGTCAGCCTGGGCGTGCAGTCCTGGAGCCGGTTCCGCGGCCTCGGCAGCCAGTCGGCGGCTGTCGACTTCGAGTTGCGCTTGCGCTGCCAGCCGGGTGAAGACGGCCGTCCGGTGCAGGTCATTGCCCAGTTCGAAGATGCCAGCGGGGGAGGCGCCAGTGATCATCTGCAACTGACCGGCGAATCCAGCGCTGCCGGCCTGGGCGTGCGTCTTATGCGCAGTGATGGCGGCTTGCTGCAGTTGGGCGGCGCGCGCCACAGCGTGGCCAGGGTGCGACCTGGTGACGACGTTGTGCGCATAGGCTTGCGTGCGGCGTATGTGCAGATTGCCCGGCAGGTTCGGCCCGGCGTGGCCAGGGCGCGGGCGACTGTGTTGCTGTCCTATGAATGAAAGGATCTATCGAGCTGAGCCGCTTATAGCCAAAACCAATCAGCAGCATGAGCTTTGCCAATGAGCCATCGCCGGTTCAGGTGGTTAGTATTCTCCCCGTCAACCACTTCTTAATCCCATGACGGAGCTTCTCTCATGCCTATCATCAACAGCCAGGTCAAACCGTTCAACGCTACTGCCTTCCACAATGGCGAATTCGTTCAGGTCAGCGAAGCCGACCTGAAAGGCAAGTGGGCTGTCGTGTTCTTCTACCCAGCCGACTTCACCTTCGTTTGCCCAACCGAACTGGGTGACCTGGCCGACAACTACGCCGAGTTCCAGAAGCTGGGCGTGGAAATCTACGGTGTGTCGACCGACACCCACTTCACCCACAAAGCCTGGCACGACACTTCGGAAACCATCGGCAAGATCAAGTACCCGCTGATCGGTGACCCAACCCACGTCATCTCGCGCAACTTCGACGTGCTGATCGAAGAAGCAGGCATGGCTGATCGCGGTACCTTCGTGATCAACCCGGAAGGCCAGATCAAGATCGTTGAAATCAACGACGGTGGTGTAGGCCGTGACGCCAGCGAGCTGCTGCGCAAGGTCAAAGCTGCCCAGTACGTTGCCGCTCACCCAGGCGAAGTCTGCCCGGCCAAGTGGAAAGAAGGCGAAGCCACCCTGGCCCCATCGCTGGACCTGGTTGGCAAGATCTAAGATCGTGCGCCAGTCGCGGGCGGTGAACAGCCGCCACAGCTGAAGTCATCACCGCCCCGCCAAACGCCCGGGCACTTTTGCCTGGGCGTTTTTGTTTACCCTGATTGCTCAAGGAATCGCCCGTATGTTGGACGCCACGCTTAAATCGCAACTGAAAACCTACCTGGAGCGGGTCACCCAGCCGATCGAGATCGTAGCCTCCCTCGACGACGGTGCGAAGTCCCGCGAAATGCACGACCTGCTGGTGGAAATTGCCGGCCTGTCGGACCTGATTACCTTGAACAAGGACGGCAGCGACGCGCGCCGGCCCTCTTTCTCGCTGAACCGCCCGGGTGCTGATATCAGCCTGCGCTTTGCCGGCATCCCCATGGGCCACGAATTCACCTCACTGGTGCTGGCGCTGCTGCAAGTCGGCGGCCATCCGTCCAAGGCCAGTGCCGAAGTGATCGAGCAGATCCAGGCACTGCAAGGCGACTTCACCTTTGAAACCTACTTCTCGCTGTCGTGCCAGAACTGCCCGGACGTGGTCCAGGCGTTGAACCTGATGGCGGTGCTCAACCCCAATGTGAAACACGTCGCCATCGACGGTGCGTTGTTCCAGGACGAGGTTGAAGCACGCAAGGTCATGGCCGTGCCGAGCATCTACCTCAACGGCGAAGTGTTTGGCCAGGGCCGCATGGGCCTGGAAGAGATTCTGGGCAAGATCGACACCAGCTCTGGCACACGCCAGGCCGAGAAGATCAACGCCAAGGACGCTTTCGATGTGCTGGTGGTGGGCGGTGGCCCAGCCGGCGCCGCAGCTGCAATCTACGCTGCGCGCAAAGGCATCCGCACCGGCGTTGCCGCCGAGCGTTTCGGCGGCCAGGTGCTCGACACCATGGCGATCGAGAACTTCATCTCGGTGCAGGAAACCGAAGGGCCAAAACTGGCCTCGGCGCTGGAAGAACACGTCAAGCAGTACGACGTCGACATCATGAACCTGCAACGCGGTGAGGCATTGATCCCGGCTGCTGCTGGCGGCCTGCACGAAGTGCGGCTGGCCAGCGGTGCTTCGCTCAAGGCCAAGACCGTGATCCTGGCAATCGGTGCACGCTGGCGCGAGATGAACGTGCCTGGCGAGCAGCAGTACCGCGCCCGCGGCGTCGCCTACTGCCCGCACTGCGATGGCCCGCTGTTCAAGGGCAAGCGCGTGGCGGTGATCGGGGGTGGCAACTCGGGTGTGGAAGCGGCCATCGACCTCGCTGGTATCGTCGCTCAGGTGACATTGATCGAGTTCGACAGCCAACTGCGTGCCGATGCGGTGTTGCAGCGCAAACTGCACAGCCTGGCCAACGTCAAGGTGATTACCAGTGCGCTGACCACCGAAGTGTTGGGGGATGGCGAAAAGGTCAACGGCCTGCGCTACAAGGACCGCAACAGCGATGAGCTGCATGACATCGCGCTGGAAGGGATCTTTGTACAGATCGGCCTGCTGCCCAACACCGACTGGCTCAAAGGCACGGTCGAGCTGTCGCCGCGTGGCGAGATCATCGTCGACGCCAAGGGCCAGACCAACATCCCCGGCGTGTTCGCTGCCGGAGACGTCACCACGGTGCCGTACAAGCAGATCGTGATTGCGGTGGGCGAGGGTGCCAAGGCCTCGCTGTCCGCCTTCGATCACCTGATCCGCAGCTCCGCACCGGCCTGACGTAGACGCACGGTCCTGCTGGGCTGGCTGGGTTCAGCCTTCCAGCAGGGCCAGGCGTTCTTCCAGTGCTGCAATTCGTGCCTCCAGCGCGCTGATACGTTCTTCAGCGATGCTGGGGGCCGAACTGCGTTCAGGGCCGCCTTGCTGGCGCGCGGCAAGAATAGCCTCGATCTCTGCCGGATCACCCAGCGCGTGGGTATAGCGGTCTTCTCGCTGCCCAGCCTGGCGCGGCAGGTGTACCGCCAGCTCACGTGAAATCAAGCGCTCGAGCTGATGCTGGACCTGTTGGTCATCCTCGAACTCATGCAAGCGGTTGCTGCGGGTCAACAACTCGTTGATCGTCTGCGGCCCGCGCAAAAACATCAAACCCATCAGCACCAGCTGCGCAGGCACCAGTTCCAGCGCCTTGTCTACGCGTTGCTCCCAGCGGTCAGCACGGCTGCCCATCTGCAGTTTGGTGAAACCACGCCCTTCGAGCGCACGCAGTGCCTGGCCGACCTGGCCCTGAGAGAGGTTCATCACCGGTTCGCGGCTGGTCTTCTGGTTACAGGCGACTACCAGCGCGTTGAGGGTGAGGGGGTAGGTTTCAGGGCTGGTGGCCTGCTTTTCGATCAGCGAGCCGAGGATGCGGATCTCGGTGCTGTTGAAGCGGCCTTCACTGGCGTTGTGTTGTTCTGACATGGCCCTGTCTCGTTGCGAGGAAAGGCCACTAGCCTAGGTAAAGCGGCGCCGTTAAGCAATTGCCAGCGGCACCGCCTTATCACTCAGGCAGCGCGTCGCTCCTGGGCCTCACAGGCGGCGGCGGTGAAGATCACGTCGGTCGAAGAGTTCAGGGCGGTTTCTGCCGAGTCCTGGAGCACGCCAATGATGAAGCCGACGGCGACCACCTGCATGGCGATTTCACTGGGGATGCCAAACAGGCTGCAGGCCAGCGGGATCAGCAACAGCGAACCGCCGGCCACGCCCGAAGCGCCGCAAGCACATACGGCAGCCACCACGCTGAGGAGCACGGCAGTGGGCAGGTCGACGGCGATGCCCAGGGTATGCACGGCTGCCAGGGTCAGCACGGTGATGGTAATCGCCGCGCCGGCCATGTTGATGGTTGCGCCCAGCGGGATCGAGACCGAGTAAGTGTCTTCATGCAGGCCGAGTTTTTCCGACAGTGCCAGGTTGACCGGGATGTTGGCGGCCGAGCTGCGGGTGAAGAACGCCGTGATGCCGCTTTCGCGCAGGCACATCAGCACCAGCGGGTAGGGGTTGCGGCGGATCTTCCAGAACACGATCAGCGGGTTCATCACCAGCGCGACAAACAGCATGCAGCCGATCAACACCGCCAGCAGGTGCAGGTAGCCAAGCAGGGCGCTCAGCCCCGACTGTGCCAGGGTCGCTGCTACCAGGCCGAAGATCCCCAGCGGCGCAAAACGAATGACAACACGCACGATATAGGTCACCGCATTGGACAGGTCGTCGACTACGGTGCGGGTAGCCTCGCTGGCATGGCGCAGGGCGATCCCCAGACCGATGGCCCAGGTCAGCACACCGATGAAGTTGGCATTGAGCAGCGCCGCTACCGGGTTGTCGACAGCGCTGAGCAGCAGGTTCTGCAGCACTTCGGTGATACCGCCCGGAGCGCTCAACGACGCCTCGCTGGCGCTGAGCAGCAGGGTCGAGGGGAACAGCATGCTGGCGATCACGGCGACCACGGCTGCGCCAAAGGTGCCCAGCAGGTACAGCCACAGGATCGGCCGGATATGGGTCTCCTGGCCGTGCTTGTGGTTGGCGATCGAGGCCATCACCAGCACGAACACCAGTACCGGCGCTACCGCTTTTAGGGCGCTGACGAAAACCTTGCCAAGAAATGCCAGGTCGAGCGCCACGGCAGGCGCGAGCAAGGCCAGGGCGATGCCGGCGATCAGGCCGATGACGATCTGGGTAACCAGGCTGGTGCGGGTGAACAGGCGAAGAACAGGCAGCATGTGCAGCGAATCTCAGGGATTTGGACGGGCGCGACTGTACCATAGACCAGCGCTCCCGGCCGCTGCCTACCAGTGGAACAACTCTTTGCGCGCACCCTCGGTAATCGCGACGATGCCCGGATGCTTGACCTTGCGCTCCACCGATATCGCATAGAACGACTCGTTGACCGCCTCGGTATGGCCGATCAGCTCCACCGCATACTGGCGGCATACCTCATCGGCAATCACGCTGGGCGCGACAAAGATGCCGCTGCCGGACTGACCGAAGGCCTGCATCAAAGCACTGTCGTCGAACTCACCGACGATCCGCGGTTGCACCTGCTGCTCGGACAGCCAGCGCAACAACCGGCTGCGGACTACGGTTTCCTGACCCGGGATCAGCAGCGGCGCATCATTCAGGCAGGCCGGAAACGCTCCTGAGTACTCTGCCGCCAGAGCTGGAGTGGCAAAAAAGCTCAAACCGCATTCGCCGAGCTTCTGGCTGTAACCCTTGATATCCAGATGGCTGGGCATGGGGCTGTCGGAAATGACCAGGTCCAGACGCTGGATGGCCAGATCGGCCAGCAGCCGCTCGAGTTTGTCTTCCCGGCAATTGATGCGCAGAGCGCCGTCCAGCTCCATGGTCGGGGCCAGCAATCGATAAACGATGGACTTGGGCACCACATCGGCAACGCCGACGCGGAACAGGATCTGCTCCTGCGGCCCGGCGCGCAGCATGGTCTCGAGCTCACTGCCAATCTGGAACATCTGTTCGGCGTAGACCAGCGTCTGCCTGCCGCTCTCGGTCAGCTCAAGCTGACGCCCGACACGCTGGAACAATTCCAGGCCATGGGTCTGCTCGAACAGGCTGATCTGCCCGCTGATGGTCTGCGGCGTCAGATTCAGCTGCTCACTGGCGCGGGCAATACTGCCGGTGCGCGCGACTACCCAAAAATAATGCAGTTGCCGGTAATTGAGCATGGGCGCTTCCGGATTCGTAAAAAACGAAGTATAGCCGCTAAAAAAACGAATTTTCCGGATGTTTCCGCTTCATTAGAATGCCTTTCATCTGGCGCCACGTGCGCTGCCCAGACATGACAAGTGAGGATCCCATGCTACAACTCAAATCCATCGGTACTCCGTTGGTGCTTGCGCTGGCTCTGATGAGTCTGGCCGGTTGCGAGCAGGCCGAAAAGTCTGCCCAGCAGGTAATCGATCAGGCCGCGCAATCGGCCAAGCAGGCTATCGACAAGACCAACGATGCAGCACAACAGGCGCTGAACGATGTCATTGGTGGGGAGCGGGAGAAATCTGCCAAGCCCGCGGATGGCCAAGACAACGCTCCAGGCAAGACCCAAGACATCTGACCCACAGCTGCGAACACAGCCCTAACATAGCCAGAAACAGGATTGATCCATGGAATATTTGCTGGAACTCGCCGCAAGCCCGACCGCCTGGGTAGCCTTGGCCACTCTGGTAGCAATGGAGATCGTGCTCGGTATCGACAACCTGATCTTCATCTCGATCCTGACCAACAAGCTGCCTGTCGAGTACCGCTCCAAGGCGCGCCGGATTGGTATCAGCATGGCGTTGATCATGCGCCTGGCGTTGCTCAGTACCGTGGCCTGGATCGTCCAGTTGACCGATCCGGTAATCGAGATCTTCGGCAATGCCTTCTCCTGGAAGGACATGATCCTGATCGCCGGTGGCCTGTTCCTGCTGTGGAAGGCAACCAAAGAGATTCACGAGAGCGTCGATCCGCACGGTGCCAAGCATGAGGCCACTGTCTCATCGACCGTCACCCTCGGCTTTGCCGCCGCGATCTTCCAGATTCTGCTGCTGGACATCGTGTTCTCGGTCGACAGCATCATTACCGCCGTGGGCATGACCGAGCACTTGCCGATCATGATCATCGCAGTGGTGGCAGCCGTTATCGTGATGATGGTGGCCGCCGATCCGCTGGCCAACTTCATCAACGACAACCCGACCGTGGTGATGCTTGCATTGGGCTTCCTGATCATGATCGGCATGACCTTGATCGCTGAAGGCTTCGGTGCCCACGTGCCAAAAGGTTATGTGTATGCAGCGATGGCTTTCTCGACCGCGATCGAGATGCTCAACATCTTTGCTCGCCGAGCGCGCCTCAAGCGTGAGGCTGCACAGGAGTAAGTTGCGCGGGGCGCCTGGCGCCCCATTCGCAATGGCAGTTTCATCAAAGGACCGCGTATGCCTTCAAGCTGCGCGGTTTTTTGTTTTACGCTGACGCGATGTCAGTGCGCTGCAGCAGGCTGGCGAGCGCGTTGCACGGGCAAGGGCTTGGCCTTGGCCTGAACCGGCAGTGGATGATGCGAATGCCTGCGGACAATGCGCAGAACACCCCATAACATGGCAGCGGCCACACTCAGCCACATACCTACCAACAACAGAATTCCCATAGTCAGGCTCATGTGTGCCTCCTTCTCTCGGGCTTGCCCCAGGCTTACCTTCCAGACACTTACTTAGTCTAGCGTTACCCTCATGACGTTCAATTGAGCTTAGGTCGAACCCTTGGTCCGATTTGTTACTAACCTGCGTCGGGCTATTCCTGCGCGCGCGTCCGCCCTATGATCAGAGACAATCGCCGGGTGCCAGCCCGGCTTCAGACAAGTGAGTGTCCATGTTGCAAGCTCCCCTCAAGTCGTTGCTCAATCCTTCACAGCGCCTGCTCGCTGCATGCCTGCTGGCGGCCAGTCTGGTTGGCTGCGCCGGCGCGCCTCCTGCGGATGTAAAAGGCTTGCCGCAGCGGGTCGAGATCAGCAGCGTGCCGTTCTTCCGCGGCAACGCCAATCACAGTGGCGCCATGGCCCTGGCGGTCATGCTCTCGCAGCAAGGCATTCGGATCACCCCTGGCCTGCTCGACAAGCCGCTGAAGCTGCCTGAAGCAGCCGAAGCGCTGGAAACATCGATCCCGCCTGTGGCGCGTGATTACGGCATGCTGGTGTATCCGCTGGACAAGCGTCTGGATGCATTGCTCGCCCAAGTGGCGGCGGGCAACCCGGTGCTGCTGCGTTATCAAGAGGGTGCGGCATGGTGGAGTGAGCCGCGCTATGCGGTACTGGTCGGCTATGACAGCTACAAGCAGCGGGTGCTGCTGCGTGCAGGCATGCAGCGGCGGCAGATGATGTCGTTCGATGCGTTTGCCAAGGCGTGGGAAGAGCAGGGCAGTTGGGCGGTATTAATTCAGCCGCCGCAGCAACTGCCAGCTCAGGTCGATCGCCAGCGCTGGTTGCAAGGCGCCGACGAACTGGCCAGGGCGGGTCAGGAAATGGCGGCCAGGCAAGCGGTCAGCAGCCTCGGCCAGCCCTGAACGCAAACGGCCGGCGCTGATGGCCGGCCGTCTTCATCTACTGTGGATCAGAAGCCCAGGCGATCGCGCAGGCTGTAATACCACGCACCCATGGCGCTGAACGGTACCCGCAGCAGTTGGCCACCCGGGAATGGGTAGTGCGGCAGGCCGGCGAATGCGTCAAAGCGTTCGGCCTGGCCGCGCAGCGCTTCGGCCAGGACCTTGCCCGCCAAGTGGGTGTAGGTCACGCCGTGGCCGGAGCAGCCTTGCGAGTAGTAGATGTTGTCGCCGATGCGGCCGACCTGGGGCAGACGCGACAGGGTCAGCAGGAAGTTGCCGGTCCAGGCGTAGTCGATCTTGACGTCCTTGAGCTGCGGGAATGCCTTGAGCATCTTCGGCCGAATGATCGCCTCGATGTTGGCCGGGTCGCGGGCGCCGTAGACTACGCCACCGCCGAAGATCAGGCGCTTGTCGCCGGTCAGGCGGTAGTAGTCGAGCAGGTAGTTGCAGTCCTCGACGCAGTAGTCCTGCGGCAGCAGGGTACGTGCCAGCTCATCGCCCAGCGGCTCGGTGGTGATTACCTGAGTACCGCATGGCATGGACTTGGAGGCCAGCTCCGGCACCAGGTTACCCAGGTAAGCGTTGCCGGCAACGATGATGTACTTGGCGCGGATCTTACCCTGCGGGGTGTGCACGACCGGGTTGGCGCCGCGCTCGATGCGTATGGCAGGGGTCTGTTCATAGATCACGCCCCCCAGCGACTCGACCGCAGCCGCTTCGCCCAATGCTAGGTTGAGCGGGTGAATATGGCCGCCGCTCATGTCGAGCATGCCGCCTATATAGCTGTCGCACGCGACCACTTCACGGATGCGCTTCTGGTCCATCAGCTCCAGCTGGGTGTGGCCGTAACGTTCCCACAGGCGTTTCTGCGATTCCAGGTGGGCCATCTGCTTGGGCGTGATAGCTGCGAATACGCCGCCGTCCTTGAGGTCGCACTGGATGTTGTACTTGGCGACGCGCTCACGGATGATGCGCCCGCCTTCGAAGGCCATCGCGCCCAGCAATTGTGCTTCGCGCGGGCCAACGGTGCGTTCGATCACGTCGATGTCACGGCTGTAGCTGTTGACGATCTGGCCACCGTTGCGGCCGGATGCCCCAAAGCCAACCTTGGCCGCTTCGACGACGGTGACCTTGAAGCCGTTCTCCAGCAGGAACAGTGCGCTGGACAGGCCGGTATAGCCCGCACCGATTACGCAGATGTCGGTTTCCACCTCACCCTGCAGCGCCGGACGTGGCGGCACCGGGTTGGCCGAGGCGGCGTAGTAGGACTGTGGGTAGGGGGTATTAGCCATGCTCGAGAAACCTCGTGTTTTATATTTTTAACGAATGTACCGATGCTATCAATAATAATAAACACCCGCTAGTCGTATGGTGAAAATCCTTTACGCAGCGGTGGTGCGTGACTATCAGTAAATATTTTTAGGATTCAGTGGCTTAGCGCGGAAAAAACAGTTGACAGGGTTTTTGGATTCCGTAGAATGCGCCCCACGACAGGCACATAGCTCAGTTGGTTAGAGCACCACCTTGACATGGTGGGGGTCGTTGGTTCGAGTCCAATTGTGCCTACCAAATCGAAAAGGGGTGATCCGCAAGGGTCACCCTTTTTTCATTTGCGCTGCTGGTGGTTGCTGATCCTGGTGGTCCACCCCAGTCTCAGGACCAGGCAGTGCAAAGGTTTTGATTTTCTTCAAAAAAAAGCTTTACAGAGGTGCGCTTCACTCGTAATATGCGCCCCACGACAGGCACATAGCTCAGTTGGTTAGAGCACCACCTTGACATGGTGGGGGTCGTTGGTTCGAGTCCAATTGTGCCTACCAAACTTGAAGAGGGCGATCCGAAAGGATCGCCTTTTTTGCATTTGTTTCGCGCCTGAAACACCCTGCGGCAGCCTGCCCATCGGCGCTAGCCAGCCATCATGGTAGAATCCGCGCCTTCGATTCTGGAGTTAGACCCGTGCGTAAACTTGCGGTGGTAACAGCGATGCTGGCCTTGGCGGGCTGCAACAATGAAGTGGATGGCGTGCACAAGCAGGTGGCCGAACACCTGAGCAATCCCAAGACCGCCAAATTCGCCAACGTGCGCTTCGATACCGATGGCTCGATCTGCGGTCAATTCCGCGGCAAGGACGCTGACGGCAAATTCGAGGCTTACCGCAGCTACGTTGCAATCAAGCGGGATGGCCAGTACCAGATCATCGTCGACGAAACCGGAGACGACCTGCGCATCCGCGAGATCTGTGGTGGTGCCGAGCTGCAGCGTCGCGCCGAAGCCCTGGCCGATCAACCGGCGCCAGAGGGCTGGGATGTCGAGGTGGTGCAGGGGCCGAACATGGGGGCTCTGAGCGACATGACTGCGCGCCTTATAGAGAAGGGGATTCCCTCTTCGGTCGAGTACCGTGACGGCAAGCCGGTGGTGCTGCTGGGTCCATTCCCGACCAAGGAAGAGGCGCAGGCGCGCAAGGCCGATGTGATGGCGCGTCAAGGCACTGACTCTGTGGTGATCCAGCATGGTGCCCAGCGCTGATAAGTGACTGATGAGGCAGGCGGGCTGTGCCTGAACGCGATCGTTGGCTATGCTTGGCTAAGCGGGCGCTGAACAGGGAGAGGTCGCATGTCTACATTGGAACGGGCCATCGCTGTAGCCGCCAAAGCCCACGAGGGGCAGTACGACAAGGGTGGGGCAGCCTACATTCTTCATCCGCTGCGGGTGATGATGCGGGTGTCCACACCTGAACAGCGCATTGTCGCTGTACTCCACGATGTACTCGAAGACACGCCCCTGACGGTATCGGACCTCGCTCTTGAGGGCTTTCCGCTGAAAATCCTTGCCGCCTTGCTCTCGCTCAGTCGACGTCCAGGCGAGAGCTATGAGGCGTTTGTGATTCGGGCAGGCGCTGACCCTCTGGCACGAGAGGTCAAGCTGGCTGATCTGGCCGATAACAGCGACCTCAGTCGCATCGCCTGCCCAGGTCCCGCTGACCTTGCCCGGCTCAGCCGCTATCAGCATGCCAGTGCCTACCTGCAAACCCTGACTTGAACGCCTGCCTCGCCTGCGCTGTCTACTGTATCTAGCGCATTGGCCAGATCGGCCGGTAATATCCCCGGCCTTGAAAATGGGTTATTCAAGAGGTAGCAATGGATCGAGAAAGCCCTGCGGTGCCCGTCGATACGATGGCCAGGCCCGCCCGGCTGCAGGTCTTTCCGACGGATGCTTCGGAGCGGCTGCAATTGGCCTTGGACGCTGGTGCCATAATCGGCACCTGGCTGTGGGACATTCGCAACGACTGCGTAACGGCTGACGAGCGCTTCGCCCGCTCATTCGGGCTGTCTGCAGAACGCTGCACCAGTGGTATTCCGATCTCCGAGGCGTTCGCCTCGATCCACGAGCAAGACCGTGAGCGAGTTGGCCGTGACATCGAGCAGGCCATGGCTCGCGGTGGGCGTTTTCGCTGTGAATATCGTGTTCGCCAGGACGACGGCTGCTATCGCTGGGTAGAGGCCAATGGCCGCGCCGAGCTCGATGAGCAGGGTATGGCCGTGCGCTTTCCTGGTGTGCTGATGGACATCGAGTCGCGACGTGTTGCCGAAGCTGAGCGCGATCGCGTAAACGCCTTGTTGCGCACGTTCACGGCGGCAGTGCCTGGCGTGGTATACGCCAAGGACCGCCAGGGGCGGATGCTGGTCGCCAACCATGGCACTACGCAGTTGATCGGCAAGCCGCTCGAGGTTTACCTGGGCAAGACCGACCTGGAATTTCTTGAAGATGAAGCGCAGGCGCGCCAGGTCATGGCGAACGACCAGCGCATCATGGATAGCGGCCTGGCTGAGCAAATTGAAGAGCGGGTCGACATGCCGGATGGCTCGGTGGCAGTCTGGCTATCGGTGAAGGCGCCGCTGCTGAGCGAAACCGGTGAAGTGATCGGTCTGATCGGCTCGTCGATGGATGTCACCGCGCGAAAGAACGCCGAATCCGCCTTGCTCGAGCTTAACCGCACGTTGGAAGCGCGCATCAGCGTTGCCGTTGCCGAGCGCGAAGCGGCTCAGGCTGCGCTGCGTCAGGCGCAGAAGATGGAGGCGGTGGGCCAATTGACCGGGGGCATCGCTCACGATTTCAACAACCTGCTGGCCGGCATCAGCGGTAGCCTCGACTTGATCAGGTTGCGGTTGAATCAGGGGCGCACGGTCGATCTGGAGCGTTATCTGGGCGTTGCTCACGGTGCCGCTCAGCGCGCCGCAGCCCTGACCCATCGCCTGCTAGCGTTCTCCCGTCGGCAGACGCTGGTGCCGGTCGAGACGGATGTGCATGCCTTGATTGGCGGCATGGAGGAGTTGATCCGGCGCACGGTCGGGCCGGCAATCAGCCTCAAGGTGGATTTGTCTGCGCAGGCCAGCGCTTGTCTGGTCGACCCGGCGCAGGTGGAAAACGCCTTGCTCAATCTGTGTATCAATTCGCGCGATGCCATGCCGGGTGGCGGCAGGATTCTGATCAGCACTTGCGACCAGCTGCTGACGACTGGACCCGAGCTTGATCCGGAGTTGAGCCCGGGCAACTACCTGAGCATCTGTGTGGCGGACAGTGGTACCGGCATGAGCGCCGAGGTGCTGGGCAAGGCCTTCGAGCCGTTCTTCACGACCAAGCCGGTGGGCGCCGGGACCGGGCTTGGGTTGTCGATGATCTATGGCTTTGCCAAGCAATCCGGTGGTCAGGTGAGGATCGAGTCAGAGCCGGGCAAAGGTACACGGGTGCTGCTGCAGTTGCCGGGCCACAGCGCTGCGCTGGACGCTCCGCAGGCGCAACCTGGCGAGTGTGCCAAGCCCACGGCCGCAGCCGGCGAAACGGTTTTGGTGGTCGATGACGAGTCCTCCGTGCGCATGTTTGTCAGCGAAACCCTGGGCAGTTACGGCTATGTGGTGATCGAGGCGGCGGACAGCCTGGCAGGGTTGCAACTGCTGCGTTCGGACATCCGCATTGATCTGCTGGTGACCGACATCGGTTTACCTGGTGGACTTGATGGGCGGCAGATGGCGGAGGCGGGCAGGCAATCAAGGCCCGACCTGCCGGTGTTGTTGATGACGGGCTATGCCCAGCCAGAAGTGCTCGATCGCCAGCCACTGGAGTCGAGCATGGCGATACTGACCAAGCCATTTGCCCTTGAGTCACTGACCTCGCAGGTCAATGCCTTGCTCAGGCCGCAAGCGGACGACGCAACTGCCAAGGCTTGAGTGCCTGCTCAGTCTTCCTTGGGGACAGTCCAGAAGATCTGCACGCCGCCATCATCGCGGTAGGCGAGGGTGACGTTGTCGTTTTCAGCAATCTCTTCGAGTAGCGTTGCCCAGTCGTCTGGCAGCTCGTGCTCCAGCCGAAAGATCAACGCAGACTTGCTGCGCTGGGCGGTGGTGCTATTGATGATTTTCTGGATGCGCTCGCCCAGTTGTTGGTATGGGCTGGGGGTGGCTTGAGAGGCAGCGGCCATCGGGGGTGTTCCTTGTTGTGCTGTATGTGCGTACAGTATTTCACTGCAGGCAATTTCGCAACAACCTCGTGAGCCTTGGCCCAGTGGCTGTCGCGGGCCGGGCGGCCCGCGACAGCATGAGCAAAGCGTTGCTCGGCTCAGGCAATCAACAGATCAATATTCCCAGAAGATCCGCTGCAGCTCTTTGCTGTCCTGGGTCTTGGTCATTGCAACCATCGCCAGAATCCGCGCTTTTTGCGGGTTCAGGTCATGGGCAACTACCCAGTCGTTCTTGTCATCCGGCTGCTCGGCGTTGCGCAGTACGAAACCGCCCTGGTTGACGTGGGAAGAGCGAATGATCTGTACACCGTTTTTACGCAGCTCTTGCAGAGCCGGTACCACACGTGACGATACCGAACCGTTGCCGGTGCCGGCATGAATCAGCGCCTTGGCGCCGTTTTGCGCCAATGCCTTGTAGGCGGTGTCGGTGACGTTGCCGTAGCCGTAGGCGATGTCTACCGCAGGCAGGCTGCTGATTTGCTTGATGTCGAACTCGGAGTTGGAGGTGTGACGCTTGGCTGGCAGGCGGAACCAGTACGACTTGCCTTCCACGACCATGCCCATCGGGCCCCAGGCGCTCTTGAACGCTTCGGTCTTGATATTGATCGACTTGCTGACGTCACGGCCGGATTGAATCTCGTCGTTCATGGTCACCAGTACGCCTTTGCCGCGCGATTGCTTGTCGCTGGCGACGGCTACGGCGTTGTACAGGTTGAGCATGCCGTCAGCTGACATCGCGGTGCCGGGGCGCATCGAACCGACCACTACGATTGGCTTGTCGGTCTTTTCCACCAGGTTGAGGAAGTAGGCGGTTTCTTCCAGTGTGTCGGTGCCGTGGGTAATGACGATGCCGTCGACGTCGTTGCTGTCAGCCAGCTCGGCGACGCGTTTGCCCAGCTTGAGCAGGTCGTCGTTGCTGATGCTTTCGGAAGCGATCTGCATGACTTGCTCGCCGCGCACATTGGCCAGTTGGGCCAGCTCCGGCACGCCGGCGATCAATTTATCGATGCCTACCTTGGCGGCCTGGTAGGTAGCGCTGTTGGCGGCGCTGGCGCCAGCGCCAGCAATGGTGCCACCGGTGGCGAGAATGACCACGTTGGCGAGCTTTTGTTGCTGCTCGGCTTCTTTGGCAGAAACTGCAGTCGGCAGGATCAGCAGCAGGGCGAGGGCGCCCGGGGCAAATGTCTTCAGTGCGGTTTTCATCGTTATTGTTCTCTCGATCTTCCTGGTGAGATTTATATGTCGCACAGCTGAGCAGGCAGGTTTCATACCAACGCAGCGGTGTGTCCGGGTTGAGCCGCTGCAGGCGGAAGTTCGCGCATATGCGGAGACAAATCCGGCGGTGGGATATATTCGGCTTACCGAACGGATACAGGTAAAGTTGTTCGGTTTTCCGTGGCCAATCCGAGTAACCTGCCGCTCGCCCCGGTTTGCCAAGACAGCGTCTCAGGCAATTGACAAAATCAGGGCTTGTTTCCATAGTGGCTTAACGCAAACGTTTGCGATCCGATAAAAAACACAAGATTCGGAGTCATCTCATGAAACTGCCGTTCCCCGGTCGTCTGCTCTCCCTCGCTATCGTCTCCTCGCTGGCGCTCGCACTGCCCCTGGCAGGTCAGGCTGAAGAAAAACCCAAAGTCGCTCTGGTCATGAAGTCGTTGGCCAATGAGTTTTTCCGCACCATGGAAGACGGCGCCAAAGCCTACCAAAAAGACCATTCCAACGAATTCGAGCTGGTTGCCAACGGCATCAAGGACGAGTCCGACACCAGCAACCAGATCCGCATCGTCGAGCAGATGATCGCAACCGGCGCCAATGCGCTGGTGATCGCGCCGGCTGACTCCAAGGCGCTGGTGCCGGTGATCAAGAAGGCCATGGACGCCGGCATCACCGTCATCAACATCGATAACCGTCTCGACCCAGAAGTGCTCAAGAGCAAAAACCTCAGCGTGCCCTTCGTTGGCCCTGACAACCGCAAAGGCGCCAGGCTGGTCGGCGACTACCTGGCCCAGCAGAAGCTCAAGCCGGGTGATCAGGTCGGCATTATCGAAGGCGTGTCGACCACTACCAACGCCCAACAGCGCACGGCTGGTTTCCAGGACGCCATGCAGGCGGCACAGATCAAGGTCGTTTCGGTGCAGTCTGGTAACTGGGAAATCGACAAGGGCAACGCGGTGGCGGCGGCCATGCTCAACGAGTACCCAGAGATCAAAGCGCTGCTGGCGGGCAATGACAGCATGGCGCTTGGAGCGGTCTCTGCTGTGCGTGCCGCAGGCAAGAAGGATCAGGTTCAAGTAGTCGGCTATGACAACATCAACGCCATCAAGCCGATGCTCAAAGATGGCCGCGTGCTCGCCACCCTTGATCAGGATGCCAAGAAGCAAGCTGTGTATGGCATCCAGGCTGCGTTGCAGATGATCAAGGGCGAAAAAACCGCTGTCGATGCCGACAATGTCATCCAAACCCCGGTTGAATTGATCACCAAACCGTGATCCAGGCAGGAGACCCGGCCATGTCTGCATCGGCCACGCAAACGGTGCTCGCGGTCAGCGGGCTGGGTAAGAGCTACGCCCAGCCCGTGCTGGCTGACGTCGACCTGGCGCTCTACGCCGGCGAAGTGCTGGCGCTGACCGGTGAGAACGGCGCCGGCAAAAGCACGCTATCGAAGTTGATCAGCGGCCTGGAAATTCCCACCGTTGGGCATATGAGCTATCTCGGCCACCCTTATAGCCCTGCCAGCCGCAGTGCAGCAGAGGGGCTTGGGGTGCGCATGGTGATGCAGGAGTTGAACCTGCTGCCCACCCTGACGGTTGCCGAAAACCTGTTTCTCGACAACCTGCCAAGCCGTCTTGGCTGGATCAACCACAAGCGCCTGCGCCAGTTGGCGGTCGCTGCCATGGCGCAGGTGGGCCTGGACGCGATTGACCCGGATACCCTGGTCGGTGAGTTGGGTATCGGTCATCAGCAGATGGTCGAGATCGCCCGCAACCTGATTGGCGATTGCCGGGTGCTGATCTTCGACGAGCCTACGGCCATGCTCACTGCTCGCGAGGTGGAGCTGCTGTTTGTTCAGATCGAGCGCCTGCGTCAGCGCGGCGTGGCTATCGTGTACATATCCCATCGCCTTGAAGAACTGCAGCGTGTGGCCCAGCGCATCGCGGTGCTGCGCGATGGCAAACTGGTGTGCGCCGAGCCGATCCAGCGCTACAGCAGCGCCGAGCTGGTCAATTTGATGGTCGGTCGCGATGTTGGCGAGCATATCGACCTGGGCAGGCGCCAGATCGGTGCGCCGCTACTCAAGGTCGACAAGCTTAGCCGTGCCGACAAGGTGCGCGAGGTTTCATTCGAGGTGAGGGCAGGGGAGATCTTTGGGATCTCCGGCCTGATCGGCGCCGGCCGTACCGAGCTGCTGCGGCTGATCTATGGCGCCGACCGCGCCGACAGCGGCAGCGTTGCCCTAGGTCAGCCGCCGCAGCACGTCACTGTCGACTCGCCCAAGGCGGCTGTGCGTGCTGGTATCGCATTGATTACCGAGGATCGCAAGGGTGAGGGGCTGCTGTTGACGCAGTCGATCAGTGCCAATATCGCCCTGGGCAACCTGGGTGCAGTGTCCCGTGCCGGTATCATCGATGGCGCCGCCGAAACAGCTTTGGCCGAGCGCCAGATCAACGCCATGCGTATTCGCAGCGCAAGCCCGGCGCAGACCGTCAGCGAGCTGTCCGGCGGCAATCAGCAAAAGGTGGTGATTGGCCGCTGGCTGGAGCGCGACTGCCAGGTGCTTCTGTTCGACGAGCCAACCCGCGGTATCGACGTCGGCGCGAAGTTCGACATCTATGGTTTGCTGGCCGAGTTGGCGCGCCAGGGCAAGGCGCTGGTGGTTGTTTCAAGTGACCTGCGCGAACTGATGCTGATCTGCGATCGCATCGGTGTGCTCTCGGCGGGGCGCCTGATCGACACCTTCGAGCGCGATGCGTGGAGCCAGGATCAACTGCTTGCCGCGGCGTTTGCCGGTTATCAAAAACGTGATGCTCTGCTGCATGAAGCAGCTCCCAGGATGGACCCATGAACAGCTCTCCCGTCGACACTCCCGCTCGCCGCAGCGGCACCTATCTGGGCCTTGGTACTTACCTGGGGCTGGCCGGCGCATTGCTGGCAATGATTGTGCTGTTCTCGTTTATGAGCAGCCATTTCTGGTCGTACGCAACCTTCAGTACCCTGGCCAACCAGATCCCCGATCTGATGGTGCTGGCAGTCGGCATGACGCTGGTGTTGATCATCGGTGGCATCGACCTGTCGGTGGGCTCTGTACTGGCCTTGGCAGCCTCGGCAGTCAGCGTGGCCATTCTGGGGTGGGGCTGGAGCGTGTTGCCCGCTGCGCTGCTGGGCATGGCCGTCGCCGCCCTGGCTGGCAGCGTCACTGGCTGCATTACCGTGGCCTGGCGCATTCCATCCTTTATCGTCTCGCTCGGTGTGCTGGAAATGGCCCGTGGCCTGGCCTATCAGTTCACTGATTCGCGCACGGCCTATATCGGCGATGCCTACGCCTGGTTTTCCAATCCGGTCGCGTTTGGCATCTCGCCATCCTTCATCATCGCCTTGCTGGTCATCGTCGTTGCCCACCTTGTACTGACACGCACGGTGTTCGGCCGTTACCTGATCGGTATTGGTACCAATGAAGAAGCCGTCCGCCTGGCCGGGATCGACCCGCGCCCGTACAAGATCATGGTGTTCACCCTGATGGGGCTGCTCGCCGGCCTTGCCGCGCTGTTCCAGATTTCTCGCCTGGAGGCCGCCGACCCTAACGCCGGTGCTGGTCTTGAGTTGCAGGTGATCGCCGCCGTGGTAATCGGCGGTACCAGCCTGATGGGCGGGCGCGGCTCGGTGATCAGTACCTTCTTCGGGGTGCTGATCATTTCGGTGCTGGCCGCGGGACTGGCTCAGATCGGCGCTTCCGAACCGACCAAACGCATCATCACTGGGGCGGTCATTGTGATTGCCGTGGTGCTCGACACTTATCGCAGCCGGCGCGCGAGCCGGCGGAACTGAAACCATGGCAACCATCAAAGATGTCGCGGCAATGGCGGGGATTTCCTATACCACCGTTTCCCATGTACTGAACAAGACCCGTCCGGTAAGCGAGCAGGTGCGCCTGAAGGTCGAAGCCGCCATCGCCGAGCTCGATTACGTGCCCAGTGCTGTAGCCCGCTCGCTCAAGGCGCGCAGTACCGCCACTATAGGCCTGTTGGTGCCCAGCAGCGTCAACCCGTACTTTGCCGAGCTTGCCCGAGGCATCGAGGATGGCTGCGAGCGTAATGGCTACTGCGTGATCCTGTGCAACTCCGACGACAACCCGCAAAAGCAGCGTAGCTATCTGCGCGTACTGCTGGAAAAGCGCATTGATGGCCTGGTAGTAGCGTCAGTCGGTGAAGACAGTGACCTGTTGCAGAGCCTGGCCTGCGTGCGCACGCCGATGGTCATCGTCGACCGTGCGCTGGAGGGCGTGGATGCCGACCTGGTGCGGATCGACCACGAACAAGGCGCTTACCTCGCCACCCGTCACCTGCTCGAGCTCGGCCACCGCGACATCGCCTGCATTGGCGGGCCAGCCGAGACCGGGGTCAGCCAGTTGCGCGTAGCCGGTTTTCACCGGGCGATGGCTGAGGCGCAGGCTGAGGTCAGCGCAGCACGTGTGTTGCACTGCGATTTCACCAGCCCAGGCGGCCACGCTGCTGCGGCGCAGTTGCTCGACGGCCGGCGGCCTACGGCGATTTTCGCCGGCAACGACATGATCGGCTTTGGCGTGTTGCGCGCGGCCGCCGAGCGCAATATTAGCGTGCCGGGCGAGCTGTCGGTGATCGGTTTCGATGACATCGAGCTCAGCCGCTACGTATACCCGCCGCTGACCACCGTCGGCCAGTCGATTCGCGAGCTGGGTGAGAGTGCTGCCGAGCTGCTGCTTTCACGCATCGCCAGGCCGCGGCACGACGCCCCGGCCGAGCAGCGCATCATCGCCCCGCGCATCATCATGCGCGAATCCACCGGGCCGCGCCCGGACCTGTTCAATGATTACCGCTAAGGACGTCCCATGCATGCCAAGGTAGTAGTGGTCGGCAGCCTCAACATGGACCTGGTGGCCCGCGCCGAGCGTTTGCCGCGGGCAGGCGAGACGCTGACCGGCGAGGGTTTTTTCACGGTGCCCGGCGGCAAGGGCGCCAACCAGACGGTAGCCGTGGCGCGCCTTGGTGCCAGCGTGGCCATGATCGGCAATGCCGGTGATGACGCCTATGGCCAGCAGCTGCTGCAGGCGCTGCAGGTCGAAGGCGTTGATTGCCAGGCAGTCAATACGTGCGCGGGTGTGTCCAGTGGGGTGGCGCTGATCGTGGTGGATGCTGCCAGCCAGAATGCAATCGTGGTGATCCCCGGTGCCAACGGTTTGCTCAGCGCCGAGTCTGTGCAGCGTGCCGACAGCTTGTTGCAGGCCGCTGATATCGTTATCTGCCAACTGGAAGTGCCCCAGACAACGGTTGCCTGGACCTTGGCCCGCGCCCGTGAGCTGGGTAAGACGGTGATTCTCAATCCTGCCCCCGCTACCGGCCCGTTGCCGGCAGACTGGTTTCCCAGCATCGACTACCTCGCGCCCAACGAAAGCGAGGCCCAGGCCTTGACTGGCATTGCGGTGAGCGACCAGGACAGCGCCCGCCGCGCTGCCGAGCAGTTGCTCGCGTTCGGGGTCGGCAAGGTGATCGTGACCCTCGGTAGCGAGGGCGCTTTGCTGGTGAGCGCGCAAGGCTGCCAGCACTATCCGGCAATGGCGGTCAAAGCGCTCGACACCACTGCGGCCGGTGACACCTTTATCGGTGGCTTTGCCGCTGGCTTGGCGCGTGGGCTGAGTGAGGCTGAGGCGATCACCCTCGGTCAGCGCGCGGCTGCCATATCGGTCACTCGTGCGGGTGCGCAGCCCTCGATTCCGTACCTGGCGGAGCTGCAGCCATGAAAAAGACCGCACTGCTCAATATTGCTTTGTCGCACACGATTGCCAGCCTGGGTCATGGTGACATCGTGGTGATCGGTGATGCCGGCTTGCCCGTGCCGGCTGGTGTCGAATTGATCGACCTGGCCATTACCTCCGGCCTGCCGGACTTTGCCAGCGTGCTGGAGGTGGTCCTGAGCGAGATGCAGGTCGAGCGACATATCGTAGCGGCGGAGCTGTTCGAGATCGCGCCACCGGCGTTGGCTGCAATCCAACAGCTCAGCACGCAGGGCCTGCTTGGCGCTTGTGAACAAGTGCCGCACAGTGACTTCACGCTGCTGAGCCGTCAGGCCAAGGTCATCGTTCGCACCGGTGAGTGCAAGCCGTTCAGCAATATCGCACTGGTCGCTGGCGTCACGTTTTGACGAGTTCGCTGAGGTCCATTTGAGTGTGAAAACCATCGGCGCAGGAGTGCCTTATGTTGAAAAAAATGCTGCAGGGAGCCGTTCTGATGGCCGCTGTTACCACTTCGACGCTGCACGCCGCCCCGCGTGAACTGATCATCGACACCGACCCTGGTGCCGATGATCTAGTGGCGCTGTTTTTGGCGATGGCATCGCCCGCGGAGCTGAATATTCGCGCGATCACCACGGTTGCCGGCAATGTGCGCCTGGAAAAAACTTCTCGCAATGCGCGGTTGGCCCGTGAGTGGGCGGGCCGCGAAGACATCCCGGTCTACGCCGGTGCTGGTCGACCTTTGGTGCGCGCGCCTATATACGCTGCTGAAGTTCACGGCGAGGAGGGCATTACCGGCGTACAGGTGCACGAGCCAAAACAAGGCTTGGCCGCGGGCAATGCGGTACAGTATCTGGTCGATACCCTTAGCGCAGCCAAGCCGCACAGCATCACCATAGCCATGCTTGGGCCGCAGACCAACCTGGCCCTGGCGCTGATCCAGCAGCCAGAGATCGCCCAAGGCATCAAGGAAGTCGTGGTCATGGGCGGTGCCCACTTCAATGGCGGCAACATCACGCCCGTCGCTGAATTCAATCTGTACGCGGACCCGCATGCCGCTGAGGTCGTGTTGGCCAGTGGCGTCAAGCTCACCTACCTGCCTCTGGATGTCACCCACAAGCTGCTGACCAGCGATACTCGGCTCAAGCAGTTGAGCGCGGTCAACAACCGCGCCAGTAAGCAGGTCGTGGAAATCCTCAACGCCTACATTCAGCATGACATGCAGCTCTACGGCATGCCCGGCGGGCCGGTGCATGATGCGAGCGTCATTGCTTATCTGCTCAAGCCAGAGATGTTCAGCGGGCGGCAGATCCACATGAGTGTCGACAGTCGCGAAGGCCCGACCTTCGGTCAGACCGTCGCCGACTGGTATGGCGTACTAAAGCAGCCCGCCAACGTCATGTGGGTAGAGGAGGGCGATGCCCAGGGCTTGTTCGATCTGCTCAGCGAGCGGCTGGCTCGATTGCCATAGCTGTAGACTGCGGCGCGTAACGCTCCAGCACTTGTTCGATAAAGCTGCGGGAGCCTTCGTTGCCGAGTTCGTGTACCAGCAGGTCCACGGCGATCAGCATTAGCTCCTCGGCCGTGCCTGGTGCGTACGAGCGATGGCCCGCGGGTAAGTGGACCTGGATGTCGGCATCGATGCTGAGGCTGCGCATTGGAAATTTCTCGTTGGTTCGGACTATAGATCGAACACCGGGCCCTGGCGTTCGTAGGGAGGCATGTTGCACTCCACTTATTGCAGTAAATCATGCCTTTGCGTCAAGAGCCCTGCGACTTAGGCATAACAGCCCGTGCGCGACAAACTATTTCTTCGGTGCAAAACCCGGTGACGATTGCTGTTTCCCCTTGCAGGCATGAGTCAGGCACACTTGGGCGTTTTGCAACGAATATTGCGCACTACTGTCGCATACAGCAGTTCCCATGATGATTAGGAGGATTCATGTTCCGTACCCGTGCTTCTCTGGCAACCGTGCTGGTAGCTGTTGCGCTGGCAGGTTGCAGCACTGGCAGCGCGCCGGGCGGTGACAGCAGCGCACCGGCAGCCTCGGCTGGCAACGATGGCCGCTGTAACGCCAGCGGCGCTGACTTCACCGTAGGCAAGCCGGGCACGCCCGAGCTGCTCGAGCAGGCGCGCAAAGCCAGCGGCTCGCAAATGGCCCGCATCCTCAAGCCCCACGATATGGTCACCCTGGAGTACCGCTCCGAGCGGCTAAACCTCAATGTTGACGAGCAGGGCAACGTCGTGCGCGTCAACTGCGGCTGATTTACTGTTGATTCGGTCGCTGTCGCCAACGGTGGCAGTGACCAAGCTGTAAAATTCAGGCATAAAAAAACCCGCCACGAGGGCGGGTTTTTTTACAGCATCCGAATTACTCCGGACGAACCTGTGCAGCCTGCATACCCTTCTGGCCTTTTTCGGCAACGAAGGAAACAGTCTGGCCTTCTTTCAGGCTCTTGAAGCCGTCGGATTCGATGGCTTTGAAGTGTACGAACAGGTCGTCGCCGCCGCCTTGAGGAGTGATGAAGCCGAAGCCTTTTTCATCGTTGAACCACTTGACGGTGCCGGTTTGGCGATTGGACATGGGGTGAATCTCCAGAAACGTAATTTTTTATCGGTGCAGATGTAGCCGAAGCTGCGTGCGCCAGGTACATCATAGTCTAATTCTGCGCGTGTCGCGCCTTTTAACTGCGAAGAAAACTGATACAGCGCAAATAAAGGCTCGGAAGCCCGCTGTTACGCGGTCAACCTTTCGTCGTGCATGCCTGTTTTACCACAGTTTGAGCCTTTTGCATCAATTTCGCGTCAACACCGTCCTTGCTGTCGAGGTCTTCGATCTCAGCTTTGCTGAAATTCTTCTCGATTGCCTGGGCGCCACACTTGCAGTGGGTGTCGGCATCCTTGGCGCTGACGCCTTGCTGGGTGGCCACCTGCACGCATTGCTGCATGTAGGCGTCTTTCTTGCCGGCTGGCCAGTCGGCTTGGGCCGCCATGGGCAGCAGCAGTGCCCCCGCAGCGGTCAGGGCCAGAAGAGACTGAAGTCGCATAACCAGACACTCCCTTGATATAGGTCTGATGAAAATCGGATGCATCAGCAAATCTGATAGGCATTTTTACCTACAGTTCATCGTATTTGTGCATTTTCCAAATATTCGTGCCTGGCCGCTAACCTGCGTGCTAGCATGCTCGGCTTGCAGTTGCCCAGAGGCAGCCCGCAGTTATCTTTCTATTTCCAGTCACTCTGGTTCGCCCCTGACAAGCCGAAAGGCTTCTGCCACTGTGAGGCAGGCTTCCTCTATTAAGGAAGGCAGGTCGGATCTTGTACTGGCTCATCCCAACCCACGTGACCTTTGGTAGGGGTCACCACTAGGAGAGGAGGCGCCATGCCCACCATTACTCTTCCCGATGGCAGTCAACGTTCGTTCGATCACGCTGTATCAGTAGCAGAAGTCGCCGCCTCGATCGGCGCTGGCCTGGCCAAGGCTACCCTGGCCGGTAAAGTCGACGGCAAGCTGGTCGATGCCTGCGACCTGATCGAACACGACGCCACCCTGCAGATCATCACCCCTAAAGATGAAGAGGGGCTGGAAATCATCCGTCACTCGTGCGCCCACCTGATTGGCCACGCAGTCAAGCAGCTGTACCCGACCGCCAAGATGGTAATCGGCCCGGTCATCGATGACGGCTTCTATTACGATATCGCCTACGAGCGCCCCTTCACCCCTGATGACCTCGCCGCCATCGAAAAGCGCATGCAGCAGCTGATCGAGAAGGACTACGACGTCATCAAGAAGGTCACCCCGCGCGCCGAAGTCATCGACGTGTTCCAGGCCCGTGGCGAAGACTACAAGCTGCGCCTGGTCGAAGACATGCCGGATGAACAGGCCATGGGTTTGTACCATCACGAAGAATACGTCGACATGTGCCGCGGTCCGCACGTGCCCAACACGCGCTTCCTCAAATCGTTCAAGCTGACCAAGCTGTCCGGTGCCTACTGGCGCGGCGACGCTAAAAACGAGCAGCTGCAGCGCGTGTACGGCACCGCTTGGGCCGACAAGAAGCAGCTGGCTGCCTACATTCAGCGCATCGAAGAAGCCGAGAAGCGCGATCACCGCAAGATCGGCAAGCAGCTCGACCTGTTCCACCTGCAGGAAGAAGCGCCGGGCATGGTCTTCTGGCATCCGAATGGCTGGACCGTGTATCAGGTGCTCGAGCAGTACATGCGCACTGTGCAGCGTCAGAACGGTTACCTTGAGATCAAGACCCCGCAAGTGGTCGATCGAATCCTCTGGGAGCGTTCCGGCCACTGGTCCAACTACGCCGAGAACATGTTCACCACCTCGTCGGAAAGCCGTGATTACGCGGTCAAGCCGATGAACTGCCCGTGCCACGTGCAGGTGTTCAATCAGGGGCTGAAGTCGTACCGCGACCTGCCACTGCGTTTGGCCGAATTCGGCGCATGCCACCGTAACGAGCCATCTGGTGCGTTGCACGGCATCATGCGTGTGCGTGGTTTCGTCCAGGACGATGCGCACATCTTCTGCACCGAAGATCAGGTCAAGAAAGAAGCGGCCGACTTCATCAAGTTGACACTCGACGTTTATAAAGACTTCGGTTTCGTCGACGTCGCCATGAAGCTGTCGACCCGTCCGGCCAAGCGCGTCGGTTCGGACGAGCTGTGGGATCGCGCCGAAGGCGCCCTGGCTGATGCACTCAATGAATCCGGCCTGGAGTGGGAATACCAGCCAGGCGAGGGCGCCTTCTATGGCCCGAAAATCGAATTCACCCTGCGTGACTGCCTCGGCCGTAACTGGCAGTGTGGTACCCTGCAGTACGATCCGAACCTGCCTGAGCGTCTGGACGCCAGCTACATTGCCGAAGATAACGCGCGCAAGCGCCCGGTAATGCTGCACCGCGCCATCCTCGGTTCGTTCGAACGCTTCATCGGTATGCTGATTGAGCACTACGCTGGCGTATTCCCGGCTTGGCTGGCGCCAACCCAGGCAGTGATCATGAACATCACTGACAAGCAGGCCGATTTTGCCCTTCAGGTTGAAAAAAATCTGACCGATAGCGGTTTTCGTGCCAAGTCTGACTTGAGAAATGAGAAGATCGGCTTTAAAATCCGCGAGCATACTTTGCTCAAGGTCCCGTACCTTTTGGTTATAGGGGACCGTGAAGTCGAAACGCAAACCGTCGCTGTGCGTACTCGCGAAGGCGCAGACCTGGGCTCCATGCCCGTCGCCCAATTCGCCGAGTTCCTTGCGCATGCGGTTTCCCGGCGTGGTCGCCAAGAATCGGAGTAATGATTATTAAGCGTGATATGAGAAACGATAAACGAGCTGCACCGAAGGCCCCGATCAACGAGAATATCTCTGCACGCGAGGTTCGGTTAATTGGTGCTGACGGTGAACAGTTGGGCATCGTCTCGATCGAAGAAGCGCTTCGTATCGCTGAAGAAGCGAAGCTGGATCTGGTAGAGATTTCTGCTGACGCCGTACCTCCTGTCTGTAAAGTCATGGACTACGGCAAAAGCCTGTTCGAGAAGAAGAAGCAACAGGCTGCAGCCAAGAAAAACCAGAAGATCATCCAGATCAAAGAAATCAAGTTTCGTCCAGGGACGGAGGAAGGGGATTACCAGGTAAAACTACGCAACCTGGTACGTTTCCTAAGTGATGGGGACAAGACCAAGATCTCTCTGAGATTCCGTGGTCGTGAGATGGCCCACCAGGAGCTGGGTATGGAACTGTTGAAGCGGATCGAAGCTGATCTCGCCGAATACGGGACCGTTGAACAGCATCCGAAGATGGAAGGACGCCAACTTTTGATGGTCATCGCCCCCAAGAAAAAGAAATAACCACCAGGGCACGGCAGGCCTTGCGGTTATGTTTATCCACCCCAATGCGGAGTTACGAACATGCCAAAAATGAAAACCAAGAGCGGTGCAGCGAAGCGTTTCCTGAAAACGGCGACCGGCTTCAAGCACAAGCACGCTTTCAAGAGCCACATCCTGACCAAAATGTCGACCAAGCGTAAGCGTCAACTGCGTGGTAGCAGCATGCTGCACCCGTCTGACGTGGCAAAAGTCGCGCGCATGCTGCGCGTTCGTTAATTCTGGTCTAGATAGAGGAAGTTACTCATGGCTCGTGTAAAGCGCGGCGTAATTGCTCGTAAGCGTCACAAAAAAATTCTGAAACTGGCTAAAGGTTACTACGGTGCACGCTCGCGCGTATTCCGTGTTGCCAAGCAGGCTGTCATCAAGGCTGGTCAATACGCCTACCGTGACCGTCGCCAGAAAAAACGTCAGTTCCGCGCTCTGTGGATCGCTCGTATCAACGCTGGTGCTCGCGTCAACGGTCTGTCTTACAGCCGCCTGATCGCTGGCCTGAAAAAAGCGTCGATCGAAATCGACCGTAAAGTTCTGGCTGACCTGGCAGTGAACGAAAAAGCGGCGTTTGCTGCGATTGTCGAGAAAGCTAAAGCCGTTCTGGCTTAAGTACCCACGACAATCATCCGGCGGCGCATGCGCCGTCGGGTGTTGAACGTCATCGATAGGGGAAGAGCCTTCAAAGCTCTTCCCCTATTTTTGTATCTGGAGTCTGTACATGGAAAACCTGGACGCGCTGGTCTCCCAAGCCCTGGAAGCTGTGGAGCGCGCTGAAGACATCAATGCCCTGGAACAGATCCGGGTTCAATTTCTCGGCAAGAAAGGCGAGCTGACCCAGGTGATGAAGACCCTGGGCAACCTGCCAGCCGAAGAGCGCCCCAAGGTTGGAGCGCTGATCAACGACGCCAAGGAACGCGTCACCGAAGTGCTCAATGCGCGCAAGGCTGGCTTTGAAGAGGCCGAGCTCAGCGCTCGCCTGGCTGCCGAATGCATTGACGTGACCCTGCCGGGCCGTGGCCAGACCACTGGCGGCCTGCACCCGATCACCCGTACCCTCGAACGCATCGAACAGTTCTTCACCCACATTGGCTACGGCATCGCCGAAGGCCCTGAGGTCGAAGACGACTATCACAACTTCGAAGCGCTCAACATCCCTGGCCACCACCCGGCCCGGGCGATGCACGACACCTTCTACTTCAATGCCAACATGCTGCTGCGCACCCACACCTCGCCGGTGCAGGTACGTACCATGGAATCGACCCAGCCGCCGATTCGGATTGTCTGCCCTGGCCGCGTCTATCGCTGCGACTCGGATATCACCCACTCGCCGATGTTCCACCAGGTCGAAGGCTTGTTGATCGATCGCGACATCAACTTCGCCGACCTCAAGGGCACCATCGAAGAATTCCTGCGGGTGTTCTTCGAGAAGCAGCTGGATGTACGTTTCCGTCCGTCGTTCTTCCCCTTCACCGAACCGTCCGCTGAAGTCGATATTCAGTGTGTGATGTGTTCCGGCAAAGGCTGCCGCGTGTGCAAGCAGACCGGCTGGCTGGAAGTGATGGGCTGCGGCATGGTCCACCCGAACGTGCTGCGCATGTCTGGCATCGACCCGGAAGAATTCCAGGGCTTCGCCTTTGGCATGGGCGCCGAGCGTCTGGCCATGCTGCGTTATGGCGTCAACGATTTGCGTCTGTTCTTCGACAACGACCTGCGGTTCCTGGCGCAATTCCGCTAGGCCACACCTCGACCATATTCAGGAGAACAGCATGAAATTCAGTGAACAGTGGCTGCGTGGTTGGGTTAACCCGCAAGTCTCCCGCGACGAGCTGGTTGCTCGTCTGTCCATGGCCGGCCTCGAAGTCGACAGCGTCACCCCGGCGGCTGGTCAGTTCAGCGGTATCATCGTTGGTGAAGTGCTCAGCACCGAGCAGCATCCGGATGCCGACAAACTGCGCGTGTGCCAGGTCAGCAATGGCCAGGAGACTTTCCAGGTCGTCTGCGGCGCGCCCAACGTGCGCCCGGGTCTGAAAATTCCCTTCGCCATGATCGGTGCCGAGCTGCCAGGCGACTTCAAGATCAAAAAGGCCAAGCTGCGTGGCGTTGAATCCAACGGCATGCTGTGCTCGGCTGCCGAACTGCAGATCAGCGAAGAAAACGACGGCCTGCTTGAGCTGGCCGCCGATGCGCCGGTTGGTCAGGACATCCGTGAATACCTCAACCTCGACGACGCCAGCATCGAAATCGGCCTGACCCCGAACCGCGGTGACTGCCTCTCGGTGGCCGGTATGGCGCGCGATGTCAGCGCCCTGTACGACGTGCCGGTTACCCGCATCGACGTGCCCGCCGTTGCCGCCAGCCACGATGAAGTGCGTTCGGTTGAAGTCTCGGCCCCGGCCGCGTGCCCGCGTTACCTCGGCCGCGTGATCCGTAATGTCGACCTGTCCAAGCCAAGCCCGCTGTGGCTGGTTGAACGCCTGCGCCGCAGCGACGTGCGCAGCATCGACGCTGCAGTCGACATCACCAACTACGTGATGCTCGAGCTCGGCCAGCCGATGCATGCCTTCGACCTCGCCGAAATCAACGGCGGCATCCGCGTGCGGATGGCCGAGGAAGGCGAGAAGCTGGTCCTGCTCGACGGTCAGGAAGTCGCCCTGCGTAGCGACACCCTGGTCATTGCCGACCACACACGCGCCCTGGCCATTGCTGGCGTCATGGGTGGCGAGCACAGCGGCGTGAACACCGAGAAGACCCGCGATCTGTTCCTTGAGAGCGCCTTCTTCGAGCCGATTTCCGTCGCTGGCAAGGCCCGTTCCTACGGCCTGCACACCGATGCCTCGCACCGCTACGAGCGCGGCGTCGACTCGCAACTGGCCCGCGAAGCCATGGAGCGCGCTACCGCGCTGCTGCTGGAAATCGTCGGCGGCGAAGCCGGCCCGATTATCGAAGCAGTCAGCGAGCAGCACTTGCCGAAAGTTGCGCCGATCACCCTGCGCGCCGAACGCATCAGCCAGATGCTCGGCATGGACATGGACCCAGCCCAGGTCGAGCAACTGCTCAACGCCCTCGAGCTGACCACCAGCGCCGATGGGGCAGGGCAGTGGACGGTACAAGTGCCAAGCCACCGCTTCGACATCAGCCTTGAAGTCGACCTGATCGAAGAGCTGGCCCGCCTGTATGGCTACAACCACCTGCCAGTGCGCTACCCGCAAGCCCGTCTCGCCCCTAAAGGCGCGCCGGAGGCCCGCGGTGAGCTGCCAACCTTGCGCCGCCTGCTGGTAGCTCGCGGTTACCAGGAAGCCATCACCTACAGCTTCATCGACCCTAAACTGTTCGAGCTGTTCAGCCCTGGTGTCGAGCCGTTGCTGCTGGCCAACCCGATCTCCAACGACATGGCCGCCATGCGTGCCTCGTTGTGGCCTGGCCTGGTCAAAGCACTGCAGCACAACCTCAACCGCCAGCAAGACCGCGTGCGCCTGTTCGAGAGCGGCCAACGCTTTGTTGGCCAACTCGGCGACCTCAAGCAGCAGCCAATGCTCGCCGGCGTCGTCACCGGTACCCGCCTGCCAGAAGGCTGGGCCAACCCACGCGATGGCGTCGACTTCTTCGACGTCAAAGCCGACGTTGAAGCCGTGCTGGGTTACTCCGGCGCACTCGGTGAGTTCAAGTTCGTCGCGGGCAAGCACCCAGCCCTGCACCCTGGCCAGACTGCGCGTATCGAGCGCGACGGCAAGGAAGTCGGCTACCTCGGCGCGCTGCACCCAGAGCTGGCCAAGACCCTCGACCTGGACCGCCCGGTGTTCGTCTTCGAGCTGATCCTGGAAGAAGTTGTCGAAGGCTGCCTGCCGAAATTCAGCGAACTGTCCAAGTTCCCTGAAACCCGCCGCGACCTGGCCCTGATTGCCGGCCGCGATGTGGCCGCCAGCGACGTCCTTGAAGCAATTCGTGACAATGCCGGCGAATGGCTCACAGACCTCAGGCTGTTTGACGTCTACCAGGGTAAAGGCATTGATCCTGATAGAAAAAGCCTTGCGGTCGGCTTGACCTGGCAGCATCCATCGCGCACTCTTAATGACGATGAGGTGAACGCCACCCTGCAATTGATCCTCACCTCGCTCGAACAAAGGTTGAACACCACGTTAAGGAAATAACGGCATGGGTGCTCTGACGAAAGCTGAGATGGCCGAGAGGCTGTACGAGGAGCTTGGGCTTAACAAGCGAGAGGCGAAGGAACTCGTCGAGTTGTTTTTCGAAGAGATCCGCCACGCGCTTGAAGATAACGAGCAGGTCAAGTTGTCCGGATTCGGCAACTTTGACCTTCGCGACAAACGCCAACGGCCGGGCCGCAACCCCAAAACAGGGGAAGAAATCCCGATCACCGCACGCCGCGTCGTCACCTTTCGTCCAGGGCAGAAACTGAAAGCCCGGGTTGAGGCCTATGCTGGAACCAAGCCATAACGACGAGCTGCCCCCTATCCCGGGCAAACGCTACTTCACCATTGGTGAAGTCAGCGAGCTCTGTGCGGTAAAACCGCACGTGCTGCGCTATTGGGAGCAGGAGTTTCCCCAGCTCAACCCCGTCAAACGCCGCGGTAACCGCCGGTATTATCAGCGCCAAGACGTGCTGATGATCCGCCAGATCCGCGCGTTACTGTACGACCAAGGCTTCACCATCGGCGGTGCGCGCTTGCGCATGTCCAGTGATGAGGCCAAGGACGACACGACGCAGTACAAGCAGATGATTCGGCAGATGATCGTCGAGTTGGAAGATGTGCTAGTGGTGTTGAAGAAATAACCTGATCCGACGAGTGGAAAGTTTTTCGAAAAAAAGCTTTCATTAATCAAAAGGTTAGGGTAGATTTTGTACCGTTCTCAGCAATATCGAGAGCAGTTCGGGGCGTAGCGCAGCCCGGTAGCGCACTTGCATGGGGTGCAAGGGGTCGAGTGTTCGAATCACTCCGTCCCGACCAATAATCCCAATGACTTAGCCACCTCAGGGTGGCTTTTTCATTTCTGCGTGTGGGGACTTTTTCGGGGGATCATCCGATTTTCCTCTTCAAGATCGTCAGTACCGGCCCACGCGAGTCGGTAGTTGATACCATGTTCGCAGCCTCAATCAGCTTGCCCAGCTCAGCGCCGGAGTAATGACTGGTGATGCTGCCGTTCTTGTGCCCAAGCAGTGATTTCCGATCCTCTTCAGTTACACCCGCGGCGCGCAGTCGGCGCCCGAACGTATGCTTGAGGTCGTGGATCCTGATCGAGGCATACCCAGGGTGAGCGGGGCGAAGGTTTTCCTCCTGCCAGAGTTTCGCCGCTCTCACCCGTGCCTTCTTCCAGGCTGAGTCGTTCATCCGGTGCATAGCAGTGCCGTTGTATGGGAAAACCCATTCCTTGCTGGCGCCTCGCTGCCGCTCAATGATCGACTTGGCCACACTGTTCAAAACCACCAGGCGCTCGTCGCCATTCTTTACGCCCGACCGGGCGTGTCTCCCGCCGAAGTCAGCGGGGATCAGGAAAACACTGGTCCCGAGTTCCGGCACCGATATCTCCCAATCCCACCTCAGCTTGCACACCTCCTGTTCACGGCAGCCAGTGTTCACCTTGAACAAGGCCATCGTCTGCAGGTGACCGGGCAGCTCGCCGAAAAGTATCGACTGCTCCTCCCATGACATCGGGTAGGGCTTGCGGCTCGACTTCTTCTCCTCGAGCTTTTTAAGCATGGGAACGCTGTCCAGCCACGGGCGTCGATCATCATCCCGCCACTTCCTCGCGCAGAGGGTCAGCACCCTGACTGCACGCTCGATCGCGATGTTGATCGTCCGGTTGCTTACCGCCTTCTCAACCGTGCCGTCGTCCCGCACCTTGGCCGTCTGCCGATCCCTGATGAAGGGCTCCAAGGCCTGGTCATCAATGTGGGTCAGGGGCAGATGGCCAAGGTATGGGTGCAACTGTTTCATGCAGAGGGCAGTCAGGTGAATGGACGGCTGATCCCTTACCTCCAGCAAAAATCTGGTAGCTGCCTCTTCCCAGGTGCGCACCTGCCGAACACCATAGACTTTCTGCTGTCGCAGCTTCTCAAGCTTGTGGATCAGGTATTGCTCTGCTTCTTCCCGGTCACCAGTTCCAGTGCTTTCTCGAATTCGCTCGCCTTTGTAGACTTTGTCGATTTGCCAGACACCGCCCTTCTCGTAGAGGCCGGTGATCGTTTTTCGCGCCATATATATTCTCCTCGGCGCTCGCTGCAGGGCCGATTGTTGTCTTGTTCGAAGGCTTTTTCAATCGCCTTTGCCTCAATGTAGGCGTCAGCCCATTCATCGAGCTCTTGGCGGTCAAAGGCCACGCCCTGCTTTCCGATGGGGAATTCTCGGACGCATGGCCTTACTGTCTTGTTGAACTCGTCCCGGCACATGCCGAGGTAGCCAGGTGCATCGCCGAACCGGATGAACCGCGGCTGAATGCTTGATGGCTTAGATGTTGTAGCATTCGCCATATAGGTCTCCACGCCGGCGGGTGGCAGATTGGTGCTCAGTCCAAGTCGCGGCTGATGCTTGGCTTAATAGGGTGGTGAAATGCCCAAGGGCATCCGCCGCGGCGAAGTCGCGTCCGGCGGTGTTGATGGATAATCGCTGCAGGACGCTCATGGCCAACCTCCCGCCAGCGCCGCCAGCTCAGCCACCAATGCATCAGCCCGACCATAGAACCTGCCGGCATCCTCGTTCACGAAGCGCTCGAGCACAGTGGCCACGGCCTGCTGATTGGCCAGGCCGCGCAGATCTGCCTCGGTTAGCGGCACATCGGTTGACGGGGCGTGCGTGAAAGCATCCTGGCTGATCAGCAGCGTGCGCACAGGGCGGATGCCTTTCACCTTGCTCACCCAATTTGTATCGGGCACGCACCAGGGCAGCATGTGCAAGCACCAGGCAGTAGCAGCGTTGTCCTTCTGGGTGCTGCTCCAGTAGTCGTGCGCGCAGCCAAACGACTGGGCTGCCCCCCTTTCAGGGGTGAGGCCACTGCGGCCCCAGTCAGGCAACTGGAGCAGGTTGCAGCGCAGAACCTGTAGCTCCTCGACCGACGGGATGTGCCAGCCCCAGGTGCCACGGATATTCATGTCCAGGACCTTGCGGGCGATGGCGCTGCCCTCGGCTGCCATTGCCCTGGTGTTGGCCATACCGTCGAAGCGTGAAGTCGCTCCACGAATGCGCGGTCGCGGGCCTTCCTCCTGCCACCAGTGGGCGGCGACCTCGAAGTCACGACCTGCATCGATGACTGCATGCTCGGCGCCGTCGAAGAAGATCCGGCCAGCGAAGAATCCGCCGGCCAGTGGCTGGCCAACAGCGGGGAGGGCGGCAGGATTGATTGTTCGGCGCTTGATCATGGTTGCCCCCGGAAATGGTCGGCTAGCACCTGACGCCCGTCCAGGCCGCAAGCGGCAGACAAGGCGGCGACTTGGCCGAAGGTGGTTGAGCGCTGCTGCAGGGCATCCCACAGCAGCAAGAGCATGCTGGCGCGGGTCATAGCTGCTGGTCCTGCGCCGCCTGCTGCTGCAGTACCTCCAGGCGCAGGGCGGTGTCGATCTCTTGATCCAGTTCCGCTGCGGAGAGCCAGTTGTCACCGCGCACCACCAGCAGGTCTTCGTCAGGATCTTCGATGCGTTCGCGGTCGCGCAACCACCGATACCGGCGCGCATCAGCCACCATCTTGACGTGGTCGTCGATCTCGAATGCCTTGCAGAATGCCGGCTCACCCTTCTCGGCCATGTAGCGCATAGCGTCGTTGATGTCGCTGTATTGCAGGTCGCCTTCCACCACGACGTGGCGCAGAGCAACAGACAGGAAGTCCAGTACCTGAACATCGGACCACGGGGCGTAGAGGTATGCTGGGTTTGGTGAGCGCAGCTTGTCCGCGGTGCGATCAAGGTCCTCTTGTAGATCACCCGCGTTGGCTCCTGGAATGTCTGCGCTCGCGGCTGGCGCCATCTGGACAGCCCCTTCCGCCACGCGCCGCTGATGGATCTCCTCGCGGTCAACGATTACGCCCTTCGGCGCATCGATGCCGAGTCGCACTTGGCTGCCGTTTACGTGCGTGACGGCCACGCGGATGTTGCCGCCGATGATGATGGACTGGCCGATGTTGCGGCTGAGCATGAGCATTGTGAACCTCCTTATTTCGGGCAAGCCGGTGGCCTGCCGAGTAACTTGGCTTTCGAGTGAATTTGAGTTGCACGCGCAATTACTCTGACTCCTCAATTTTGAGGAGTCGATCACACAGTTCTTTTTAGTGCTTCCTACGAAGTTCCAGGCATTCGATCAGTTGTTCAAATCTGCTTTCGTAGATGTGAACCTGAACTTCGAGTTGATTCGAGGGGTTGGTAACGTTTTTGCCGTATGCTAACCCGGAGTCAGTAAGGGCCCAGAACTCCTTGACTCCTTTGGTTTTACTGGGGCGTTGCTTACGCTCGACCAATCCCGCCTCCTGCATCTGCAAGTAGACCTGGCGAGAGTTGGTGGTAAGTTCGGACTTTTTGATCAGCGTAGAGAGCGCAGCAGTTGTGTGGCTGCTTACATCGCCATCCGGAGCATCAGTTGAATAGACAGGAAGCAAATCAGATTGCCCGATTTTTGCTGCAAGTCGCTGATACATTGCCAGTGTCGCAGAAGGCGCCAGGTTCATGGTGCGAGTTATTGACTCGATCAGAACCGCGCCGTCATTGGCCGAGGGAAGTGCTGGCGCATTGGCAATCGTGTAAGTTCCGGTGCGGCGGATCGTGGGCAACACCTCATCAAATACCCAGGATTCGAACTCCTGAGCAGCCGGCATAGTACTGTTGACGATAAGGCGAAGAGTGTCACCCTCGGAAAGCACGCGAGCTTCTTGGGTGCGGCCTAGGTTGTCGAGGATGGGGTAGCGTTTCGCGACCCCACGGCAGTGACGACCCATGGCGTCACTGGGGTTTGCATAACCCAGCAGATCGCACACGTCCTTACCCACAAACCATGGGGTGCCATTGTCTTCGGTTACAACACGGACATTGGACTTGCGGAAGTTGAAAATTGAAACGTTCACTAGGATGCCTCGCTTAGTGCGGGGGTCTTCACAGACCCCCGGTTCGGCCGGGCTTGGTCACCTGTGAGGTCACTTTAACCGAAGTGACAGCGCAGAAGGCAAGCCAGTGGAAAATCTTTTTGTGTTACGCCAACGCAACCTGCTGCTCTACCCGCCGTGCCGCGACACGAATCTCGACCCGGCGCTCGCCGCCGTTGCCGCCGCGGCGAACGCGAAGTGCAGCGTCATCGCCGATCACTGAATGAAGCGCCAGCACCAGCGCGAGAGTTGTGGCGATCGGACTTATCAGCCCTTTCTGCATGGCCACCGCCACAAGTTGCGCACGCCGTGTAACGCCGAGTTTCGTGGTCGCACTGAGTACCCGCTTTTTGATCGAATCAGGCTGAACGCCCAGCTCGCGCGCCAGCTCCTTGCTTGTCTTTCCCTGAGCAACCCCAAGCACGCATTGCAGCTCACGTTCAGCCAGACCGCGGCCGAGGAAGCCCTGCCAAGATCCGGCGGTGATGGTGGTTGCAGCTGCGGTCATGGTTGCGCTCCTTGCTCTGTTGATGTCGCAACATTACTACTGGCATTATTATGTGTAAATACCTTTGGCAATATTATTTTCATGAGCACAAAAAAACCGCCTTCATGGCGGCTTTGTGGGAGGGGTGTCAGGTGCAGCTTCCTCCCCGCCAGAGAACTTTCCCAACTATTGGAAGGTTGGCCACCTCTGACTCTGGGATGACCTCATCAGGAAAAAGGTTTCTGTCTGGGTTCTCGCTTCTGATTAACCATGATCCGGAAATCTGCTGGATCAGCCTCTTAGCTGTGATCGACCCATCCCTACGCTTGATCATGTAGATCTGGCGGTCTTCGGGCGATGTCTTGGTGGAGTCGAAAAGGACCACGTCCATGGCGCAGATGTGCGGAGCCATATCGTTGCCATCAGCGTAGATGACGAACAGGTCGTCAGGGTGCACTCCCATCCGGCGAAGCCATCCCCGTCTGAAGACCATCCCTTCCGTCAATCCAACGTGATCGTCGTTAACGCCTTTCACGAAGCGTTCTTGGGCCTTGTATTGAGGAACCAATACATACTCCTCAAAAGGGACCGTGCCTTTAGCTCGGTGAGCGGCGACTCTGTTAGAGATAAATGCACGGTTTGCTTCTACTGAAGCAGAGGTGAGCAGTTCGATTTCATGCGCTAAGCGAGGGCTGAACTCCGAGATCTGCACCTCAAGTATTTTGGCAAAGCCGGCCGCAATCGGTGCGTTTAGGGGGTTGACAGCATTCAGATAGTGGCTCACCGAGCTCTGATTTATGCCGAGCTGTTCTGCAAGCTTTTCCTGGGTGAGGCCGAGCTCTCGCTTTTTGAGGTTAAAAATCCTCTTGAGACGTAGACATTCGGCTTTTCGGTCATCGGGTAGGTTTCGTTTGCTCATGATCGCAGAATATTCCCTACGGTAATATCTTGACAAATGCCAAAAGTATTTACTTTGAAAAATGCCATTGGTACTATCAACTTAAATTTCGCCCTGGAGAACGCCGTGAGCACCCTTCACCTTAGAGAATTCGCCAAGGAGCGCGGCCAGCCCGAGGCTGCGATTTTGTTAGGCCTCACCCAGGGTGCGCTCAGCAAGGCTATCCGCGTGGGACGTCTGATATTTGTTACTGAGCAATCAGACGGCAGCTTCACTGCCGAAGAACGCCGTCCATTCCCTGCTCGCTCGGAGGCCAAGGCGCGGGCGATCTCTGGCCCCACCATGACTCAAATGATACCTCCTGCTACCACACAGCACAGCTCCACCGTGGTGGCTGTTAATTCATCCAGTACCGCCCAGGCCTCGCCATGAAGCCGGCCCCATCCCTATTTTTGCTGAGCGGCTGAGCTTTTCGACCGCCCACAAAAAAGCCCAGCACTTGGCTGAGCTTTTCTAATCGCCACTCGCGCCAACGAGTGGTTTGTATCTAATCGTCTTGAAGGAGACGAAACAATGTCGCACCCGAAAAATACCACCGCGCCATCACTGGCGCAACCCACCCTCACCACCGAACTAAGCTTTTTTGAGACGCCAATCGATAACACCGCCTTGCACATGCTCAAGGTGCAGGCCGGCATCAATACGCAAGACGCGCTTGATGCAGCGCGAACGCTGACTTCAGGTTTGGCGCAAATTTGCGAGCACGTCCACGAATCCGTTAACAACGGCGACCTTGTTTTGTGCGACTCGCTCAAGGCGCTGCAGTTCCTGAGCGAAACGGCTTCAGCGCTCATTTGGAGCGTGCAGCGCGGGATCAAAACTCAAGGCGGGGTGACTTCCCATGAGTAGTGCTCCCAGCTTTCTCGACCTGCTGGTTCGAGTGGATCAAGAGTATCCATCGGAATTTACGCCAGGCGCTCACCTCTCTGATGATCAATCGCAGCAGCTTGAGCGCATCAGCACTGCTGCGTCTCAGAGTGTCATCACGCTCACTTCGGGTATCGCTGCGATTGGAGAGATGCTGGCCTGGGTGGGCACCTCAGAGGAAGTCAGTGGGGACGCATTGGCTAGCCTCGGCTGGCTGTTGAATCACCTGGGTGAAACTTCCTGCCGGCTGCATGACGAGGCTCGAAACGCTGAGTACAAGCTGCGTGTCCTGCCTCGATACGCGCCACAGAAGCCTGCTGCTGCAAAACGTGGCGCGGGAGGTGCGGTATGAGCCTGGTCACTATCCATAACACCCAGGTATCTATCGTTCAGTACCGCAGCCAGCGCGTAGTCACGCTGGCGATGATTGATCAGGTGCACGAGCGGCCCGAGGGTACTGCGCGCCGGAACTTCAACGAGCATCGAGAGCGGTTTGACCTGGGACGCCACTTCTTCGAAGTGACTGCGGACGAAATTCGTACGCAGTCGATCGAGCAGGCATTCGCACCAAGGACTTCGAAAGGCGTCCTGGTGACAGAGCGTGGCTACCTCATGCTGGTGAAGGCCTTCACCGACGACTTGGCATGGGAGGTCCAGGAGCAGCTGGTGGAGCGTTACTTCCGGCCCGCTCATTTGTCAACGGCCTCGCTACCCACCGACTACATCACGGCCTTGGAGCACCTATTGGCCTCGAAGCGTTCCGAGCAACTGGCGCTTGAGCAGCGTGACCACGCTGTCGCCACGAAGGCCGAGATCGGCACCCGTCGCGAAGCAACGGCCATGGCCACTGCGTCAGCTGCTGTCCGCAAGTTCATGCACCTCGAGAGCGAACTGGGTCGTGGTTGCCAGCACGCCACCGTGACTGCGGTGGAGAAGGCCGCCCACCGGCTCTTCGGCAGCCAGGGTTTTCGCCCGCTCAAGAACTGGTGCGATAGCCACGGGGTGTCTGCCCCGAAAGTCCAAGACCGTCGGTTCGGATGGGTTCGTTCCTGGCCCGCTGCCGCCTGGGCAGCTGTCTACCAAATTGACCTGGCCGATCTGTTCGGCACTGCTGGAGAACACCAATGACCCTAATCAAACTCAAGGTCGCAGAGAAGCTCGCCAAGATCGCACGGAAGCCTGACCACTCGCCGAAGGCCATGTTGATTCTGACTCAGCGAATGGTGCGCATCAGCCTGGCCAGGCTGACTGGAATCCAAACCGAACGCCGAGTATTTAGGCGAGAAGCGGCAGCGCTGCTGGGTTATCCGCACACCCAGCGGCAGTACGACCAGCTCTTGGAGAAATCCCGCACTCACCGCGCCGATGATATCCGCGACATTAAGCAGGGCCTGATCGGGATGGGTTACCACCTGATCAAGGATACCGACAACAGCTACGACGCCATTGGATTCGACAGCTTGTGCGACCTGCTAAGCATCAACCCGGTACACCGCCCGGCCATTCCTAGCGACGAGCGGGGGCTGGCAGGTCTGATCTACGTCGCCAGGCTTGAAAACAGCGCCAGCCCGCAGTCTGACGACTGGGGTAAGGGCGGGCCGCTGTTCGAGGCCTGCTTCATGGCCATGATGCATTGGATCAAGACGGCGCCTGAATGCGACCTCCCGGATCTGTTCGGCCCCAACTCGCCGTTTGCTGGTGCTGAAATCGTTCCAGTCAAGGCAGGGGTAACACTCCAATGACCCCGACCCCAAACCCCGTCCAGGCGCTCCAGCAGCGCGCTGGCGCATCGATCATCAGTGGACCCTGGCCAACCTACAGCCAGTTCAAGGGCTTTCCAGAGCGCGAGCGCTGGACGATCTACGAACTGGCCAAGGCTGGTCGGCGAGCGATGGAGGAGAAGGGCTTCGAGATGAGCGAGCCCTACGACGCCTTCGTGCGTCGCATCACACAGGAGTTGCAGCTGTGAGCACCATCCTGATGACTGCCTGCTGGCCGCTCACGATGAGCGCGGCCCAGAAGTCGGTCCTGATCTCCCTGGCCGACAATGCCAACGACGATGGTGTCTGCTGGCCGTCGATTGCCAGGATTTGCGAGCGCACTTGCCTGAAGGAGCGGGCTGTGCGCAATGCGATTCGTTGGTTGGAAAGTGTCAGTTTGCTGGTGGCAAAAGAGCGGGCTGGGAGGTCGACCTACTACGTCGTAACCCCGGCATCTTATGCCCCCGGCATTAAATGCCCCCCGGCACCAAATGCCGGACACCCCGGCACGACGTGCCCCACCCCCCGGCACCAGATGCCGGACACCCCGGCACCAGATGCCCCCAGAACCGTAATAGAACCCAAAGGTGAACCATCAAGGAACCGTAAAAGGGGAAATGACGGTTTCACGGTTGAGCAAATGCTTGAACAGGCACCTGTCGATCTGACAGAGCAAACCGCCCGAGACTACTTCCAGTTCCGGAAGAAGAAAGGGCCGCTGAATACCACTATCTGGAACACCGTGCTGAACGAACTGGACAAGTGCCGGAGTGCAGGTATCGACTCAGACAAAGCGTTGGCGGAAGCCATGACTGCAGGTTGGCAAGGATTCAAGACGGAATGGCTTGTGAATAGGCTCAAGCCCAATACCCCAAGCGGCTCAGCCGGCACAACTCACAGCGCAGTACTGCAAGTGCCTGCCCACCGCCAGGAGATGTACCCTGATGACTTCATCTAAATTCAGCCCTGCACCGCATGTGATCGGCGCCGGTACTGTCGAATGCCCGGTGCCCGGCCATGGGCAGTACAAGGAAACGCGGGTTGAGCAGTTTGACGGCGGGTGGGTGACAACTGACTGCCCAAGTTGCCGCTGGCAGGCGCTTAACCTGCAGTGTGAGACCGCTGTTAGGGACAAGGCCTTTGCTGCCCAACAAGCCGAGGAGTTGAACCGTGACCTGTTCGCCACCGGCATCACGCCGCGCTTCAGGGGCTGCTCGTTCGGTAACTTCGCCACCAATGACGACCCAGCCAAGGCGCGCGCGCTGTCGATCTGCCGTCGCTACGCCGAGGAATTCGAAGAGCATTACCGAGCTGGCCGCGCGCTGATGCTGCTGGGCGAGGTCGGCAACGGCAAGACGCATTTGGCCTGCGCAATCCTGCAGCACGTTGTGCGTGTCGATGGCTCAACCGGGCTGATCGTCACTGCCGAGGCGATCATGCAGGCGGTCACCGACAGTTTTCGCAGCAATGCTGGGCCGTCGAAGTCAGACCTGCTGGCCGAGCTGGCAGCCGTTGACCTGCTGGTGATCGACGAAGTGGGTATGCACACGCCCCGGGCTGGGAAGGACTTCATGCCCAGCCTGCTCCACGAAGTGATCGACCGGCGCTATCAGCTTGTGCGCCCTACGATCCTTGTCAGCAACCAGGACCGCGAACAGCTGCCAGCCTACATCGGGCCGCGGGCAATGGACCGCCTGCGCGAGAACGGTGGCCTGCTGGCGCCATTCACCTGGGCCTCTGCCCGAGTTGGGGGTGGCGTATGAACCACGACTACCAAGCGCCTGACGCCGAAAGCCGACTCCACAGCTCAGAGGCAGAGTTCGCCCTGATCGGCGCGATGATTCATCAGCCGGCACTGATCGACGATGCCAAGGTCGAGATCAGCGATTTCTATCTGGCGGATTGTGCCGAGCTGTTTGAACTGCTCCTAGCCATGCGCCAGAAAGGCCGAGAAATCGACGTGGTAACGCTTTCGGATGCCCGGCCGGCACTGGCCGACGGTCGAGGCACGCTCGCCGTTGCAGCGCATATCGCGCACAACACGCCCAGCGCCGCGAATTTCACCGAGTACGCTCGGATTGTGAAGCAGCGCTCCGTTGCCCGCCGTGTCATCGCGGCTGCGCACATCATGACCGAACGCCTCAAAGACGGTGATTCGCTGGACGAGGTGCTGGCGCAGGGGCAACAGGCCTGGGTCTCGCTCGAGGCAGAAGGCCTGGATGCCCGCCGCCGGTACCGGTTCGTGCGCGACATCCTGCCGGAGGCGATCGATGGCGTTGACCGTCGATTCAACCGCCAGGTGGTGCTGGGCTTCGACACCGGCCTGCCATCACTCGACAAGTTCATCCCGGCGCTGTGCCCAGGGCACATGGTGGTCATTGCTGGCGCGCCTGGCAGCGGCAAGACAACCCTCGGCCTGGGCATTGCCGAGCGTGTTGCCCTCACTGCCAAGTCCACCTCGTTGGTGTTCAGCATGGAGATGAGCGATGTCGAGCTGACCAACCGGTCTCTCGCTTCCATCGGCAGCGTGCAACTCAAGCACATCACCGAAGGGCACTCCATGACCGACAACGACTGGCCAGGCCTGACAGCCGCAGTCAGTCGCCTCAATGAGGCGCCGCTGATCTTCTGCGATGACGGCTCCCTGACCATGCGCGACATTCGCCAGATCTGCAGGACGGTGAAGCGCGAGCACGGCCTTGGGTCCGTGACCGTCGATTACATCGGCCTGATCAACGGCGAGAACAAGTCTTCCAGCCGGTACGAGCAGGTCACCGACATCAGCAAGTCGCTCAAACGCCTGGCCAAAGAGCTCGGCGTTCCGGTGCTGGTACTGGCGCAGTTGAACCGCGGCCCTACCCAGCGAGCCAACAAACGGCCCACCAAGAGCGACCTGCGCGACTCTGGCCAGATCGAGGCCGATGCCGACGTCGTGCTGCTGGTGCATCGCGACGGGGAGTCAGAGGAGGGCAAAGCAGGGGTCACCGAGCTGATTGTCGACAAGAACCGCCACGGGGAGACCGGCTTCTGCCGTGTCCAGCACCAGGGCGCCTACCACCGATTCGCCGAACTGGTCGGTTACCAGCCAAGCAACGAAGACATTGAAATGGGCCGGCCGTACGCCAAGCGTCATCGCCCACAAGGGAGCGCATCATGAAACTTTCTGACCTGTGGCCACGCGCTGGCGCTGGCAAACCTGCAGTTGTCTCTGTGACCGTCAGCAAGCGCGCTGGCGCCGACCAGCCTGCAGCCACTGGCAATCCCCCTGCGCCCAGCGAAGGACCACGCGGGCCGATCGTGATGCCAGCCACCCTGGCTGAATCCGAGGCGCTGGAGGAGACCTTGTGCCGCGACGCTATCCGGCTGGAGTGCCAGATCGGCCAGGCCAAAGCGAAGGCGAAGGCGGAAGGGTCTTACGCCGACCCGAGCTGGTACCACCGCGCAAAGGCGGCGCTCAAGCACATCAACCGCGATCGCCAGCGGCTCATGGTGCACATGCGGGCGCTGCGGGCCGAAGCGCGCCGCGACTGCCCAGCTTGGCAAGCGCGCGACAAGGCGGTCCTGCGCGAGCTCAGCGCCCGGGTGCCGAAGGAGGTGTTCGACGATTGCGTGCGGGTTGTGGATGACGAGTTGGAGATGATCCGATGAGCAACGTTACTGCGGCACTGCCGCGCAAGAGCATGAGCGACTTGGAGCGCCGCTTCCTGAAAATTGCCGGCGCAGAACTGGCCGAGGTGAAAGTGGGTGGCCCAACTGCACTTGCCTACCTGTTGGACATGGTCGCCAGTTGGCACGGCAACCGTGCCCAGATCGGCTTCCACGACTTCGGCCAGCGCTGGCTGATCGAAGGCAACGCCAAGAACAAACCTGCCGATCGGTTGCTGCGCGACCTGTTCGGCTTGAGTGATCCAGATCCGAGGAAAGCAGCGTGAAGAAACGAACCTATGTCGACAAAGCTCTGGGCGATACCGAGTATCTGCTCGAGCAGTGGGGCTGGTGGCGGATGTGCGAGATGGGCGTGCCACGTTACGTCTCGCCGCTCTACGCACTCATGCGCGACAACATCCCCAGCGAGGGAGGTGTCCGGCAGCACGTGATCACGGACGACCTGGCGCTGGTTGTCGACGGCGCCGTGGCCAGGCTGACGAAGCGCAATCAGCAGATGGGCGACTTCGTTTGGGCGTACTACGGATCGAAGCATCCTGCTATGCGCGTCGGGAGGGAGGCGGGCATGTCGGAGCGCAAAGCGCGGGAGATCATCAAGGCCGGCGTGGCTTGGATCGATTGCGCACTGGAGGAAATTCGAGAAGCTGCGTAAAAAACTGTATGCGGGCGGATAAACCCCTGTTTTCATAGCAGCGTGTCCAGCTTGCAACGGCACGACAGCATCGAGAAACCCCGGCCAATTGACCGGGGTTTTTTGCTATTTGCCCTTTAAGACTTCTTCATTGAAGTAGGCCATAGCGTCATGCACGCGCTCGTTGAACTCGATCTGAACCAAGTCATCGTTCCTGAATTTAAATCGATAGAACGTCAGGCCTCCCTGGAAGCGGATTTTGGTGTCCCGAGGGATCGACGCAAGCCAGTCGGCCATTTCACCTGCAGTTGTGCTGCTTCCATCGTCTTTCATGGTGTTTCCTTGATAGTGGAGCAAGGCATTTTGCCATTATTTTATGCGGATGACCTGCCCAGGCATCTGGGCTAAGTCGGCAGTGCCGTCGATCAAAGCCGTGCGATCCCTGATCGGCTACGCGATGAGAGTCTGGGGTATGTGATCCTGCGATCCAGACCACCGTGTCGGGAATGCACCGGCCTTCTGCATCCATTCCGAGGCTCTCCACTGCATCGGGCTTCTTCCCTCCTTTCATTTGTGGAACTATCTCTCTTTTATCTGAGGGAACAGTCGTGATTGATCAAAATACGCAAAGGCAAATATCGGATTTGATCCGCCATATCACAGATCAAGTCGATCGCCATTTCGGTGATCCTGCAGTAGTAGAGCCATTTGTTCGGTCGTTTGATCGCGGCGACGAGAGGTTGGAGCACTCGCGACTCGTAGGAAGGGGTGTGGAGATTGGTCTTCGCGCGGATCTCGCTCCCTTGGTTGTGAGCGTTGAGGTTGACGAGAACGGTTATCTCTTCAAGATTGAGCGTCAGTAGTTTGTGTCCGCGCTCGATCGGTAGCATGCACTGCAACTCATACAGCCTCGGCACATGCCGGGGCTTTTTCGTTTCTGGAGCATCACCTATGGCCGAACCAAGTACCGGCGCCCTGGCAGTGACCGGCGTACTTGCCAGCGTCAGCCTCGGTGCTGCATTTCCCCAGCTGGACCTCGCCGCTTTGGTCGGCGCGTTCGGCGGGGCTTTCTTCTACGTCGTGTTCGCCAAGGACATGAGCACCTGGCGGCGGATCGGCTACCTGCTCACCGGTTGGATCGGCGGCTACTTCGGTGCTGCTGAACTGATGGGCAGGGCCTGGACCCAGACCGCTGGCTTCAGCGCCTTCGTATGCGGCGTGCTCTGCGTCGTCACATTCTCTGGCCTGCTGGAGTGGATGCAGACCGGCCGCATGCCGACATGGCTGCAGTGGGTCTTCCGCCTGCGAGCCAGGAAGGAGGGTTGAATGGTTGCTGTCATCCAGGCCGCGCTGTGCGCCGTCATCTTCGTGATGATCGGGCTGCGCTACCGGCCATACCCAGATGCTCGGTACAAGCTGAGCGTATCGCTGATGGCGTGGGCAGCCTGCGCTGTCACTGGAATGCAGTGCGTCAGCCTGATCGGCCGCATGGTGCTGCATGATGATTTCGCGGATGCGTCCTGGTTCAACACTGCGTTCTACCTGCTGGCAGCCATTCTGGTGTGCCGGGCAAAGGGGAACGTGGCCAAGATCCTGCGCGTGGACTGATCCGCGCCACAAAATCAATGAGTGCCATTTCGTGGCGCGAGGTGACCGTATGGCCCGCATAACAGCAACTATCACATGCCGGCATCGCTGGTGGTTGAAGTACTACCTGGCTGGCGTCCTGGTCATGTCGCACATCACGGGTCGCAAACCGAACTTGGCTCGCGTCACCCGCTGGATCGAGCGCGGCATCGTGGTCGAGGTTCGCTGATGGCCAACACCTCGCCATGGCGTCACCTCTACAACACCAAGCGTTGGTATCAGCTGCGCTGGCACCAGCTGCAGGCTGAGCCCCTGTGTCGCCGCTGTGCTTCTCAGGGGCGAACAGTCGAGGCACGGATCGCTGACCACGTCACACCGCATCGCGGTAATGAGTCGTTGTTCTTCGACGCTGGCAACTTGCAGAGCCTCTGCAAGCTTTGCCACGACAGCGCCAAGCAGCGTCAGGAGAAGACCGGCGTTGTGGTTGGCTGTGATGTGAACGGCCTGCCTATTGATCCCAACCACCACTGGAACCGTCAGCGGCGCGGCAAATGAGATCTAATCGTGATTGAGGCGCACCCGAAGGCGTGTGGCACGTCACCGCCCCTAGGGGAGGGGCAAAAAGTATTCATTCTCGTCTAGCAAGACCGCCCTCGACCCTCTTTACGCAAAAAGCCAGAATTGGAGACTTTTTTTTGAAGGGCAGAACGCCAGTCCCCTCGGCCCAGAAAAAGGTCACCGGCACCTCGCGCCCGGCTCGGGAAAACAACCGCGAACCCCAGCTCGCGGTTGCCGGCTATCAGCCTCCACCCTCGCATATGACTGTCGAGGGGCAGGCGGTATGGAAAGTGTTTTGCCCACTCGCAGCTTCGATGGGCGTGCTCGCCGAAGCTGACCTTCAAACCCTCGAGCGGCTGTGCGAGGTGGCGGCCGAAGTCCGTCGGTTGACCAAGGTCATCTCCGAAGAGGGGCATACCTACGCAACCGAGGCCGGCCTGATCAAGGCGCACCCCGCTGTCGCCATGGCCGCGGACGCTGACCGCCGCCTGCTTTCCTATCTCACCCACTTCGGCATGACACCAGCCGCCCGTTCCAAGGTCCAGGCCATTGGCGAACCCCCGAGCAAAGACCCCGAAGACGAGTTCTTCAGCTGAGGTCAAGAAGGTTGCCTATGCCGTCGATCCAGTGACTGCCTGGGCTCAAGAGGTCCACTCTGGAAAAGTGCTGGCCGGGCCAGACATTCGAAACGCTTGCGGCCGACACCTGCGCGACCTGGTAGACGGGCCGAAGCGTGGGCTTACTTGGGATCTGGAGAAAGCCAACCGGGCGATCCGGTACTTCAAAACGGTGCTCAAGCTGAACGGCGGCGAGCACGAGGGGAGGCCGTTTGTCCTGCTGCCCTGGCAGGCGTTCATTGTCGGGTCGATTTTCGGCTGGATGGCTTCCGATGGCTTCCGACGATTCCGGACCGTCTACATCGAGTCTGGCAAAGGGTCTGGTAAGTCACCGCTTGCGGGCGGTATCGGACTGTACTGCCTGACCTCTGATGGCGAACCCCGGGCCGAGGTGTACGCTGCGGCAACGAAACGCGACCAGGCCATGATCCTGTTTCGCGACGCGGTGGCGATGGTCGATCAATCGCCAGCGCTCACGAAGAAGATCAAGAAATCCGGCCGCGATGAGAAGGTCTGGAACCTTGCCTATCTGGCTACCGGCTCATTCTTCCGGCCGATCAGCTCCGACGATGGCCAGTCTGGCCCGCGTCCGCATTGTGCCCTCATCGATGAGGTGCACGAGCACAAGAACAACAAGACCGTCGAGTTCATGCGGGCCGGCACGAAAGGCCGTCGGCAAGCCCTGATCCTGATGATCACCAACAGCGGTCACGATCGCACGTCGGTCTGCTACAGCTACCACCAGCTAGGCGTGAATGTCTGCGCGGCCGGTGCGAAAGGGGTTACTAAGCGGCACCGGCATTTCAACGACGGCTTCTTCGCTTTCATCTGCTCGCTGGATAAGGGCGACGATCCCTTTAAGGATGAGAAGTGCTGGGGCAAGGCAAACCCTTCGCTTGGGCACACGTTCCAGCCGAAGTACCTGCGAGAGCAGGTGACCGATGCCAAAGGGATGCCGGCCAAGGCCAGCACGGTCAGGCGTCTGAATTTCTGTCAGTGGGTGGATGCAGCGAACCCGTGGGTCGAGATCGATACCTGGTTGTCCTGCTGCGCCAAGTTCGATCCCGACAAGCTTGCGGGCCAGACCTGCTATGGCGGCCTGGACTTGTCCGGCAAGCGTGACCTCACAGCCCTGAACCTCTATTTCCCCGAAGAGGGAAAGGCGATTACCGAGTTCTGGACGCCGAAGGACACGCTGCTGGATCGAGCTGCGATTGACGGGGTGCCATACGAGGTCTGGCTGCAGGACGGTCACATCCACGCACCTCCCGGCAAGGCGATTAATTACGCCTTCGTGGCCAAGCGCCTGGGCGAACTGGCGGCCAAGTACGACATTAAGTCACTGGCCTTCGACCCCTACCACATGACTTACCTTGAGGCCGAGCTTGAGGCGCAGGGCATCGAATTGAATCTGGTGCCACACGGTCAAGGCTTCCGGCCCGCGCGGGATTCGAATCTGTGGATGACCCACTCCATCGACTTGCTGGAGGACCTAATCCTCACCGGCAAGATCCAGGTACTGGATAACCCATGTCTCACATGGAACGTCGCTTCAGCTGTGATGGAGGCTGACGCCCAGGAGAACAGGATTTTCTCCAAGCGCAAGAAGACCGGCCGCATCGACGGGGCGGTCGCAATGGCGATGGCTGTTGGCGCTGCCAATCAGGCAGAGACGAAGCCCGAGAAGAGCCTTTCGGACCACATAACCAAACACGGAATCAGAACCCTATGACCCCTGAACAAGAGGCTCCTCGTGATGACGAGGGGTCGGCCATCGCTCGCCTGCGCGAAAGCCTGCCGGATGTGGTCGGCCTGGTCGGCTTCGGGCTGCTCGCCCGCGGCCTGTGGGTGGGCTTCGGAGAGGCTGTGTCGCTGGCAGTGTGCGGTGTGATTCTCATGGCGCTCTCGGCCTACGCAATCATTCGAGGGGGTAGCTGATGCTTCGAGCACTCCTTGGAAGAAAGAGCAACCCGCTGGCAATTGATACGCCGGAGAAGCTGGCCCAGGCGCTTGGCACCGGCTATGAGACAGGCGCCGGGCAGAGAGTCACAACCACCAGCGCGCTGCAGCAACTGGTGGTGTTCAACTGCGTCCGCGTGCTGGCCGAGTCGATAGGTATGCTGCCCTGCCGGCTGATGAAACAGACCGATAAGGTGCGTTTGCCGGCGACAGGTCACCGGCTGTATCCACTGCTGACCATGGCGCCAAACGGCTACATGACCGCCCAGGAGTTCTGGGAGATGCTAGTGGCATGCCTGTGCTTGCGCGGCAACTTCTACGCCTACAAGGTCGAGGCTCTCGGCAATGTCGTTGAGCTTCTGCCCCTCAATCCGGACATCGTTCAGCCGAAGCTCAACGACGACTGGACGGTTGAGTACAAAGTCAACTTCAAGACTGGGCCGAAGACACTCACACAAAAAGAGATCTGGCACGTCCGGCTGTTCACGCTGGATGGCCTGAACGGCTTGAACCCGATCGCCTATGCCCGGCAGACGCTTGGCCTTGGCCAGGCGATGGATGCGCACGCAGGGAAGCTCTTCACGAACGGCGCGGTAACCAGTGGCGTGCTGCGAACCGAGCAGACTCTCACCGACGAGGCGTTCGCCAGGCTGAAGGAAGAGTTCCAGGGTGAGCACATGGGGGCCGCCAACGCCTACAAGCCCATGATTCTGGAGATGGGGCTGGACTGGAAACCGATCAGTCTGAATGCCCAGGACGCACAGTTCATTGAGTCCAAGCGCATGACGGAGGCGCAGCTGTGCGGCCTCTTCCGCGTTCCGCCGCACCTGGTGGCGAACATGGAAAAGATGACGCTCAACAACGTTGAGCAGATGGGCATGAACTTCGTGAACTACTCCCTGGTGCCGATCATCACGCGCATTGAACACCGGATCCAGGTCGGCCTGCTCAACGAGAAGGACCGACTTACCCACTACGCCAAGTTCAATGCCGGCGCCCTCATGCGCGGCGACCTGAAAGGGCGATACGACGCCTACGCCAAGGGTATCCAGTGGAGCATCTTGAGCGCCAACGAGTGCCGAGACCTTGAGGACATGAACCCCCGAGAGGGCGGCGACGTTTATCTGACCCCATTAAACATGACCACTAAACCAGAGGCTGCCGACGATGCAGACAAAACAGCGCCTTGACCGCCCCTTGACCATCAAGTCGGTCAGCGAAACTGGCGAGTTCGAAGGCTATGGCTCGGTCTTCGGCGTCGAGGACAGCTACGGCGATGTGGTGGTCCGTGGAGCCTTCGAGGCCAGTCTGGCCAAGTGGAAGGAGAAGGGCCGGCTTCCGGCAATGCTCTGGCAGCACAACATGAGCGAGCCCATCGGCATCTACACAGAGATGCGTGAGGACGATGTCGGACTGTTCTTTCGGGGGCGCCTGCTCATCGAGGACGACCCGCTTGCGAAGCGCGCCCACGCGCACATGAAGGCCGGCAGCCTGACCGGTACCTCCATCGGCTACATGCTCGATGACTACGAATACGACAAGGAGAAGGGCGTCTGGATCCTGAAGGCTATCGACCTTTGGGAGCTGTCCCTGGTCACCTTCCCGGCCAACGACGAGGCCAGGATCACTGACGTGAAATCCCTGCTGGCCCGCGGCGAAACCCCGCCGCCCAGCAAAGTGGAGCGGGCCCTGCGAGAGGTAGGGTTTTCCGGCTCCCAAGCCAAGGCCTTCATGGCTAAAGGCTACGGCGCAGTTTCACCGCGAGAGGCGGGTGCCGAAGATGCACTTCAATCCCTGAAATCCCTTTTGGACAAAATGTAAGGAGCCTCTCATGGCTGTGGAAAAGAAAGACATCGAAGACGTTGCCGAGGCTCTTGGCGCGAAGTTCGAAGAATTCAAGAAGAGCAACGACAAGCGTATTGACGGGCTGGAGGCCGAGAAGGGCAAGCTCTCGGGCCAGGTCGACACACTGAACGAGAAGCTTGGCGAACTCGACGAGCTCAAGTCGGCGCTGGAAAAGGAGCTGGCTGACCTGAAGCGCCCAGACGGTTCCGGCACCAAGGCCGCAAGCGAGCACAAGACCGCCTTCATGAAGTTCGTGCGCAAGGGGGTCGACACTGGCCTGGGCGACCTGCAGGCCAAGGCGCTTCAGATCGGCAACGACGCCGACGGTGGCTACGCGGTCCCCGAAGAGATGGACCGCAGCATCATTGAACTGCTGAAGGACACCTCGCCGATGCGCCAGGTGTGCAACCAGATCACGGTCGGCTCGCCGGATTACAAGCGGCTGGTCAGCCTCGGCGGCGCCGGCTCGGGCTGGGTCGGCGAAACTGATCCACGTCCCGCGACCGGCACGCCTACCTTGGGTCAGATCTCTGCCTTCATGGGCGAGATCTACGCCAACCCGCAAGCCACGCAGACCAGCCTCGATGACATTTTCTTCGACGCTGAAGGCTGGCTTGACGGCGAGGTCGCCCGCGAATTTTCGGAGCGAGAAGGGAGCGCGTTCACCAGCGGCAATGGTACCAACAAGCCGAAGGGGTATCTGGCTTACGAGCTGACCACCGAGACTGACAAGGTGCGGGCGTTCGGCAAGTTGCAGAGGCTGATCTCCGGCGTGGCGGGCGGCCTGACAGCCGACAACCTGATCGACCTCGTCCATGCGCTGAAGGCCGGCTACCGCGCTAACGCTCGCTTCATGATGGGGAACCTCACCGTCGCCTACGTTCGCAAGCTGAAGGACGAGCGCGGCGATTACATCTGGCAGCCAGGTCTGGCGCTGGGCCAGCCGGCCACGCTGCTCAGCTACGGCATCACGGAGAACGAGGACATGCCCGACCGTGCTGCGGATGCGAATGCAGTGTCTTTCGGCGACTTCAAGCGCGGCTACACCATCGTCGACCGCATCGGTACCCGGGTTCTGCGCGACCCCTACACCAACAAGCCCAACGTGGGCTTCTACACCACCAAGCGCGTCGGCGGCATGCTCGTCGACTCCCAGGCGATCAAGGTTCTGACCCTGAGCGCTGCCTGATCGAGCTGGCGCCTTCGGGCGCCCGCTCCCGGAGGATTTATGCCATTGATTTCCGTGGAAACGGCCTTCCCCTTCGCCGTGGATGGCAACGAGGTGGTTCTGGTGCAGGTCGGCGAGCAGGAGGTTTCTGAGCGCTGCGCGCTGGTGGCGGTTGAGCACCTGGGCGTGGCTACCTATCTCGACGATTCCGGCCCCACCGAAGACGACCCTCTCAAGATGAAAGTGCCAGAGCTGAAGGAATGGCTCACCGCCAAGGGTATTGACTTCGATCCGGCCGCGCTCAAGCCCGCTCTTCAGGCGCTGGTGCCGAAAAATGATTGATCTCATCACCGTGAAGTCGCATCTGCGGGTTGATGGTGATGAGGAGGATGCGTTGATCAAGGGCTACACGGACGCCGCGCTCAGCACCTTTGAGCTGTGGACCAACCGCAAGCTGATTCTTGAAGGCGATCCTTTGCCTGATCCGGTAGGGAATGCGTTGACCATCAGCAAAGCGATCCGGCAAGGGGCGCTGCTGCTGATCGGGCACTGGTATGCAAGCCGTGAAGCTGTAGTCACCGGCACGATCGCTACGGAACTACCCCTGGCGACGAATGCTCTGTGGCGCCCGCATCGCTGGGTGAATGTATGAGGGCCGGCCCCATGAACAAGCGATGCACTCTGATGCAGCCGGAGGCAGTTGATCGGCAAGGCGGTGGACGCTCTGTAACCTGGTTGGAGTTGGGCAAGGTCTGGGCCGAAATCTCTTTGCCCACAGGTCGAACGGCACCAGTAGCAGACAGGCTCGAGGTCGACATCACAGCCGAGATCAAGATCCGCTACAGGCGCGATGTAGTTGCTGGTATGCGTTTGGTCAGCCCTATTGGAACCTATCTGGTCGGCGCGGCATTGCCTGATAGAGATCCTGCGATGCTCCGTCTGCTGTGCTCGAGCGTCACCAATCCCTAGAGGTTATCAAAATGAAAGTACGTGCCTTGGCCAATATCTCTGGCCCCATGGGCCGCAAGGTTGCGGGCGACGATTTTGTCGTCAGCGCCGTTGAAGCCCAGTCGTTGATCGAGCGCAACCTGGTGGAGGCCGTCAAGGTTGAAGCTTCGCCGCCCAACACCGAGAAGCCCGCCAAGGTTAAAGCGGCTGCCGAGGAATAAGTCATGGCGCCGCGCAGATCGAGGATGTCCGGCGACTTCAAGCTGAGGAAAACGCTGCGTAACATTCATAGCCAGCTCGACAATGAATTGAAGCCTGCGATGCAGGAAGCCGCGGACAGGCTCCTGGCCACGATGAAGGAAATGGTGCCAAAAGACAGCGGTGAAGGCGCGGCTGCTTTGACAGCTTTTGTTTCGAAGAGCGGCCTGGACGCTGAGGTTGGTCTGCGCGGCAAGAAAGCCAACAAGCGGTACTACTACCTTCGCTTCATTGAGTACGGCACCAAGGGCTACGACCAAGGTGAACGTTCCGGCGGGCGTAAAAAGCGCGCCACCAATAAATCGGACGGGGCTCACTTCTTCGGCAAGTACCCAAAGATCGTGGCTCGTCCGGCACACCCATGGCTTCGCCCCGCATACGACGTGAACAAGGAGTTCATCCTGGCGAGTATTAATCATGCGGTCAGCAATACGCTCAAGCGGGCGGCGGAGGGTTTAGGCAATGGCTGATCCATCCTTCGCCTTGCAGGTAGCGCTTTTCGACAGGCTTACGGACGAGGTCGTTTCGTGCAAAACCTACGACCACGTTCCTATGAACACGCCGTACCCCTACGTCACCATCGGGTCAGAGATCTCCAATAACGACGATACTCTAGCCGGCCGCCGCGAGATTCGCCTGGTGTACCTCACGGTGTGGTCAGACTTCGAAGGGCAAGAGGAGGTCAAGCGGATCATGGGCGAGATCGATGCGGCCCTGCATGAGCGGAAGCTGCCGCTTACCACTGGCCGGGTCGTTTCCATTCGCGTCACCCGCAAACAGGCAACCCCCGAGCCTGACTGCATCACCTATCAAGGCTCGGTCACGCTCCGCATCATCACCCAACACTAAACCGCTGAACCATCGCCGCGCTGCGGCTTTATCACCTGTCCTCAGGAGGACTACCCATGTCTATCAATACCGGCGCTGGCACGCGAATCTACATCGGCCCTCGCCTCACTGCAGATCTGCCCAAGGACCACGCTGCTGCGGTAACGCTGCTGGCTGGCCTGACCTACGTAGAGGTCGGCGAGGTCGAGAGCATTGGCGACTACGGCGACACCATCAACGATGTGTCTTTTGCCGGGCTGGCCGAAGGCCGGGCCCGTCACCTCAAAGGCCTGGCGGATGCCGGGTCGGTCGAGCTGTCCATTGGCTTTGACGCAGGCGACGCGGGCCAGCTCAAGCTTGTTGAGGCGTTTCTCGATCGCTCACGCTTCGATTACCCGATCAAGGTCGTTTACGTCGATGGCGAGACCGACTACATGGCGGCCAAGGTCATGAGCAACAAGAAGACAGGCATCAGCGTCGAGGGCGTTCTCAAGCGCGCCGTGACTCTGGGGATCAACTCAGAGGTGTATGAGGTCCTCGAGCCTTAACAGGCTGGCCCCTCCAGCGCTGTAATCCTGCAGCGCTGGCCCCGCTCATTTGATTAAGAGAATCCCGCATGTCCCGAACCAATCACGGCACCATTGAAGTCACTCTGGGCGAAGAAGTCTTCACCCTCAAGCCAACCCTGAAGGCTATGAAGGCCATCGAGAACCGCTTCGGCGGGATTCTGCCGGCTATGCAGTCGGTCGGCACTGCGAACCTGTCATCGATCGCTTTCATTGTTGCCGTGGGCACCGGCGTGAACCTGACGAAGAAAGATGCACTGACTCCAGCGGAGGAAGCTGTCTTCGAAGAGGGTATTGATAGCGCCGGCAGCCAGGTAATCCCGTACCTCAAGGCATTCCTTAACCCCGCTGGCAAGTCCGATGCCGAGCTAGAGGCCCAAGCAGAATCGGGAAACGAGTAAAGCGCGATCCCAATCTCCCAGTCATCGATGAGCTGTTCAACATTGCTACTGGTTGGCTGGGGTGGTCCCCAAGCGAGGCCTGGAATACGCCTGTCGTTGAGATTCTCATGGCCTGGGAATCGAAGCGGCAATTCCTCATCGATACCAATCCATTCGGCGGCGGCGATGCTGAAAAGCCCAACAAGAAGGCGGTGGCCAAAGAGGCGAGGATGGGCTTCCGCGTGGCGGCTATGGGCAGAATAAAAGATTGAAAGTTGTTCCATCAGCACCGCTTTGAGCGGTTTTTTTTCGACTGAGGAAAAGTAAATGGCTGACGCCGACGTACAAGGGCTGCTGATCAGGATTGAGGCGACGACGGCCCAGTTGCGCCAAGAGGTTGCCCGCGGCGAGGCAGCAGTAGCTCAGTCGGCAGGTAAAATGGATGCCAGCCTCGTGCGCATCGACACGGCGTTTGACCGCGCAGGGGAGAGCGCCCAGAGCGCTGGGGGGCTGATTAGAAATGCGCTGGCAGCCGCCGTGGGCGCCGCATCCATCGGTACCATCCTCAAAACCGCCGACTCCTATTCGCAGATGTCAGACCGGATTGGTCTCGCTACCAAAAGCTTCGGCGAGTACAACACGGCTCAGGAGCGCCTGCTCGCCACCGCCAACCGCACCTACCGTCCCTTGGAAGAGGCGCAAGAGCTTTACATCCGGACCTCTGACAGCCTGCGTTCGATGGGGCTGAGCGCCGACCAGTCCATGGATGTGATGGACAGTTTCAGCTACTTGCTCGTGACGAACTCGGCCTCGGCGGACAAGGCTAGCTCGGCGATCGATGCTTACTCCAAATCGCTGCAAACCGGGAAGATTGATGCAGATTCCTGGCAAGCAATCCTTGCTGCCATGCCGACCGTTGTGGACACCGTTTCAAAGGCAACTGGCAAGTCAGCTGAAGAGATCCGCAGCCTGGGCGCTCAGGGAAAACTCAGCCTCGACACTCTCACCGAAGGCTTTCAGAAGAGCGCCGAAGCCAATGGTCTGCTCGCCGACAGCATGGGTGTGGCCGTTCGAGACGCCCTGGTTGCACTGAACAATGCGTTTTCGGTGTACGTCGGCCAGCTGAATGAATCGACCGACTTCACGGGGATACTCGCCGCAGGCATCGGCAGCCTGGCCGACAACTTCGGAACGCTCGCCGAAATTGCTGGTGTTGCTGCGGTGGGTGCGCTTGCTGTCTACGCTCGCAGCTTGGCGGCCTCTACCGCAGGATCGGTGTTGTCGGCTAAGGCCGCCCTCGAGGACACGATGGCTCGCCGTGCGCAGGCCACTTCGGTACTGCTCGCCGCCCAGGCTGATCAGCAAAAGGCCCAGACTGCCGTATTCCTTGCGCAAAAAGAGGCGATTGCGGCGAAGGGTACTGCAGTGCAAACGCAACTGTCGTTGCAGCTCGCAGAGGCTCGCATGGTCGAGTCCCGTGCAACAGCAGCAGTTGGCGCCGCCCAAGCTGCAATCGTAGGCACAGGCCGTACATTGCTCGGTTTGCTTGGCGGGCCTGTGGGTATCGCAGTGCTCGCAATGGGCGCAGCGACGGCGTTTATCACGCTCCGAGACAACACTGGTGACCTTGAGAGGAAGCTCGGTGATCTGTCGGACCCAATTGAGAAGTTGATCCAACGGTTCGGCGAACTTGACCGCGCCGGTCAGTCAGTCACGCTCCGCGGCCTTCAACAGAACATTGAGGAGACTCAGAGCAAGGTCACTCAAATGTCTGGCGCGATTGCCGACCGATTTGAGAATGACCTACGCAACATGGGGGCGGCAGGCGCAGACGGCTTGATGGCCGGCCTGGTCGGTCTTCCTGATGATGTCCAGGCTGCACTTGACCGAGTCCGTAAAGCTTCGAGTGATCAGGCCGCCGGCATTACGGTTGATTGGAAGGCAGTGGCTGACGAGCTGCGGCTTGTGCCTGGCGTCACCGAGGCAATGGCCGTTGCCATTGAAGCAAGCGGCAGTTCGTCAGCGAAGGCCGCTAAAGATCTGAGTGTGCTCAAAGATACAGTCGTCCAGCTCACTGGTGAAACCGACGAGCTTACTCGCGCTCAGCGTGAGAACGACGCTGCAAAAGCCGCTGCAGCTGGAGTCGGTCAAAAGTACCTGGAGCAGCTGCAGAAGCAACTCGGTACCGCGCAGGACAAGACAGCCCTGCAGGCCGCAAATCGATTCATCGCTGAGAACACCCTTCTTACCGATGAGATGGTTGTCGCCATCCGCTCGGCGGCGGCAGCGAAGGACGCACAGAAAGCTGCCGATGCTGCTGCGACCAAATCAACCGAAGAAGGGACCAGCGCGGCCAAAGAAGCAGCTACCGAGGCGAAGAATCAGGCCAAGGCGTTGACGGACCTGAAGACTCAGGCCGACATAGCCATAAAGTCTGCAACGGGTCTGGCTGCGGCCTACCAAGCCGGTACCGACAATTCGCGAGAATTCAGCCTGCAGCAGAAGGTTGATGAAGCGCTGCTCAAGGCCGGCTCAGCCGCGCGCCAGGAGGTCGAGAAGGCGATCAATGCCCAGCAGGATGCGCAGGACAAGCTGAACATCAGCAAGGCTGCCTACGATGTGGGCCGCGAGACGGCTGACATCATTGCTCAGGCCCAGGCTACGTTGATGGGAGCCGATGCGCTTGCGGCCTACAACGTTCAGAAATCCATGACTGTCGCACTGGCCGGGAAAAACATTGCAGTTGGCAGTGAGGAGTACAAGCAGCTTCTCGCCGCTACCGAGGCGCAGCAGGAGGCCGTGCGGGTGGCTCAGCGCGCTGGTAGCGTAGGGGGCCTCATGGATCGACTGTATCCGGAAGCCAAGCTGCTCAAGGATTACGCCGAAGATCAAAAAGCGCTCAACGCTGCGATGGCGTTGTACCCCGAAAACGCTGCCAATTACCAAGCTGCGCTGCTCAAGCTTGGGAATGAATACGAGGTCAACCGCAGCAAGGCAACACTGTGGGGCCAGATGACTGAGGGGGCAATTGATCGAATCGACGAAGCCTTCGCCACAGCGTGGGGCAATATCGGCAGCGGCGCCGAGAGCCTGTGGGACAACCTGAAGAAAGGCTTCAAACAGACGCTCGGCGAGATCGCGCACATGCTCACCACCAAGCCTCTGCTGGCCTCGATCAGTAACTGGCTGACCGGAGCTGACAACGGCCAGGGGCTTTCCTCCGTGTGGGGCAAGCTGCTGGGCGGTGCTAACGGAAGCAGCACCGGCGGTGGCGGAGGAATGATGAGTACTCTGACCAATGCCGGCAGCATGCTTTATAAGCTCTACAGCGCAGTGACTGGCGTGGGTTCGAGCGTAGCCTCTGGGTGGGCGTCTGGCGGCCTCGGCGGGGCTATCAACGGTGGCTACAGCTACTACGCGAACCTATTCAGCGGCTTGACCAGTAGTCTTTCAAGCGGGTTCAGCAGTGTTGTGGGGTCTATCTTGGGCAGCTCTAGCTCTCAGATCGCTGCCAATGCGGCCACCTCTGCTGCTCTCCAGGGCGCAGTTGCTCAGGGCGCTGCTACGGTTGGAACCAATATCGGCATTGGCGGTGCTGCGTACGCTGGTGCTGGCACCGCAGCCGCTGGGATATCAGGCGGTCTCGGAGCCCAGTTTGCGGCGATGGCCTCAAATCCGGTCGGCTGGGTAGTAGCCGCTGTCACTGCGGCCTACCAAAGCGGCAAGATTTATGACAAAGGCTACCGCTACGACATGATGGAAACGCTCACCGACAAGAACACGCTGGCAGCCGGCGGGATCTTGATGGAGCCGGCCTTCAATGTTGGCATCACCGACAAGGTCTTCAGCAAGCTGTTTGGCGGGAAGATCGCTGCCATCCTTTCCGGGTCGGCTCTTTTTGGGTCTGTACTTGGGACTGTCAGCAGCAAGCTCTTCGGTGGGAAGTGGCAGACCAAAGATGGGGGCTTGTCGCTGGGTGTGCAAAACGGCGAGTTCGACGGCCAGCAATATATCTACCAGAAGAAGAAAGGCGGGCTGTTCAGTTCGAGCAAAAAGAGAACTCGCTACTCGGCGCTCGAACCTGAATTTGCATCTGCTCTGCAACAGACCTACGAGGAGACCGAGGATAGTGTGGCCGATCTATTGGCACGTATTGGCGTGTCAGTGGGAGAGGGCGCATTTGCAGGGCTGACGATCGCCCGTCAGAAGATATCGACCAAAGGGAAAACCCAAGAAGAAATCCAGGCGGCCATCAACGAGATGTTCAGCGGCTTCGCTGACCAGATGGTTGCACACATCGATCAAGGCGCTCTCGGTCTGGGGGGTAGTTTCTCTGAGCTCGCAGCCAAGATCGCAGCTTTTGAAAGCTTCAATGCAACGCTTGATCTCATCGACGTGACAATGCTTCGGCTGTCGCCACGGTCGATGGAACTGGCTAACGCGCTCGTAGCCGCTGCCGGCGGACTAGAGACATACACCCAAAGCTTGAACACATACTTTGAGGGTTTTTTCAGTGACTCGGAGCGGGCCGATAAGTCACTCGGGCTGATTCAGCAGCAGTTCAAGGACATGAACGTCACGCTTCCCGACACCCGGGAAGCCTATCGAAAGGTGGTCGAAGCGCTCGATCTGACTACCGAGTCGGGGCAGAGCATGTACCTCACGCTCATCGGCGCCGCTGGTTCCGCTGCCCAGGCGTACGACATCCTTGAAACGAAGGCGAATGCCGCGGCGGCAGCCACGGCCCAGCAGTTGCAAGACGGCTTGAGCAATGCTTTCAGCGCGGTCCAGCGGGCAGTCTCTTCCCAGCAGAAGAAGCTCACCGAGGCGTACAACGCTACCAGCTCGTCACTCAACGATATGGTCAGCACCGTAACCGAGAAGGTCAACGGGCTGAGTGCTGTTAGCGTTAATCTGAGCTCGGCCCTCAAGGCGCTACGCGGTGATTCGGATGACGCCGTGAAGATGCTGCGTGCGCAGGCACAGGCCACGCTTCAAAGCGCGCTGGTGACGGCGCGATCTGGGAAGTCGTTGTCTGGGTTCACCGGCCTGGACGATGCGCTGGACACGGTCAGCAGTAACAACACTGATATGTACGGATCCATGGAGGCTTTCGCCAGGGACCAAGGGCGGACAGCTAACGTAGTGGCCGAACTGAACGCGCTCAACGGAAAGCAGCTCACCTCGGCAGAGAAGTCGCTGGAGGGTCTGAAGGCGCAGATTGACCAAGCCAAGAAATCCTATGACCTGCAGATGAGCCAATACGATGCACAGCTCACGCTTGCTCAGGCTCAGATCGATGCTCTCAACGGCGTCGACAATTCCGTGGTCTCGGTGGCTGCTGCCGTCAACAGCCTGAGTCAGGCCGTTGTCGCTTCACTAGCGATCAAGGGTGACGACTCAGCGCGGCAGAACACCTTCGACAACAACGCAGCGATCGTCCGTGCAGTGTATCGAACGGTGCTTGGTCGGGATGCGGATGCCAAAGGGCTCGCTGACTGGGCCGGCGCTCTTTCAGGAGGTCTCGTCACCTATGACGAGCTGATGGCGAGCATTGCACGCCAAGGGCGGATCAACGGCGAGAATGTCCTTGTTCCAGGATTTGCGAGCGGTGGTGTCTTTAGCGGCGGCCTGCGGCTGGTGGGCGAGCGGGGGCCAGAGTTGGAGGTTACTGGCCCAAGCCGTATCTACAACGCCAGCCAGACTGCTGCGATGCTCGGCGGTGACAAAGGCGGGGCGACGGCGGCCGAAGTGCGAGAGCTCAGGGCTGAGCTGAAGTCAGCGTTGTTCGCGATCGCCAAGTACACGCAGAAAGCAGCGAAGAACACCGACCTGCTACCGCAGAAACTGGAACAGGAGTTGTTTTCGTGAGGATCATTGAGCCCGTTGAAATCACGCCTAGCATGGCGGTGATGGAAGCGTTTTTGGTGGAGCCCAACAATGAGCCTTTAGTGGTTCAAGTTGGGCAGACTTTTCAGGTCGCATCGCTGCTGACCAATGTTCCAGAGACGGACCATGATCTGTGGCAGCCGACTAAGGCGTATGCCATCGGTGATCTTGTCATGCTCGATCACCGAAACTATGAGGCGTTTACTGCTAACACCAACAAGCGACCTGATGGCGCGGCTGTCGATCCTCCGATTTGGCTTGATCTCGGCCCTACCAATCGGTGGAGGATGTTCGATGACAAGATCGGTACCGCTACCACCAACCCGGAAAGCATCAAGGTAACCCTTGCGCCTGGACGGGCAGTGGATTCGCTTGCCTTCTTCGGCCTGGACGCTGCGTCTCTGTACGTGCGGGTTGTGGATCCGTATCAAGGCATTGTTTATGAATCCAGCGTTTCGCCGGTGTCTGCGGACGGAATCAACAACTGGTACGACTATTTCTTCACGCCGGTGGAAGTAAACGAAGACTTCGTGCTGATGGGCGTTCCGGCGGGCAGTTACGGCTCAATTGAAATCAGCATTTCCAAGCCTGGCGGTATCGCTCAAATCGGTGCGCTGATCCTCGGTAAAGCTGCCGTTCTGGGTCAAGCGCTCTACGGTAGTTCAGTCGGGATCACCGACTACAGCCGGAAGGAACGCGATGATTTCGGGAATGTGATCATCGTAGAACGTGGTTACTCCAAGCGCGCCGACTTCGATGTCATGGTGCAGACGAGCATGGTGTCCCAAGTGCAGCGCCTGCTCAGCAAGTATCGAGCTAAGCCCCTGGTCTGGATTGGGGAGGCAAGCTACGAGTCAACGATCCTCTACGGCTACTACAAGGAATTCAACCTGGTGATCAGCGGCCCGGAAGCGTCGGACTGTACAATTTCTGTCGAAGGACTCATTTGATGGCTATCCCTTCTATCACTCCATTGCCCGAAGCACCCAGCCGGCAGAACTCGGCGGGCACGTTTGCTGCTCAGGCCGACAGCTTCATGGGTGCGCTGCCCCAGTTTGCGGGGCAGATGAACCAGTCGATCGACTTTATTGCCAGCCAAGCGGAAGCTGCAGCCGAGAGCGCTCAGTTGGCCACCACCAACGGCGCTTTTCAGGTAGAGCTCGCTACCCAGAGAGCAAACGCTGCGTCACAGAGCAGTCAGTCGGCTGCGCAGCAGGCATCAGGCGCGAAGAGTCAGGCGGACTCGGCCAAGACATACCGCGACTCCGCCCAGGCTGCAGCTGCGGCTGCGCAGGCCGGCGCCGGTCTGCCAGCTACGGCCGGGAAAGGAGGCCTCCCGTTGGTGGCCAAACCAGACGGGACGGGCGTCGAGTACTCGGGAAGCCTTAAGCGTTACGACCTGGACACTGCAACTGCCACCACGACCCTGGACATGTCGATTGCTCAGGTGTTCCAGGTGGACGCCAGCGCGCCTCGCACTCTGGCTATAACCAATGCCCCCGCCGCTGCTCGCGCCATGACAGCGATGCTGAACATCACTGGCGCGGCAACCATCACCTGGCCCTCGGGGATTAAATGGGACGCCGGCCGCGAGCCTTTGCTGGGACCGCTCTGGACGCTGGTGGTCCTGATCTGGGTGGGCAATGGTTGGGTTGGCAAGGTAGGGGCAAGCGCATGATCGAAGCGGCCTTGCTCCTCGGTAAAACCGCCAACATTCTCTCGCCCTGGGAGTACGTAGGTTCGACAGACAGCCTCACGACCTCGGCGGCCAGCGTCTCATTGCAGATTCCAGCCGCCGCCCAGCCCGGCGACCTGCTGGTGGCCGTGATGTCGCCAGGTGATGAGGCAATCTCAACGGAGATGACCTCTGGTGGCTGGCAGCGGATGACTCCCGGCAGCCAGGACTACGTCTGCGTCACCCGCCTGACGGCGTTCACAGAGCGGCCGACATACAAGAAGGGCGGCGCGAATGTGATCTATGCCTGCCTGGCAGTGTTCCGGGCGACAGGTTGGTCTTCGGTCAGGCTTGCAGCCAACAACGCGCCCTATCAGCGCATTTCTGTGGCCACCGAGACCAACAACACTCTGATTCTGAGTCTTGCTACAACGCCTGGCTTTGCAGGCTCTTGGACAGCCGGGATGACAGGCGGGTCTCAGTTCGTGAGACGGATACGGGCGACCTCGCCGTCGATGGCTATCTACTCAGCTGACATAGCCAAGCCAACGAACGTCACGAACATTTTCGTAAATGCGCGGGACGGACTGGAGCGAAACATCATCCTCGCTATTTCCTGACCCAACCAACTTACAAAGACCGGCGAAAGCCGGTTTTTTTGTGCCCGGAGAAAAGTACATGGCTTACAACAGCGCCCACACTGGGCCGGAAATCGATGCAGCTGTGCAGCTTCTTGGTGAGATTCAGGAAGCAAAGGACACCACTGCCGCTGATCGGCAGGCCGTTACCGGCATGGCTGCAACTGTTGCTAGCCAAGCCGCTCAGGTTAACGCGCAGGCCGCCCAGGTCAGTTCAAACACCGCGGTTGTGCTGGCCTCGGCTTCTGCCGTAGAAGCAGACCGAGCTGAGGTTGAGCAGAACACCGGCGTCGTGCTTTCGGCAAAGACAGCTGCGCAGGATGCTGGTGCGGCCGCGGTTGCAGCCCAGGGCGCGATCGAGGTCATTCAGGAGTCGGTGAGTCAGGCGCAGATTGCCGCCGAACACTCCGAGCAAAGCGCAGGTGACAGCGCATCGGCGGCGCGGGCGGACCGTGAGCAGGTCGAGTTACTGGCGCAGCAAACGGCAGAAGACAGCGCTTCAGCAGCAGAGAGCGCGGCAGCTGCAGCAGCCGTGGTCACTGGCGGAACCGCCACTTTGAACCCAGAACCGGGGAAAATTCCACTCGCCAAGGGTGACGGCAAGATAGACGAGGGCTGGCTGCCCGCCGAGATTGCCCGAATCAGCTCTGTGGAAGCGGTTACCGAGCAGGTTGAGATCGCAATCGCCACGGCCGAAGCAGCCGAGGCGAGAACCGATCGTTACCTCATGCCAACTGATACCACCCCCGAGTTGCGCGACAACGGCCTGCCGCTCGAGCTTGGCGACGTGTGGTTCAACACCGCAGATCAGACGGAGTACATCTACAAAACTGCCGGCTGGCGCTCAAATGACAGTCTCCAGGCCGTAGATAGCTTGACCTTGAGCCTTTCGGATTCCACCAACCCTAACAAAGGTGCGGCTCTGTCGGGCTTTGAAGGCGGAACGGTAGCTGGCGCGCTGCTGGCTTCGAAAAAGATGGCATCGTATGCAGCGTTGCGAAACTACAGCGGCGCTGCGCAGCGGGTCGAAGTCACTCAAAGCGGAATTGCAGGGGCATTCATTCGCCAGGCATCTGCGGATGGGTTTTCTGATGATGGCGGCGTCACGATCGTTGGAGCATATGCATGGGTTCGAGACTACAACGGCATCGCTCAGGTGTCGTGGTTCGGCGCGCTCGGGAAAGGGGCTGATGAGACCCTCGCGCTACAGCGAGCCCATGACTCTTCGATGAGCGTCTGTTATGGGCGAGGGTCGTATTCCTTCGCCACGCTTACCATACGCCAGGGCACCAAGCTTGCGGGACTCAGCCGGACAGAAACCAAGCTTCAGGTAACCGGCGCGGGAATCGTTATCGTCAATGCCGGCATCAAACTGACGACCTCCATCACCGACCTGACCCTGATGCCGATGTCGGCTGGGCTTGCTTCAGGCATCCGCTCAGACCTGACGGACTTCTTCAACTTGAACGCGGTCGAGATTCATCGCGTCGACATCAAGGGCCCGGACTCCGATGCAGGTGGTTATGGACTGCGCACGCCCAACTACTATTTCCTGAAGAACATCGACAGCCGGAACATGAACAAGCTGTCGCTCGTTGACACCAACGTCACGGGCGGCTACAAGATCGAGGCAGACCCAACGCTCCAAGCCAAAACCTACGGGGTGTACACCGCGGGCACGAGCATTGGCATTCACATGAGCGACTTCAATGTGAAGTGCGTAGAAACGGCCTGGGAGTTCGGCGACAACGTCGAGGGGTTCTGGATCAGCTCGTGCGAATGGATCTACGTGCGCAGGGGCATCAACGGCAATACGACCACCAGCAAGCCGGGCGGCTGGGTCGATGGATTGCACATCAACTGCGCGCTATCCGGCATCCATCTCCGGCAGCGCAACGTCACCTATCTCGCTGGGGTATCTGTCCTGCGAGCAAGCTTCTATTACCCAGAGGCGACCTGGGACGGAATTATTCTCGATGACTGCCGGCGCTACACGGTCAGCGATTACTGCATGCGCCCAGACTTCACCGGTAACACAGGGGTCAAGAAGGGTATCTCCATCATTGGCGGTATCGGCGGTCAGCTCGGCAAGGGCTCAATTGCCTACATGACGCAGGGTATCTCTGTGAGCGGGGGCAACAATGGTTTCGATGTTGGGGAGCCATACCTCGAAAGTTGCTCCACTAACGTGGTGATCACGAGCGACTGCATTGATGTGAAGGTTGGAGACTTCAAGTGCAACGGCGCTCGCCTGGTCACAAACAGCAGCCCGAGCACCAGGTTCCACAAAAACAATGGCTTCTACACAGTTGACTCCAGTGTAAGGGCGATAAATGCGGCGGGGAGCGAAACCTTCCAGCAGGCAATCTCAAAACGACTTGCTCGTCTTCGGCTGGATGCCGGAACCGGCGCCTATACCTACAACATCATCATGAGCAATGTTGGCGCTATCGAGGGTGACATTTTTGAAGTGTCGGTAAGGATGGCGCCGACCAACCCAACCCTAACATTCACTGCGGACGGCGCCGTGACCCAGACGATTCCCCCTCCTCCTAACCAGACGAGTTACTACGTGAAAATGGCATTCACCAGCTCTGTGTGGCGATGCGTAGCTGCGTGCCAGTCCCTGCACGCATAACTACTTAGGGGGAGACTCGCGTGGTTGCCGTTCTTGGGGCAACCACGATTTATATTTTAATGGAATGATGCCTTGGGTGATGTCAAAGCGCATCTCATTACAGTATAAAATTTGATCTGGGTTATTTGCAGTCGGATTTAATTATTATTAGCTGAATGATGATTCTCAGCTTGCTGTATCAGGCCTGCTCGGTGAGAGTCCATGCCATCTCCACCACCCCTCCAGAAATAGTTAGAATTCAATTTGCTCATTAGCTTGTAGTATGAATCCGAGTGGAGCATTTCATAGAATAGTATATTTCGCTCGCTGGTAGTCATCTGATGTCTGATTATCCTCGCATAAAATTCTGATTGTGCGTTTTGATGTGAGCTCACGTCGTAAGTCGCGTACTGCTCTATTATGAACAAGACTGTTTCGAAATAGCTTCCTATGATTGGCCAGTAGGTGGTTCTCCATTTAATGTAAATCTTCATTCTGCTCTTATAGACTCTTTCGTATTCTTCTGGTGTGATCTCAATTTTTTCAACTTCTGGTTTGAGTAGTTTCCATGTTTGCCCAATCGCTAGGTGGTTTTCGAACGTTTCTGTAGTAGCCAGAATCGGGTTACTAGAAGCGGGGCTGCGTTCGAGATCTCTTTCGAGAGTAAGATGTACGCCCCTAGCTGATTCGTGTGTCAGCGAAATCAAATCAAAAAATCTTTGGTTTTCCAGCATTTTATTATGATTTGTTTCGGCCTGGGCACCATCTTTTCGTTGCTGTCTAAACGTGTTGATGAGAATTATGAAAGCGCCGAAGGAAAGTAGGGGGTTTAATAGCCCTCCAACAAAGTCTCCAATTGGGCCGAGTTTTTCAGGACCTTTTGTAGGGGAGCCTATTACAGTAAATGGGTATACAAATACAAATATCAAAAGGCAGCTTATAATTGCTATTGTTATGCCTGCGGTAGTAATTTTTCCTACAGTCTGGCTCCACTTGTTTCGTATTGCAGTAATTGCATTATTGATAGGTTCCATTCTATTTATTACCTTTGTCAGTTAGTCGCTTATCAAATCATGCAACTGTATCTAATTAATGCCTGATTACGCGTATGCCCAGAACTACTGCGGTATGCTTCCCAGTCATGCAGCCTGCCACATCAGCCACTTGAGCGAAATACTCACTTCGAAACCCGCCAAGTGCGGGTTTTTTTACGCCCGGAGAAAATGGATGCCGATCACTGAGCAGCAGCTGCTGCAGGTTCTACCCAAAGCCCGCCCTGTCGCGGGCATTTTTTTGCCTGCGCTGAACCGCGCCGCCGCGCGCTGGAAGGTCGACAGCCGGTTGCGTCTCGCAGCGTTCCTGGCGCAGATCGGCCACGAGTCGGGGCAACTGCGCGTGCTGGTGGAGAACCTGAACTACAGCGCCGAGGCTCTGGTGCGCACCTGGCCCAGCAGATTCACCGCCCAGACCGCGCCGGCATACGCCCGGCAGCCGGAGAAGATCGCCAACCGCGTCTACGGCGGACGGATGGGGAATGGCCCTGAGTCATCGGGCGATGGGTGGCGGTACCGGGGGCGTGCGCTGATTCAGCTGACCGGGCGTGACAACTACCGGGCTGCCGGCGCCGCGCTTGGGCTGCCGCTGGAGGATCAGCCGGAATTGCTCGAGCAGGCCGATCACGCTGCCCAGTCCGCTGCGTGGTGGTGGGCGAAGCATGGGCTCAACGAGCTGGCCGACGCCGGCCGCATCCAGGACATCGGCAGCATCATCAATACTGGCAAGCCTGGGCGCGTCCCGCATGGCGCTGCTGAGCGCAAGGCGCTGTATGACATTGCCGTGCGGGTGCTGGCATGAATGCCTGGGCGCTGCGCCTCGCTGGCGACGGCCTGCTGATCCTGCTGGGCACGGCCGTGGGTACTTGGGTGACTACTCACCACTTCCGCCCGCTGCTGGATGATCAGCAGAACCAGGTCGCCCAGTGCACTGCCGCGCGCGACAACCTGGCCGGGCTGGCCACGGAGCAGGGCAGGGCCATTGGCGACCTGATGCTTGCCGCCACCGGCCGTCAGGCTGCCGCCGAGCAAGCCGTGGGCGTGGCCAGGGCCAGTGCCGACACCGACTACGCCGCGGCGAACCGCCTGCAGCAGGAACGGACTGGTGGCGACCAGTGCGCGGCCGCCACCTCGATCATCGACAAGGAGCTTGACCTATGAAAGTGCAGGTGCTGCTGGCCGGCGTGCTACTGGCCGGATGCGCAGCGAAGGCGCCGCCGCAGGTCCAGTACGTGCGCGTCGAGGTGCCCGTGCAGGTGCCCTGCCGCGCGCCGGAGGTGGCCGTGCCGCCTTGGGCAGCGGCCGGCCTGCGTAAGGCCGACAGCCTGGAGGTGAAGGTGCGGGCCCTTCTAGCGGAGCGCCGGCAGCGGATCGGCTACGAGAAACAACTGGTAGCTGCGGTGACTGCCTGCAGGTAGGCTGAGTAAAGTTCAGCCTTTTCAGCCAGGCCAACTGATCATCCACGCAACCGATACGACCGGTTTATGCGCCTCGTATGTGAAGGGCAGCGATCGGATTCCGACTGAACGTTTCAGCAGGGGCATCGAAGGTCATAGTGATGAGAACTGAATTTCTACTGCTGGCACAGTACGATGGTCTCGCAGTGATTCCTTTAGACAAGGTGTGCGCCGACTACTTCCCTCACCTCAGTCCGGAGAAACTAAAACTCAAGATCTCGCGAGGTGAGATTCGATTGCCGCTCATCGCAATGGAGAGGAGTCAAAAGTCTGCTAGGGGAGTCCACCTAAATGATCTGGCTGCCTACATTGATGCGCGCCGAGCTGAGGCAAAAAAGCTTGTCTGATCTTCGTCGGCGCCGCGGCAGGTGATCATTCAGTCATCAGCGAGTGGTGCCAGGCTGCCTTCTACGACCGATGTCATCCAAGCGGAGATAGCCGATTGTAGCCAAGCGACGGACTTAGGTCCCAGCCGAACCTGCCGAGGAAATGTACCTTCGCCAATTCTCCGGTAGATGGTGTTCCTACCCAGCCCTGTCACCTTTATCACTTCATCAAGCCGCATGAAGCGGTCATTCGCAGCTGAGATCATTACGGCCTCCGGTTACCAGTTGGCTACATTACCCGGGCAAGCATAGGCGGTGATTTCCGCTTCCGCCCAGGCTTTGACCGAATGCCGCCGCGCTGCTCCCATTCCTTTAAAAATTCACGAACTGTCTCAAGTCTCCAGCAAACTCGCTGCCCCTGCTTGAAGCTTGGGGGGAGCCACAGTGCTCTGACCTGCCTGGCGCTTCGTACGGCAGATTCGGAACGGCCGAGCAACCTGGCCAGTTCAGGAATGTGAATAATTTCTGGCTCCATTGACGCGACCTCCACTGAGAAGAGACTGACATTGTAGGTTCAATAGACTGCCCGGGTCTGAATCTATTCGACAGCGAAGTCAGTTGCTGCACCTACACCGCCGCTATCGCCGGAGCCAAGGCAGCCAACCGCTCCGCCAGAGTGCTCTCCGACCTACTCGCACGGGCTGATGCTCGAGCGGGAGAGCTGGCGAAAACTTATGGGTAAGCAAGGATAGCGCGCTTGGCTTGCGAGGCGTCCTATAATGCGCTAATCAAGCCAGATGAATGAGAGCATGAAGAGGACGATCATGGGGCTGACAAGCGCAGGGGAGCCGTTGATTTTGGAGGCCACTGCGGCGCTGCGCCGGTACAACGAGGCCCAGGACGCCGGTGAACCGGCCGACCAGGTCGAGCGGCTGCGGGTGCTTGCAGAGTCAGCTTATCAGGCAGTGACGGACTACCAGCTTTATGCCTACGGCCTACAGCCGATCACAAAGCACTGATAGTTTCGAGAGCGCAGGTATAATAGACATCTCGTATTTGAAGTGCGTCTAGTGCCCAAGCACTGTATATGAGAAAACTAGTAGCTAAAGCTCGCAAAAGTAACCAATTGAAATATTAAGGAAGATTTTGAGACTATTTACAGTGGACCGTTTGAGTTGCTTTAAAGATGGATATGTTTGTGAGTTGTCTCAACTATACAGACTGAGCCAAGATCATTTGAAGGATTTTGCAATAGAACTGTTTCCGGAAGGGCTGTCTCAGCATGGTCATCACTACTTGGTTTCAAGCAATCTAGACACACCAAGCAAGCAAAATTCCCATGCTGAAATATTCTTTGAATGGATTAGGCGTGCTAGGTTTCCAAGTAGGCCGTCAAGATATCAAAGTATGTTTGCTGTTGATGATCTTGATTCGGCGCTTCAGTTCAGATCCAACTTTGGATCAATCGATCATGCGATTTATGAGCTTTCAAGCCCCAGTGCATTTAAGGCTGATATGAGGCTCATTACATTTCCTAGGCAAACACCTATTTTGAGTTCGTATTTGGCCGAGCTTTATTGGCAGGGGTTGCCCTGGCATGAGGGTGAGCCAATATGGGAGTGGATAGTTCCGTGCCCAGTCACTATAGGTGGACGTATCATGTAAAATCACAGTTTCCCGCGCTCTAGCACGTGCTATTGCTCAAGTGGGACAGCTGGCGCAGGCGTATGACCGAGCCAAGACAGCTGGGCTGACTTGCGAGGCGTCGTATAATGCCCTCATTAGATCAGGAGTATAGCCAGTGAGCGAGGATGTAAGCGACTTGTTGATGCCTGACCATGAGATGTACCTGCAGGTCACAGCGGCGCTGAAGCGCTATCACGAAGCCAAGGACATGGGCGCTCCAGCCCCTGAAATTGAGCGGCTGCGGCAGATTTATGAGGCCCATGCCCAGGCTGTTACCGAGTACCAGCTCGGAGTCCTGAGTGGAAAGCGCGATCCCGCGAACTGATCATCTCCATCGGGCAGAGCGACGTCAGTGCCTAGAGGTAGCTTTGCCCGCCGGCCTGACTATACTGGCCTCTCTACCAAAGGGAGAGACGGGATTGAGCGGTCGTCAAAGCAGCAGTCAGCCAGGCGAGTTCTTGCCTGGCATCATCCTGCCCCCGGCAATTCACGGACTACTGCGCAAGCGCCTGGCCGAGCTGAGCATGTGTGATACCGCAGTCAACTGCATGATCTTCCAGGCTCGGACCGAAAGCCTGGTCGAGGCGTTGGAGATCCTGAAGGCGATTCCGGCGCGGGACGTTCAGCGACTGTATGTGCTGATTGACAATATGACGCAGGACCGGCTGGCGGAGATCAGCGGTGAAGGGTAGGGCGTATTCAAAGGAAGGCGTAGGTCGGCAGAACACCGGGCGCAGGCCGAAGCCCGTGGGAGATTTTCGGGGGTTTGTGAAATTCGGTCTTGCAGAGTGCGGCACCGTTTGCAGCGAGCGCCCGCTCAAGGCCTTGTTCCGTAAGGCTTTAGTAGTGTCCTGCACGCATGGGGTGCAAGGGGTCGAGTGTTCGAATCACTCCGTCCCGACCAAATAATCCCAATGACTTAGGCCATTTCCGTAAGGAGTGGCCTTTTTCATGTGCGTGACTTTTGCGTGATTTCTCCATTCAAGCCCGCCTCCTTTTCAGAATTGCCAGTACCGGCCTACGCGAGTCCGTTACTGAAACCTCGTTTGCCGCCTCTATCAACTGCCCTAACTCAGCGTCGGAGTAGTGGCTGGTGTTGCCGTCGGCACGATGATCTCTGCCACCTGGATCCTCGCATCCAACAGCTGGATGCAGACCCCTCAGGGGCATGAGGTGGTCAACGGTGTGGTAATCCCGGTGGACTGGTTGGCGATCATTTTCAACCCGTCTTTCCCCTACCGCCTGGCGCACATGGTCACTGCGGCCATGCTGTCCACGGCGTTGTTCGTCGGCGCGTCGGGCGCGTGGCACTTGCTCAAGGGCAATAACACCCCGGCAGTCAAGCGCATGTTCTCCATGGCGTTGTGGATGCTGCTGTTCACAGCCCCGCTGCAGGTATTGATCGGTGACGTGCATGGCCTGAACACCCTCAAGCACCAGCCGGCGAAGATCGCCGCGGTGGAAGGGCACTGGGCCAATGTCCCGGGTGAGGGGGTGCCGTTGATCCTGTTCGGCTGGCCTGACATGGAGGCGCAAACCACCCGCTTCAAGGTCGAGATTCCGCGCCTGGCGAGCTTGATTCTGACCCACTCGCTGGATGGGCAGATCGCTGGCCTGAAAGACTTCCCGCGCGAGGACCGGCCCAACGCCACTGTGCTGTTCTGGAGCTTCCGGGTGATGGTTGGGCTTGGCCTGCTGATGGTTCTGCTTGGCGGGTGGGGCGCCTGGATGCCTTGGCGTGGGCGGTTGTACCAGTCCCCGATGCTGGCGCGCTTTGCCCTGTGCATGGGGCCGTCAGGGCTGATCGCATTGCTGGCAGGTTGGTACGTCACCGAGATCGGCCGTCAGCCGTGGGTCGTGTATGGGCTGATGCGCACCAAGGACGCGGTCTCCGAGCATTCGGCCATGACCCTGACTGTCGGCCTGGTGGTGCTGGTGGTGATGTACCTGGGCATCTTCGGCACTGGTATTACCTACATGTTGCGCCTGGTGCGCAAGGGGCCGCAGGCAGATGAGCCGCACCCTGCGGACATCGCTGACAACCAGCGCCCGGCTCGCCCGCTGTCTGCGGTGGACGAGTCACTGTCCGGCGCATCCAACTCCACACATTGACTACGGGAGACGTTGTCATGGGTATTGATCTTCCGCTGATCTGGTTCCTGATCATCGGCTTCGGGGTGATGATGTATGTCATCACCGACGGCTTCGACCTGGGAATCGGCATTCTCTTTCCTTTCATCCGTGATCGCGAACATCGCGACACCATGGTCAACACCGTGGCGCCGGTATGGGACGGCAACGAAACCTGGCTGGTGCTGGGCGGCGCCGGGCTGATGGCGGCCTTCCCGAAGGTCTATGCGATTCTGCTGAGCGCGCTGTACCTGCCAGCCCTGGGCTTGCTGGCCGGGCTGATCTGGCGAGGCGTATCGTTCGAGTTTCGTTTCAAGGCAGACGAGGCGCACAAGCCCTTCTGGGACCGAGCATTCATGTCCGGCTCATTCGCTGCAGCGTTCTTCCAGGGCGTGATCCTCGGGGCGTTCATCGAAGGCCATCAGATCGTCGATGGCGCTGCCACAAATGGCGTCATGAGCTGGCTGACATTGTTCAACGTGTTCTGCGGGCTAGGTGTGGTCGTGGCTTATGCACTGCTCGGTGCCACCTGGCTGGTCTACAAGACCGAAGGGCCCTTGCAGGCCAGCATCATCCGCGCAGCCACGCCAATCACCCTGGCCACGGTTGTGACCATGCTGGTGGTCAGCATCTGGACGCCGCTGACTCACCCGGCGATCTTCGAGCGCTGGTTCAGCCTGCCGAACTTCTGGTTCTTCGTGCCGGTGCCGCTGTTGGTGCTACTGGCTACCTGGGCAATCCTGCGGTCGCTGCGAGGTGAGCCACATGCCGGCCCGTTCGTGTGGTCGCTGGTGCTGATCTTCCTGGGCTATACCGGGCTGTTGATCAGCATCTGGCCCTACGTGCTGCCACCGAGCCTGACGATCTGGGACGCCGCAGGCCCGCCACAGAGCCTGGGCTTCGCTCTGGTCGGGGCGTTGTTCATCATCCCGTTCATCCTGGGTTACTCCGCATGGTCTTACTACGTGTTTCGCGGCAAGGTCAAAGTGGGGGAGGGGTACCACTAATGGGCAAGGTTGGCTCGCAATCATCGCCCCGCCTGGGTAGCAAGCTGCTGTGGATGGCGGGAATATGGGGCGTCAGCGTTGGCGCGCTGGGCGTGCTGGCCATGGCTGTACGCGTGGCGATGTCGCTGGCCGGCATGCAGTCCTGAATGGCTGCGCCGCACCCGCAAAACAAAGGCTGGCCATCAGTATGGCCAGCCTTTGTTTTGTGGGTAGCGGGGTGGTCGGGGCGCGATGCCGGGTTGGGCTGATGAGCGTCCAAGGCAAGGCGCCAGTGCCGGATCACTCGATCAGCGGCACCCCACTGAGCTCTTGCAAGGCCTGGAACGACAGGTCTGCGCAGATTTCCACGACCTTCAGGCCGTCAGGCGTCACGTCCAGTACGGCAAGGTCGGTGTAGATGCGGCTGACGCAGCCAATACCGGTCAGCGGGTAGGTGCACTCGGGCACCAGCTTGCTTTCGCCGGTCTTGGTCAGGTGGTCCATCATCACGAACACCTGGCGGGCGCCGGTAGCCAGGTCCATAGCGCCGCCCACGGCCGGGATCGAGCCTTCTGCGCCGGTGTGCCAGTTGGCCAGGTCGCCCTTGACCGAAACCTGGAACGCCCCCAGTACGGCGATATCCAGGTGGCCGCCACGCATCATCGAGAACGAGTCGGCATGGTGGAAATAGGCACCGCCGGTCAGCAGGGTCACGTGCTGTTTGCCGGCATTGATCAGGTCGTCGTCTTCCTCGCCGGGTGCCGGGCTTGGCCCCATGCCCAGCAGGCCGTTTTCGCTGTGCAGGAACACTTCCTTGTCGCCCAGGTAGTTGGCAACCAGCGTCGGTGCGCCGATGCCCAGGTTCACGTAGGCGCCTTCCTGGATGTCCGCAGCCACGCGCTGGGCCATTTCAGTACGGGAGAGCTTTTGGGTGATGGTCATGGCAGGCCTCAGGAAGCGTTGGCGATTGGAGCGGCGGCGCTGGAGACGGCAACCACGCGTTGGACGAAAATACCCGGGGTGATGATATGTTCCGGGTCCAGCTCGCCCAGCTCGACGATCTGGTCAACCTGGACGATGGCGGTCTTGGCGGCCATGGCCATGATCGGCCCGAAGTTGCGCGCAGCCTTGCGGTAGGTCAGGTTGCCCCAGCGGTCGCCCTTGTGCGCCTTGATCAAGGCAAAGTCGGCGTGCAGCGGCATTTCCAGCACGTACTGGCGGCCATCGATCTCACGGGTTTCCTTGCCCTCGGCCAGCAAGGTGCCGTAGCCGGTCGGCGAGAAGAACGCGCCGATGCCGGAGCCGGCAGCGCGAATGCGTTCGGCCAGGTTGCCTTGCGGCACCACCTCCAGCTCGATCTTGCCGGCCCGGTAGAGGGCGTCGAAGACGTAGGAATCGGACTGGCGCGGGAACGAGCAGATGACCTTGCGCACGCAACCGGCCTTGAGCAACGCGGCAAGCCCGGTGTCGCCATTGCCGGCGTTGTTGCTGATGATGGTCAGGTCACGCAGGCCGAGGGCAATCAGCCCATCGATGAGTTCGGACGGCATGCCAGCGGTGCCGAAGCCACCGACCAGAAGGGTTGATCCGTCGGTGATATCGGCCACGGCACTGGCGATGGACGCATGCGTTTTATCGATCAAAGCGGGACTCCCGGTAAGTTCAGATGAGCGGTGTCGGCCGGAGGGTGTAGCTAGTTGGGGGCGACCGGCAACAGGGATGGGTTTTGAGCGTTTTAGTAGTTTGACTTTACCCGTCCTAACTTTTGAGCATGAGGCTGCCAAAGTGGGCAATTATCAATCACTTTTTTTGAAGGCGCATTCAGCTAAGTAATGTCGTAACCTGCAATGAAAATAAGAGCGTGAGGGCGTTGCTGACTCCATTGCAGGTGTTTTCAGTCAAGCAGTCGGCTGTTTTTGTTTATTCACCATGAAGCTTAGAAGAATGGTAAGCAGCGTGGCTAAGCAAAGCATGAATGCCATGCCCATCAAACCGGCGCTGAAGGATCCAGTGAAATCTTTCAGCCAACCCACTGCATAGGGTCCAACTAGGCCGCCAAGGCTCCCTGTTGCGTTGATGAAAGCAATACCGCCGGCGGCTGCTTGTTTACTCAAAAATGTCGATGGAATGCTGTAGAAACACGTGCGTACTGAGCAGAGCCCGATGAGCGCTACTGTCAGTCCGATCAGTGCTGGGATCAGATCACTGTAAACAACAGAAAATATGAAGCCCGCCGCGCCGGTGCCGCACGTGAGCGCAAGGTGCAGAATATAACGTCTCTTCTTCGCAAGAATCTTGGCCCACAACAGCATCGCTACACTAGCAATCAAATAGGGGGCCGCGCTGACCCATCCGATCTGCATGGTGGTCAAGTGGTGACTTTTGAGAATCTGTGGAAGCCAAACGCCGATACCGAGGATGCCGATTATGTAGCTGAAAAGAATAGCGGCTAGCAACCAAACCCGCGGATCCCTCAGCGATTCCTTGAAGCTATGTGCGCTCTTGGACTGGTGCTCCGCATCAAGCACGCTCTGAAGCGCTTGCTTTTCTTCTGCTGTCAGCCAATGTGCATCACCCGGCTTGTCGGCCAGCAAACGCAAGCACAAGAACCCCAGGATGCAGGCTGGCAGGCCCTGCAAGACGAGCAACCACTGCCAACCAGCAAAGCCCCAAATACCATCCATTTCCAGCATAGCAGCAGACAAGGGGCCGCCGAGTACAGACGACATGGGAATAGCGAACAGGAACCAAGCCATGACCTTCGTGCGGTAATGTGCGGGAAACCAAAGTGATAAGAAGAAAATCACGCCAGGAAAGAAGCCTGCTTCGGCAATACCTGCAAGTAGACGAATAACGGCGTAGCTAGTAGGGCCTTGCGCGAGGGATGTAGCGGCGGCGAAAAGCCCCCATGTTATCATGATTCTTGCGAGCCACCGACGAGCCCCGTACTTGTAAAGCGCCAGATTGCTGGGTACTTCAAATAGGCAATATCCAAGATAGAAGATGCCCGCAGCAAAACCAAACTGTGACGCGGTTAGCCCCAGATCTTCATTCATTGTCAATGAGGCGAAACCTACATTAGTGCGATCCAGATAGTTGAAGAAGTAGGCGAGTGCTAAGAGCGGAATGAGACGAAGTGCAGCTTTCTTGCAAGCGCGTATTTCGGCTGGGTCGCGTTCCGCCGCGAGCGATGAAGTGAGGGTTGTCATGCGAATGCCCATTATTCTTGTTGGGATTGATTGCTACAGGATAAGGCCGCGACGACAAGCTGCGCCAAAACCTTTTAGCCATGACTTCCCATACCTTTTGGGCATCATTGCGCCGTGCCTGATAGGAAGTGGCATCCATTAAAAGTGCGCAGGCTGGACAGCGCAGCAGTGTGCCGATATCGCTTGGGCAATTGCGGCTACTTGGAAAAGATTCGCTTAACTGAATTCTGTCGACACTCAGCCCGGCTGCGTTTAACGCGGCATGCAATACCCACGTCCGCTGAACCGTCGAGTGCGGCCGTGGGCGTTCCTCGCTGGGCGCTCAGCCAACGCCTGGCTGGCTCAGCGATGCACGTATTGATTCTGCGAGCGACAGCAGGATGGGCGCAAAGCGATCGATGACATCTTCCTGCGCTTCAACCGTTGAGAGGCTGATGTTCAGAACATGGGCTTTGTAAACCGGGTGGTTCAACGGAGTCGCGATGGCGATGATCTCAGGTTGCCATGACGCTGCGCAGTATCCTCTTTTCTTGACATCGGCAATGGCCGCCTCGATATCCAGTACCAGTTGTCCAGCTCTAGCTTCACACCGCCTTGACCTGAACAGCTCGATCAGCGGCCGTCGCTGCGCATCCTCCAGGATCGAAAGGTAGGCTCTGCCCAGCGAGGTGATGTCCATCGGCAGGCGCTGGCCGGTAAGCACATTGCGTGGAGACTTGCGCTGACTGAACCGTACCGATTCGAGATAGATCATCTCCTCGCCATCCGCTGCGGCCAGACCGACATTCACTTGGTGCTCGCGTGCCACCTTGGCCATCAACGGCGTCGCGACCTGAAGCAGTGAGCTGCTATGGGACATCGAATGGGCCATACCCAGAACCGCCGCCGCCAGCCTGTAGCTCCCTGAAATGCAGTCGTAGTCCAGGAAACCGGAGCGAACCAGGGTCTGGGTGAGCCGACTGACCGTGGACTTCGAAAGCTGGGTGATTTCGCTCAAGTCTCCGTTGCTCAGGTATTCGCTGCCGGGCCTGAACGCGCGAAGGATATCCAGACCACGCTCCAACGAGCGATTGGGCGCGGCCTTGCCTTGCCCAGGAATGTGGGGGGAGGTAAGTCCACTCTCATCGTGTTCCAGTAGGTGGAACGGACGCGTTGTCATGTAAAGCCCTCTCCCTCAGATTGGAATCAAGCTTGGCTCATCGCTGGGCGGTCAATCAACCGAATAATAAGAGAGGCACCGCATGACGACTTCCCCGGAATTGTCGACCCCGATCGACCTTACCGTTGTTGATGGTATCGCAACCCTGACGCTCAACCGCCCCGAGGCACGTAACGCCATCAGCGATGAGATGCGCTCGCTGCTCATTGAACATCTTGAGCATGTGGCTGCGGACAGCGGCATTAAGGCGCTCATCGTGACCGGCACTGGCAAAGGGTTCTGCGCCGGTGGCGACATCAAGGGCATGCAAGCCCGGATGAGCGCACCGGCGGGTTCTGTAGCCTTCAACGGCTGGAAGCGTCAACAGCGTGTGCACCATGCGGTATCGCTGCTCCATAACCTGCCTAAACCGACCATTGCTGCAGTCAACGGCGCAGCGACTGGCCTGGGCTGCGACATGGCACTGAGCTGCGACTTCATCATCGCCTCTGAACACGCCTCGTTCGCCATGAGCTATATCGCCCGGGGCCTGATTCCTGATGGCGGTGGTTTGTACTTCCTGCCGCGCCGAGTTGGGCTGAGCAAGGCCAAAGAACTGATTTTCAGCGGTCGCACCGTTGCGCCAGCCGAAGCACAGCAGATCGGTATGATCGATCGCGTAACTCCGCATGAGGACCTGCTCCCAGCGGCTCACGACTGGGCACAGCAGATCTCTGCCGGCTCGCCGACCGCTTTGGCACTGAGTAAATCGATCCTCAACAACACCTTCGAGCTGACCCAGAGCCAGATTTTTGCCATGGGTAGCCAAGCCCAGGGTATCTGTTACACCTCTAGCGAGCATCAGGCGTCGGTTGCCGCCTTCCTTGCCCGCAAGGCCGAGCGGAGCTGAATCATGAACCCTATTGCACGCCTTCTCAGCCCTGCCAGCGTTGCCGTCATCGGGGCATCAGGTGATGCCCGCAAGACCTCCGGTCGCCCCATCGCCTTTCTTCGCAAGCACGGCTTCGAGGGCCGGCTGTATCCTGTGAACCCAAGGTATGAAGACATCGACGGGCTGCGCTGCTACCCCTCGGTGGATGCGCTGCCGGAGGTGCCGGATGTTGCGATCATTCTGCTTGGGCCAGAGCGAGCCAATCAGGCAGTAGCCGATCTGGCGGCCCGCGGTTGCCCAGCAGCTATCGTACTGGCGGGTGGCTACGGTGAAACCGGTGAGACCGGCGCTTTGCGCCAAGAAGAACTTAAAGCTGCACGGGGCTCAATGCGAATCCTTGGCCCTAATACCATCGGATTGGTCAATCTTACCGAACGCGTGACCCTGTCTGCCAGTGGTGCGCTGGACATGGACGAGCTGCTCGCCGGTCGCGTCGCGGTGGTTTCCCAGAGCGGTGGCATTTTGGGAGCGCTGTTGTCGCGTGGTGTCGCTGCCGGCATTGGCTTCTCTAAGCTCATTTCCACTAGTAACGAAGTGGATCTGGACGTGGCAGACTTCGTTGACTACCTCGCCGATGACCCGGCTACCTCGGTCATTGCGCTGTACATCGAAGGACTGCGCGACAGCGAAAAATTCAGCCGGGCCGCGCGTAAAGCTCGCAACGCGGGTAAGCCGGTGGTGGTTTACAAGGTAGGCCGCTCGGAAGCCGGTGCCCACGCAGCCAATTCGCACACCGGCGCGCTGGCCGGATCTGACGATTTGTACTCCGCGTATTTCAAGCAACTCGGCGTGATCCGCGCGGAAACCTTTGCGGATTTGCTCGATATCCCGTTCGCGCTGGCTAGCGGCCGGTCGATGAAGGGCCATCGTGTCGCGATTCTCACCTCGACCGGTGGCGCAGGCACGCTGATCGCCGACAACCTGGGCATGAGCGGTTTTGAAACCCCTGCGCCCGGCCCGGAAACTGCGGAGAAACTGCGTAACCTGGATATCGGTGACCAAGCGGTACTCGATCGCAATCCCATCGACCTGACCCTGGCGGGCTTGCAGCCAGAGCTGATGCGCAGCGCCATCGGCATCCTACTCGACAGCGATGATTACGATGCTGTGGTCAGCGTGGTTGGCTCATCGGGTGTCGCTCAACCGCACCTAATGGCCGACGCTATCCGCGACAGCCTGGCGCGCTCGGATAAACCCGTTTTGGCCTACATCAGCCCCCACGCCCCAGCTGCTGCACAGCGTATCAACGGCTCCGGAGGGGTGGCCTTCAACGCCCCGGAAAGCTGCGCCAGCGCGCTCAAGGCGTTGCTTATGTGCAGCCAGGTGGACTCGGCAGCTACCGCCGAAGTGGCCCCTTCGGCAGCGGCACCTACGGCCGAAGATCTTCCCAGCGGTGCGCTTGATGAAGAGCGCAGCAAGCGTTTGTATGCAGGCTTCGGCATCCCCGTAACCCGTGAGCGGGTGGTAAGCAATGGGCAAGAGGCAGCTCAGGCCGCGAGCGAACTGGGAGGGCACGTGGCGCTGAAAGTGCTTTCGGAGCGAATCCCGCATAAAAGCGAAGTTGGCGGCGTGGCCCTGCATCTTGGCTGCGACACCATCGGTGATCGCTTGGAGCAAATGCGTGATGAGGTCGGCGGCCATGTCGGCTTCACCCCGGGGGCTTTTCTGGTCCAGGAAATGGTCACCGGTGGCCAGGAGCTGATTCTTGGCTTCCATCGTGATCCGCAGCTTGGCCCCGCACTATTGCTGGGGATGGGAGGCGTCACCGCGGAGCTGTTCCAGGACACGACCCTGCGTCTACTTCCTGTCAGTGAAGCGCAGGCTCGGGAGATGCTGAGCGAGCTTAAAACCTATCCGCTGCTTGATGGCTTCCGCGGTATGCCGAAAGCGGATGTTGATGCAGCTGCCAAGTGCATTGTGGCGTTTTCGCAGATGGCCATGCAGTTGGGTGACCGCTTGCTTGAGGCCGAGATCAACCCGCTGCTGGTGCGCCCGGCAGGCAGAGGTGTGGTCGCGCTTGATGGTTTGACAATCATTGCCTGAATACCGGCTGTTCCATTGTATGGAACAGCCTCTTTGACCCTTTAACCCACGTTTGCATAATCAAAGAACGCTTCATTTCTGACTCATAAAAACAAGTAGGTCGCTATGAACACTCTCTATATCTCCGCCTCATGGCGCAGCGCTCTATCGACCACTTCAGTCGCGACACTCAACCCGCTTGAGCTGAACGCCGCCATCGTGCCGGGAGTAACGCCATGACCGCCGTCTTGAAAAGTGCCACGTCACCAGAGCCTATCGGGGCCAAAGCCGTCTCACCCACGGTCATTTCTTTCAAAGGGGTTTCGAAGTCGTTCACGGTGAAGGGTGTCGCCAAACAAGCCTCCCACAGCATCAATGTCGACATTCAGCAAGGCCAGGTAGTAACCATCATTGGACCATCCGGCTGTGGCAAATCGACCATGCTCAACATGGTTGCCGGGCTGTTCGCGCCTACTACCGGCGAAGTTCAGTATCGCGGTGAAGTCGTCAAAGGTATCAACGGCCGTACTGGCTATATGACCCAAAGTGACCACCTGCTGCCATGGCGTGACGTGACCGGCAATATCGCCATCCCGCTGGAAATCCAGGGAGTACCTAAAGCGAAGCGGCAGGCGCGCATCCGCGAACTTCTCTCCCTGGTGGGGCTGGAAGGCCATGAGAAAGCCTACCCAAGCCAGCTTTCAGGCGGCATGCGCAAGCGCGCGGCACTGGCCCGACTGCTTGCCTACGACCCCGAAACTCTGCTGATGGATGAGCCTTTCGCAGCACTGGATGCGCAGCTGCGGATGCGTATGCAGACCGAGTTGTTCAAGCTCAGCCGACAGCTGAAAAAAACCGTGCTGTTTGTAACCCACGACCTAGATGAGGCGGTCGCGCTGGGTGACCGCTGCCTGATTTTCTCTGGGCGCCCGGGGACCATCGTACGTGATGTCGACATCCCCTTGGGCGATGAGCGCAACATCCTCCAGTTGCGCAAGGACCCTCGTTACCACCAGCTCTGTGGCGATCTATGGGAATTCATCACGCCTTCTCACGACGCTTAAGGTCCTTCTTCTGGAGAGTTACCAACATGAAAATTTTCCTCGGTCGCCTCGCCATCTTCGCCGCTATTTTTCTATCCTGGCAGTTTGCTTCCGGTCCGTTGATCGACCCGTTCTTTGTCAGCTCACCGGTGGAAATCGGTGGCCGCTTCATTGACCTGGTTGCTAGCGGACGTCTGTTTTCCCACGGATGGATCACGGTTGTCGAAACCTTGGTTGGCTTCTTCTTCGGCGCCTGTGCGGGCATCTCGGTGGGCTTGATCCTGGGGCGGAACGAGCTCCTCGCCAAGCTGCTTGACCCTATTCTGGTGTCGATTTACAGCCTGCCGAAGGTCGCCTTGGCACCGCTGTTCATCATGTGGTTCGGCATCGGTATCGAGATGAAGATCATCCTGACCGCCACCATCGTGTTCTTCCTGGTGTTCCTCAATACCTACAGCGGCGTGCGTGCAGTAGAACGTGAGCAGTTGGAAATCCTGAGGTTGATGGGGGCCAAGGAACATCACCTGATCACCAAAGTCGTGCTGCCTTCTGCCATTCAATGGGTCTTCACCGGCCTGAAGATGTCGGTGCCCTATGCACTGATCGGCGCCATCGTGGGTGAAATCATGGCCGCGAACCGGGGGCTGGGTTATCTGCTGCAGGACGCTGCAGGGCAACTGGACACCGCAGGTGTGTTCGCGGCGCTTATTGCCATCATTGCGCTTGCCCTGATTCTCCAGGCCGCTGTACGCAAGCTTGAAGCGTCCCTGATGCCTTGGAAAAAGGATCAGGAAGAGCGTGAACTGTCTGTCTGATTGAAACCAACAAAACAACAACAAGAGGTGTTCTTCATGTCTATCAAAGGTCTGATTTCTGCGCTGGGTCTGAGCGTTGCCATGAGCGCAACCAGCTTTTACGCGCAGGCTGCCGACACCATCAAAGTCGCGCTGGGTACCGAAGGGTTTGTGCACATGCCCTTGTTCGTGGCATTGGATGGCGGGTTGTTCAAGAAGCATGGGCTGGACGTCGAATTGGTGAAATTCAAAGGGGGGGGCGCAGCGGCATCCGGCCTTGCCAGCCGCTCGGTAGAGTTCTGCTCGTGCGCTATTCAGAACGCCATCAATGCCAAAGTCAAAGGGGCGGACATCACTTTACTGGGGCGTTTGGTTGGCCAGTACGCGAGCAACGTTGTGATTCACCAGGCGTTGGCTGATCGTCTCGGTCTGACCTCCGATTCCACCGTCGAACAACGCCTGGCCGCCTTCAAAGGGCTTCGCCTGGCGGTGAGTGGGGCAGGTGGCAGCGCTGATTTTCTGGTGCGTTTCTTGGGGCAGGAGGCCCACTTGAACCCCGAGAAGGATTTCACGCTGCTGTACCTGAACAACGGCGCCGCCATGCTGGCAGCGTTCGCGCAGAACAAGATCGACGGTTTCGCGCTTTCCTCACCGGCCTCTGACAGTGCCGTGATCGACCACAAGGGCTACACACTGCTGGATATGTCCGAAGGCATGGTGCCAGAGCTTGATGGCTATCCCTCGATTGCCCTGAGTGCCCGCCGCCAATGGGCGACCCAGAACGAGGACACGGTCAAAGCATTCCTGGCAGCCTTGGGCGATGCCACGCAGTTGATCAATGATCACCCACAAGACGCGATGAAGGCCGTGCGCAGCCGCTTCGAGGGGGTTAACGACCAGGTGTATGCAGCCGCTTGGGAGAACAACCGCAAGTCCTTCCCGCAAACGCCTTACCTGACAGAGCAAGAGGTTGAACGTGCCATCAAATTCCTGGGTGAAATCCAGAAAGAAACCATCCCAGGCAAAGCCGCCGACTACCTGACCCAGGTGCGCTGAAGCGCCTAGTGACCTCCTGCCTGATCAACGCGGTCGCCAGGGACTGGCGCTGCGCGATCACCTCTTTGGTACAGCAGTAATGATGATGATCAAAAATATGCCGCTTTGCGCGGCAGGGGTTGGTATTGCCGCGTATCTGCCGCTTGCAGGTGCGCAGGGTTTCTTTGAAGACAGCAAGGCCTCCCTGGAACTGCGTAACTTCTATATGAGCCGGGACTTTCGCGAAGGGAGTGCGCAATCCAAGCGTCAGGAGTGGGCCCAAGGTTTCATTCTGCGTTATGAGTCAGGCTATACGCCGGGCGTCATAGGGTTTGGCTTTGATGCAATCGGGATGCTTGGGGTAAAGCTGGATTCCGGCCCAGGGCGTTCGGGCACGGGGTTGCTACCGGTGCAAGATGACGGTGGCGTGCCTGACAACTATTCCAAAGCCGGTGGCACGCTCAAGGTCAAAGTGTCTGACAGCGAGTTACGGGTTGGGACCTTGATTCCAAAGTGGCCGACGCTGGGCTCCAACAATGGCCGGTTGCTGCCGCAGACATTTGAAGGTGCGCAGATCCAGATCAACGAATGGAAACCGCTCGAGCTCACCGGAGCGAAGATTCAAGGCACTGTTTATCGCGACCAGTCTGGCTCGACAGGGCTTGCGTTGAACAATAAGAACCGCCGCTTCAGCGGGCCTCTTGATGGGGGGGACTTCAACCTGATGGGGGTGACGTACCACGTCGGCGCTGCGACCGATCTGTTGGCGCAGTATGCGGTCCTTGAAGACGTCTACACCCAGCGCTTCTACGGCCTGACCGATCGCAGAAAGGGGGCTTGGGGGGCGTTCAACACCGATGTTCGCTTGTTTGACAGCGATGACCAGGGCCAGGCCCGCGGCGGGCTAATCGACAACCGCGCATTGAGTGTCATGGGTACCTACAAACTGGGTGGTCACTCCTTTGGGCTCGGCTACCAGAAAATGTCAGGCGACTCGGCATTCCCCTACGTGGATGGTACAGACCCGTATCTGGTGAACTTCGTGCAGGTTGGCGACTTCGCCGAGAAGGATGAGCGCTCCTGGCAGGCTCGGTATGACTTCGATCTTGCAAGCTTGGGCATGCCAGGGTTGACCTTCATGACGCGTTATCTGAAAGGCAGCCAAGCAGATGTGCGCGGCGCCGAATCGGGGGCGGACGGTGAGCGCGAATTCGACGTCGAATTGCAGTACGTATTGCAGAGCGGGTCTTTGAAGGGGCTGAGCATGCGCCTGCGAAGCGCCACTTACCGTGCCGACTTCGCCCGGGATGCCGATGATGTGCGGGTGATCGTCAGCTACCCGTTGTCGCTTCTGTAACCCATGTCCTCTATCAGGAGATAAGCGATGCATTCGCTCGTAGTGCTTCAACGCGAAGGTGATGTCGGCCTGATCATCATCAATAATCCGCCGGTCAATGCCCTATCGCGCGAGGTGCGTGAGCAGGTTGCTGCGCGGCTCGATCAGGCGATCGGTGACACAGACATTCAGGCAGTCGTGATCGTGTGCGAAGGGCGCACCTTCGTTGCCGGTGCCGATATCAAAGAGTTTGATCTGCCATTGCAGGCTCCGCACCTACCTGATGTACTTGCCGCCATCGAAGGATCACCCAAGCCTGTCGTTGCTGCAATGCATGGTTCGGTGCTGGGCGGTGGCCTGGAGCTTGCGCTTGCCTGCCACTATCGCATTGCAGCCCCCGGCACTCAGTTCGGGCTTCCCGAAGTGAGTCTGGGCTTGATCCCCGGGGCTGGCGCAACGCAACGTCTGCCGCGCTTGTGCGGGATGCAGCTGGCCGTCGGCATGGTATTGGGCGGTGAGCAGATCGGTGTCGAGCAAGCGCTTGATATTGGCCTGCTGGACCGAGTGAGTCGCACTTCGGTATTCGCGTCAGCGCTGGAGTTTGCCAAGGCTATCGTCGGGCACCCTATCCCGCGTACCTGCAACCTGGGCGTCCCTGCCTTCGATTCCGAGGCCTTGCAACAAACCTCCCTGGCGATTCTTCGCAAGGTTGCAGGGCAGGAAGCACCGCCGCTTGCGCTCAAAGCATTGCAAGCTGCCTGGCAGATGCCGTTCGATGAGGGCATGGCGTTGGAGCGGGAACTGTTTATCTCGCGACGTCAAAGTGCCCAAGCGCGGGCCTTGCGGCATGTGTTCTTTGCCGAACGTGATCTGGCCTCCCGCCGCCGAACGTTGGCCAAACAAGCCCCGCTGCGTGCGATTGATACGGTAGCGGTTATCGGCGCTGGCACGATGGGCAGCGGCATCGCTCTGTGCCTGGCTAACGCCGGAATCGACACGCTTCTGATCGATACCCAGCCCCCAGCGCTTGAACGTGGGCGGACGACAATCGAAGGCTATTATGCCGGAGCCCTGGAGAAGGGGCGCCTATCCGCCGAGCAGGCTGCCAAGCATGCCGGGCTCATCCGCTACCACGTAAGCCTGGACCAGGTCGCAGGCGCAGACCTAATCATCGAAGCGGTTTTCGAGGACCTGGCTGTAAAGCAGGAAGTCTTCCGGCAGTTAGACCGTTTTGCCAAACCGAGTGCAATTCTTGCCACCAACACCTCCTATCTTGATGTGGACGCAATTGCCGCTGTGACTGAGCGCCCAGGTGATGTCATCGGGATGCATTTTTTCAGCCCCGCGCACGTAATGAAGCTGCTCGAGGTGGTGAAGACCGCGCACCTGCATCCCGAGGTGCTGGCAACCGTGCTGGAACTCGGCGGCCGGTTGGGCAAGACGGCGGTTGCGGTTGGTAACTGCTACGGCTTTGTGGGGAATCGGTTGCTGGCCGTGCGCGAGCGCGAAGCCACCTTCTTGCTTGAGGAAGGTGCGTCACCTGAGGATGTCGACCGCGTGCTGCGTGGTTTCGGCTTCCCCATAGGCCCCTTCGAGCTGCGGGACTTGGCGGGGGTTGACATCGCCTGGTTCAACAGAAAAGGCCGGGGAGAAAACCTTGGTCAGGCCGAGCGCAGATGCAACCTCATCGAGCAACTGCACGCAGCAGGCCGCCTGGGTCAGAAGTCTGGAGCGGGTTATTACCTTTACGAGCCAGGACAGCGCAAGGGGGTGCCAGACCCGTTCGTTGCCAGGATGCTTGTTGAACACCGGCAGGCAAGAGGGGTGCAGCCTCGCAATATCTCCGATGACGAGATCTTGCAGCGTTGCTTGTTCGTGATGGTCAACGAAGCGGCACATATGCTGGAGCAAGGCATCGTCGACAGCCCAAATGACATCGATTTGGTATGGATTCATGGCTATGGCTTCCCGCGCTACCGGGGAGGCCTGCTCTACCATGCCGATCAAATTGGGCTGAACGTGATTAGAGAGGCGCTTGAACAGTGGGCCCTCGACCATCCCGATCGGCAATTGCACGTGTGCGCTTTGCTCAAGACCGGGGCTCTGCTTAGCCAGAGCTGACGCTGTCGGTTCATTTAGGGTCGGCCGATGACCACGACTTCGGCTGACCCTCTTTTTGATTGGCGGCTGAGGGTGCGGCTCGTACAACCTGGCGTGCGATCACCACACTTATCAGAACCACCGAAAACAATCGCAGCGTTTGGCAGGCCAGCACGAAACCTGTATCTGCTTGGGTTTCAACAGCAAGGATCGCCATGGCGTCAAGGCCACCCGGGCTTGTCGCAAGATACATTGAAAGGAAATCAACCCTCATCAGCTTGGCCAACACCCAGGCGCAGCCGGCACACAGCAAAATCAGGGCTGTGGCGCTGAGGAGCATTGCAGGCAGTTGCCGCCAGACGTAAGTGACCGTGCGCCGGTCGAACCTCAGCCCGATATAGCACCCGATCAAGGCATAGCCAAGGCTGTAGACCCAACCGGGAAGGCCAATAGTCAGATATCCGGACAATTGCAGCCCAGCCCCTAGCAAGAGCGGCACCAGTAATGCACCCGCTGGCAAGCGTGTGCCTGCTGCGACACCAACCAGGATGACGCCCAGACTCAATGCCATATCTATCAGGCTTTCAGCCTGACCCATACTGGCGACACCGGAGGAGGGCGACTGTGCCCCGAGAAGGTGGCTTACCAAGGCCCCGACAATGACCACGCAAACCACTCTTACGTACTGCATGGTCGCCACCACACGTGCATCGGCTCCATAATCCTCCGACATTGTCACCATCGCCGATGCAGCACCGGGCGCAGTGCCCCAAGCGGCAGTCGCTCGGGATAAACCACTGAAGCGTATAGCGCCTAGCCCGACCAAGGCGCTCATGGCCAATGTCAGGGCCGTTATGCCGAACATCGGATAGCCGTGCTGGGCCAGCGTCTGGAAGACTGCCCAAGTCATCGAGTGGGCAACCAGCACACCAACGCAGCCCTGACCGAAGCGAAAGGCATGGCGATGCACCCTGACTCTGATACCCAGCAGTCCACAGGCGATACCTGCGAGCATGGGCCCGAGGAACAGTCCGGCGGGAACATGCAGAGCATGCAGTACCTGCCCAGCAGCGCCGGCAGCGATGATCACGCCTAGCCACTCCAATAAGGCGGTTTTTGGGATTGCGGGGAGTGTTTGCACTGGAAAGTCCTCGATGCTGGGCGAGGCAATTATCCGAGGCGCTGACGGGCGTGGTCCATTTGCTGTTTTTGATGAACCGATTACTGAGAGTTATTAATCATGGATCTTAGGGACCTCACTTACTTCGAGACTATCGCCAGAACCGGCCACCTTGGTAAGGCCGCTGAGTTGCTGCACAAAAGCCAGCCGGCGCTCACCAAGAGCATTCAGCGCCTTGAAGAAAGCTTGGGTGCGCAGCTTTTTCGGCGCGAAGGACGCAGAATCAAGCTCACGGAGGTGGGCGACTTACTGTTGCAGCGGGGGCGGCAGTTACAGCTGAGCATCGCGCAGACCGAACGCGAGGTTCGCGACTTTGCCAACGGGCAGATAGGCACCATCAGTTTGGGCTGTTCCGCCAGCATGGCCGAACATCTGCTGCCGCAGCTCACCTCCTTCCTGTTGGAGCACGCACCCGAGCTGCGCTTGAAGCTCTCGATTGGCCAAGATGACATGCTCCGGGAGGCACTGGGCTCAGGGCGCCTGGATGCGATCATCTGCCCCTTGAATGCGGAGGACGCTAATCTGCTTACCTTCCCAATACTGCAGGACGAGGCGGTGGTTGTAGCAAGCGCAGATCATCCGATCTTTTCCTCTGATATCGACATCATGGCCCTTAGCCGGTACCGCTGGGTGTTGCCCGGCGACGCAGTGGCTTCCAGACGCTGGATTGATGAGGCCTTCAGGTCACATCAACTACCTGCTCCCACCGTTCAGATTGAAGCCAATGCGGTTTCTCTGCTGCCCAGGCTAATCGCCAAAACCCGCTTGCTGAGTTTCATGGCTCGGGAAACGCTGGTGTCTGGGCGGTGGCAATCCACACTGCGAGAAGTCCCCGTGCAGGAGACCACGATGGCGCGAACGGTCGCTGTATCTGTGCGCGCTCACGGCTATCTGGCACCGGCGGTGCAGTTAATGGTGGAGTTGCTCAAAACAGACGGGAAGCGGTTTTTCTCCGAAGTGTGATTCCAAGGGGTGGAACGGTATGATTGCTAGCGGGGGATGGCTCTCCGACACTTTGGGGGCGCGTCGATTGGCTGCGCTTACCCCTTTGTATGGAGAGTATTGATGACTCGCGATGTGTTCATCTGTGATGCGGTACGCACCCCAATCGGTCGGCTGAACGGAGCCCTCTCGGCGGTCAGGGCCGATGATCTGGCTGCGATCCCGCTGAAGGCGTTGATTGAGCGCAACCCTGACGTTGATTGGGCGGCGTTGGATGAAGTGTTCATGGGGTGCGCTAACCAAGCCGGTGAAGATAATCGCAATGTGGCGCGTATGGCCCTGTTGCTAGCAGGGCTGCCTGCTTGCGTGCCAGGGGTAACGTTGAATCGCCTTTGTGCCTCGGGTCTGGAAGCGGTCGGAGCTGCATTTCGAGCTATCTCCACTGGTGAAATGGCGTTCGCCGTTGCTGCTGGGGTGGAGTCGATGACGCGCGCACCCTATGTGATGGGGAAAGCCGACGGCCCGTTTGCTCGAGCGCAGAAGCTTGAGGACACAACGCTCGGTTGGCGGTTCGTCAACCCAGCCATGCAAAGTGCCTACGGTGTAGACAGCATGCCGGTGACCGGTGATAACGTCGCCCACAAGTATGGCATTACTCGCGCCGATCAAGATGCCATGGCGCTGCGTAGCCAACGCCGAGCTGCGTGCGCGACCGAGCGTGGTTTTTATGCCGAAGAGATCGTTCCTGTCGTGATTCGCGGCAAGAAGGGCGACACCGTTGTGACGCAGGACGAACACCCCCGTCCAGACACTACAGCAGAGGCCTTGGCCAAGCTCAAACCGGTCAACGGCCCTGACTACACGGTCACCGCCGGCAACGCCTCAGGCTTGAATGACGGTGCCAGCGCGATGATTCTCGCCAGTGCCGAGGCAGTAGTCCGGTTTGGCCTCACCCCCCGTGCCCGTGTACTTGGCATGGCCAGTGCCGGTGTAGAGCCTAATGTCATGGGGATTGGCCCTGTGCCGGCGGTGCGCAAACTTCTGCAACGTCTGAACATGACCATTGATGCCTTCGACGTCATCGAACTCAACGAGGCCTTTGCAGCACAGGGGCTAGCGGTGATGCGTGAGCTCGGATTGCCCGATGACAGCGAACGCGTAAACCCCAATGGTGGAGCGATTGCATTAGGCCATCCGCTGGGCATGAGCGGTAATCGACTGGTTTTGACCGCTGTTCACCAGTTGCAGAACGCGGGTGGCCGCTATGGTCTGGCGACGATGTGTGTCGGTGTGGGGCAAGGGTTGGCCTTGGCCTTCGAGCGCGTGGACGCCGCCATCTAGGCGATGGCGAACAGAGCAGCAGGTACACTCTGCAGTCGCCGCTACCCACTGGTTCAGCCGGCTGTCGTCACGCCTGGCAGTTGAGCAATGACCTCGCGCACCCAGCCCATCACCAGGCGAATCGCCGGGTCCCGGGCATTGTCGATTCGCCATCCCATTTCTATCGAGTAACGTGGCAGGCTGATGGGGCAGGGGTGGCATTCGACCTTGCTGATGCTGGCCAAGGCTTTGGCAGCATGGGTCGGCAGGGTCGCCACGCAGTCACTGTGTTGAAGCAGCGCCGGGAGCGCCGCGAAATGGGTGGTAGAAGCCTCTACCGTGCGCTGCTGCGACTGCGTCGCCAGTACTTCGTCCACCACGCCCACATAGCCACCCGATGAAACCAGAATGTGGCGCTTCTCAAGGTAGGCCTCATGTGTCAGCACGGTAGCACCAGCATGGGCAGCGGTCAGGCAGGTGTAGTCACCTGTCGCAAGTGCCAGGCGCCCCAGCGTCTTCGAGGCAACGGCGCCCGAGGTCAAGGCAAGGTCAAACTGCCGGTTCATCAACGCATCGCTTGCAAGCAAACTGTGGGTTTGCTTGAACACCAGGCGGATGCCAGGCGCCTGCTCCTGCACTTTGTTGATCAACAGCCTGCCAATTGCCAGTTCGAAGTCGTCCGACATGCCCAGTGCGATGGTGCGCCCGTGAATCGCCGTTTCGTCGTGCAGTGCCAGCATCAAGCCTTGGCGGCATTTGTCCAGCGCGGCGACCACGATCGGGCGTAACTCCTCGCTTTTGGCAGTGGGCTTGAGGCCGCGGCCTGTTCGTTCAAACAAGTGATCCCCAAACACGGCCCGTAGCCTGGCCAGCGCAGCGCTTACCGCTGACTGGGTAATGCCCAGGCGGATGGCAGCGCGGCCGGCGCCGCCTTCTTCATATAACGCTTCGAAAACCTTGAACAGGTTCAGGTCCACAGAGGCGATGTCCAGTTTGTTCATGATCAAGAGAACCGTTACAGGGTTAATGCGCAAACACCCGTGAGACGGGGAGCGATATGAGTTTCATTGATATCAGATCAGTTCCTCGCAGTATTGCTCAATAACGGCCTGAAGCTGAACATTGCATGCAGACACCCCATGCGAGATCTGATCATGCCCCTTACAACCGTTGCAGCATTGCAGATAGGTTCCCACCCCCTCGGAAAATCCGAGACCTTGAAGTCCATCCTCGGCTACGAAGAAGCGATAAGGTCGAGCGGTGCCAAACTGGTCGTGTTGCCCGAGGCGATCCTGGGTGGCTACCCGAAAGGGCAGACATTCGGGACTTTCCTGGGGTACCGCTTGCCAGAGGGGCGCGAGATATTCCAAGCCTATTTCGAGAACGCCATTGATGTGCCTGGCGAGGAGACCGACGAGCTCGCGGCCTTGTCCGCCCGCACCGGGGCGCATCTGGTGGTCGGGGTGATCGAGCGCTCGGGCAACACACTGTTCTGCTCCGCGCTGTTCTTTGCGCCAGAGGGTGGGCTAATCGCCAAGCACCGGAAGCTGATGCCAACCGGTACCGAGCGTCTCATCTGGGGGCAGGGTGATGGCTCGACGTTACCTGTTGTCGATTCGCCAGCCGGCAGGCTTGGCACGGCGATTTGCTGGGAAAACCACATGCCGCTGTTGCGTACCGCGATGTACGCCAAGGGCGTGCAGGTGTGGTGCGCACCGACGGTCGACGAGCGTGACGTCTGGCTGGCCAGTATGCGGCACATCGCCCATGAGGGGCGGGTGTTTCTGGTCAGCGCCTGCCAGGTGCAGAAATCGCCGCGCGAATTGGGTATCGAAGTGCCCGCATGGGACCCGGAGCGCCCCCTTATCCAAGGTAACAGTGTCATCGTCGGCCCACTGGGCGATGTGCTCGCCGGCCCGTTGCGCGGGGAAGAAGGGCTGCTGACTGCGGATATAGACACCGATGAACTGGTGCGTGCGCGCTACGATTTCGATGTGGTTGGCCACTATTCGCGCCTAGATGTGTTCTCGTTGAGCGTCGATGAGCGTGCTCGGCCAGGAGTAGACTTTTTAAGCTGAGGCGGTTTTGAAAGCCTAGGCCAAAGCTTGCATCGGTCGCGTTGCAGGTAGGCGCTAGGATATCGCGAAGGACGGGGGCTTGCGCCGCCCGTCCTGGATATTTCACTTGGTGTATTGGGCTTTGGCAAAGGTTGCAATGGCGGCGGCCATAGCTTTGGGTTGCTCTGGCGCCATGGCGTGACCCGCGTTCTTCAACACTACCATTTGCACACGATCACCCAGCATGCTCTTCAGCACGCCAGAGAACCGCCGCGGGGCTACTGTGTCCGATTCTCCCTGCAAATCCAGAATCGGCGCCTTTCCGGCTGCAAAGTAGTCGTCTACCGGTGTGTTGTTACGCGCGTAGGACTGGGCGTCATGGGTTGCGTCGTGCCAGCCGCCGAGCCAGACATGTGGGTCATTACCGGGTGCAAAGAACGCCTTGCGCAGATAGATCAACCGCTGCTCCTCGGAGAGCTTCAGGTCGCCGGCCCCATCGATGGCCTGACGCATCTCGGCGTTGATGGGCTTCTCGGTCGACCCTGGTGGGACCTTACCAGCAGACGCAGCGGCCAGTACTACGCCGCGCACCAGGTCGGGTCGGTCGGCTGCCAGTTGCCGTGCAGGAAAGTTGCCCCATGCATGGCCGACCACTACCACGGGGCCTTGCTTTTCATGCTCGACGACTGCTGCGATATCGCGCGCGAAGTCATGGATGGATAGCTTCTCCATGGGGCCTTGGCTTTGGCCGATACCGCGTGGTTCTGGACGTACGACGCGGAATCCATCTTGCTGAAGGTATTGTGCCACCTGATCATAGTCACGACCTGAGCGCCCCAGGGAGGGAAGCATCACGATGATCGGGCCTGTTCCCTGGGTGTTGACTTCGATTTGCACATCGTCGTAATGCACAATTTTTTGCTGCACGGCAGGCGTTTCGGCAGGCATGCCCGCCAGCGCGACGGTGGCAGCTAGTGTCAGCGACGCGCCAATGATCAAATGCGAGATTTTTTTCATTCTTGTTGTCCTTTTGCAGCTTGCGAGGGAGCTGGTTCGAGGCCACTTTCCTCGAGCAATTGGTGCGCTTCTGCGCTGTTGAGGTAGGCGATGAACTCGCGCGCCAGTTCGGCGTGGTGGCTGGTGCTGGCGACGGCTGCATAGAAGCGGCTGACCTTCTGCACATCCTCGGGAAGAGGCCCCAGGTAATCCACGCCAGGGGTTACTTTCAGTTCGCTGATCTGCTGCATGCCGATATCTGCATCGCCTCGGGCGAGCGCTGTGCCTACCAACTCTTTGCCCTGAATCTCTACGGTTTTCTGTTTAACCAGATCCGTGATGCCCAAACGGGCAAACAATTCTGTGCGGATGTAGACACCGCTGGCACCTTGGGAATAGGCAATTTTTTCCGAGCTAAGCAGGGCGGCACGAAGTGCTGGGACTGTGGATACGTCCAGATGCGGATGGCCTTTGGGTACGCCTACGCCGATTCGGGAGTCGGCAATGGCGCGACGCGTCGCCATATCGAAAGCGCCTGTCGGGCCAAGCAGGTCCATGGTCTCGCTGGCCATGATGGCTAGGTCCATAAGCTCCTTGTGCTTGATCCTCTGCGGTATGGACTCCGGGGAATCCCCCATCGACGGTCCCCAACTGATACTTAGGGTGTTACCACTGGCTCGCTCATATGCGGGCTGGAGGTGGGCCATGGCCCCTTTCAATGCCCCGCTTGCGATGATTTTCAGTTCGGCGGCTTCAGCACCGGTCGATAGGGTCAGAAGGCTGGCCAGGCCAGTGGAGAGCAGCAGCGGAGTAGATCTTGTTTTTTTCATATGGCTACCTGTGCATGTGCGCCCTTTAGGCGCCGCGAGTGTTGACGAACAGCGAATACAATGAGGTGGTTGAAGCCATCAGCAGGCGATTGCGCTTTGGACCGCCAAAACAAAGGTTGGCGCATCGTTCAGGCAGATCGATGTGCCCAATGGGGGTGCCGTCGGGGGCGAACACGCGTACACCATCCAGGCCCGGTTCAGGAGCGCCCCAGCCACACCAGAGGTTTCCATCAACGTCCACACGTATCCCGTCTGGCAGGCCTGTTCCGGCGTCGATGAATGCGCTGCGTTCGTGGAGCTGGTTTTGATCATCGACGCGGTAGGAGACGATGCGTCGTGGGCGGGCCCTTGATTCAACCAGGTAAAGGGTTTTCTCATCAGGGGAAAATGCAAGCCCATTGGGGCCTTCGATGTCCTGCGCTACGCAATGCAGTTTCCCGTCTGGCGTCAGGCAGTACACATTGGCTGGAAGCGCCGCTTGGCCCTGACAACCCATGTAGTCACTGACCAAGCCGAAGGGCGGATCGGTGAACCAGATGCTGTCATCGGACTTCACCACGATGTCGTTCGGTGAGTTGAGTGGTTTACCTTCAAAGTGGCTCGCCAGAACGGTGATGCTGCCGTCGTATTCCGTACGGGTGACACGACGTCCGCCGTGCTCACATACGAGCAGGCGGCCCTGACGGTCACGGGTCATGCCATTGGCCTGATTGGCTGGCTGGCGAAATACGCCCATGGCACCGGTGGCCTCATCCCAGCGCATGATGCGGTCGTTTGGTAGGTCGGTGAACAGCACATACCGGCCGTCAGCGAACCAGGCGGGCCCTTCGGCCCAGCGCAATCCGCCCCCTAGCCGCTCGACCTTGGCATGCGCCAGTCGGTAATGTGCAAACCGTGGATCAAGCTCCCGTACGGCTGGATCAGGTACACGGGTGCTTGGACGCCAATCTCTATCGTCCATTCTTGATTTCCCTCAGTGTGTTGAAGCTCACACGACTCATCGGTACAACCGCGCCGGGTTGTCGACCAGAACGGCGTGCTTGAGCGTGTTGCTGTCACAGACCTGTTCGATGAACTGAAGCAGTTGCATATCATCCGGCGGGCTGCCCTTGATGTTTGGATGCGGCCAGTCCGAGCCCCAGATGGCTCGTTCCGGTGCGTACTCGAGGAACTCGCGAGCCAGGTCCAATGCTTGTAGCCATGGCCCCGGCTTGCCCTGCATGGCACGGTCAATGCCGGATAATTTAATCCAGCGGCCTGGATGCTCCAGGTGGCGCTTCAGTCCAGCAAGTTCCTCGCGAGGGAGGGGCTTGGTAAAGTCGACTCTAGCCATGTGGTCAATGACCAGCGGCGTCCTCAGGTCTTTCCACTGGTCTAGGAAGGGCAAGAGTGCATGCAGCTCCCCGTGTACCAACACATGCCACCCGAAGGGGGCTACCCGTTCGGCGAGATGGCGCAATTTTTGCGGATCCCGTGCACCCGGCAGATGCCCCATCAGGTTGAAGCGAATGCCACGCAACCCACCGTCGTGCAGCGCTTGAAGCTGAGCATCGGTAGTGCGCTCGTCGATCAGCCCTATGCCACGGTAGCGCCTGCCGCTCTCGGCGATTGCGGTCAGGATGGCCGAGTGATCGGTGCCATAGGGCGCAGCTTGAACCAACACACCCTGTTCAATGCCTAGCCGCTGGTGCAACGCCAGAAGATCTGCAAATGGCGCGGGTGCGGGGGTGTAGGCGGCGTTGGCCGGTAGTGGAAAATGCTCCCAGGGGCCGTAGATATGGGTGTGGCAATCCCACCTCCCAGATGCATTGGGTGGACTGGACATGAAGGCTCCAAATGTCTGACTGGCTGTTGCGCCGAGCAGGGCAATACCCGCGGCAGCGATGACTGTTTGCTTAATGACAGGCGCTGTGGAGGCTGAACATGGTCGTGAGCGTTCATGGTGACCTGTTCTTGCGGTACGTCTGTGGATGGTGCCTGTCGGCCCCAGTGGCACTTAGCCGCAGCGCACGGTCATACCGCCGTCGACGACGATCTCGGTGCCCGTCACGAAGCGGGACTCATCACTGGCCAGGTACAATGCTGCGTAGGCAGTGTCACGACCATCACCCATGAAGCCCAGTGGGATACGAGCTAAGCGAGAGTCCAGCAACTTGTTCACATCCCCTCCGGTGCGCTGCCCTGCCAGGCGGACTTCGACCATCGGAGTGTGAAGTTGGCCGGGTACCACAGTATTAACCCGGATACCTTTGGGCGCGTATTCAATGGCGGTCACGCGGCCCAGTTGAATGACGCCGGCCTTGCTCGCGGCATATGCGACTTGTGCGGAACCGGTAAACCGGATCCCAGACGTCGAGGCCGTATTGATAATTGAGCCGCTGCCTTGCGCCTCCATCAGCGGAATCACGTGCTTGCAGGTCAGGTATACACTTTTCAGGTTCAGCGCGATCTGGGCGTCGAACTTGTCTTCTGGCAGAGCAACCGCTCCACCTGCGGCAGATCCGCCGACGTTGTTCACAAGGATGTCGACGGTCCCGTATACGTTTTTGCAGGCGGCCACCATGTCGGCTACCGCTGCGCTGTCAGTGACGTCGCAAGCGTAAGGCGTCACTTCGCCACCCGCTTCACGAATGCGACCCAGTGTTTCCTCCATGGCGTCAATGTCGCGGTCAACAGCGAATACGCGGGCGCCGGCAAGCGCGAACAGCACCGCCACAGCACGGCCATTACCCCAGCCGCTGCCTACACAACCTGCACCGGTAACGATCGCGACCTTGCCTTTCAAACGATCGCTGGTTGGAATTACTTCATTCATGGTGTAGCCCTCAATTCAACGTGGTAGGCAGTTCGGAGGCGACGCCTGCCGGTGGCGGGACCTCGAACACTTTGATGGTCATGGAAATCAATGTGTAATAGCCGGCAATACCCACGAGATCGACTGCGGCATCGTTGCCCAGCAGGTCGATGAATTCTTTGTAGAGACCGTCGCTAATGCTGCGGGTGTCGTGAAGCTCGCGGACGAAGCGATACACCAATGCCTCATCGGCGTTGTGGAATGGGGGCGCTTTTCCATCGCGGATGGCGTCGATGACTTCCGGAGCCAGGCCAGCTTCCAGCGCAAAGGGTTTGTGCGCTGCCCACTCATACTCGGCGAGCCAATGACGCCCCATCAGCAGAATGGCCAATTCAGAAAGGCGCGGTTCCAAGCTACTGTCATAGCGGCAGTAGCGTCCAAGGGCTTGGGCGCACTCTGCCAGTTCCGGGCGATGGAGCCAGATGGCGAGCGGACCGCGGACCCCTTTCCGCGGGCCGTTGGCGATGCGATCGTAGACGGCACGTTGGGTGTCATTGAGTTGCTGCGGATCGATGGGAGGCAAGCGATTCATGGCCATTCCTGTTACGAGTGCTGGGTATGCGATTGAGTCTGAGTTTGTGCGTGTGAACCTGCGTCATGCGCCGTGGCTTGGGTTGCAGTGACAGCCGGTGGCTTGAGCAGGCTGCGGCCAGGCGCACGGCCTGTTTCACGCTCGAACGCTTGTGGATCGAAAGCACCCTCCCAGCGTGCGATTGCGAAAACAGCGATGGTGTTGCCAACGATGTTGGTGAGTGCTGTCGCTGTTGCCATGATCCGATCGATGCCGAACAGAAGGCCCAGGCCGCTCAATGGGAGGGTTTGTACAGACTGCAAGGTGGCTGCCAGCTTGATGAAAGCTCCCCCGGCGACCGTGGTGCCGCCTTTGGAGGTAATACTGAGAATTGCCAGCAGACCCGCTTGTTGCCACAGGGAGAAAGGCGTGTCTGTGGCCTGCGCAATAAAGCCGATGGCGATTGCCATGTAGATGGCTGTGCCGTCCAGGTTGAAGCTGTAGCCGGCCGGCAGCACGAACCCAACCACCACTTCATCACAGCCAGTGCGTTTGAGTTTTTCGATGAGCCGCGGGAAGGCTACTTCACCTGAAGCTGTACCAAACACCAGCAAGATTTCATCACGGATCAACCGCAGCACCGTCATGAACGGCAGGCCAATTGACCAACTGATGGTGCCGAGCACGCCGAATACGAACAGCAGCGAGGCGGCGTAATAAACGGCGATGAGTTTGAGAAGGTAGAGCAGGGTGTCGCCACCGTAGCTACCGATTGCAGCAGCCATCGCGCCGAATGCGCCGAGGGGGGCCAGCTTCATGATGAAACTGAGCATCTTGAAGAGAATGGTTTGGGCTTCGTCAATAGCGCGTACTGCCACTGAGTCAGGCCCGCATGTACGGTTGATTGCGATACCGGCTAGGACCGAGATCAGCAAAACCTGAATGATGTCGCCTTTGGCGAAGGCGTCCACAAGGGTGTGGGGAATCAGGCTCAAAAGGTAAGTGATCACGGAGACTTCGCCAGCGGCAGCCGTCGCCTTGATGGCTGCCGAGGACTCATCCATGCCGGTGGCGTGTAACCCTACGCCTGGCTCGACAACGTTCACCAGTACGAAACCTACGAGCATCGCCACCGTACTGACGACTTCAAAATAAAGCAGTGATTTCATGCCAAGCCTACCGAGCTTGCGCATGTCCTGAACGTGGGTGAGGCCATGCACCAAGGTCACGAAGACAATTGGAGCGAGCATCATTTTCAGCAGGGCAATAAAAGCTTGTCCCAGTGGTTTCATGGCAGTGGCCCAGGTGGGCGCGGCGAAACCGAGAATGACGGCAGCGACAAGTGCGATCAGCACCTGGACGTGGAGCTTCTTCAACTGATTCATGGCATTTCCTCGCCCCTGTAGGGGCGTCATTGTTCTTGTGGTTCGCATGCAGGGACGGCCAATCCCAACTGCATAGCTATTTGAAGTGAGCATAGAGAACTGGCGTAAGAGGTACAAAAACCTTATTTTGATAAAAAGCTATGCCCTATCAGCATGGGATTCGACAATGGATATTCGTGAACTCCGCTCTTTCGTGAAGGTTGCTCAGTGCGGCGGGTTCAGCCGCGCCGCGCGTGAGCTGTTTATTGCCCAGCCGGCGTTGAGCCGGCAAATCGCCAAGCTGGAGGAGCAGCTCCAGGTGGAACTGTTTACTCGACATGGGCGTGGTGTCGAACTGACAGCTGCCGGCTCTAGACTGCTTGAACGCGCTGAAATCATGCTCCGGTATGTGGAAGAGACAGCGGACCATGTGCGCAATACTGCTGATGAGGAGCGAGGGCATCTGGCAATAGGCCTGCCGCCGGCGATTGGATCAATTGTCGGGCCCGAGCTGATTCGTAAATTCAAAGAGCGCTGGCCCAAAGCCTCGTTGCACGCACTTGAGGGCCTCAGCACATCGCTTCAGGAGTGGCTGCTGGAAGGCCGTATTGACGTGGCCGTGGTTTATAACCAGCCCCTGGTCGAAGCTTTCGACGTGCGGCCATTGTTCAGTGAGCGCATGGTTCTGGTCGGTCCACCAGGGGAGGGTGCTCGCAATGTCCGCTTGACTGCGTTGGGTGATTTTCCGTTGATTTTGCCTGGTTTGCCTCATAGCAACCGTCGTTTAGTGGAACAGATTGCCGCGCAAAACGCGGTCCGCCTCAATGTCGTGCTTGAGGTGGATAGCGTTAGCCTGACCAAGCGCTTGGTTGCAGAAGGCCTTGGCTATTCGATTTTGGCGCATGCCGCGGTGCAGGAGGATGTGAACAGCCACACTTTGGTCGGGCACCCCATCGAAAGGCCGGGTATTCGCTCTACCGTATCATTGACTCGGCTACGTGAGCGACGCAGCTCGCGCCTGGCTTTGAGCTATGAGAAAATTTTGCTGGAGACCTTGGAGGAATTGGTCACGGTTGGCGCCTGGAAGGAGGCGACCCATTGGCTGGCCCACTAAAGATGTGCTGATGGCCAAAGCTCCACTTCAATCTGGCCTGCGAGCGAAAATGTCTTTCGCTCCATCTCCCTAGCAACCCACCATGCTCAAAAATCATCGATAGCTATCGTTACACGGTATTTGTCATGTTTTGCCAAACGCATAGTCTGCTGTCAGCGGAGCAACTGATGGGCTCCGTCCACCAGATAAAAACAAGAGGCTTAGACCATGCGTTCTACCTACTTTGCGACGTCCCTCACCCTGCTCAGTTTCTGCCTGGCTAGCCAGCACGTGCTGGCCAGTAATGACGTCTCCGTACTGACTGCGAGCAAAGGCGACGTGACTATCGAGGCTTTGGTTCAAGGCTCTGGGAAAACTATCGTGATCCTGCCATCCAAGGGGCGCGGTGCTCACGACTACGATGAGGTTGCCACTTACCTGGCTGATGATGGTTACCGCGTCATTCGGCCTGAGCCGCGGGGTGTCAATGGAAGCCGGGCACCCATGGATACACCTACCCTGCATGACTTTGCGGCCGATGTCGCGCTGGTGATGGACAAAGCGCAAACCGGACCTGCGATTGTGGTCGGTCACGCCTGGGGCAGCCAACCTGCTCGGGTGCTTGCAGTTGACCGTCCGGATCTTGTGAAAGGCGTAGTGCTGGCGGCTGCCTCCATTGGCAAATTGCCTGCTGGTTCTTCTGAGAAGCCCTACGGTCGGATGGTTGAAGCTATTAAGGGTGCGGGGAATTATGCGTTACCCGAGGCCCAGCGTCTGAAATATCTGCAACTCGCGTTCTTCGCACCTGGTAATGATGCACGAGCCTGGCTGGGCGGTTGGTATGACAAGACTCATGTGGCTCAGGATCACGCACGCGACAGCACCCCGGTCGAAAGCTATTGGTCTGCTGGGGACACGGTGCCCATTCTGGATCTGCAAGCTGAAAAAGATGCTGTGGTTATCCCCAATATCTTGAAATCGATGCTGGGTGATCGAGTGGAACATCAAGTGATTGCCGGAGCGGGCCACGCGCTGGCTCCGGAGCGGCCGAAGGAGATGGCTGACGCTATTTCCAGCTTTGCTGAACGGGTATAAGGCGAATAGAGTTGAACGCGCGCCTGATCCATCGCTGTTTGCTCAAAAAGGTTCAGGGGCTATTTAAATATTAGGAGAGCTGGCCATCCTAGGTGGTCAGCTCTCGCTCGTGCAGTCGTTGTCTTGTGAGTGGGTTTCTGAGTCAGCGATTGCCCGCTGTGTTGACCACATGATTGGTAGCATTTTATATTTAATAACGCTGAGCGATTACAATAAGAAGTTTCTCGATACATGGGCTATTCACCAGATAAAATCGTGGACAAGCTCACCAGATGTTCTGCTCTGCCGAGAAAGTCCCACTCCATGGGTACGAAAGCTTTTAGAGAAGCTCTGCCGTGGTAGGTATGTGGCAGATCGGTTCTAACGGATCGACGACCGTGTGTATGATGTTTTGTTGAAAGCTGAAAAAATTAAGGCTATACGGTGTTGACGGGAGATTGAAAAAACTCTGTTTTCAATGGGTCGGAAGCCAGACAGAGTTTTACTCTTCTTCGCCTACTGCGTTTTCTATTTTATTCAGTGGACGGGCGGAGAATAAACTCAAGCCGCTCTCCCAATAGGTCCCATGCCTCCTTTTTTTCCTTGGCATAGTCATAGTGCAAATAATGCCGGCGAACTTTTGAACCACCCAACATGTGATTCTGGCAACGATCAATAATTTCGAGCGTCACTCCTAGCTCCTGCATCATGGTCGCGCCTGTACGACGCAAATCATGCGGCGTCCATTCGCCCTTGTTACCTTGGTTTAGAACCAGCGAATCATCGTGATGACGGCCAGATAAAGGCTTGCTACGGTTTTTGAAGCAGCATTGCCGATCTCCGATCAGCTTGCTGACGGTCTTGGTATCCACATGAGCTCGTTCATCCTTGCTGGGAAAGCAGAAGGACGTGTGGCCGGTTTCCTCTCTAAGACGTTTGAACTGGTTCAGTGCGAAGGCTGAAAGGAAGACATGGTGATCCTGCCGTTTACCCTTATGACCTTTAGTTGCTTGCGCTGGGATGAGCCAGGTGCCTGTCTCCAGATCGATGTGTCGCCATTCGGATTTGAGGAGTTCGCCGATGCGACAGAGTGTGCTGAGGCAAATCCAGACCGCGCATTGCACGCGGGCGTTCGTAGGTCGTATGCCTGAATACTTTTGGCCAGAGGGTAGGGCATCATAATCTCGCGCTAGGCGAACGAAAATTTGCTGCAACTCTTGGATTTCGACACTCGATAAAAGCCGATTGCGCTGCTCCTGATAGTTATGATCGAGGAGCCTGTTGACGTCAACCAGGTCGGAGGGGTTCCCGTCGACCATCAAGGTACGCCACGGCTTGCGCTTTTCAGCCCACCGCAGCATTTGGCCTATGTCCTTGCTGCGAATCACTACAGTGCGGTTGAGGCCGCGGGCTTTGATCTTGCGCAGAAGAGCGAGCAGGTCTTTTTCAGTGAGGGTTCGAAGTGGTTTAGCGCCGATGGCGGGTAGTACGTCTTTGGAGAAGCTGCGGCGAAGTTCTGCGTTGCCGTCCTGACGAGATACCCCGTCGCGGATCCACTCTTCAAAAAGTTCGGTGACAGTCTTGCTCTCGGCGGAATGACGTTCGGCTTTAGCAATGGTTGCCGCGACCGCAGCTTGAGCCTCAATCTTGGCCGCCTTTCGGGCGGCGGCGGGTGCAATACCTTTAGTAACGCCTGCTCTCACTTCGTCTCGCTCAGCACGAATTTGCGCGAGCGATTTTTTTGGCCAACTGCCTAGGCGGTGATCACGCTTTACTCCGCCCATTTTGAACTCATAGCGGAACAGCGCTGTAACACCCCGCACACCAGCACGAACTTTTGCAGTCAGGCCACCCTCTTCGCGCAGCGTTTTGCCATCATCGCCGGGGGTGAGTGCTTCGAGTTGCTTCGCGGTGATCTTCGCCAATGTCTACCCCTAGCCAAGGTCGATGACCTTGGAATTTTGCCCCACTTTTGCCCCACCGAACCGTCTGGCTAGAGGTGGATGCCGGTGAGCCGCTACGGAACATAATATCGCCTGTAAGGCCTTTATTTACTAGATTACAGGCGATCCTTGGCGAGCCATTGTATTCCACGGAAATACGTTAAATAAGCGCATGGGGTGCAAGGGGTCGAGTGTTCGAATCACTCCGTCCCGACCAAATAATCCCAATGACTTAGCCACCTTAGGGTGGCTTTTTCATTTCTGTATGGGGATTTTTGCGACCATCCGATTTTCATCTTCAAGATCGTCAACGCCGAACAAGAGAGTCCGATTGCTCTCTGCTGAAACCCTCAATCGGCTATCGCCGTAAGCTCACCTTCTGAGCACTCCTACGAGCGCTTGGTCATCCCGATCCCTATGGAATAATTCCTTCGCGCATAGCATAAGTCCAGTGCGTCGCCAAATCGTTAAGCGCCGTTTCGTAGGGCGCTGGCAGCTTTATGATGGAGTACCAAAGAACATCTGGAAAAGACCTCGATTTGGTCAGGGAACTCGACGTTCAGGCCGATCGGATCGCAAAGGATGGCTCCAGACTCACTGCCGCGTCAGGCGACTTTCGCGAGACATTCCTACCCTATCTGGCGGGTTTACTCCCGGATTAGAGCATCGACAGTGATCCGACTGTGGCACTACTGAAATAAAAGCAAAGAGTATCTCTTGTTGGTACGATGGTGCCTGATATCTAACCGCCCGCAGGTTTTTGATGAGACAAGTTTGTTCGACCAGCCCTGAAATCAATGCTCTGGCACTGGAGCGCATCTTGGGAGCTCCTGGGGAATGGGTTGAGCCTCCAAACATCCGCAGAGGAGGTGAGAGCGGTGTTCTGAGGATCGAGTGCGATGGCCAAACCTTCTACAAAAAACAGCAGTCAGGGCATATTTTTCGAAGCCTGCGCCATCCATTCGGATACCCGACTGTTGCCCGCGAAGCGAATGCACTGGAGGCGGCCACTTCGCTGGGTGTTCTGACGCCTGCGCTTCTCCACAGAGACGTTCGCAAGCTTGATGGAGTCTGGCACGCAGTGATGATCACTGCGGCTCTGGATGGCTATTTGTCACTGGAGGACTACTACGCTCGGGGTTTGGCCACCTCTGTGGGAACCGACCGGCATCATGAGATCCTGGCTGCATACGGCCGCGCGCTTGCGACCTTCAACCGCGGACGGTGGCAGCATGGCTGCTTATACTTGAAACATGTATTCGTCGACATACGCGCCAGCGACGTCAAGGTGGCGTTGCTGGATTTCGAGAAGTCTCGTAAACGCTTCAGCGCAACGAAAGCAAGCCGTCATGACTTGCGGCAGGTCAAGCGCAGGTCCAACTGGACGGACGCCGAATGGCTTGCGTTTGTCAGTGGCTACAGTAGCGTGTTCAAGGTTGACGTCCTGCGGAGGATTTAGATTGATCCGCCCAATTTGCCCTCAATGTCACGCTTACAGCTCCTCATAACCGAAGCGCTTGTGGTACATCACATGATGCTGAGGTAGAAAGTCGAGCGATGGGTGAGGAGATAGATCAGGCAGTTGATGTCAGGCAGATGTGGCGCCGGTTGTTTCGCATGGTCCTGAGACCGTATGATCAGATCGGTGTCTTGGTCTAACGCTGAGATCCACATTCTTGAAGGACATGAGCATGGCAAAGCACTTCAATAATTCAGGCCTGTTCAAGGCTGCTTCGTATTTCAACAGCGTGCTTCCGGTCAGCGGCATCAGCTGCTGGGAGCGCAAAAATGCTGCGCTAAATGCGAAGGAGTTTTTGATATGTCCAAAGAACTATTCGGAGTTTCTGCTCTAGGCTTGATGGTGGTGGGTGAGTTTTGTGCGATCTACAGTGAGGTAGTAGTAGCTAAACTTGCGCAAACAGGAAGTGCCTCATGGGACACACTCGTCCTTCCCGGAATGCTGATGTGTTTTGCAGGTGTGTGCCTACTGGCAGCCTACTGGCTTGGGTACGTGGCAGTAGGTGATATCTGGATCGTCACCGTGGTATCAGTCACCTCATTGTTGCTTCTTGAGCCAGTAGTTGTCTGGTCTCTGTTCCACGAAGCACCAGGGCGGGGGGCGCTCATCGGTTTCATCTTGGGGGCCTTAGGTATGCTGGCCACTGTATTGCTGTAACTCACCCTGTGGCCCAGCATTTGATTGCTGGGCCAATTCTCGGTAGCCCTGACAGCTCAACCCGCCAATTCGCGGCCCGCTCGTACCACAAGCGGGCTAAGAGCCGTGCAGGAAGCATCAGGAGTATCGCGCTGCATCGAAGCAGCCTGGATCCTGATCCAGGAATTTCTTCATCCTGCGCCACAGCGTTGTGGTGCTGATGCCCAGGTGCTCGGCTGCGATTCGCCGATTGCCGCCAGCGTTGGTCAGCGCGGCAAATAGAATGTCTCGCTCGTTCGGCAGCTTTGAGACACTTTCACCAGCAGGATTGATGGCTACCGGCGAAAGATCGTCAAGCGCTTCGTCCAGCCAGCCCGGAAGCAACTTGCTGCACTTGCTCATCACGCTCAGGCGTTCGACGATGTTGCCCAGCTGTCGTACGTTGCCTGGCCAGTGGTGCTCGCATAGCCTGGCGATAAGCTTCGGCGTGCTTTTCAGTAGGTCGCTGGCGCTATCTTTGAGAATGTGGCGGGCTAGGGCAGGGATGTCCTCTCGACGCTCGCGCAGAGGCGGCAACTTGAGTCTCAGCACGCAGATCCGGTAGTAAAAGTCCTCGCGGAACAGTCCTTGGGCAATCAACGCCGGCAACGGTTTGTTGCTCGCGGTGATAATGCGGATATCCACCGGCGTGACCTTGTCGTCCCCCAGGCGGATCACTTTGCGCTCCTGCAGAGTTCGCAGTAGCTTTAACTGGATGTCCGAAGAGGTTTCGCTGATTTCGTCGAGAAACAGTGTACCGGTATGAGCGAGTTCGAAGACCCCGGCCCGGCCCTCGGCCGTTGCTCCAGTGAACGCGCCTTTAACGTAGCCGAATAGCTCGCTCTCCAGCACGCCGGGCGCGAACGCTGCACAATTGATGGCCACGAAGGGACCGCTGCGGCGTGGTGAGGCATTGTGGATACTCTGCGCGAACAACTCTTTGCCGGTGCCGGTTTCACCTTCAATCATCAGAGTGCTGTCCACCCCTGCATAGGTCGCAGCCAGGGCCTTGGCTTTCAGCAAGGCCGCGCTGTTGCCGATGATGTCGTCGAAGCTGCTTTCGGCCAGGTGGCGGCCTGCCAACGCGCGACGCATCTTCTGCTCGATCGCTTTGATATCCGTCTGGTTTTGCAGGGTGGCGACGGCGCCGATGATCTGTCCCTCCAGCACGATGGGGGCAATGCTCAGTGTCAGCGAAAGTCGGCCTATGTCGATCAACGCCCCCCGCACTGGTTTGCCATGGCGCAGTGCCTGAGTGAAGTAATTGCTTAGCGGTAGTTGGGTGACGGCGTCTCCGCAGTTGACTGCACTCAAGTAGCTCCGGGCGACATTATTCATCCTGGTCACCACGCCCGAACCATCGACACTGAAGATGCCTTCAGACACGCAATCCAGAATCGACTGAATCATCTCGTATCGGTGTTGCAGCTCCTGTCGCTGCTGTCTTCTTTCCTCCTGCACCTGCAAAAGGTGCAAGGCTTCGTCGATCGCTTCTGCTGCTGCGTCACTGTCGGTATCGGACATGACGTAGTGCATGCCCCTCGATTTCACCGGTTCCTCAAGTGACAGTCCGCCTATGGCTACTTCGATACCCTGCGCCTGCAGGTTGTCGAGTACCGACTCGGTGTTTTGCAAGCTGCTCAGAGGGTCGATAAAGCAGATCGAAGCATTGGGTACGAATGGGCGGGACTTTTCCAGGATTCTTGCGTAGCCCTCTGAGGTGGCCAAAAAAGCAATTTTCGATGACAGGCGTGAAGCCTTTTCATAAGCATTGATGCAATCGAAAAAGGTGTGCCTGACCTCCACGACCGGCACGCGAAAGTGTTCGCGAAGCATGCTTGCGGTTTTGCCTCGGCTGATCAGCACCTCAGCACCTTCCTCAATCAACTGGCGAGCAGTCTTGATCGCATCGGTCTGGGCCGCTTCCACAACGGGCAGCGAAAGCTGGCGCGCTCGCAGGATGCTGTTCATTACCCGGGTCATGGTGGTGGACGGCGTGATGACGGCGATTCCGTTTGCAGGAATGCTCTGCTCAGCCAGGTGCACCTCGTCGTTCATTCGTTTTCCTTATATTTCATTATTGTTAAGGAAATGAAATTAACTGCAATCAAGAGGTTATCCCTCTGTTGCCTCTTGGCAAAGGCCAAGTGGTCGAGCACGCGCTAATGAATTGATCTTGAACGATTTTATTTTAAGTGAAGCCGACGTCGCCGCGCGTGGCACATGCCTTGCTCTACCTCAAGGAAATAAATCCAATAAGAGGCACTGTGTTCATGGACCTGATCTTTATCGGTTTCGGCGAAGCCGCGTTCCACCTGGCCAGCGGCCTGGGGCAGCAAGGGGAAATGCGCATAGGCGCATATGACGCCTATAGAGACGACCCAAAGGCTGGCCCGCTGATTCAACAGCGTGCCGAGCAAGCGCAGGTGACGCTGTATGACACCCTGGAAGAGGCCTGCCGAGAAGCGCGCTTCATCGCATGTTTGACCAGCGCCAGCAGCGCCCTTGCACTGGCCGAGCGAATCATGCCGCTGCTCCAGAGCGGGCAGCACTACATCGATATGAACTCTGCAGCCCCCACTGTCAAACAGGCTATCGATCGCTTACCGCGGGCAGCTGGCGTTGGTTTCTGCGACGTTGCGGTGATGGGCACCGTTCCGGGTAACGCCCACCGTGTCCCGATGCTGCTGGCCGGCAGCGGCGCCCAGGCGTTTGAGCAGGCTTTCACGCCGCAGGGTATGCGGCTGACTGTGCTGGACGCCGAGCCCGGCTCTGCTTCGGCCATCAAGATGCTCAAAAGCGTGGTGATGAAAGGCTTGCCACAACTGTTTCTGGAATCCTTCCTGGCGGCCGAGCGATTCGGCGTGCTTGATACCTTGGTCGAATCCTTGGCTGACTCACTGAACGGCAAGACGGTAGAGCAACTCGCCAATACCTTCACCGCTCGGACCTTGATCCATGCGAAGCGCCGCGGTGCTGAACTCGACGATGTAGTGACGACGCTCGAAGCGGCCGGTGTCGATTCCAGCATGTCCACGGCCACCCGCGATCAACTACAGAAACTTGCTCTAAGCGACTGGGCCAGCCTGCTAGGGCCGGGTGGCAGCGACATGAATTATCGCGACGCCATTGCCCATCTCGCCCGCCACTCTTGAGGATCGTCGACCATGAACACCGAACAGTATTTTGCTCTGCCTGAACCCATCCCGCAGGACATCCTCGAGCGCTTTCGTAAACTCAGCCCCGCCCAGCTTTGCGATGGCATGCAAAGCCTCGGTATTGCCCGTAATGGCTGCATGGACAGCGATCTGATGCCGCTCGATGAAAGCAAGATCATGCTCGGCACCGCCTACACGGTGGATACCGAAGATGGTGACAATTTCCCCATCCATGTAGCCATCTACCAAGGCCAGCCAGGGTACGTGCTGGTGGTGGCTGGCAAGGGCTATCGCGGTCGTGCCTACATCGGTGACCTGATGGCTGGCGCTGCCCAGGCAGTTGGCCTCAGCGGGCTGGTGATCGACGGCTGTGTGCGTGACAAGGTGCCGCTGGCTGAGCTGGACATTCCGGTCTACGCCAAGGGATTCATGCAGCGTAGCCCGGCCAAGCAGGGCCCCGGCAAGATCAACGCGCCAGTGCACTGTGCCGGTGTAGAGGTCGCTCCAGGTGACTTGGTCTTCGGCGATTACGACGGTGTCACTGTCGTTCCTCGTGGCCGCCTGCTCGAAGTCTTGCAGGCTTCGGAGAAAAAGGATGCTTATGAGGCCAAGCGGCGCGAGGTCATCGATAACTACGCCCGTTGCAGGGCTAGCGGCCAGCCGCTGCCAGAGCTTGCGCCAGCCTGGGTGACTGAACTGCTGACCGGGCGCTGATGCACTCAAGGGAGCCCATGAGGCTCCCCTGATATACCGTTTCCGCACTATAAGAATAAAATTGGGAGATGCCCGAATGCTTACCGCCCTCGGCTATTTGTTGATCGTTTCGTTCCTGATCCTCGTTATCAAGCAAAAGCTTTCCCCGTTCACCGGGCTGATCGTCGTTTCGCTTATTGTCGGTGCACTGGCGTGCATGGCCTCCGGTGTGTCGTTCGATACGCTGGTCACCTGGGTGAGGGAGGGCCTGTTCTACACCGTCAACGCAGAAGGCAAGGTGTCGCTGGGGACCGTCAATCCGACGGTGATGATCCTGTTCGCAATTCTTTACTTCAGTCTGATGATGAATGTGGGTCTGTTCGATCCGTTATGCACATACCTGATCCGCAAGGCCAATGGCGATCCGTTAAAGATCATCCTGGTCACGGCCTTCACTTCTTCTGTGGTAACCCTCGATGGTGATGGCACCACTACCATCCTGATCATCACCAGCGCCTTCCTGCCGCTTTACAGACAAATGGGCTTGAAGTTGTCGAACTTGGCCATGCTCATCATTCTCCCTTGCGGGCTTGGCAACTGCCTGCCTTGGGGCGGGCCGTTGGCGCGCGCTGCCGCAGTGCTCAACGTGGAGGTGAACACGCTGTTCGTGGCAATTTTGCCGATCCTTGGCGTGTCGTTCATCTACGTGTTCTTCATGGCCTATCTGATGGGGCGCAAGGAGCGCGTTCGGCTAGGTTTCATACCGGGCGAGCGGGCCATCGTCACGCCGCAGCAGATTGAGGAAATGGTCACGGTGATCGAGGAGAACGACCGTGAGTTCAAGCGGCCTAAACTGTTTCTGTTCAACCTGGCCCTGACCATCGGCATGCTGGTCACCCTGCTGGCAGGCTGGGCGAGTGGGGCAATCGTCTTCATGCTTGGCACCGCCATCGCTCTGGCGGTGAACTACAGCGCCACCGAGCAACGTGACCGCATCACTGCCAATGGTGGCGATGCCATCGCAGTTGCGTCGATCATCATGGCGGCAGGCTGTTTTCTCGGCATCTTCAATGGTAGTGGCATGGCTGCTGCGGTCGCGCAAAGCATTGCGGGTCTGATCCCCGAATCCATGGGCAGTCATACCGCCCTGATGTTCGCCTTCCTGGGGGCGATCGCCTGCTACGCCTTGCCAGTGGACGCCTATTATTTCGGCATCCTGCCGGTAGTAGCGCCGATCGCCTACCAGTTCGGCATCACTCCCACTGAAATTGGTGTTGCCTCGTTCATGGGGCAGGCGCTGCGTTATGCCAGCCCTACGGTAGCGTGGTTGTTCCTGCTGATGAACCGGACCGAGATGACCTTCGGGCAATACCAGAAAGAGTTCTTCAAGTGGTCGCTGCCGCTGTTCGGCATCTTTATCGTTACCGCGATCGTGACGGGAGAGTTGCCGGTGGGCTGATCAGCCTGCCTGCCAAGTGTTGGGTCAGCCAGTCATCGCTGTGGATATATCGCGATGACTGGCCTGCAACCTTTTGATCACAAAAGCGGTGATATCGAGATACCCCTGCATCAGTGCACCGGCAACGAGGAAGGAGAGTGCTACGACCATGCACAGCGGCATTGCCCTCTGGGTTGAAGTGGCCCAAAGCGTTCATGGTCATCACCTTCTGGCCGGCATGCAGGCGCCGCCTGTGCAGGGGAGGCACTCATCGCTTGGGGGATGATAACCTTCGCCGTTTACCAAACCCTTGGCATTTGGCTCGCGGGCGGAGCGTGAAAGGGCGCCGGGTTTGCAAATCGGTTTCAGGCGACCAGCCGATGTACCGCTGCAGCTATCTCTTCCCCGTGCTCCAGTTCGGCTTTGCGCAGTTCGTAGGCTATTTGCAGATTGAGCCAGAACTCTGGAGTGGTATCCAGGCAGATAGCCAAGCGCAGCGCCATGTCCGCAGAAACGCCGCCACGCTCAAGCAGGATGTTATTTACTGTTGGAGTAGATATACCCAAAGCACGAGCCAAGGCCGCAGCGCTAAAGCCCAGTTCGCTTTGGAAGTCTTCGCGCAGGACCTCGCCAGGATGGACGGGTCGCATGCCGTTCTTAAACATACTGCACCTCAGTGATAGTCAACAATTTCAACGTTTTCAGGGCCTTGCTCGGTCCATACGAAACAGACGCGCCACTGGTCATTGATTCTTATGCTGTGCTGCCCGGCACGATCTCCCCGCAATGCCTCAAGCCGATTCCCTGGCGGAGCGCAGGTCTCGAAGCGCTTTTGCGGCATCCAGTGCAGCCAGCTTGCGCTCTGCGACCGATTTTATTTCGTTCCAGCGGTGGGTGTTGCCTGTAGTGAAGAGCGCTTGCGTATCGTTGCATCCGAAGCTTCGAATCATGAGCTTTAATGCTTAACGTTAATCGTTAAGTCTGAGTGTACACCGCTTTACCCGGTATTCAAGCATCGGTGGGTTCGCGTTAGAGGAAGCCGTCGATGGGTCATTCTAAGTGGGAGAGGAGAAAAAATGAGGCTGATGGGCCATCCGACCAAAACTACTTCTGCACATACGCCCGCTGCCAGCGGCGGGGGATTGCCAGGGATGAGGCGGCGAGCAAAACGGCCAGCAACCCGTTGATCACAAACGCGGTGATACCGAGATACCCCTGCAGCAGTGCACCTGCAACTGCTCCAAGCAGCATCCCCATCCAAGGCAACAATTGCACCCGCCAACCCGGCTTGCGTTCCCCCATCAGCCAACGGCCAAGACCGCGGCCGAAGCGTGACAGGGCGCCGGTGACGTAGGTCAGCCCGATCGGCAGACCATTCACTTCCTCGACCACGGCATTGATCATGCCCATGGCGATGACGGTGCACACCAGTGAGAAAAGTGGCATCGAGATCAAACCAGCCAGGCAGAGCAGGGCGCCTACGCAGAGCAGTAATGGCCAAGAGCGGCGGCCGACCAGGCGCGTGACGATGACGCCGATGGCGTTGCCGGCGATGAAGCCGCCGATCAGAGTGCTGATGGTGAGGATGGAGCTGTAGTCCCGCTCACCTATTGAAACGGCAAGGCGGGTGGTATTGCCGCTCATGAAGGATACGAAGTCGCCTGTTGCGGTGAACCCGACTGCGTCGGTCATGCCCGCGAGGAAGGAGAGTGCTGCGACCATGCACAGCCCAACTTTGCCACGCAGTCGAGCTATGCGTCTCCCGCGCGCTGTATAGAATGCTGAGTCTGGGAGCATCAGTGCCTCAGAGGCTTTTGGAAACAACGTATTACCGGACAATAAGACCTGTTTCAGATCGCGTCAAATCATGTCCAAAGTCAGATTTTTCCGCTTTCCTGTAGTCCGTTTCCCAAACATACTTCCCAGCGCTTTGCGTCATTGCAGTCCATTCACATCCCCTCTAGCCTGACCCTGTCGCTGCCAATTCAGCGACCGGTTTTGACAGACTGTGAATTTAGTGACTGCGTGCCCGCGGCTTTCAATGGTGGCTGTACGTGGGGCACCTCGTGTGCGCCGGTTTCCTATTTTCCCGGTCTGTCAACCCGCGTACAGCTGCCACCCTTCTGTTTGACAGCAGATGCCGGCAGCACCACCAAAAAATAGGTATTCATATGCTCAAGATCGTCCCCGATCCACCCCTCTTTTCATCTGACCCATCCCCCTCCCTCGAAGACCTCCTGATCCAGATCTCCGAATACCTGGTCTGCGCCCTGACCGTCTCTCAGCAAACGGTAATGCTCCACTCAAAACCTCCCGGCCAAGTCCTGACGCTGGCTGCCATGCACGAAATCGAACATGCCCGCTCCCTGGTGGAAGTGGCGCTCAGTCGTGTTCAACGCCAGCACTGACCACGCGAGCAAACCCGCATTTCGCGCAGCCTAGGAGATACGTCATGGATAATCATCAGCCGCACTTTTTTGACAAGGTCAAAACCGTGGGAGTAGGTCAGTTCGGCGAGAGCGTCGATCTGGATTTGGAGAAACCATTGTTTCGCGTTCAAGCCGGGCACCCGCTGACCCATGCGCTCGAGCAGGCCACGGTGCTGATGTGCACGGTACACAAGCTCACTGATCTGGCCTTGGCCGATCAGCAGGAGGTGCCGACGCTACTGACCGCACTGCATTACTTGAGTGGCATGGCCAAAGCGCTTGCTCAGGATGTGAACCATGGTTTGATGGTTCACACACTGGGAAAATTACCGTCCCAATCCTGACACCACGCGGTTTCTGTAGGAGCGGCCTTGTGTCGCGAAAGGCTCGCGTAGCGGGCCCGGCGATATTGGTCGCGAAGCTGAAACCTGGGGCCGCTGCGCGCCCCTTTCGCGACACAAGGCCGCTCCTACAGGGATTTGCGTGAGGTCCAGACAATCTTCAGAAGTAGGTCGTCATACCTACAAAGTACGCCCGACCCGGCACGTAAAAGCTGGTCGACTCATCCCGCGGGTCTTCATCCAGCAAGTTCTGCACACCGGCATTGAGTGACAGCCAGTTGGTCGCCGCCCAATTGGCGCTGAAGTCGTAGGTGGTGTACGACTTGACGAAGTCGGTGCCCAGACCGCGCTGCTTGCCCACATGCTGCGCTGACAATTCGGTGCCGATGCGCTCGCTGATCTGCCAGTCGATGGCGCTGAACAGCGACAGTTTCGGCGCGCTGATGAGGTCGCGGCCGGTCGACAGGTTGCGGCTTTCGAGCATGTAGGTGGCGTTGGTGCGCCAGCTGGCATTTTCCCACAGGGGGACTGTGCTGCTGCCTTCCCAGCCGCGGGTGCGAGCTTTGTCGGCGTTTTCCAGCATGGTCCACCAGCGGCCCTGGAAGTTGCCCAGTGGGGCGTACTCGATCTTGTCCTTGAAGTCAGTGTGGAAGTAGGTGAGGCCTGCTTCCCAGCCATCGTGGTCATAGGACACGCCGATTTCTTTGTTGGTGCTGATTTCCGGCCGCAGGTTTGGATTACCGGCCATCCAGCATTCGCCGGTGACGTACCCCTGCGGGCGCAGCGATGTGCAGCCGCGACCGCCGGAGTTGGTCGCCGCACCGGCGCTGCCTTCTTTCAGGCTTGGCGCGCGGAAACCTCGCGATACGCCGCCGCGGACCGTCCAGTCCGGGTGCGGGTGGTAGACAAGGTAGGCGCGCGGGCTGTTGTGGTTGCCGTACTCGTCGCTGTGGTCAAAGCGGTTGCCCAAGGTCAACGAGAGGTTGTCGAGCAGGAACAGTTCGTCCTCGATGAACAGCGCCGAGTAGTCGCCCTCAAGGTCCGCACCACCGACTGGCTTGCCCTGATAATCGACGGGGACGGTGCCCAGCGTGTCGGTGTTGGTCAGTTGCTCGCGCTTCCACTGGCCGCCGACGGTAAGGCGCTGGTTGATCAGCACATCGAACGGGATGTTGAGGCTGCCTTCGACGATCTTTTCTTCAGAGCTGGCCTTGCCCCAGCTGATGTCGTTCTTGAATTTGTTCAGGTAGGCGTCGATGCGCGATGTGCCAAAGCCCCAGTCCGCGTTGTGCGAGATGATAAAGCTGTCCCGGGTCAGGCGATTGGCACCAAAGCCTTCACCAATGGTTTCGTCCCAGTCGCCGAAGGTCTTCTTCGATGACCATGAGCGCTCAACGCCTTGGGTGGCTTCGAACGACAGTTGGTGGTTGTCGTTGACTTGCCAGTTGAGCAGGGCGTTGACGCTGTGGTCCTTGGCCCCGCCAGCGCCGTCGTTGTAAACGAAGTCGCCGAGGGTATCGACCCGCGGCTCGACTTCGTCGGCAGCGCGCCGGGTGAGGTTGGCGCCCAGGCGCAGGCCCAGCGATTCGGTGATCGGGCCAGACAGGTTGACGCTGGTCTGGTTGGTCTGGCCGCGGTCGGAGTCTTCCGGGATGGTCGTGTTGGCGTTGAGCGAGCCGCTCCACTCACGGGAGACCTTGCGGGTGATGATGTTGATGACGCCGCCCATGGCGTCCGAGCCGTACAGCGACGACATCGGCCCGCGCACGATCTCGATCCGCTCGATCATGTTCGGCGAGATCCAGTTGATGTCCTGGCGGCCGAGGTCGCGGCGGTAGTTGGTGTCGGCGGAGCTGCCGATGCGTTTGCCGTCCACCAGAATCAGCGTGTACTTGTCGTCCAGGCCGCGCAGCTTGATCTTCGACTGTTCGCCCACCGGGCCAAAGCCGCCGGTCACGCCGGGGATGCGCCGCAGCAGGGTGTTGAGGTCGTACACCGGTTGGCGCTCGATCTCTTCGCGGGTAATGACGCTGACGCTGGCCGGGGCATCACGCACATCAGTGCCGCCGCCGCTAGCGGTGACGAACGAAGCTTGCAGTTCAGTGGCAGGCAGCGGTTCTAGCTCGAGGGTTTCCTCGGCCTGGACGGGGCTTGCGGCGATCAGCGCCAAGGTGAGCAGGGCACGGCAGAAGGGTGGGCGTGGCATCGTGGAACGGTCCTTGTCGATCGGTTGGATTCAAGAGGCAGAATGCAATCGGGGTCGGACGGTATCGCAAATGAGAACCATTTAAAAGTAATTGCCCAATTTTGTTTACACAAAACTGACAAATACTTTACTGAGCGCATTGCCGCAGCATGTTCTTGGAAAGCGTGATCGGGCCTTCACCCAGACATGAAAAAGCCCACTCGGCGGTGGGCTTGGCGGGGATCGATTCAGGCTCAGACAATCGTGGTCGCCTGCTAGCCTCTGCGGTTCCTGCGCTTCCATTCGTCAGCGACGTCGCCCATCGTTGCTGGTGCACCGCTCTTGATCCAGGCCATGAACGGACGGTCGAATTTAAAGCCATCACCGCATTCGGCGGTCAGGAACTGGCGGACCTTTTGGGTGTTACGGTATTGATCGTCCAAAGGAGTGGAACGACTGAAGGGGCCTGAATGCCAGTTGAAGCTCATGGGCCAGTCCTGCGGCGACGATTTGGATTTGCAGAGTAGCATCGCCGATTAATAGCCGCGAGCAGCTACACGCCGTCCCCGGCTTCCCCCAGCATTCCCAGTGCGCCATTGATCAGCGCGCGCACTCCATGGCCCAGTGCTGCCTCCATCTCAAGCTTTTCAGCCTCCCGATCGACGCCTGGCAGCGGCTCCAGGCTGGTTGCCGAATACACCGTATCCGCCACGGCAAAGCAATGAAACGCAACGGTCGCCAGTAGCCAACGCGCACTTTCTTGCGAGAGCGCGTAAGCCTGGGCGATGTGCGCCTGGTGCCCAATGATCTTGGCCAGCATCGACTCGGTCGCCACCGAGCGACGGATGATGTACGGCGTTAGCCCGGGGTGGGCTTTGACGAACGCCTGGATCGAGTCGGCAAAGCGCAGCATGTAACTGGCCAGGTCCGCGCACTCGTGCGCCTGGGGGATCTGCCAACGCTGGAACATTTCTTCGGCCACCAGAATCTTCAGCGCCTCCAGATTGGCCACATGCTTATACAGCGCCATGTGGCTGACGCCGATCGCGGCGGCAACGCCGACAAAGGTGATATGCGGCAGGCCTATCGCTATGCCGGCCTCGGCAATCCGTTCGCGGGTGATAAGGCGCGGGCGTCCTCGGGTCGCAGGTTGTTGGGGGGCACTCATGGCTGATCCTTGGTTCGTGACAGCAGTCTTGTAACCGTCTTGTCGAGAATTCGCAAATTAGTTTATAGTCATGCAACTAAATATGATTATGCTTCTCAGACCGCTTCGCATTCAGCGATTTGGCTTGATTTCGACGAGTTTTCCAATGAGCGCTGATGACATGGCTACGGCCATCCCGCCACCTGCCGGGGCGATATACCGACTACTCAAACCCATTCAGGGACGGCTGCTGTTGGCGGGATCGTTGGCGGCGCTCGGGGCGATGCTGACGTTGGTGCCGCTCGCGGCCATTGCGCACATCGGCACAATGTTACTGGGCGAGCAGGGCGGGGCCAGTGCAGCGCTGCACGGCAACATTGCCTGGGGCCTGGGTATCAGCGTGCTCAGCTTGTTGCTGGGCATCGCGCTCATGTCTGCAGGCGAGCTGCTGGCGCACCTGGCTGATAACCACATCACCCACCAGTTGCGTCTAGCCATTACCCAGCGCTTGTCACGGGTACCGTTGGGTTGGTTCAGTGAGCGTGCCTCGGGTGAGGTGAAGCAGGCGCTGCAGGACGATATCGCCACCCTGCACAGCCTGACGGCGCACTTCTACACAACTGTAGGGCGCGCGACGGGGGCCATTGCGGCTTCGTTGATCTACCTGTTTGCGATGGATTGGCGGCTGGCACTGGTGTCGCTGTTGCCGTTCCCTGGGTTCTTCCTGTTTTTCGGCAGGGCGATGAAGGCCAGCGCGGGCAATATGCAGGCGTTTGCAACCGGCATGGCCAAGATTGGCACGGCAGTCACTGAATTCGTTGACGGCGTGCAGGTAGTCAAGGCCTTTGGCAGCACCGGCAAGGCGCACGCCAGCTACCGCACTGCAGTGGATGATTTTGCCGACACATTCGCCGACTTCACCCGGCCGTTGGTAGCGTCGATGGCGACAGCCAATGCGCTGATCGCACCGGTATCGGTGCTGGGCGTGGTGCTCTGCAGCGGCGCAGGGTTTGTCGCGTTGGGCTGGATCGCCCCGCTTGAGGTCTTGCCGTTTGCCTTGGTGACCCCGGGGTTGTGCGCGCCGCTGCTGCTGTTGCACTACCTCAGCCACGACCTGAACAGTGCGAGCGCCGCCGCCCAGCGGATCCAGGCGCTGTTGCAGACACCTTTGTTGGAGCAGCCGCCAGCGGCTGTTGCGCACACGCCAGGCAGCAACGAGATACGCCTGGAGCAGGTCAGCTATAGCTATCGGCCGGAGCATACGGTGCTCAGCGACATCAGCTTGACGCTCAAGCCAGGCACGACCACAGCCATTGTCGGCCCATCCGGCGCGGGCAAATCGACGCTGGCGCGGCTGCTGTTGCGCTTTTTCGACCCCAGCGCAGGACGCATCACCCTGGGCGGCGTCGACCTGCGGCAGATCGAATCGACGCAGTTGTACCAGCGCATCGGTTTCGTCCTGCAGGAGGTGCGCCTGATCAATGCCAGCGTGCGCGACAACATCGCGCTGGGGCGCCCCTCGGCGAGCCAGGCACAGATCGAGGCCGCTGCCCGTATCGCCAACATTCATCAACGCATTACCTGCCTGCCGCGTGGCTACGACTCGATGGTCGGCGACGATGCGCGATTGTCCGGCGGTGAGCAGCAGCGCTTGAGTATTGCCCGCGCAGTGCTGCTGGACCCGCCGATTCTGCTACTCGACGAGGCCACCGCTGCGGCCGACGGCGACAGCGAAGCTGCCATCCAGGAGGCGCTGTCGCGCTTCGCCGCCGGGCGCACACTGCTGGTGATCGCCCACCGGCTGGACACGATCACGGACGCCGATCAGATCATCGTGGTCGACGGCGGGCGCATTTGCGAGCAGGGCAGGCACACCGACCTGCTCGCGCTGGGCGGGCTGTATGCACGGCTCTGGAGGCGGGGCGGTTATGTGCAGCGGGCGGGAGTGGCGACATGCTGAACGCGCTCTCTGAACTGCTGGCCGATGACGCCAAGGTGCTGTTTCGTTATCTCACGCTGGCGGTGGGCTACGGCTTGTTAAGCGGCCTGACCATCGCCATCGTGCTGCCGGCGCTGAGTTGCCTGTTGAACGGCGATATGCGTGGCAGTGGTCTGTGGCTCGGCGGGTTGCTGGGCGGGGTGCTGCTCTGCTGGGGGCTGCGCCTCAAGGTAGAACGGGCCGGGGTAGCGGTGGGGGTCGCGGTGCTGCGCAGCGCCCGCCAGCGCATTGGCGATCACGTGGCGCGCCTCCCGATTGGCTGGTTCGACGCCGAGCAGACGGCACGGCTCGCGCACGTGATTGGCCCAGGCATGATGGCGGTGGCGCAGTTGCCTGCGCATGTCTTCACGCCCCTGATCAGCAGCGCACTGACGTCGCTGGTGATGCTGTTGATGTTGTTCTGGATACACGGTCCGCTGGGTCTGGTTGCACTTTTGGGGCTGCCGATGCTGCTGAGTACGATGTGGCTCACGGGCCGCCTTGGGCGTGGCGTGGACGCGGCTTTTCAGCACGATTTCGCGGCCGCGAGCCAGCGCATTGTCGAATTCGCTCAGGCGCAGTCGGTGCTGCGGGCGTTCAACGGCGAGGGCGGCGGCACGCGCTTGCTGGACCAGGCCATCGACCGCCAGCGGCAATCATCCAGGCGTCTGATCGTGCGCTCGTCATTGTCTGCGCTGCTGAACGCCTGGGTGGTGCACGTGTTGTTTGCCTGCTTGCTCGGTGTGGCAGCGCTGTGGCTGAGCGATGCCTTGGGCGCAGGCGCGGACTACACCACGTTGGTGACGTTGGTCGTCGGGCTGGTGATGCTCTGCCGTTTTGTCGATCCGCTGTTGGAGGTTGCCAGCTACGCAGACATCCTGCGCGCTGGCCAGGCTCAGCTAGCGGCCGCACAGGCGATTCTCGCGGTCGCGCCGCTGACTCAGCCACACGCGCCGCAGCAACCGGCCGATGGCGCGGTCGAGCTGCATGACGTCAGCTTCGCGTATGCGCCCGGCCAGCCAAACGTTCTACAAGGCATCAGCCTGCGAATCAAAGCCGGCAGCATGGTTGCGCTGATCGGAGCGTCCGGCTCAGGCAAGACCACCCTGGTCAGGCTGATCGCGCGCTTTTTCGATGTCAGCCAAGGCAGCCTGCAGGTTGGCGGCGTGAATGTGCGGCAGATCGCCAGTGAGCGCCTGGCCGGGCAGATCAGTCAGATCTTCCAGGACAGCTACCTGTTCCAGGGCAGCATCGCCGATAACATCCGCATCGGTAAGCCGTCGGCCAGCACCGAGCAAGTACTGCTCGCGGCGCAGCAGGCGGGCGTCAGCGAGATCGTCGCGCGTCTGCCGGACGGCCTCGACAGCCAGGTCGGCGAAGGCGGGGCGCGGCTCTCCGGGGGCGAGCGTCAGCGCATCGCGATTGCCCGGGCGCTGCTCAAAGACGCACCGATCCTGCTGGTCGACGAAGCCACCGCAGCGCTGGATGCGGACAACCAGGCGGCGATTGCGCAAACCCTGCAGCGCCTGCGCGGCCGCTGCACGTTGATCGTCATCGCTCATCAACTGTCGACCGTGGCGACGGCTGATCAGATCGTGGTGCTGGAAAACGGCCGTGTCGTCGAGCAGGGCGCGCCGGCCGTCTTGCTTGGCGGTCGCGGCCGCTACGCCGAGTTCATCCGCCAGCGGCAGGCGGCGCAGGGCTGGCGTATCACCGCAGCCACCCAGCAAGGTCCGGTCTGATGCGTGCCGGTTGGCTTGGCGTATTCATTGGGCTGTGCGCCGTATCGCTGATGGTAGGGGCCCGCCCATTGCAGTGGGCGCAGTTGGTGGCGGGTGATGCGAGTGCCTGGCTGACGCTGACGGCGAGCCGCTTGCCGCGGCTGGCCGCGCTGGTCCTGATTGGTGCCGGTTTGGCCGTATGCGGGGTAATTCTGCAGCATGTGGTGCGCAACAAGTTTGTCGAGCCGGCCACCTCCGGCGGCCTGGACGCGGCCAAGCTGGGCATCCTCGTAGCGATGGTGCTGGCGCCGGGGGCGGGTAGTGCTGGGCGGATGCTGCTGGCGTTGGTGTTCTGCTTCGGCGCGAGTGCGCTGTTCGTTGCGATCATCCAGCGCATTCACCTGCGCAACAGCGTGCTGGTGCCGGTGATCGGGCTGATGTATGGCAGTGTGTTAAGCGCCTTGGCCGAGTTCTACGCCTACCGGCACAACATTCTGCAGAGCATGCAGGGCTGGCTGTTGGGCGACTTCTCCAGGGTAGTGCAGGGCAATTATGAAATCGTCTACCTGACGTTGCCTGTGGTTCTCGCCAGCTACCTGTACGCCCAACGCTTCACCGTGCTGGGCATGGGCGAGGGCATCGCCAGCGGCCTTGGCCTGAACTACGTCGGTACCGTGACCGCAGGCTTGATGCTCGTGGCGGTGACGGTGGCGGTCTCGGTGATCACGGTCGGGGCTATCCCGTTCGTGGGCCTGGTGATCCCCAACCTGGTTGCCCTGCGCTACGGCGATAACCTGCAGCGTACCCTGCCCATCGTGGCCCTCGGCGGTGCGGCGTTGCTGCTGCTGTGCGACATCCTGGGTCGGTTGATCATCTACCCCTTCGAGGTGCCGATCGGGCTGACCGCCGGGAGTCTTGGCGGCGTGCTGTTGCTGGCCTTGATCGTTTGGAGGCAGCGCTGATGGCCCGCAGCAGACTGTTCGCGATCTGGCTGTTGGTGGGTGCGCTCGGCGCAGTCTTTGTGCTGTGGAACACGGGGCTGGATTTTGACTATGTGATGCGCAAACGCCTGCTCCGCCTGGGCGCCATGACCATCGGTGGCGTCTGCGTGGCGTGGTCGTCGATCGCGTTCCAGACCCTTACCGGCAATCGCATTCTGACCCCGGCGATCATGGGCTATGAGGCTGTTTACCTGCTGTTCCAGGCATTACTGGTATTGGCGCTGGGCACCTCCAGCCTGGTCGTGCTCGGCGCTAGCGGCAACTTCGCGCTGTCGGTGCTGTTGATGCTGGTTTACTCGTGGGCGATCCATTACTGGTTGTTTCGCGATGGCCGCAGCAATGTCTATTTCCTGCTGCTGGTGGGACTGGTGCTGAGCATGCTGATGGGCACGTTTACCCAATTTGTGCAGCTCAAGGTGAGCCCCGGCGAGTTCTCGATGTTGCTCGGCTTCAGTCAGCCTTCGTTCAACCGCGCCCAGCCAGTGCAGTTGCTCTGCTCGGGGCTGCTGGTCAGCGCGGTGTTCTGCGTCGGCGTAACCAGGCTTGCGACGCTCGATGTGCTGGCGCTGGGGCGCGAGCAGGCGATTTCACTCGGTGTGGACTACCGGCGCACGGTGCGCCTGACGCTGGCGCTGATCGCCGTGCTGGTGGCGGTCTCCACTAGCTTGCTTGGGCCCGCGGCGTTCATGGGCATCTTTGTTGCGAACGTCACCTACGCACTGGCTGCGACGTTCCGCCATCGCATCACGCTGGCCTTGGGCAGCGCGGTCGCGATCGCGCTGTTCATCATCGCGCAACTGCTGGTCGAGCACGTCTTCAACTACAAAACTACCGTCGGCATTCTGGTCAACCTGCTGTGTGGCGGGTATTTCCTGGCGCTGATGGTGCGCGGCCGAGGCACACCATGATCACCGTTCACGACCTGCACAAATCCTACGCCGGCAAAGCCGTGTTGAATGGCGTCGACCTGAGCTTTCCACGCGGTCAGCTGACGTCACTGATCGGCCCCAATGGCGCCGGCAAGAGCACGCTGCTGATGACCCTTGCCCGTTTGCTGCAGCCCAGCCAGGGCGAGGTGCGCATCGACGGCCGGCGCATTGCCGACATCGCGCTGAAAGACTTCGCCAGGCAAGTGGCAACCTTGCGTCAGTCGCCGGATTTCAACCTGCGCCTGACGGTCGAGGAGCTGGTGGCGTTCGGTCGCTTTCCGCATTGCCGCGGTGTGTTGGGTGTCACTGATGTGCAGGCGATCGAGGACGCCATCGGCTTTCTTGCCCTGCAAGCGTTGCGCCACGCCTATATCGACGAGTTGAGCGGCGGCCAGCGGCAGATGGCGTTTCTGGCCATGACCATTGCCCAGCAAACCGATTACCTGCTGCTCGACGAACCCCTGAACAACCTGGATATCAGCCACGCCGTGCAGATCATGCGCGCGCTGCGCAGGCTCTGCGACGAGCAACGGCGAACGGTGATTCTGGTGGTGCATGACATCAACTTCGCCGCCAGCTACTCCGACCACATCGTTGCCATGCGCCAGGGGCGCGTGCATGCCCTGGGCTGCGTGGGCGAGGTGGTCACCGAAGCGTGCATGAGCGCGTTGTACGGTCTCGACTTTGAAATTACCCAAGGCCAGCGCGGCCGCCTCTGCAACTATTTCAACCCAGCATGAGAACTGCAATGATTAGCACCAAACACACCCGCTATTGGGCCTTGACCGTCATGATGACAGCGGCCGCTGCGCTGTCAGGTTGCAACGAAGAATCTGCGAGGTCGCCGACCAGTGCTGCCGCCCAGGCGGCATATACGGCGGTTACGGTATCGCATCAGTCAGGCACCAGCGTGGTCAACAAGCTGCCGCAGCGGGTGGTCGCGCTGGATATGAATGAGGTCGACTTTCTTGATCAACTGGGCGTGCCGGTGGCGGGCATGCCCAAGGATTTCGTGCCGCATTTTCTCGCTCGCTACAAGGACGCCGCCCAGGTGGAGGATTTAGGATCGATCGTGCAACCCAACCTGGAGCGCGTACACGCAAGCAGGCCCGACCTGATCCTGATCACGTCATTGCAGGCCAATCACTACGCCGAGCTCAGCGAGATGGCACCGACCATTCAGTTCGATGTTGACTACCGTGACAGCCAATCAAGGCACATCGAGGTGATCCGCGAGCACCTGCTGACGCTGGGCGAAATCTTCGGCAAGCAGGCCCTTGCCGCGGCCAAAGTCAGTGAGCTGGACGCCACGGTGGCACAGGCCAGGCGCATTACCCACGGGCGCCCGGAACGTGCGTTGGTGGTGCTGCACAACAACGGCGCGTTCAGCTCGTTCGGGGTCAACTCGCGCTATGGGTTTGTCTTCACGGCTCTGGGCGTCAAGCCCGCCGGCCCAGCGGGCGAAACCGGCCTGCACGGCCAGCCGATATCCAGCGAGTTCATACAGCTTGCCAACCCGGACATCATCTATGTGGTCGACCGCACAGCGGTGATGGAGCGCCGAGCTGGCATGACGGCGGCCAGCATGAGTAACCCGTTGCTGCGTCAGACGACCGCGTGGAAGCAGCACCGCGTGCTCTTCGTCGACCCTGAAGCCTGGTATGTCACGGCCGCCAGCCCAACCTCGCTGAAGTTGATCGTCGATGACGTGATCAAAGCCTACCAACCCTGATTCAACCCTGAACTGAAACACCGATATGCCTATGGGCCAGCGCATCGCACTGGCGCCATTGCTTTCGCTCGCCCTGAAAAAACACAACCACTGCCCGTACTACCCACTGGAGCTTCAGCGTGAACAACGTTCCCGTAACCCCCGCGCGCCTTCGCGCAGCCTTTACCCGCAAGCCACTCGCCACCGCTGTGCAAGCGATGCTGTTCGGGGCGAGTCTGAGCAGCCAGGCGTTAGCTGCGCAAGACAGCCAGCCGGCGCCGCAGGAGAGCGCTGCAGTACTGCCCGCCACCCACATCGAAGACACCGAGTTGCAGTCAGCCGAACTGCCCAGCGAATATGCCGGCGGCCAGGTTGCCTATGGTGGTCGGGTGGGCCTGCTCGGCAACAAGGACTTCATGGAGACGCCGTTCAGCACCATCAGCTACACCGAGAAATTTATTGCCGATACCCAGGCGCAGAACATCACCGATGTGATTGCCGCTACTGATCCTTCGGTATTCAGCAACGGCCTGACCGGTACCTACAGCGAGAACTACCTGATCCGCGGCCTGGCCTCGAGCAGCAGTGACATGAGCTTCGGCGGCCTGTTCGGCATCGCGCCGTTCTATCGCACCTCACCGGAAATGTTCGAGCGGATAGAGGTGCTCAAAGGGCCGTCAGCGTTGCTCAATGGCATGCCGCCGAATGGCTCCGTGGCGGGCACGGTCAACCTGGTGCCCAAACGCGCAGGCGAGCAGCCGCTGACTCGGCTGACCACCAGCTACATGTCGGATGCGCAGTTAGGTGGGCACCTCGACGTTGGCCGGCGGTTTGGCCAGGACCAGCAGTTCGGCGTGCGCTTCAACCAGGTCTATCGCGACGGCGACACAGCGGTCGACGGGCAGCGGATGAAAGTCGGCGTCTCGGCACTGGCACTGGACTGGCGAGGCGAGCGGGCGCGCTTGTCGGCAGACTTTTACAGTGCCGATGACAAGGTCAGAGGGCAAAACCGGGGCATCAGCCTGGCACCGGGAGTGGCAGTGCCCAAACCGCCAAAATCCGACACGCTGCTCAACCCGGATTGGGCCTATGTCGAAAGCAAGGACAAGGGCGCGATGCTGCGCGGCGAGTTTGATCTCAACGAGCATTTGCTCGCCTACGCGGCGGTCGGCGCGAGCAAGACCGACTACGCCTACAGCGGGACCATGTCTGCCCAGGTGATCAACGCTGCGGGTGACTACAACACCACCATGGGCCAGCTGAAAATGCAGCTCGAGAAAAAATCCGCTGAAGCCGGCGTGCGCGCAACCTTCGATACCTTCGGCATCGGTCATCAGCTGACGGTGAATGCCACCCATTATGATGACGAGCAAAAAGACTTCGGCCGTCGTTCGGTGCCGGGTGCCAATGTCACCACCAATATCTACCATCCTGTCTGGGGGCCGGCTGCCGCCGAGTCCTGGCCTGCCGTGCAACATCTGGAAAATCGCCTGGCCAGCTACGGCGTCGCCGATACGCTGTCGGTGTTGGAGGACCGGTTGCAGTTGACCGTCGGCGTGCGTCGTCAGGAGGTGCTGACTGACACCTTCAGCATTGTCACCGGCGATCGCACCTCACGTTACGACGAAAGCGCCACGACGCCTGCCGTCGCGTTGCTGGTCAAAGTAACTGACGACTTGTCGCTGTATGCCAACTACATCGAGGGGTTGAGCAAAGGTGCAGTTGCGCCGATCACCAGCGCCAATTCCGGCGAAGTGTTTGCCCCGTACAAATCCAAACAGAAAGAAGTCGGCCTGAAGCTGGACCTGGGCAGCTTCACCCATACTTTGGCGCTGTACCAGATTGAACGCCCAGGCAGCTATACCGACCCGGTCAGCAATATCTACTCTTTTGGTGGCGAGCAGCGTAACCGCGGCGTGGAGTGGGGGTTCTTCGGCGCGCCGCTCAGCGATGTCCGTTTGATGGGAGGGGTGGGCTATGTTGAAGCAGAAGTGACCAAAAGCGCCAACGTTGCCAGCGAAGGCAAGCTGGCCACCGGGTTGCCCAAACTGCAGGGTAAGCTGGGCCTTGAGTGGGATACGCCGCTGGTGCCGGGCCTGACCCTGACCGGCAATGCTACTTCGGTCGGCAAGCAGTACATCAGCAGCGACAACACGCTGTCGATCCCGGGCTACACCATCTATGACGTAGGTGCCCGCTACACCACCCAGGCAGCCAGCTATCCCTTGACCTTGCGCGGCAGCGTGACCAACGTCACCAACAAGGCCTACTGGGGCATGCCGTTGACTTCCAGTCTTGGCCTTGGGGCTCCGCGCACTGTTCAGTTATCGGCGACCGTCGACTTCTGACGATATTTGAACAGGGCAACCATCCTGCACTGGCCGGGGCGCAGCTAAATCTGAACTGCTCCGCCAGTGGACTGCCCAACGACCACACACTGAGGAAACTGCCATGACCGATCCAAAAGACGACCAGCAAGACAGCCAGGTGCCGGCTCACTCCACCGAAGAGGAAAAAGCTCGGCTCAAGGACAGGAACAAGGATGGGATTCCGCCTGGTGCCGAGTGAAAGCGCGCCTCGGCGGCCAGGCCCTCAAGCATGTGGGGCTGGCCGCCATTCACGTTGAGCCGTTTCCTGAAGGCGGCGAATCTGTTCGATGTTCAGACTCGCTGACGCGATCAGCTGTGGATCAATCCATCTGCAGATAGTTGATCGAAATCGCCACAACCTCCGCCGCCGCATGCAGTAACACCGGCACCAGCAAACCGCCGCTGGCCACACGTGCGATGGCCAGGATCAAGCCGACCGCGACCAGCGTTATCAAGGTGATCAGGTTGTCGTACTGATTGTGCAGTGCAGCGAACACCAGCGTGCTGACCACAATCGCGGTCCACTGCCAGAAGCGGCCTCTGTCCAGCGGAAACACGCGCATCACGTAGTGCCTGAACAGCAGCTCTTCGGCGACCGGCGGGAACAGCACCAAGGTCAGGCAGAGCAGGGCGATCCGGGCCGGACTAAGCCCGTCGTAGAAGTGCACCATGAAGCTTTCGCGGGGTATCTGCAGAAGGTACATCAGCAGCGCACACAGCGTGTAGACACCGACCATGGCGATCAGCCCAAACAGCAACGGGCGCCGCCAGTGCTGGCCGAGGATCACCTGCCTGAGGCCTTGCTTGCGGTACTGCAAACACAGCAACACCAGCAGGCCGATCGCGGCGTAGCCTACCGAGTTGATCAGCTTCTGGCTGGTGAGGGGCGCGGACGGGTCGGGCAGGACAACCAGCACGCTTGCCGCGAGGTAGATGATGAGCGCCAGGGCCAGCATGCCAAGGCGCTTGAAGACGTTATAGCGTGACGACGCAGGAGCTACCGCTGTGGGCAGGGATGATGCTGAGGTTTGCACGGAGACGTTCCTTGTTTGGGCAATTCGGCGGGCATCTTGCCGTTGCCGCTATCGCCTGACAATCGACGATCGTAGATAAACAATATTTACCCTGGACAGCACAACGCTCGTTCCCCAACTTCCCATAGCAATGGGCCTGAATGGTGCAGGGTTGCCTCGGGATGAGTCATAAAGCACAGGCACGACACTGTTAAACCAAAAAATATGTGCTGACTGCACAGTGATCATTGTTGCAGACGCACGCTTTTTACGAGATCAGCGGCCGCCTCGAAGCGGCCCGCATATTGCTCTAGCTGCTCCATCCACAACCCGGAGCAGCATCGATGAGCGCGCCCAGCGAATTCCCGTTATCCGAAGCCCCGCAGTCAGCCCGCAAGGGCCTGCTGCCGATCGCCATGGTTTTGTTCAGTTTCACCTTCTTCACCGGCACCATGTTCGCCGGCGGCAAGCTGGGCATGGCATTCAATTTTGTCGACATGCTGTGGATTGCTACCATCGGCAACTCACTGCTGGCGCTGTACGCCGCAAGCCTAGCGTTCATCGCCTCGCGCAGCGGGCTGAACACGGTACTGATGGGGCGGTTTTGTTTTGGCGAGGCGGGCAGCCGGCTGTCGGACTTTCTGCTGGGCTTCGCCGAGTTGGGCTGGTACGCCTGGGGCACCGCGACGGTGGCGATCGTATTGGTGAAGATCCTCGGCTTGGCCGAGGGCTTCACCGTGCCGCTGATGGTGCTGTTCGGTCTTGGTTTCAGCATTACCGCGATCATTGGCTTCAAGGGCCTGGACCTGCTGTCGCGGGTGTCGGTGCCGTTGATGTTCGTGCTGTTGCTGGTGTCGATGTACATCGCCACCGGCGACGCCGGTGGGTTTGCTGGCCTGGCTGCGGTAGTGCCGCATGAGGCGATGACGTTTTCGGCGGCTGTGACCATGGTCTTTGGCACCTTCGCCAGCGGTGCGACTCAAGCCACCAACTGGACGCGCCTGTCGCGCAGCGGGCGAGTCGCGGTGACCGCCAGCGTGGTCAGTTTTCTGCTCGGCAATGGCTTGATGGTGGTGGCGGGAGCGTGGTGCGCGATGGTCTATCAGCAGGCCGATATCGTCGAGGTGATGATCCTGCAGGGCTTGTCGTTCGCTGCAGTGATCATGCTCTGCCTGAACCTGTGGACCATCCAGGGGCCGACCATCTACAACGTCTCGGCAGCGGCCTGCCACCTGCTGCGCAGCGAACGCCGGCGCACGGCAACCTTGGTCGCGGCGGGCCTGGGCATCCTCCTGGCGATAGGCGGCATGTACGAGTTGCTGATCCCGTTTCTGGTGCTGCTGGGCTCAATCATTCCGCCGGTCGGTGGGGTGATCATGGCTGATTTCTGGTACCGCCACCGCGGCAAGTACCCTGCGCTGGCCTCGGTGAAACTGCCACGCTACAACCTCAAAGGGCTGACCGCCTACGCCGTTGGAGCGTTGTTGGCCTACTGCTCGCCGTGGGTGGCGCCGCTGGTGGGGATTGGCGCTTCGGCGCTGTGCTATATCGTCCTGATTGAGCTGAGCGGGCGGCGTCGGGCGCTGGCGCAGGTCGAGCCGTGAGCCTGGCATTGGAAGAAATTCTGCGCCTGCCAGGGCTTGCGCAGATGACTGTGCGCGCCGGCCAACGCAACCTGCAGCGGCGGGTGCGTTGGCCCTATGTAGCCGAGAACGAGGGGATCGCCGAGTGGGTGATGGGCGGTGAGCTGGTGTTCGTTACGGGCATCAATCACCCGCGCGGCGAGGCCAATCTGCTGAGCCTGGTCGAGGATGGCGACGCGGTGGGCATCGCCGGTTTGGTGATCCTCACGGGCGGCAGCTTCATCCAGCAGATTCCGCCGAAGGTGATCGAGCGCGCCGAGCAACTGGGCCTGAGCTTGATCGAGCAGCCCTATGCGCTGAAGATGGTGGTGGTGACCCATTTGATCGGTACAGCGCTGGTGCAGATGGCGCAAGCGCGCCGCTCGCGCGACGACATCATCGGCCAGCTGCTCACCGGCGACTATCCAAGCCTGGCCATCGCCCGGCAGCGCGCCGCGCACTTGCAGCTGGCGCTGGATGAGCCGCGGCGGCTGGTGGCGCTGCGGTTGGCAGGCGATGAGGTATTCGAACAACATGCTCCGGAGCAAGCCGAGCGCCTCTGGCAGGCCAGCCAGCAAGCGCTGGAAGACTGCCTGCAAGCCTGGTGTCGCACCCAGCCTGGCGCTGTCACGGCGCAGTTGCCGGGCGATCTGTTTGTGCTGTTGCTGCCTGACGGGCCGAACCTGCGCGATGCGTTGGCGCAGTTGCATCAGCAGTTGCAGGTTATTGCCGGGGAGGCCGGGGTGTACCTGGGCATGTCCAGTCTGGCCGAGGACTGCGCGCACTATCGCCAGGCACTTAACGAGGCCCGCCAGGCGCTCGACGTCGCCCAGCATTTGCGCCCGGCCAGCGGCCTGTGCGACTTCAGCGAGCTGGGCGTGCTGCGCCTGTTGCAGGGGATCAGTGATCGCGGCCTGATCGACAGCTTCGTCAGCCAAACCCTCGGTCGCCTGATCGAAACCGGGCGCAAGCATCCCCATGCGTTGTTGCACACACTCGACGCCTTGCTGGGCGCCAACGGCAACGCCTTGCAAGCCGCCGCTCGGCTGGGCCTGCACCGCAACACCATCAATCAACGCATGGGCAGAATCGAACAACTGAGCGGGCAATCACTCGATGATCCGCTTTTTCGTATGAATGCTGCGGTCGCTATGCTCATATGGCGCATGACCGCAGCCCAGGGCAAGGAGTAGAACCATGAACATCATCAATGCACGCCTGCGTGGCAAGGACGGGCTGTTTCGCATCGAGCTCGAAGGTGAACGCATCGCTGTCATTCAGCCGCAAAGCGGGCCGCTGGCGCTGAATAACGCCACTGATATCGACGCCGGGCACAACCTGGTGGTGCCGCCCTTTATCGAGCCGCATATTCACCTCGACGCCACCCTCACCGCTGGCGAGCCCAACTGGAACATGAGCGGTACCTTGTTCGAGGGCATCGAGCGCTGGGCCGAGCGCAAGGAGCTCAATACCCATGAAGACACCAAGACCCGCGCCAGCAAGACCATCGGCATGCTGGTCGATCATGGCATTCAGCATGTGCGTACCCATGTCGACGTCACCGATCCCAAGCTGACCGCACTCAAGGCGATGATCGAAGTCCGCGAAGAAGTGCGCCACTTGATCGACCTGCAGATCGTCGCGTTTCCTCAGGAGGGCATCGAGTCGTACGCCAATGGTCGCGCCTTGATGACCGAGGCGATAGCGATGGGCGCGGATGTCGTGGGCGGTATTCCGCACTTCGAGAACACCCGCGATCAGGGTGTGTCGTCGATCAAGTTTCTGATGGACCTGGCCGAACGCAGCGGCTGCCTGGTCGATGTGCATTGTGACGAGACCGACGATCCACAGTCGCGCTTCCTCGAAGTGCTGGCCGAGGAGGCCCGCGTGCGCGGCATGGGTGCGCGGGTTACTGCCAGCCACACCACGGCGATGGGCTCGTATGACAACGCCTACTGCTCGAAGCTGTTCCGCCTGCTGAAAATGTCGGGCATCAACTTTGTATCCTGCCCGACCGAAAGTATCCATCTGCAGGGCCGGTTCGACACTTACCCCAAACGCCGTGGCCTGACCCGTGTCGCCGAAATCGACCGCGCCGGGATGAACGTGTGCTTTGGCCAGGACTCGATCGTCGACCCGTGGTACCCACTGGGCAATGGCAACATCCTGCGCATTCTCGAGGCCGGCCTGCACATCTGCCACATGCTCGGCTACGAAGACCTGCAGCGCTCGTTGGACCTGATCACCGACAACAGCGCGCGCACCCTTAACCTCGGCGAGCGCTATGGCCTGGAGGTCGGCCGGCCGGCGAACCTGCTGGTGCTGTCGGCACCGGATGATTACGAGATGGTCCGCAGCCAGGGCTACGCGCTGGTTTCAGTGCGCAATGGCAAGGTGCTGATGCGCCGTACCCCGGCTCAGGTGCAGCGTCTGGCTTGATCCAGACCAAGCCCGCGCAGGCGTGCCTGCGTGGGCGATGGCTGGCGATCGGTCCAATTCTCATTTGCCCCTGAGCGCGATCAGTGGCACGCTTGGCCGGCGATTTTTGCATCGCCCCTACAGCGAAATAAGGAAACGCCCAGGTGAGTTGGGAAAAAGTCGGTAAAGCCCTCGTTGGCCTGCTGGTCGCTGGCGCCTGCGCAGGCGGCCTTTACCTGGCATTCAAGCAGGACCCAGCCCTGGAAGCGCGGCTTACCTACTCCTACCTGACCTATCCAAGCCAGTTCAGCGAGCGCATCAGCACGGCCAATGACATGCTGCGCTACGAGCGTTTGCACGGGCAGATGAGCGATATCAGCCAGGGTCAGTTGAGCAATCAGCAGGTCGACAAGCTGGTGGACGCGGCTCAGGCGCCGTATCTGGCGTTGTTTGCCAAGCCGTTCGAGGCAGGCCTGGTCGACCATCGTACCGGCCTGGTGATCGAGCTGAAGAACACCCGTGAAGCCCCCTTGAAAAACATTCAGATCCGCTTGCCGGCCAAGGGGCTGGTGCAGGTGCGCGACGATGACGGCAACGACATCATCCCGCAGGCCGCCACCAACCTGATTGACATCGCCACCATCGGCGGGCGCGAAGACTGCAAGGTGTGGGTGTACTTCGATTCGGACTACTCGCAGATCCGACAGGGCGGCCTGAGCATTCGCCACGCGGACGGCGAGGCGCAGATTCTCGCTTACCGCGAGTTCGTCGGCCTGCCAGCCACCATTGCCAGCTACAGCGAGCTGCTGCTGGCCTTGCTTGGGGCACTGGCAATCGGTGTGCTGGGCCTGGGCTACGCATGCCTGAGCCGCAGCCAGCAGGCTACAGCCCAGCGCCGCGCCTAAGGCGCGACCAGCTCGAAACGCCCCTGCGGATCTTCCAGCCCGGACATCAGGCGCAGGAACTTGATCCGCTCGCCCGTGATGCTGATGTCACCGACCGTGACCTCCTTGACGAAACCGGTCTGCTTCAAGGCGATACGATCGAGTGTGGCTTTTTTCATGCTGACCTCGACATCCGCACGGCGGTGGCGCGTGCGGTCGCGGTGGGTCAGCACGCCGTTGCGCACGGTCAGCGCGTAGTCTTCACCCAGGTCAGTGAAGCGCCAGTTGATGGTCAGGTCTTGCTCGGCTGCCTTTTGCGCATCGAGGCGCACGCTGAGCAAATCGAAAAACAGAGGCGCGGCGAGGGCCCGAACCATGTCATCGACGTTGCCGGGGTCGGGGCTTGCGGCAACACCGTCGCGCAGCTCCTGCGCGCCACTCAGGTACGCATTGCGCCAGGTGGCATTCTCGCTCTGGTAGCCGAGCTGCTCGAGCGCATCGGCCTGCAGCTGACGTGCTGAGCTGTTACCGGGCTGTGCGTAGATCAGTTGCCGAGTCAGCTCGGCGACCCAGCGGTAATCACCTGAAGCAAATGCCTTGCGCGCCAGGCTCAGCACCTGGTTGGCGCCGCCCATGGCTTCGACATAGCGCCGGCCAGTGTAGGTCGGTGGCAGGGGGTCGAGGGTAGCGGGGTTGCCGTCGTAGGTGCCCATGTAGCGTTGATAGACCGCGCGCACGTTGACGCTCAGCGAGCCGTAGTAATCGCGGCTGTACCAGCGCTTGGCCAGGCGCGGGGGCAGGGTGGCGAGTTGCGCGGCAATCGCGTCCGGGGTCAGGCCCTGATTGATCAGGCGTAGCGTCTGGCCATCGATATAGGCGTACAGGTCACGCTGGTCGGCAAGGTATTCGCGCACGGCGGCGCCGCTCCAGGTTGGCCAGTGATGCTGGCCCAGTACAACCTCGGCACGCTCACCGTAGCGCACCAGGGTCTGGTCGAGGTAGCGCGACCAGCTTCTGGCATCGCGCACCGGTGCGCCACGCAGGTCGAGCAGGCTCAGTTGGCTGTGGGCGACGTTCTCGCCCATGGCCAGCGCCTTGAAGCGCGGCAGCCAGAGGTTCATCTGCGCCGGCGCGTCCTGGCCTGAGGTGAGCTGGAATTCGATGTCGATGCCATCGATGCGCACGGTCTCGACCGCTTTGCTTATCTCCCGCGTGGGGGCGAGCAGGCTGATCGTGGCGTTGCTGGAAATATCCTTGCCCAGGCCTGCGTCGACCTGACCGCGAGGCCCGCGGGGCAGGGCGTTGCCGTACAGGTATTCGGCGCGGCGCTGCATCGCTGGGCCCGCCAGCACGTTCTCGCTGATGGCCTGCGCATAGAAACCACGAGGTGCCAGCACCTGAACCCTTCCGGCCTTGACCTCGGCGGGGTCGACGACACCGCGCACGCCACCATAGCTGCTCACCTGCGGGTTGCTGTAGATCACCGCCAGCACGGGCTTGCGCGGGCGATGCTTGAAGTACAGCTCCATGGCGGCGCGGGCGGTTTCTACCGAATGCAGCGGGTCGATCACGATCAGTCCGCTGTCGCCTTCGACCAGAGTCATGTTGGCGAGGTCCAGGCCACGTACCTGATAGATGCCCTCGGTGACCTGGAACAGGCCAGCGATGGCGTTGAGTTGGGCTTGGCGCCACAGGCTCGGGTTGACGGTGGCAGGCGCTTCGCCGCTGATGAAGGCGTAGCGCTGCAGGTCCCACACCGGCTGGTTGTCGCTGTTGTCGACGCGGCCATCGAAGCGCTCGATCAAGCCGCGCTGGGCGGCGTCGCAATCGGCGCGGTCGCTAAAGGGGAGGCGCTGCAACCATTGTTGGTTGCTTTGGCGGGTGAAGCTGGTGGCGTCTTTTTGCGGTGCATTGGCGGCAGAGGCGAGTGGGCATAGCAGCAATAGCGGCAGTAATAGGCGATGCGGCATAGGGGTTCCTTGGCTTGGGCGACGCGCAGGGGGAAACAGTAGCCTATGGCATGGGGGGCTGGGGAGATGTTATGGCTCTGACTGTGAGTTTTTGGGGCCGCTGCGCGGCCCTATCGCGACACAAGGCCGCTCCTACAGGGACCGCGCATGTCGATGGTACGCGGTTACCTGTAGGAGCGGCCTTGTGTCGCGAAAGGGCTGCGAAGCGGCCCCCTCTAACGGATAACTCAACCTCAGCGCTGGAAACCCAACCCCGACGACAAGTCGGTCTGCGCAGGCTCATGCCGATCCGGCGCAGTGTTGTCCTTCACCGACTGTGTAACAGCCTCTTTGGCCTGCTCACCCTTGGCCTTGAGCGCATCGGTCAAGCGATCACTGTGCTCGCCCATCAACTGGTCCTCCTTGCGCGTATTCGGCAACGCCGCGCCCAACGCAGCGCCCAGAGCGATGCCCAGTGCAGCCATCACCAGCGGTTGCTCCTTGAGCAGTTGATCGAACTGGCTTTTCACGACAGTGGCTTTATCACCCACCTGATATGCCGCGTCGCGCACGCTGCTGGCCGAGCCGCTAGTCGAATCGCGCAAATCATGTGCCTTGGCTTGCACCGAGTGCTTGGCATCCTGCAGCGCATCGCCCGCGTGTCCGAGCGCGCCTTTGACCGCATCGACAGCCTCACCCAGCCTGTCCCCCAAGCCCGCCCCGGTGTGCGCAGGCCCTGGGCTGAACGGGCGATTCTGGTTCATCGCCAGCCAGGCCATACCCACTGCGGTGAGGGTCGCTGGCACAGGGTTGTTCTTCAATGTAGTGCCCAGATTATGCAAGAACTCACTGCCATTACCTTTGCCGTACGCCAGCACCTGATCCATCAACTGGCCCGGGCTCAGGCGCTGTTCCAGGGCATCGACCAGGTCACTGATATGCTCGCGCTTGGCGTTGATTTCCTGCTCGAGCAGGTCCGGGTCTTTGTCTGCTTCATGTTCAAAAGAAGTGCTCATGGCAGTTTCCTCTTCAGCGTGTCCTTGTCCTGTTGCATGGCATGCAGGGTGCGATCGGGCATCAGATGGCCGGGTTCGAACTGCTTCTTGCCCGACTGCAGCATGATGAAGCCGATGATCACCGTGATCGCGCCGACGATCAGTGCCGCCAGCCACGGCTCGACCACCATTGCCAGCGCGTAGACCGCCGCCAGCAGAAGGATGATGAAGCCCGCTAGCAACACGATGGCGCCAGCGGCAACTGCTGCGGTACCCGCTTTCAAGGTGTTGAGGTTGTGCGTCAGCTCGGCTTTGGCCAAGGCCAACTCCTTGCTGAACAACTCAGGCACTTCACGCATCAGTTGGCGCAGCAGGCCGCCGATGCCGACTGGATCTTCGCTGGCCGGTTGTACCGGAGGCGGGGTGTGGAACGAGTCGTTGTTCATCATTCGGCTCCTTCAAGCGGGTCACGTTGCTGAGCACTGCCGGTCACAGGCGTGGCGGCACCGACGCCGATCGGATCGACCGGGGTGTACGGCTTGTGGGTAGAGACATCGCTCGCGCGGTCGGGGGTAGGCGGGGTGCTGTGGTAGGGCTCGTTGCTGCCGTAGGCGGGGGCGGGCGTTGCTGAAGTGGCGTCATGCTGGCCGCTGGCGCGCAGGAACCGCGACAAGGCAAAGCCGACGGCCACACTGCCAGCGAGGAACAACCCGGGGTTGTCACGGGCCAGACGCGAGCCTTTGTGTAGCAGGTCTTCGGCGCTCTCGTGGCGGATCTGCTCGGCGAAGGTGCCGATGCATTCTGCGGCCTGGCCCAGATAGTGCGAGATGCCTAGCGTGTCGTTGTCTTTCAGCGCAGATGCCGCCGAACGAGCACCCTCCTTGAGCGAGTCCAGCTGGTCGGCAGCTGTGTCGCGGTAGTGCTCGAATTGCTCGGCACCTTGCGTCTTCGCCTCGCCGAGCAGTGCACCGGCCTCGTCGGCAAGCGTGTGCAGGTGATCTTGAGTGTTATCGGGTGGCGATGAGGCGCTGTGGTCGGTCTTGTCCATGGTCGTTTCCCTCGATGATGAAAGCCCCGGCACAGGCCGGATTGGTTTCGTTCATTCGGGGGACGCGGTCGAACAGCAGGGAGTTCACTCAACTTGATCGGTGACGTTTAGCGCTGGCGCCAATGATTTGTGCGGCGTTTATCGCAAATCGAGGTAATTTGCGCACAGATATCGACGCTGGTTCATTCGCTGTCGTGCAACAGCAGCGCTTGCTGCAGCCGTTCGAGCAGGGCCTCACGCACGCTGTCGGGTGCAGTTACCTTGATCGAGCCGGCATGTGCCAGCAGCCAGCTGATGAGGGCCTGGTCATAAGCAACCGTGGCCACCAACCTGGCGTCGCCTTCGGCAAGCGGCTCCAGCAACATGTCGTCCGACAGCGGCTGCGCCGCCAACTGCCGCGCCAGCCCCGGCGTTACCCAGGCACGCAAGGTGATCGGTTGCGCCATGCAGCGGTCGCTCGGCTGCGGCGGATGCAGTTGCTCACGAGCAGGTTCCGCCTGCCAGTACCAGCCATACGGTGTGCCCTTGCTGTTGCAGCGCACCGGAAACAGCTCAGTCAGCTCGTTCAGATCACGTTCGACCGTGCGCTTGCTGGTGCCGTGGCCGACCTGATGCAGGGCCTGCTGCAGCTGGTTGGAACTCATGCCCGGGTGCCGGTCGGGCAGCAGCTTGAGCAACTGCCACTGGCGGGCGATGGTCTGGCGCGTGGGGTTGCTGGGCAAAGCGGGATCCTTGGCGCGCGATCACTGCACGGCATTAATGGTGGCAATTGGCTATGGTCGCGAAGCATACCCGTTGCTGGGCGTGCAGCCAACGTGCCGTGACAACCGACCTGCGTCTGCGGTATACCTGAGCGCTACCAAGGGGAGCCCGGAGACGGGCTGAGAAACCGCTGGCGAGATGCAGCGCGGTGACCCTTAGCACCTGATCCGGATCATGCCGGCGAAGGGATGGGACAGCCGACCTGCCTTTGCGCCGGCCTCACTGCGAGGCCGCACCATGCACCACCCGCCTGGCCTCGCTGCCACCTCCCAGAGGACAGCAGCATGAGCGAACGTTTTACCCATTATTTGCGCGAGCAGAGCGAACCGACCTGGTCGGCTGCCGTTGGCCATCGTTTCGTGCGGGAGCTGTGCGACGGCTCCCTGGCCGACCCGGTCATGGTCCGCTACCTGGTTCAGGACCATCGCTTTCTCGACAGCTTCCTGACTTTGCTCGGTGCGGCTATTGCCACAGCCGATACCTTCGAAGCGCGCCTGCGTCTGGGCCGTTTTGCCGGAATGATCTCGAGTGACGAAAACACCTATTTCCTGCGTGCGTTCGAGGCTCTCGATGTAAGCCCGGCGCAGCGCGACGAGCCTGCCGACAGCGCACCTACCGCAGGCTTCAAGGCGATCATGGCCGAGGCGGCGGCAAGCCGCTCCTATGCGGCGGCGCTGGCGGTGCTCAATGTGGCCGAAGGGTTGTACCTGGACTGGGCGCAGAAGGCGCCGCAGCCACTGCCCGAGCATTTCGTCCACGCTGAGTGGATCACCTTGCATGACAACCCGTTCTTCGAGGATTTTGTCGCGTTCCTGCAAGCCGAACTGGACCGCGTCGGGCCAAAGGAGGCCGAGCTCACCCGCGACTTCTACCTGCGCACCGTCGCGCTGGAACTGGCCTTCTTCGATGCCGTATACGATGGCGAGGCCTGACATGGATATTTTTGATCGGCTCAAAGCTGCTGCCGCGCCGCAATGGGCGAGCTACGTCGAGCATGACTTCCTGCAGCAGATGCAAGCGGGCACCCTCAGTCAGGCGGCGTTTCGCGAGTATCTGGTGCAGGACTACCTGTTCCTGATCCAGTTCGCCCGCGCCTGGGCGCTGGCCGCCTACAAGAGTCGTCTGCCAGGTGACATCCGCGCTGCCCAGGCCGGGCTTGCGGCGATTCTTGACGAGACTGAACTGCACCTGCGCCTGTGCGCCCGCTGGGGCTTGTCGCAAGCCGATATTCAGGCTGCCCCTGAGCATCAGGCGACCGTCGCTTATACCCGCTATGTGCTTGACTGCGGCGCCGCCGGCGACCTGCTTGAGCTGCACGTTGCGCTGGCGCCGTGCGTGATCGGCTATGCCGAAATCGGCCAGCGCCTGGCTGCTGCATTAGGTGATCTGAGCGAGCATCCGTACCGCGAATGGATCGGCGAGTATGCCGGCGAGGCCTATCAAGGCGTGGCCGCGTCCGCCCGCAAGCACCTGGACGAACTGGCCGCGCGGAGCATGACCGAGTCACGCTTTACCGAGCTGGCGGCGATCTTTGCCCAGGCCTCACGGCTTGAGGCGGACTTCTGGCAGATGGGCTTGCAGGCGGGCGACTGATCGGTGCGCGAGGCGTCTGCGGGCATACCTGCGGCGTCTCGGCCGCGACCTCCCGCACCGCTACCCCTCGAGAGCAGCTGTCACACTTTGTCCCATTTTCGCCAATGCATCTGATTAGGATTCTCTTTTACATCAGAATCCACAGGTCATTCGCATGCCCGCGCCACGCCTTATTTTCAGTTGTTCCTCCACTTTGGTCGTCCTCCTCGCGGGTGCCGCGCAGGCGCAGACCACGCCCGTCGCACCCGTCCCGCTTACCCTCGAGGACGTGGTCGTCACCGCCTCGGGCTTCGAGCAGCGGGTCGAGGACGCGCCCGCGTCGATCACCGTGATCGACGGTGAAGACCTGCGCCGCAAGTCATACCGCGACCTCGGCGACGCGGTGCGTGATGTCGAGGGCGTAACCGTCAACGGCGGTGCCAACGAAAGCGATATCTCCATGCGCGGCATGCCTGGCGACTACACCTTGATTCTGGTCGACGGCAAACGCCAGAGCGCCCGCGAATCACGGGTCAATGGCAACGCCGGCTATGAGCAGAGCTTTGTCCCGCCGGCAGCCGCCATCGAGCGGATCGAGGTGGTGCGCGGGCCGATGTCGTCGCTGTACGGCTCGGACGCTATTGGAGGGGTGATCAACGTCATTACCCGCAAGGTCTCGCCCGAGTGGGGCGGCTCGATCGGCTACGACTATTCGGCACGTCAGCACAGTGCGGAAGGCGACGCCGGGCAAACCACCTTCTACTTGAGCGGGCCGCTCAAGGAAGACCTGCTTGGCCTGCAGGTGTGGGGCCGCTACCTGGACCGCCAGGCCGATGCTGATCTGGAGCAGACCAACGGCCACAGCAAGGCCGATCACCGCGACCTGACCACGCGCCTGGCCTTCACCCCCACTATCGACCACGACATCCTGCTCGAAGCCGGCGTTACGCGCCTGAAAAATGGTGATGGCGTCAGTGCCAACTGGGCCACCCGCGAGCAAGAGAACAACCGTGATCACTGGTCGCTTTCGCACCAAGGGCGCTGGGGCTGGGCCACCTCTGACGTCGCCCTCTATCAGGAAACCACCAGCCGCGAAGGCAAGGCCACGCCAGACCAGACCGACATCTACGGGCGCAAGCCTGAGATCCGCAATCGTGTGCTCGACGCCAAGCTGGTTGTGCCGACCACCCACAACGTCAGCACGGTTGGCCTGCAATGGCAGGAAAATCAGGTCACCGACTGGAACCAGGGCTTGGGTGACAAGGTTGATTACGAGTTCTCGGTCCAGCAAAAAGCGCTGTTTGCCGAAAACGAATGGTCGGTCACCGACACCTTCGCCTTGACCGGCGGCCTGCGTATGGACAACCACGAAGAATACGGCAACCACTTCAGCCCACGCCTGTATGGGGTCTGGCGCGCCACGGATCAGTGGACGCTCAAAGGCGGGGTTGCCCGCGGCTTCAAGACCCCTGAGCTGCGCGCCGTGGTTGAAGGCTACGCCTACCTGCGCCGCAACCGGTTCGTCATGCTCGGCAACCCTGACCTCAAGCCCGAGACCAGTACCAACTACGAAGTGTCGGCGCTGTGGTCCAACCGCAATGACCTGTCGGCAGGCGTGACGTTGTTCTACAACGACTTCCAGGACAAGCTCTCGACCGTCACCACCGACCGGCGCTGGAACGGCTACATCGTCATGGACCGGGTCAATGTCGACAAGGCGGTGATCCGTGGCGTCGAGCTGACCGGCCAGTGGGACATCCGCGCCGACTTGCTGATCAAGGGCAACTACACCTACACCGACTCTGAGCAGAAGACCGGTGCCAACGCCGGTGCGCCGCTCGCCCTGACGCCGAAACAGAAAGCCAACCTGCGTGGCGAGTGGCAGGTCAATGACCGCGGCCAAGCCTGGGCAGCGGTGAGCTACTACGGCGAAGAAACCGGTAATACCATCACCGCCGAACCGGCGCCGGGCTACACCACGGCAGACATCGGCGGCTCCTATGACCTGACCCATGCGCTGACCTTGAACGCCTCGCTGAACAACATCACCGACAAGCGTCTGGACGACGAGACCTACGGAACGGTGAACTATGGCCGCACCTTGTGGATGGGCGCGACCTACAACTTCTGATCCCTGCTGTACTGCAAACGGGGCCGTACATCGGCCCCGTTCGCGCTATCCGGCCTCAGCCCTGGGCGATCGGCAGCCTTACCAGCGCACACAACTCGCGTGGCGTGCGGTTTTCCAGCAGCAGTTCACCGCCATGGGCCTGAATGCACGCACGGGCAATCGCCAGGCCAAGCCCGAGGCCGCCTCCGCTGCGCGCATCAGCACCACCGCGGCCTAGTTGCACAAAGGGTTCAAAGACTTTTTCCAGCCATTCTTCAGGCAGGCCCGGACCTTGATCGATGATCTCCAGGCGCACCTGACCGTCAGCCTTGCTCAGTGCCACATGGGCTGCACCGCCGTGTTTCAAGGCGTTGTCGATCAGGTTGGTGAGGGCACGCTTGAGCGCCAGAGGACGGCAGCTAAGCCAGACCTGTTGCTGCACATCCCAGGTCAACGGCTGCCCGAGCAGGCGATAACGCCGGTCCAGCTCATCGAGCAAGTCGTTCAGGCGCAACTGACAGGTCGCTTCCTGCACCGCATCGCCGCGCACGAATTCGAGGGTTTCGCCGACCATCGCCGTCAACTCGCCCAGGCTCTCCAGCAAGTCGTCGCGGGTCGCGCCAGGGTCCAGCAGCTCTACCTGCAAGCGCAACTCGGTCAGCGGCGTGTTGAGGTCATGGCTGATCGCTGCCAGCAGGCGGGTGCGGCCCTCGACGTGCCGAGCCAGGTTGGCCTGCATGGTGTTGAAAGCGCGAGTCAGCTCGTGTGCCTCCTGCGGGCCGGTCAGTGGCAGTGGCGCAATCCACTCGCCACGGCTGACCCGCTCGGTGGCCTTGGCCAAGGTCTTGATCGGGCGCAGCACGCGGGCGAAGCCGAAGATCATCACCAGCAAGACCGGCAGGGTGGTCATTGGCAGACTGTAGGCCAGTACCGTGCCCCATTGATAAGCGCCGCTGGGGTGCTGCACGGCATTCAGGTACTGCCCATCGCCCAGCGCCAGGCTGCTGCGCAACCGTAGCGGCGCCCAACCGCCCGGGCTGAACGGATAGGCGCGGGCGTCGGCGCCGTTGACCCGCTCCAACTGCACGATCAACGGGTGTTCGGGGAGTAGCTGCAGCCGTTGGCGCAAGTCGCGGGTCAGCCGCTGTTCTTCAGGACGAGCGTCGAAAGCAGCGACCTCGGGGCTTGCCGCGATCCAGAAGCGGGTTTCCGGGTTGGCCATTTTTGCCAGCAGGCTGTTGGCCTGCGCTGCGGGCAGGTCGCGCGCCAGGTTGAACGCGGTGGCTAGCCGCTCCAGGCTGGCCGCGCGCGACAGTGGATGGAGCAGGCTGCCATGACGATGCAACAGCACGATACCGATCAGGTGCGAGGCCAGCAGCGCCAGGCACAGCAACAGCAGCAACTGATGCAGCAAGCGCTGCGGCCACAGCTGGCGCAAGCTATTCAAGCTCGACATCGGCAGCCAGCAAGTAGCCGCTGCCCCACAGGGTGCGCAACAGTTCGGCAGTTTGCCCGTCATGGCTGAGCTTGCGCCGCAGGCGGCTGATCTGGCGGTCGATGGCGCGTTCGCTGATGTCGCTGTCGTGCGCTGCCGTCAGGTCGACCAGCCGTTGCCGGGTCAGGCTGCGATGCGGGTGGGCCAGAAACACCTGCAGCAGTTTGCCCTCGGCGGTGCTCAACTGAACTGACTCGGCACCCTCGCGGCTGAGCGAGGCGCTGCTGGCGCAGAAGTGCCAGCCGGCGAAGCGATAGCGGCGAACTGCGGGCGTAGCAGCAGGCGCCGCGTGGAGTCGCGCCTGGGTTGCCTGATGCCGGCGCAGCACGCTGTTCAGGCGCGCGACCAGCTCACGCGGCTCGAATGGCTTGGTCAGGTAGTCATCGGCGCCCAGGTCGAGGCCGCGAATGCGGTCTGCAGTGGTGTCGCGGGCGGTCAGCAGGATCACTGGCAGGTTGCAGCGCCGGTGCAGTTGCTGGCACAGCTCGAAGCCATCGCCGTCGGGCAGCATGACATCGAGTACGGCTACATCGAACGCCTGCTGCTTGAGCAATTGCCAGAGTCCGGCCGCGTCGGCGGCGGTGCGCACCTCGAAGCCATGGCGGCGCAGGTAGGTGGCGAGCGGGTCGCGGATCTTGCGGTGGTCGTCGACCACCAGCACTCGCGGCGCGGGCGTGGGTTGTTCAGCTGGCATTGGCGATCGCGCGTGATATGAAGGGCAGGGCGCAATATTACTACGAGTCATTATCATTTGTGACTGCCCGCTGTGGGCAGATTGTCACAGCGGGTATCATCGCCTGCAGTGGCTGGCGCTAGATAGCCGAGCGCCGCACCTGCTTGACCAGGATCTTCTCCAACAGCTCCCACATCGCCGGGTCGGTGCTGAACGCGACGTTGAAGCGCATCCAACCGGTTGCCTGGGCATCGACCATGAACAACTGCCCGGGGCCGAGCATGATGCCTTGCTCCAGCGCGTCATCGAGCAAGGCCGCGCTGTCCGGAATGGCCCGATGGCGCGCCCAGACGTACATGCCTTCGTCCGATTCGGTGAACAGCTCGAAGCCCAGCCGGTGCAGGTGCCGGCCCACTTCCTGGTGGGCTTCGGCCAGGCGCTGGCGCAGGCGTTTGAGGTGCTTGCGCCAGCGGCCGTCGATGATCGCCGCGTAGACCACCCGCTCCATTACTTGCGAGGTGGTCAGCCCGGAGCGCATTTTCAGGCGCAGCAGCTGCTGCATCAGTTCCGGGTTGGCGAACAGGTAGCCGACCCGCACGTTTGGCGAAATGCTTTTTGAGTAACTGCCGACGTATACCACCTGCTGCAGGTGATCAAGGCTGGCCAGGCAGGGCTGCGGCTCGGCGATCATGTCGGCGTACAGGTTGTTTTCCACCAGGCGAAAGCCATGCTGGCTGGCCAGTTGCAGCAAGCGGTGCAGTTGCGGCAGCGGGGTACGCGAGCAGGTTGGGCTGTGCAGGTGTGGCTGAGTGAAGAAAACGCTTGGGCGGTGCTCGCTGAGCAGTTGCTCCAGGCGATCGAGGTCGTAACCAGCCGGGGTGCGCGGCACGCCGATCAGGGTAGCGCCCTGAAACCGCAGGATGCTCATCAGGTTGGGATAGCCCGGGTCGTCGACCAGCACCACATCACCGGGGCGCACCAGCGTGCGTACCGCCAGGTCCAGCGCCTGGCTGGCGCCGTGGGTGAGCATCAACTGCGCGGGGTTGACCACGATCGACAGCTCTTGCTGCAGGTTCTGCGCGGTCAGCGTGCGCAGCTCCGGCAGGCCCATCGGCTCGCCATAGCCGGACAGCTCCAACGGGCTACCGGCGACCTGACGCATGCCCCGGCGCAGGCCGTCTTCGTACATCCAGTCGTTGGGCAGCCAGCCGCAGCCGGGTTTGAACGGCAACTGACGGGTTTCGAAAATCTGCTGCAGGTACCACTCGGCATTGAACGACGGCCTACTGTTGTCGGCGCCGTGGGCCGGTCTGTCGAGTTGCTCGCTGGCCGCGCGATTGACGAAGAAGCCGGTGTTGCCGCGGCTGACCAGCAGCCCTTGCGCAACCAGGCGGTCGTACGCCTCGACCACGGTGAATGTGCTCACCGAGTAGGTGGCGGCGAAGGCGCGGATCGACGGGACCTTGGCACCGGGTTTGAGCGCCTGGCTGTCGATCAACTCGCGCAAGCCGTCGATGATCTGGTTGACCAGCGGGGTGGCGGAGTCTGGATGTAGTACGAGCATGGGTGTGCCTTCAGGTGTGCAGACGCGGGGCGTCGGCCGGGTGTCGCGCGGTGTATTGCATGGGCGGCCTGTACAGTGCAGTGCGACTTTCATGCCACTGTGCATGGCTCTATCAGCGCGACATTTTTACATTAGGTGTCTGAGATCGCCAGACACCTTTTGTTTCAGTTCGTTCGAGGCCCGCCTCGCACGACCCACAGGCCGCCAGGGAAGGCCTGCTCGTGCCCTCGCACAGCGCCTGCGCGCATCAGTATCGATGTACAGGTGAAACCGCTTGCCATCGGGGTTTCACGCAATTCCTTAGATAAAAAGAAGCACGGGGACACAACTGATGGACGCAACATCTACAACTACCGCATCCGAAAAAGGGGCGCCGGAGAGCAAGCTGAATGCTTCGCTCAAGTCGCGCCACCTGACGATGATGTCGATCGCCGGGGTCATCGGCGGCGCATTGTTCGTCGGCTCCGGCAGTGTCATTCACAGCGCAGGCCCTGCTGCAGTGCTGGCTTATCTGGCTGGCGGCATCCTGGTGGTGCTGATCATGCGCATGCTCGGTGAAATGGCCACGTCTTCGCCAGACACCGGCTCGTTCTCGACCTACGCCGACCGCGCCATTGGCCGTTGGGCCGGCTTCACCATCGGTTGGTTGTACTGGTGGTACTGGGTCATCCTGATGGCCTGGGAAGCGTACGTCGCGGGCAAGATCCTGCACGGCTTCTTCCCGGGGGTGAGCACCAATGTGTTCGTCCTGGCGACGACCCTGGTGCTGATCACGGTCAACTTCTTCAACGTCAAGCACTACGGCGAGTTCGAGTTCTGGTTTGCCTTGATCAAGGTGATCGCGATCGTCTGCTTCCTGATCGTGTGTGGCTCGGCTGTGCTGAATATCTGGCAGTTCGGTGAGGTCCGCGGGATCACTCACCTGACCGCAGAAGGCTTTATGCCGAACGGCTTTACCACGGTGATTGGCGCGCTGCTTGGGGTGATGTTCGCCTTCCTCGGGGCGGAGATTGTGACCATCGCTGCCTCCGAGTCGAAAGACCCGGCCGGGCAGATCGTCAAGGCGACCAACTCGGTGGTCTGGCGGGTGTGCCTGTTCTACGTCGGCTCGATCTTCCTGATCGTGTGCCTGGTGCCGTGGAATGACCCGCACCTGGGTGAGTCGGGCTACGGCGCCTACCGCCGTACCCTGGAGCTGCTGGGCGTGCCATATGCCGAGCTGCTGATGAACTTTGTCGTGCTGACTTCGGTGAGCAGCTGCCTGATCTCGGGCCATTACACTGCCTCGCGCATGCTCTTCTCGCTGGCTCAGCGTGGTGATGCGCCGTCGTTCTTCAAGATCACCCGTGCCGGCACTGGCGTACCGGTGTTCGCGATCGTCGGTTCGTGTGCAGTCGCGGTTGTCTGTGCGCTGATCAACTTCAGCGAGACCCTGCGGCCGAAAGACGTGCTCGATACCTTGATGAACACCACGGGCATGATTGCTTTGCTGGTGTATCTGGTGATCGCCTTCTCGCAGCTGCGTATGCGCCGCAAGTTGATTGCCGAAGGCAAGGAGATCCGCCTGCAGATGTGGCTGTTCCCTTGGCTGACCTACCTGGTGATCGCGTTTATTGTTGCGGCGTTGGTGACCATGGCGTTCATGCCTGACTACCAGATCCTGGTGATCTCGACCGGTATTGCTGCTGCCGTAGTGGTTGCGATGGGCGTGGTGCATCAGATGCGCACTGCCAACAAACACTAAGCTGAGCGCTGTCTGACGCCGGCCGGTTCCCGCAAGGGGCCGGCCGCGTTTGTTTATGAGGCTGCTTATACGGGTTTATGCTGGCCGTGCGGGGCCACTTCGCTCCTGAGTCGGCGATGGGCAAGTCCAATTTCGGGGCCGCGTTGCGCCCCTTCGCGGGTAAACCCGCTCCCACAGGATTTGCAGCGCCGCTCCAACCTGTGGGAGCGGGTTTACCCGCGAAGGGGCGCAACGCGGCCCCGCTCTCGATTTCAATCCACCAGCAATTACAGGAGGCCGATACACGCGGACCTGCTGATGCCTCACCGCGAAACCCTCGACATGGCTTATGCTAGGCGCTCAGCCGCCTACAGGAGCCGCCCATGGCCTGGTCTGCCAACCAATATTCGCTGTTTGAAGACGAACGCAGCCGCCCCGTGCGCGATCTGCTGGCGGCGGTGCCGCCGCGTCCAGTGCGTCACGCTACCGACCTTGGCTGTGGGCCGGGCAACTCCACCGAAGTGCTGTTGCAACGCTGCCCGGACGCTCAGGTGACAGCGCTCGACAGTGATCCGGACATGATCGACAAAGCCAATAAACGGCCGCGTTTGAGTGTGCCGAGGGTGAGCTGCAAGATTGCCGACATCGCGACCTGGCAAGCAGCCGAGCCACAGGACTTGATCCTTGCCAACGCCTCGCTGCAATGGCTCCCCGAGCACGCCACGCTGTATCCGCACCTGGTCCGCCAGCTTAGCGAAGGCGCCAGCCTTGCCGTGCAGACTCCGGACAACATCGACGAACCTGCCCACCGACAGATCCGCGAGATCGCCAAGCGCGGGCCATGGGCCGACAAGTTCGCCGACTTCTCGCTGCCGCCGCGGCATACCGCAGCGTTCTACTACGACTTGCTCAGCCCGCTGTGCAGCCGCGTCGACGTCTGGCGCACGACTTACCATCACCCCTTGGCCGACGGTGCGCAGGCGGTGGTTGAATGGTTCAAGGGCTCGGCCTTGCGCCCCTATCTGGATCGTCTGAACGAAGCAGAACAGGCGGACTTCCTGCAGTTGTATCTGCAGGCGATGGAGCATGACTACCCGGCCTCCAGTGATGGCAAGGTACTATTGCCGTTCCCCCGCTTGTTTGTCGTCGCTACCCGTTAACGACGGCGCCAGCGCCAGATCACATAGGCGTAAATGGCCAGGTTGAGCATCAGTACGACCAGGCCCAGCACGATCTGGATCTGCGCGGTCAGCCCGGCCGGGTAGATCATCGGCAGGATGTAGTGCTCGATGAAGCCGCCGTGATAGCCAGCGTCACCGGCGGCGGCGCGCAGGCGGTTTTCCCATTCGGTGAGTGGGCATTGCAGATGCAGCAGCTCGACTGCCAGGCCCCATGCCACGGCGGGCAGATGCAGCAGCAGAGCAGGGCGCCATTTGAGCACCAGCAAGCCGCCGAACAGCACCAGCAGAATGAACGACAGATGAATCAGGACCAGGGCGTCAGCGCTGAGACGGTAGATCATGGCAGGGGCTTATGTTGTCAGAAGCCACGCAGAATAGGCCTAATTGCCGATAAAAACTGCGTCTGTACCCAGCGCTTCACAGCTCTTCCTGGACCAGCTGCAAAAAGGTCGCCACCACCCGACGGGTACGTTGCTCGCTGAGGCACACCAGTGTTTCAGTCAGATGCCGCTGGCAGTCGATGATCGGCAGCGCACACACCCGAGCGTCAGCGCCAAACTCGGCAGCCGACACCACGCCAACGCCAATCCCCACTACCACCGCCTCGCGCGCCGCTTCGCGGCCTTCGACCTGAATCGCCGCGCGGATGCGCAGCCCTGCCCGGTGCATTTCTTCTTCAAGCGTCTGCCGCGTCACCGATCCCGGTTCACGCAGCACCAGCGGCGTGTCGTCCAGATCAGCCAGGCTGATCGAAGCGCGGCTGGCCCAGGGGTGGCTGTGCGACACGAACGCCACCATCGGGTCGCGGCGCATGGGCACGCAGTACAGCCGCTCGTCATCGACATCGCGGCCGAGCAGGGCCAAGTCGGCCTGATAACTGAACAGGCGCGCCAGTGATTCATCGGTGTTGCCAGTCTCGATCTTGACCTGGATGCCGGGGTAACGCTGGCAGAAACGGGCGATCTGCGGCAGCACATGCACTGGCGCATCCACCGCCAACACCAGGCTGCCGGTGTGCAACGCGCGCGAATCCTGCAGCAACTCGACGGCTTCGGCTTCGCAAGCGAACAGGCGCTGGGTCACGCCCAGCAGCCGTTCACCAAGGTCGGTTAGCTGTACCGAGCGCTTGTTGCGATGGAACAGCAGCACGCCAAAGCGTTCCTCAAGCTTGCGCACCTGGTCGGACACCGCCGGCTGGGTGAGAAACAGCTTTTGCGCCGCGCGGGTGAAGCTACCGTGTTGAGCGACCGCATGAAATGCCTTGAGCTGTGCCTGCGACACCGACATACCGCCTCCACTTACAAGCTGAGCTTATGTGTGAAATACGATAAATCGATTTTTGTTATCAGTCAGTAACTGTTTCTATGATCGACAGCTCCAGTGCGCAGCAAGACGCAGCGCGCTGGTGGCCATAGCAGCGGCGCGGTCATGTCAGCCCGCCCTGTTATCTGACCCGACGATGGCCACCGTCATGTAGTGCGACTCACAACAACAAGACAGGCGTTTTTTCACATTCTGCCGGCACACTTGAGCGAGAGGTCAGACTCCCATGAACCAAACCCTAGCCACCATCAAACGGTGGCGTATCCAGATCTTTGCCATTACCTGGTTGGCCTACGCCGGCTTCTATTTCACCCGCAAGGCCTTCTCGGTGGCCAAGTTGGGCATCGGCGAAGACCCAAGCTTCATGCTCGACAAGGCGGCAATGGCCAACCTCGATGCCATCTATCTGGCTGCCTACGCAGTCGGCCAGTTTACCTGGGGCATGCTTGCCGACCGTTTCGGGCCGCGCGTGGTAGTGCTTGGCGGGCTGCTGATTTCAGCGGCGGCGGCGGTGGTGATGGGTAGCTACGCGACCTTCCCGATCTTTGCCACCTGCATGCTGATCCAGGGTCTGGCGCAGTCGACCGGTTGGGCGGGGTTGTGCAAAAACCTTGGCAGCTTCTTCCCCTCGTCACAGCGTGGCCGGGTGCTGGGGCTGTGGAGCTCGTGCTACGCCTTCGGCGGGCTGGTGGCATCACCGTTTGCCGGCTGGTGGGCGTATACCCTGATCGGCACCTGGCATGCGGCGTTTTTTTCCAGTGCGGTAGTGGTGGCGCTGGTGGCAGTGTTGTTCTTCTTTCTGCAGCGCAACAAGCCTGAAGACGTCGGCCTGCCGGCGGTCGAACCAGAGCCGCAGAGCATGGCCCCAGGGCCGAACCTGTGCAGCGTCTGGCAACCCTTGCGCGAGATCCTGCGTAACCGCACAGTGCTGACATTGGGCCTGGCCTACTTTCTGTTGAAACCCGCGCGCTACGCCATCTTGCTGTGGGGGCCGGTGATCGTGTTTGAACATATGCCAGCGGTGGGCAAGGTCGGTGCGGCAATCATTCCCACCGCATTCGAGCTGGCCGGGCTGCTCGGGCCGATCATCATCGGCCTGGCGTCGGACAAGCTGTTCGGCGCCCGGCGCATGCCCGCCTGCGTGATCAGCCTGCTGCTGTTGACGGTCACCCTGGCGTTGTTCATGGCAGCGATGAACAGCGGCAGCATCGCCCTGGTAGTGGGCCTGCTGTTTGTCATGGGCCTGACCTTGTACGGCCCCGATTCGATGATCAGCGGCGCCGCTGCAATTGATTTTGGCAGCGCCAAGGCCGGTGCTACCGCCGCAGGCTTCGTCAACGGTTGCGGTTCGGTGGGTGCGGTGCTGGGCGGCTTGCTGCCGGGCTACTTCGACAGCGTCACGGTATTCATCGTGTTTGCCGGCTGCGCGCTGTTCTCCGCGCTGGTGCTGCTGCCGCACTGGAACAGCCGCCCGGTCGCCGCCGAACAGGTGGTCGACGTTGCCCCCAATACCAGCATGGCAATCAAGCCACTGCGCAGCTAAAGGAAAGCCCAAGCGATGAGACCCTTCTGGCTGCAACAAGCCCTGGATCAGGAGCAGGACGCACTGTGCCCGCCGCTGAGCGCCGACATGCGCTGTGATGTGTGCATCGTTGGTGGCGGCTACACCGGCTTGTGGACGGCATTGATGATCAAGGAGCAGGCGCCGCAGCTGGAGGTGGTGCTGATCGAGGCGGATATCTGCGGCGCCGGGGCCAGCGGACGCAACGGCGGTTGTGCGTTGTCCTGGTCGGCCAAGTACTTCACCCTCGAACGCTTGTTCGGCGCGGCCGAAGCGGTGCGCCTGGTACGCGAATCGGAGCGCAGTATTGCGGCCATCGGCGACTATTGCGCAGCCAACGGCATCTATTGCGACTACCGCATGGATGGCACCTTGTACACCGCCAGCAATACCGCGCAACTGGGCGGCACCGATGCGGTGATCGCCGCCCTCGCGCGCGAGGGCATCAATTCCTTCGAGCGGCTGGCGCTTGAGCAGGTGCAGCAGCGGGCGGGCTCGGCGCGTCACCTGGAAGGCTGGTTCTCGCCGGCGGCGGCGACCGTGCAACCGGGGCGGCTGGTGCGTGGCTTGCGCCGGGTCGCGTTGCAGCGCGGCGTGCGCATTTACGAAGGCACTGCCATGACCAGCCTTGAGCATGGTGCACCGGTGCAGGTGCGCACTGCCCATGCAACGGTCCGCGCTGATCGGGTGGTGCTGGGGCTCAATGCCTGGATGGCGCGGGCCTTCCCGCAGTTCGAGCGCAGCGTGGCGATCGTCTCCAGCGACATGGTGATCACCGAGCCGTGCCCTGAGCTGCTCGATGACATCGGCCTGAACAGCGGCATCAGCGTGCTCGATTCGCGCATCTTCGTGCATTACTACCACAACACCAGCGACGGTCGGCTGATGCTCGGCAAGGGCGGCAATACCTTCGCCTATGGCGGGCGCATGCTGCCGGTGTTTGATCAGCCTTCACCCTATCAGCCGCTGTTGCGCCAGACGCTCAACGAATTTTTCCCGGCGCTGGCCGAGGTGCCGATTGCGGCGAGCTGGAACGGGCCGTCGGACCGTTCGGTGACCGGCTTGCCGTTCTTCGGGCGGCTGGACGGGCAGGGCAATGTCTTCTACGGCTTCGGCTATTCAGGCAGTGGCGTCGGCCCTTGTCATATGGGCGGGCAGATTCTCTCGTCGCTGGCCCTGGGCCTGGACAACCCCTGGACCCGATCGGGGCTGGTCAAAGGCCCATTGGGGCAGTTTCCGCCGGAGCCGATCCGATATCTGGGCTCGCTGCTGGTGCGCGATGCAATCCGCCGCAAGGAGCGGGCAGAAGACCGCGGCGTGCGGCCACGGCGGCTGGACGTGCGCCTGGCCAGGTATGCCGCAGCCGCTGGCAAAGCCGACAAAGGCTGATATTGATCAAGCCTCAGTGCCGGCTTGCGGCGCAGGCGCGAGATTTTTTGTCGAGGGCCGTATAAACTGCTGCCACTTTGGCCGGTCGCTTCCTGAACCGGCCCGCAGAAACGTAGAGAGTCGACATGGGCGCACAGTGGAAAGCCAAGCACAGAGAAACCGCAGCCAATGCCAAAGGCAAAATCATGGGCAAGCTGGCCAAGGAAATTCAGATCGCTGCCAAATCCGGCGCCGACCCTGACTCCAACTCGCGTCTGCGTCTGGCGATAGAACAGGCCAAAAAGGCCTCGATGACCCGCGAGACCCTTGAGCGGGCGATCCGCAAAGGCGCAGGTCTGGATGGCGATGCGGTGCAGTACACCGCTGTCAGCTACGAAGGCTTCGCGCCGCATCAGGTGCCGCTGATCGTCGAATGCCTGACCGACAACGTCAACCGCACCGTCGCCCAGATCCGCGTGCTGTTCCGCAAGGGTCAGTTGGGCGCCAGCGGTTCGGTGGCCTGGGACTTCAACCATGTTGGCCTGATCGAAGCCACCCCGGACAGCGCTGACGCCGATCCGGAAATGGCTGCCATCGAAGCCGGCGCGCAGGACTTCGAAGAAGGTGAAGAGGAGGGCGCGACCCTGTTCATCACCGATACCACCGACGTCGATGCTGTACAGAAAGCGCTGCCAGCCCAGGGCTTTACCGTGATTTCGGCAAAAATCGGTTACACCCCGAAAAACCCGGTAAGTGCTGCCAGCCTCAGTGCTGAGGCACTGGCCGAAGTTGAAGCGTTCCTCGAAGCGATCAACGACAACGACGACGTGCAGAACGTCTACGTCGGCCTGACTGACTGATCAGTGCATGGGGGCCGCATTGCGGCCCTTTCGCGGCGCAACGCTGCTTTTGTGTGGTACGTCATGCATCCTGTCTTCGCCTCGCTCAGCCTTGCCCACCTACGGACTCTCGATTGCCTGCTCGAGCTGAAAAACTTAAGCCATGCCGGTGAGCGCCTGGGCGTCAGCCAGTCGGCCTTGAGCCGCCAGTTGGCCAGCTTGCGCGAGGCGTTCGATGATCCGTTGCTGGTCCGTCAGGGCCGTGGTTACGTGCTCAGCGAGCATGCCGAGGCGCTGGTCGAGCCGCTGCGCCAGGTGCTCGAAGCCTTGCAGGCGTTGCGCGAGCCGGCTGTGTTCGACCCGGCCCGGTGCGAGCGGCGCTTTTGCCTGGCCGCATCGGATTACGTTGCCGAGCACATGTTGCCGTTGCTGGTGGCGGCGCTTGAGGTGGAAGCGCCAGGAGTGTCGCTGGATTTTCGTACCTGGCAGGCAGGGCAGTATGCGCAGCTTGCCAGCGGTGAGATCGACCTGGCCACGACGCTGTTCGACGAGTCGCCGGCGAACCTGCATGGCCGCCTGCTTGGCGAGGACCGCGCCGTATGCCTGATGCGCGCTGATCACCCGCTGAGCGCCCGCGAGGTTCTGAGCCAGGATGATTATCTGGCCTTCAAGCATGTGCGCATCAGTGGCGGCGGTGACAAGGACAGCTTCATCGATCGCCACCTGCGCGCGCAAGGGTTGCAGCGCCGGATCAGCCTGGAGGTGCCATTCTTTTCCGCCACCGTACAGGTCGTTGGCAACAGCCAGGCGCTGGCGACGGTGCCCGAGCACATTGCTCGCCAACTGGCACGGCTGCACGGCCTCGCTTGGCGGCCATTGGCTTTTGTCGAGCACAGCCAGCGCTACTGGGTAGTCTGGCATCAGCGCTTGCAGGCGTCGGCCGAGCACCGCTGGCTGCGCAATCGGGTCTATGAAGTGTGGCGTCAGTCGCAGTTCGGCGTGCACGGCGGGCATGCGCCTTCGCCATAGTACCTATGCACCAGGCGGGGTTATTGCGTGACGTCCACGCGCCTAGACTGGGCTGCAGCAACAGCAGCCCATTCTCAGCCCGCAAGGAGCCCGCGCGTGACCCCCGAACAATTCCGCCAACACGGCCACCAACTGATCGACCTGATTGCCGACTACCGCCAGACCATCGCCGAGCGCCCGGTCATGGCGCAGGTCGAGCCCGGCTACTTGAAAGCTGCCCTGCCTGCTGCCGCGCCGCAGCAAGGCGAGCCCTTCGAAGCGATCCTCGACGATTTCAATAAACTGGTCATGCCCGGCCTGTCGCACTGGCAGCATCCAGACTTCTATGGCTACTTCCCCTCCAACGGCACCCTGTCGTCAGTCCTCGGCGACTTTCTCAGTACCGGCCTGGGCGTGCTCGGCTTGTCCTGGCAATCCAGCCCGGCGCTGAGCGAGCTGGAAGAAACCACCCTCGACTGGCTGCGGCAACTGTTGGGTTTGTCCGCGCAGTGGAGCGGGGTGATCCAGGACACTGCATCGACCAGCACTCTGGTGGCATTGATCTGCGCCCGCGAGCGCGCCAGTGACTTTGCCCTCACCCGTGGAGGCTTGCAGGGCCAGCCCAAGCCGCTGATCGTGTATGCCAGCGCCCACGCCCACAGCTCGGTGGACAAAGCTGCGCTGCTGGCAGGGTTCGGTCGCGAGAACATCCGCCTGATCGCTACCGATGAGCAGTTCGCCATGCAGCCAGCGGCGTTGCAAGCGGCCATCGAGGCTGACCTGGCGGCGGGTAATCAACCTTGCGCGGTAGTCGCCACCACCGGCACCACGACCACCACTGCGCTGGACCCGCTGGCCGCGATCGGCGCTATCACCCAGGCACACCAGCTGTGGCTGCATGTCGACTCGGCCATGGCCGGCTCGGCGATGATCCTGCCTGAGTGTCGCTGGATGTGGGACGGTATCGAGCTGGCGGACTCGGTAGTGGTCAACGCGCACAAATGGCTAGGGGTGGCCTTCGACTGCTCGATTTATTACGTGCGCGACCCCCAGCACCTGATCAGGGTGATGAGCACCAACCCGAGTTATCTGCAGTCGGCGGTCGACGGCGAGGTGAAGAACCTGCGTGACTGGGGCATTCCGTTGGGCCGGCGCTTCCGTGCGCTGAAGCTATGGCTGATGCTGCGCAGCGAAGGGGTTGAGGCCCTGCAGCAGCGCTTGCGCCGCGATCTGGACAACGCTCGCTGGCTGGCCGCTCAGGTTGAGGCCGCAGAAGATTGGCAGGTGTTGGCGCCGGTGCAGTTGCAGACGTTGTGTATTCGTCATTGCCCGGACGGGCTGGAGGGTGCGGCGCTGGATGCGCATACCCGCGCCTGGGCCGATCGGCTCAATGGCTCGGGGTTGGCGTATGTCACGCCGGCAACGCTGGAGGGGCAGTGGATGGTGCGGGTGTCGGTAGGGGCGCTGCCCACCGAGCGTGAGCATGTCGAACGCTTGTGGGCCAACTTGCAGGTGGTGGTCAGCGCTTGAAACGGCTGGGGCTGCATGCAGCCCCAGCAGTTTTTACTGAGTTGCAGCGGCGTTGAGGCTTCCTTTGCGGGTCGCTTCGTAGGTGTCTTTGTCCATCGGTTTGGCGTTCGGGTTGCCGAGGTCTTCCATCGCCAGGCGGTGCGTCTCAGGCGCCACGTAGGCGGCCAGGGCGCAGATGCAGGTGATGAAGAACGCCGAACCACCCACGACCAGCCAGATGTTTTCCGAGCCTGGTGGCGCGATGGCAGCGAAGACCGCTGGCAGCATGGCAGTGAACATGGTGCCGATGTTCTGCGCGATAGCCATGGCCGAGACGCGGTAGCGGGTGTGGAACAGCTCTGGGTAGAAGCTTGGGAATACCGCGTTGTAGCCCTGGTAGACCATGCCCCACATCAAGATCGATGCGCAGAAGGCCAGCGGCACGTTCTGAATGCTGATCGCATACAGGTAACCGAAGGCCAGCAGACCCGAGCCCAGGCAACCGGCAATCATGGTTGGGCGGCGGCCGATCTTGTCAGACAGGTTGCCAACGAACGGGATCACCAGCACGGCGACGATGTTGCCGACTACCGGGATCCACAGGTACACGCTCTTGTCGAAGCCGATGCCGTAAGCCGGCTGCACCGCGTAGGCTGCACCGAAGACGGTGGCAACTACTGGAATCACGTTCATCAGGGCCATGAACATAACCAGGACCATGTGCTTCCAGCTGTACTTGAACGCTTCCTTGACTGGCGAGCGGGCGATCTTGTCTTTCTGCTCTTCTTTGACGAAGGCCGGGGTCTCGTGGACTTCCTTACGGATGATGAAACCGGCTACCAGCACGAATGCGCTGAGCAGGAATGGAATGCGCCAGCCCCAATCGTTGAAGGCTTCGCTTGGCATGAAGTAGGCCAGTGGCAGGAACACCGCTGCAGCCAGTACCTGACCTGCCTGAACCCCCTGCAGGGTGAAGCTGGCGAAGTAACCTCGGCGTCCGAACGGCGCATGCTCCATGATCATCGAGCTGGCACCAGAGATTTCACCGGCGACCGCAAAGCCCTGAACCAGGCGCAGCAGCACAAGAATGATGGGGGCAATGATACCAATGTCATGGTAGGTCGGCAGCAGGCCAACGGCCATGGTCGAGATACCCATGAGGAACATGCACAGCAGCAGAACGTTTTTGCGGCCGCGGGTATCACCCCAGTGACCGAGGACAACGGCACCTACCGGACGGGCCAGGTAACCGACTCCGTAAGTCGCCAGCGAGGCGATGATGGCCATTTTCGGGTCCATCGACGGGAAGAAGATCTGCGGGAAGATCAGCGCTGCGGCTTGGGCGTAGATGAAAAAGTCGTAGTACTCGAGGGCCGAGCCTATCCACCCACTGGCGGTCGCTTTCTTGGCTTGAGAGCTGGAGTGAGCCATTGTTGTCTCCGTTGTTTTTGTTATTGAACTTATTATGTCGTGACGCTGGGCTTGTCGGTACAGGGTCCGCTGAACGTTCGCAGGGCAGTGAGGAGTTCGAATGGTCTGTAACTGGATTCATGGTTGCCCAGGCTCGAGCACCGAATCAATTCGCCAAATCCGCTTTTGTTCGGTAATCGAACAAAAACTAACCGTTTCGTACAAAAGTCATTGATGGCGGGACTTTACCCGCGAATAATCGATTCTGCCAAGCACCTGCAAGGGTTTTTCGGCTGACGCTTCTCAAATAACAAGGAACTCCAGCATGCAGCGTTCGATTGCCACCGTGTCCTTGAGCGGCACTCTGCCAGAAAAACTCGAAGCCATCGCCGCAGCCGGCTTTGACGGCGTCGAGATTTTCGAAAATGACCTGCTCTACTACGCCGGCAGCCCGCGCGAGATCCGCCAGATGTGCGCCGATCTGGGCATCGCCATCACCCTGTTCCAGCCCTTTCGCGATTTCGAAGGCTGCCGCCGCGACCGTCTGCAGAAAAACCTCGACCGCGCCGAGCGCAAGTTCGACCTGATGCAGGAGCTGGGCACGGATTTGGTGCTGGTTTGCAGCAACGTCCAGGCAGACGCGCTGAGCGATGAGCAGATTCTGGTCGACGACCTGCGCCTGCTGGCCGAACATGCTGGTGCACGCGGCTTGCGCATTGGCTACGAAGCCTTGGCCTGGGGCCGTCACGTCAATACCTACCAGCAGGTCTGGAACCTGGTGCGCCAGGCCGATCACCCGGCGCTGGGGGTGATCCTCGATAGTTTCCATACCTTGTCGCTGAAGGGCGACCCGAGTGCAATCCGGCAGATTCCGGGCGACAAGATCTTCTTCGTGCAAATGGCCGATGCGCCGATCCTGGCCATGGACGTACTGGAGTGGAGCCGCCACTTCCGCTGCTTCCCGGGGCAGGGCGAAATGGACCTGGCGGGCTTCCTCGCACCGATTCTGCAAACCGGTTATCGCGGGCCGTTGTCGCTGGAAATCTTCAACGATGGCTTCCGCGCTGCGCCTACCCGGCAGAACGCCGCCGATGGCCTGCGTTCGCTGCTGTACCTGGAAGAGAAAACCCGCCTGCAATTGCAGCGCGAGGCCCAGCCGATCGAGCCTGAGGTGCTGTTTGACCCGGCGCCAGCGAGCACCTACGACGGTGTCGAATTCCTTGAATTCGCTGTAGATGAAGCGGTAGGGGCGCGTTTGAGTGGTTGGCTCAAGCGCCTGGGCTTCGTCGAGGCGGGCGCCCACCGCAGCAAGGGTGTCCGGCTGCTGCGCCAGGGCGATATCAACATCGTGCTCAACGCTGAGCCCTACTCATTCGCGCATAACTTCTTCGAAGCCCATGGCCCCTCGTTGTGCGCCACCGCACTGCGGGTCAAGGATGGCCAGGCCGCCTTGCAGCGCGCCACCGCCTACCGTGGCCAGCCGTTCCGTGGCCTGGTCGGGCCCAATGAACGCGAGATCCCGGCCGTGCGCGCACCGGATGGCAGCCTGATCTACCTGGTCGAGCAGGCCGGTGCCGGGCATACCATCTACGACAGTGACTTCCGCCTGGATGCCGCCAGCGGCGCCAGTGGAGGCTTGCAACGCATCGACCACATGGCCCTGGCCCTGCCGGCCGAATCGCTGGACAGCTGGGTGCTGTTCTACAAAAGCCTGTTCGATTTCGAGGCCGACGACGAGGTGGTCTTGCCCGACCCCTACGGCCTGGTCAAGAGCCGTGCCTTGCGCAGCCAGTGTGGCACCCTGCGCTTGCCGCTGAACATCTCCGAAAACCGCAACACCGCGATTGCCCATGCCTTGTCCAGCTATCGTGGCTCGGGTGTGCATCACATTGCCTTTGACTGTGCCGACATCTTCAGTGAAGTGGCGCGGGCAAAAAACGCCGGTGTGCCGCTGCTGGAAATCCCCCTGAACTACTACGATGACCTCGCTGCGCGGTTCGATTTCGACGACGAGTTCCTCAGCGAGCTGGCCTACTACAACGTGCTGTACGACCGTGATGCGCAAGGCGGCGAGCTGTTCCACGTGTACACCGAGGCGTTCGAAGAGCGTTTCTTCTTCGAAATCATCCAGCGCAAGGGTGGCTATGCCGGTTACGGCGCAGCCAACGTCGCGGTCCGCCTGGCGGCCATGGCCAAGGCCCGCAGCGGGGCAGCACGCAAACCTGTGTTGTAAGGCAGGCGCCGGCCCAGCGGCCGGCGCACCTGTCACAAAACCTGACCAATGCGACCATCTGCGCGCTTCCCTGCGTCGCACCAGTCACGGATAATCCCTCCAATTCCAATAATTAGCCTGTGAGTGGGTATGAGTGATTCCGTAGTCAGCCTCGGCGAGCCTGCCCTCGAAGGGGCGCGCAAATCGCGCAAGAACAACCCGGAGAAGACCCGCGAGGACATCCTCCAGGCCGCCATCGGCGAGTTCGTTCAGCAAGGCCTGGCCGGCGCCCGCGTCGACGCCATCGCCGAGCGTACCGCCACTTCCAAGCGGATGATCTATTACTACTTCGGCAGCAAGGAGCAGCTCTACGTCGAGTGCCTGGTCAAGCTGTATGGCGACATTCGCAAGACCGAGCGCAGCCTCGACCTGGAGACCCTGCCGCCCGAGCAGGCCATCCGCCGGCTGGTGGAGTTCACCTTTGATCACCACGACCACAATGTCGACTTCGTACGTATCGTCTCGACCGAAAACATTCACTATGGCGAATACGTCAAGCAATCACCGGTGATCCGCGAGATGAGCAGCGTGGTGCTGGAGACGCTCGGCCGCTCGCTCGAACGCGGCGTTGCCGAGGGCGTGTTCCGCGCGGGTATCGAAGTCATCGACCTGCATATGCTGATGAGCTCGTTCTGCTTCTACCGGGTCTCCAACCGGCACACGTTCAGCGAGATCTTCCAGATCGACATGACTGACGACCAGGTCAAGCAGCGCCACAAGCAGATGATCGGCGACGTCGTGCTGCGCTATATACGTGCTTGAACCGGGCTATTCGCCCAGGCGTTGCTCGCGCGACGGCGGATAGCCAAAGTAGGCCGCATAGCACTTGCTGAAGTGCGATACCGAGACAAATCCGCAGGCGACGGCCACTTCCATCACCGACAGGTCCGAATACTGCAGCAGACGCCGGCTCTTGGTGATGCGCAGCTCCATGTAGTAGCGCCGCGGTGAGGTGCCCAGTTGCGCCTGGAACAGCCGGTCGATCTGGCGCCGCGAGCGGTCGCTGTAGGCCGCCAACTGGTCGAGGCTGAGGGTCTCCTCGAGGTTGTTTTCCATCAGCTCGACGATGGTGCGCAGGTGCAGGCTCATGGATTTTTTCGCGCCAGGGCCGACCTGCCGATAGCGCGCCCCCGAGAACGACAGAATCTCCTCGACGCCTTCGGCCAGGGCGTCACCGTACAAGCGCCGGACCAGCCCAAGCATCAATTCCATCGCGCCATTGGGGCTGGCCGCGGTCAGCCGGTCACGGTCAAGGGTGAAGCTCGCCGGCGTGATCCGCGTTTGCGGGCTGCGCTCGGCCAGGCTGGCACGCTGTTCAGGGTGAACGCTGCAGCCATAGTCACTCAAGACTCCGGCCCGCCCGAGAAACCACGCACCGTTCCACAGCCCGCCCAAGGCCAGGCCGTGATGGCTGCAGTCCTGCAGCAGACGGTCCAGTGCCGGGTACTTGAGTGGAGTGCGCAAACCGCCGCAGATGATCAGCAGATCAGCCTGCTTGAGGGCTGCCGGATCCAGATCGGTGGCGATCAGCTCAAGGCCCAGGTCGCTTTGCACGCGCTCGCCATCCAGCGACAACGGGGTAAAGCCGAAGCTGTCGGCGCGCAGCAGGTTGGCCGTGACCAGGACGTCCATGGCCACAGTGAAACTGGCCATCGAAAAATGCTCGAGCAAGACGAAATCGACCTGGTAGGGCTTCTGCACACTGGCATCTGCGGACTTGGTCCGGAACATGTTGCTGGTGCTGGTCTTCTTGCTGAATTGACGAGGTGTGGCCACTGCCGGCTCCGCTTCCTGGCTGACGCGGTGAGTGTGCTGTGGGCGCCGGGCAAAGACAACAGAGGCGGCGCTGGGGTGGTAGTTGAGGTCGTTATTGGCGACATGTTCTATGCTGGCCGGCCGCCCACCCGAGTATTCAAGATGAAATACGCCGCCGCCCTGCTATTCGCCTGTCTGCCGCTCCTGGCCAACGCCGTTGCAGTCGGCGATCAACTCGCGCCCTGGACCCTGCAGGATCAGCATGAGCAGAGCTACACTCTGGATGGCGACACCCGCATTCTGCTTGTAGCCCGCGACATGGACGGGGCCAAGCTGGTCAAGGCGGCCATCGCCGAGCAGCCCAAGGGTTACCTGGAGGCGCGGCATGCAGTGTTCGTCGCGGATATCCAGCGCATGCCGTCTATAATCAGCAAGCTGTTCGCCATTCCAGCCATGCGTGACTACAGCTACCGGGTCATGCTTGATCGTCAAGGTGAAGTCGCCAGCCGTTACCCTGGGCAGGAAGGCCAGGTGCTCTGGTTGCAACTGGACCACAGTCGCGTGGTAGCACAACAGCAGTTCAGCGATGCCAAGGCGCTGCAAAGTGCGCTGGATCAGGTGACGAAGCCCTGAGACGGGCTGAATCGGAATGAACCCTTGCGCCCTCTGCGGGACCAAAGCATTACATGCTCACGGGAGGACGCTTATGGAAATCGGAACGATCTGGATCATCGTCGCCGCTGTGGTCATCGCCCTGGAAATCTGGGCGATCTGGAACATCATCGGCAGTGAACGGCGAGCGGAGCGAAAAATGCTCTGGGTCGTCTTTGTTGTCTACGCGCCTGTGCCTGGGCTGTTGTTCTGGATGTGGCGCGGCCCGCGGGCGGTCAAAGGCCGTCATGTGCTGGAAGAAAAATAATCCTCTTGACCTCGGGTTAACCTGAGGTTTGATACTCGGTCGTTCTTTCACTCGATGGAGCGACCGCATGTCCCACGTTTTTCAGTTGTCCAATCCCGCCGGCCTTTACGACCCCACCGCCAATGCTTATTCGCATGTTGCTCAGGTTCGCGCCGACAGCTGCCTGCTGTATGTAGCCGGGCAGGGCGGCGAAGATGCTCAGGGCAACCTGTCAGCACTGTTTGCTGAACAGGCGACCCAGGCGTTGCTCAACCTGCAGCTGGCGCTGGCTTCCAAAGGGGCCGGTCTGGGCGACGTATTCAAACTCACCTTGCTTATCGTTGATCACAGCGAAGAGCGTCTGCGCCAATGGGTGCAGGCGGCAGATCAGGCCTGGGGCGAGCACATGAAGCCAACCTGCACGCTGATCCCGGTACCGCGTCTGGCGCTTGATGGGATGCTGATTGAGGTTGACGCAGTCGCTGCCATCGGTAGGCAGGGTGAAGGCGACCACTAAAGCGCCATTAAGTTCACAAAAAAATCCGCTCAGCCGGCATAATGCCACTGTCTGTCTCGGCCCGGTCTCTTGCCGGGCCTTTTCTTGTGCGTGTTGCCGATCAGAGAAGCCTCATGTCGCTAGTCAGTAATCCCGACGTCATGTATCGCCTGTTGATTCAGAGTGTGGTGGATTACGCCATCTACATGCTTACGCCGCAAGGCGTGGTCGCCAACTGGAACCCGGGGGCGCAACGCGCCAAGGGTTACAGCGCCGAGGAAATTGTCGGGCAGCATTACTCGCTGTTCTACGACCATGAGGATCGCGCCGCCGGCATCCCCGAGCGCAATCTCGAGCTGGCGCGCAGCACCGGCCGGTTTGAAGAGCAGGGCTGGCGAGTGCGCAAGGACGGCAGCTCGTTCTGTGCACATGTGGTAATAGACGCAGTTCTCGATGCTGATGGGCAGTTGCTCGGTTTTGCCAAGATTACCCGCGATGTGTCCGAGCGCCATCGCTACGAGCAGGAGCTGCTCAAGGCCAAGGAGCTGGCCGAGCAGCACAGCCAGGAAATGGCCGACCTGTCGCGTTTTCTCGACTCGGTGATCGCCAACATTCCGGCCAGTCTGATCGTCCAGGATCTCGACAGCCATCGCATCCTGTTGGCCAATCAGCAGGCCGAGCGTCTGTTTGGCGGCCTGGGCGCGAGCATGATCGGCCAGTTGCCAGAAGATTGCCTGCAGCCAGAAGCGGTCGATTACCTCCAGCAGCAACTGACGCGTGGTTCGCGCAGCAGCAAGGGCTACGCCTCGGAAACTCGGGTGAATACGGCCTGTGGCCCGCGAACTTTGCGCAGCCGAGCATTGCTCAGCGAAAACCGCGAGGGCCAGCCGAACTATGTGCTGTTCGTGGCTGAGGATGCGACCGAAGAGCTTGCCGCGCATGCGCAGATCCACCACATGGCGCACCATGATGCCTTGACCGGGTTGCCTAACCGCACGTTGTTCCATGAGCGCTTGAAGCAGGCGCTGCAGCGCGCAGAGGAGAGTGGCAAGCTCACCGCCGCGCTGTGCCTGGACCTGGATAACTTCAAGAACATCAACGACTCGCTCGGCCATGCTTTTGGCGACAAGCTGCTGCGTGCGCTGGGCACTCGCCTGCGCGGTGAACTGCGCGATCAGGACACCTTGGCGCGGCTTGGCGGCGATGAATTCGCTGTCGTCCTCAATGGCATGGACAGCCCGCAAGCTGCCTGTGTCACTGCGCGTCGCCTGATCGAGGCGATGGCGCCGGCATTTCGTATCGAGGGGCATCAGTTCAGCGTTGGCGTCAGCATCGGCATCGCCATTGCGCCAAATGACCATGAACATGCCGAGCAACTGCTGGGCTACGCCGACATGGCTTTGTACGAGGCAAAGCGCAACGGCCGCAATCGTTACGAGTGCTTCCATCTTGAGCTCGACAATGCCGCCCGTCAGCGTCGCCTGGTCGAAACCGATTTGCGCACCGCCTTGCACCTGGGGCAGTTGCAATTGCACTACCAGCCGGTGGTCGATCAGCAGACCCATGCGGTCACAGGTTACGAAGCATTGCTGCGCTGGGAGCATCCCAATCGCGGCATGATCATGCCGATGGACTTTATCCCAATCGCCGAGGAAACCGGCCTGATTCACGAGATCGGCGCCCGGGCTCTGAACCTCGCCTGCCAGGAGGCAGCCACCTGGGGCACAGACCAGGTGGTTTCGGTCAACCTCTCGCCCGTGCAGTTCAAAAACGCCAATCTGTTACACGTCGTGACTCTGGCATTGGCGGACTCGGGCTTGCCCGCTCACCGTCTGGAGTTGGAAATCACCGAGTCGGTTCTGTTAGGCAACAGCGAGGAGAACGTCAATACCCTGAGGGCACTGAAGGCGCTCGGAACGTCGATTTCGCTGGATGATTTCGGCACCGGCTATTCATCGCTGGGGTATCTGCGCTCGTTCCCGTTCGATCGGATCAAGATCGACAAATCGTTCGTCAATGACATGTGTGACAGTCGCGAAGCGATGTCGATCATCCGCGCCATCACCGAACTGTCCAGCAGCCTGATGATCAAGACAACTGCAGAGGGTGTCGAGACGCCCGAGCAGATGGAACTGCTGCGCGCCGAGGGTTGCTCGCACTTCCAGGGGTTCTTGTATGGACGGCCGGTACCAGCCAGCGAGCGCTTGATTACAGTGAGCCAGGTCGACGGCGCCGGGCCCGCTGCAACCAAGTTGTAATAGCGGCCTTTTAGCCAGGGGTCAGGCCTGCGTGGAGTCCGCGGGCCCGATCATCTGCACGACCTTGTCGCGCAACTGGTCGATACTGAACGGCTTGCCGATCGAGTGCATGCCCTCGGGCACGCTCAAGCTGTCGGCATAGCCACTGGCAAACAGCACGGGCAGCAGCGGGCGAATTTCCCGTGCCTTGCCCGCCAGTTCCTGACCGCTCATATCGGGCAAGCCGACGTCGGTCATCAACAGGTCCAAGGGCATGTCAGGGTCATTGAGGATAGCCAGGGCACTGGTGGCGTCTGCTGCTTCGATCACCTTATAGCCAAGATCCTCGAGCACTTCGACCATCAGCATACGTACGATGTCGTCGTCTTCGACTACTAGAAGGGGGTGCATGTCGCGGTCCTGTACCAGATAAGTGTCTCTACTCTGTGCCTGTATCAGGCCCAGAAGTTCCCAATATAACGTTCACTGCAATCAGATGGAACGATTGGCGCACCCCGTTCTCAAATACTGGCTAAATGCCCCTGCCATAAATGGCAAAGCTGGTTAGACTTCGCTGTCAGACCCGCCAGTGGGACACTGCAGCAGCATCTTGCAGGTGCCGGCACCCTCGGTATTCAACGGTTAATTCGCTCGGGCGTTATCAGATGATTCAAGCAGCTTCTATGGACCAGCAGAGCTTTCGCAAGCTGTTAAGCCGCAACGTCGGCTTGCCACTTGGCGTGGGCCTGCTTGGCGCCGTGGCGTTTGTCGCGGTAATCAGCTACCTGCTCTCGGCCATGCAATGGGTCGAACACACCGACCGCGTGATTGGCAATGCCAACGAAACGCTGAAACTGTCGATCGACATGGAAACCGGCATGCGCGGTTTCCTGATCACCGGCGACGAGCGTTTTCTGGACCCTTACGAGGTGGCCAAGCCGCGCATATTCGCAAGCCTGGACAGCTTGCGCGAGCTGGTGGCAGACAACCCGGCGCAAGTCGACCGGATTGATCGGCTGAGCGCGTTGCAGCATGCCTGGAACGAGTTTGGCCAAGAGATGATCACCCTGCGCCGGACTGAAGGCGGATTCCAGCAGGCGATCACCAACGGCCGCGGCAAGCGTATCACCGACGAAGTGCGCAAAGAGTTCGACGACTTCATCGGCAACGAACAGCAACTGCGCCAGGCCCGTAACCAGACCGTCAACACGGTTACCGTCACGGCGATTACCACCTTCGTACTGTTTATCGTCGCGCTCAGCGGGCTGCTGGCGTACCTCGGGCGTCGCGACCTGCTGGCGCTGTCGGACAGCTACGTAGGCAACATGCAGGCGCAGCAGCGGGCAAATGAGCGTCTGGAACACAATGCCTGGCTGCGTAATGGCCAGACCCAGCTGGCCGAGCAAGTGCTGGGGCAGTTGACCCTGCCGATGCTGGGCGACAACATCCTGCAGTTTTTTGCGACGTACCTGGGCAGTGTGGTTGGCGCGTTGTATGTGCGTAACGAGCACGGCAGCCTGGTCCGTGTCGCCAGTTACGGCCTGAGCGCCGAGGAGCAAGCGCGTACGCAGGCGCTGGGCGTCGACGAGGGCCTGGTGTCGGAAGCGGTGCGCCAGTCGCGCGTGGTGCGCCTCGATCAACTGCCGGAAGATTACTTCCGCCTCAGCTCGGGTCTGGGCAGCGGCTTGCCGCGCAGCGCACTGTTGATGCCGACTCGCGACAATGGCCAGATCAATGGCGTCGTCGAACTTGGCTTCCTGCGCCCGCTGAGCGAGCGTGACCAGGAGATCGTCGAGCGTGTTGCCGAAAACCTCGGCATGTCGATCGAAAGCGCCCGCTACCGTCAGCGCCTGCAAGAGGTGCTGGCCGAAACCCAGCAGCTCAACGAAGAACTGCAGGTGCAACAGGAAGAGCTCAAGACCGCCAACGAGGAGCTGGAAGAACAGTCTCGGGTGCTCAAGGAATCGCAGGCGCACCTTGAGACGCAGCAGGCTGAGCTGGAACAGACCAACGAGAGCTTGTCCGAGCGCACCGAGGCGCTCGATCGCAAGAACAGTGAGCTCAACGAAGCGCAGCAGGAGCTGCAGGCCCGCGCCGAAGACTTGCAGCGTTCGAGCAAGTACAAGTCTGAATTTCTCGCCAACATGTCCCACGAGCTGCGCACACCGCTCAACAGCTCGCTGATTCTGGCCAAGCTGCTCGCCGAAAACGGCGAGGGTAACCTCACCGCCGAACAGGTCAAGTTCGCCGATTCGATCTATTCGGCTGGCAACGATCTGCTCAACCTGATCAATGACATTCTCGACATCGCCAAGGTCGAAGCGGGCAAGCTGGAAGTGCGCCCTGAGACGACCCAGGTCGAGCGCCTGGTCGAAGGCTTGCGCAGCATGTTCGTGCCGCTGGCCAAGGACAAAGGCCTGGACTTCCAGGTCGTGCTCGAGCACCCGCTGCCGGCGACGCTGTTCACCGACCGCCAGCGCCTGGAGCAGATCCTCAAGAACCTGCTGTCCAATGCAATCAAGTTCACCGAGCGTGGCCAGGTCAGCATGACCATCAGCAAGCAGGCCGGCGTCGGCCTGGTGTTTGCCGTGCGCGACAGCGGTATCGGCATTGCGCCGGATCAACAGCAGGCGATTTTCGGCGCCTTCCATCAGGTCGACGGCACCAGCAATCGCCGTTACGGTGGTACCGGGCTGGGCCTGTCGATCTCGCGCGACCTGGCCCACTTGCTCGGTGGCCAGATCAGCCTCGACAGCAGCCCCGGCCAAGGCAGTGTATTCAGCCTGATCATGCCCGAGCGTTATGAGTCGGATGAGCCGGTCGAGGTGCAGACCCTGCGCCCGGCCGTCGATCAGTTGCCGGCTGCGCCGCAGGTGCCAGCAGCAGTGCCGCTGCCGCGCCACGCGTTTACCGATGACCGCGAGCTGGCGCCGTTCAGCAAGCGCTGCATTCTGGTGATCGAGGACGAGCCGAATTTCGCCCGTATTCTGTTCGACCTGGCCCACGAACTGGGCTACAACTGCCTGGCCGCGCAGAGCGCCGACGAGGGCTTCCAACTGGCAGCTCAGTATCTGCCGGATGCGGTCCTGCTCGACATGCGCCTGCCAGACCATTCCGGCCTGACCGTGCTGCAGCGGCTCAAGGAGCAGGCCAGTACGCGGCATATTCCGGTGCATATCATTTCGGTCGAGGACCGTGTCGAAGCGGCGATGCACATGGGCGCTGTCGGCTACGCGGTCAAGCCGACCAGTCGCGAAGAGCTCAAAGAGGTGTTCGGCCTGCTCGAAGCCAAGCTGACCCAGAAACTCAAACACATCCTGCTGGTTGAAGACGATGACCTGCAGCGCGAGAGCATCGCCCGCCTGATCGGCGACGACGACATTGAAATCACCGCAGTGGCGTTGGCTCAGGATGCACTCGAGCTGCTGCGCGAGAACATCTATGACTGTATGATCATCGACCTCAAGCTGCCCGACATGCTCGGCAACGAGCTGCTCAAGCGCATGACGGCCGAAGATATCCGCGCGTTCCCGCCGGTCATCGTCTACACCGGGCGCAACCTCACCCGTGAAGAAGAAACCGAGCTGCTCAAGTACTCGCGCTCGATCATCATCAAGGGCGCGCGCTCGCCAGAGCGTCTGCTCGATGAAGTGACGTTGTTCCTGCACAAGGTCGAGGCGCAGTTGTCCAACGAGCGTCAGCGCATGCTGAAGACGGCGCGCAGCCGTGACAAGGTGTTCGAGGGCCGCAAGATCCTTCTGGTCGATGACGACGTGCGCAACATCTTCGCCCTGACCAGTGCCCTGGAACACAAGGGCGCCATCGTCGAGATTGGCCGCAACGGACGCGAGGCGCTGGAGCAGCTGGAGCTTCACGACGACATCGACCTGGTGCTGATGGACGTGATGATGCCGGAAATGGACGGTTACGAGGCGACCCGCTTGATTCGCCAGCAACCGCGCTGGCGCAAGCTGCCGATCATTGCCGTGACCGCCAAGGCGATGAAAGACGACCAGCAGCGCTGTCTGCAGGCTGGAGCCAATGATTATCTGGCCAAACCGATTGATCTGGACCGGCTGTTCTCACTGATCCGTGTCTGGCTGCCGCAACTGGAGCGAATTTGACTAGCGAGCGCAACACCGACATCGAGATCCGACTGCTGATCGAGGCGATCTATCTCAAGTACAGCTACGACTTCCGCGACTACTCCGGTGCGTCGATCAAGCGCCGCATCCTGCACGCGCTGCGTCAGTTCGACTGCCGTACGGTATCGGCGCTGCAGGAGCGGGTGCTGCATGATCCAGGCATGTTCATGCAGTTACTGCAGTACCTGACGATCCCGGTCAGCGAGATGTTTCGCGACCCTGGGCATTTTCTTGCACTGCGCGAAGAAGTCGTGCCGTTGTTGCGCACCTGGCCGTCGCTGAAGATCTGGATCGCGGGTTGCAGCACGGGCGAGGAGGTGTATTCGATGGCCATCCTCCTGCGTGAGGAAGGCCTGCTCGAGCGCACCATCATCTATGCCACCGATATCAACCCGCATTCGCTGGAAAAAGCAAAGCAGGGCATCTATTCGATGCAGAACATGCAGGGCTATGAAGAAAACTACCGCAAGGCCGGTGGCCGCCGCGATTTCAGCGAGTACTACACCAGCGCCTACGGTAACGCGATCATGGACAGCAGCCTGCGCGACAACGTCACCTTTGCCGACCATAGCCTGGCCACCGACAGTGTGTTCTCGGAAACCCAGTTGGTGTCGTGCCGCAACGTGCTGATCTACTTCAACAAGAGTCTGCAGGACCGCGCCTTTGGCCTGTTCCACGAGTCGCTGTGCCACCGCGGCTTTCTGGTGCTGGGCAGCAAGGAGTCGGTGGATTTTTCTGCTTACAGCGAGCAGTTCGAGCCCTTGGTCAAACCTGAACGGATCTTCCGTAAATCATGACAGGTGTCGATGCGGTAGTGATCGGCGCTTCGGCGGGTGGCGTCGCAGCCCTGTTCACCGTGCTCGGCAGCCTGCCCCAGGGCTTCGCCGTGCCGGTGCTGTGCGTGCTGCATCTGCCGGATGACCGCCACAGCCAGCTTGCCGAAGTGTTGCAGCGCAAGGTGCAGCGACCCGTGCTGGAGGCGCGTGACAAGGCGTTGATCGAGCCTGGGCTGATCTACGTGGCCGGGCCGGCCTATCATTTGTCGGTCGAGCAGGACTTCAGCCTGTCGCTGAGCCAGGAGGAGCCGGTGCATTTCTCTCGCCCGGCAATTGATTTTCTGTTCACCTCAGCAGCCGATGCCTATCGCCAGCGGCTGCTTGGTGTGCTCCTGACCGGTGCCAATGAAGACGGCGCGCGCGGGCTCGCCTACATCAAACAATGCGGAGGCCGGACCGTGGTCCAGGACCCGCAAGACGCACAAGTAGCGCTGATGCCGGAAGCCGCTTTGGCCCTGCACAGCCCTGACTACATCCTTACTTTGAGCGGCATCGGGCAATTGCTCGGCAGCCTGGAAACCAGCGCATGTTAAGCCACATCACCGCCAAACTGCTGATCGTCGACGATCTGCCAGAAAACCTGCTGGCCCTCGCCGCGCTGATCCACGGCGAAGACCGTGAAGTGCACCAGGCGCTGTCTGCCGAAGACGCATTGGGGCTGTTGCTTGAACACGAATTCGCCTTGGCCATTCTGGACGTGCAGATGCCCGGCATGAACGGCTTCGAGCTGGCGGAGTTGATGCGCGGCACGGAAAAAACCAAGCACATCCCGATCGTCTTCGTCAGCGCCGCCGGGCGTGAGATGAACTACGCGTTCAAAGGCTACGAAAGTGGCGCTGTCGACTTTTTGCACAAACCCCTCGACACCATGGCGGTGAAGAGCAAGGTATCGGTATTTGTCGATCTGTACCGCCAGCGCAAGGTGCTTGATCGCCAGTTGCAAGACCTGGAACGCAGTCGCCAGGAGCAGGAAGTGTTGCTCGGCCAGTTACAGGTGGCTCGCGGCGAACTGGAGCGTGCGGTGCGCATGCGCGACGATTTCATGTCGATCGTGTCGCATGAAGTGCGCACGCCGCTGAACGGGCTGATTCTGGAAACCCAACTGCGCAAGATGCATCTGTCGCGGGGCAACCTGGCTGCATTCAGCGAGGACAAGCTGCGGGCCATGGTCGAGCGCGACGAGCGGCAAATCAACAGCCTGATCAGGCTGATCGAGGACATGCTCGACGTGTCACGCATCCGCACTGGCAAATTGTCCCTGCGCCCGCGCCAGTTTGATCTGTCGCAACTGGTCAGCGGCCTGGTGGAAAACTTCGAAGCGCAGGCGTTGGCCTCCAACACGCACATTGAGCTGCAACGCTGCGATACAGTTGAAGGCGAGTGGGATGAGTTTCGGATTGAACAGGTGGTAGCCAACCTGTTGTCCAATGCATTGCGTTACGGTGAACGGCAACCGGTGCAGGTGCGGGTGTTCGAGCAGGCGGGTATGGCCTGGGTGCAGGTGCAGGACCACGGCATCGGCGTCAGCGCCGCCAACCAGCAGCGGATCTTCCAGCAGTTCGAGCGGGTAGCGGCAGAGCAGGCCATCGGAGGCCTGGGCTTGGGCCTGTATATCTCTGAGCAGATTGTCAGGGCCCATGGTGGGCAGATCCAGATCGACAGCGAAGTAGGCCAGGGCGCGACGTTCAGCGTGCTGTTGCCAATGGCGGCGCTGTCACAACAAACCGACCAGGCGCAGGCAACCTCTGCCTAAGCCCGGGGTCAGATGGCCAACTTGCTGAATTCCAAGGCGTTGTCATGAGCGAAGATGCACAAGATGTTGTACTGGTAGTCGAGGATGAACCGGCCATTCGGATGATCTTGCGCGACTATCTCTCAGGTGAGGGCTATCACGTGCTGGTTGCCGAAGACGGCCAGCAGGCGTTCGAGATTCTCGCGCGCAAGCCACATTTAGACCTGATCGTCACCGATTACCGCCTTCCGGGCGGGATCTCCGGGGTGCAGATCGCCGAGCCGGCGGTCAAGCTGCGGCCTGATCTGAAGGTGATTTTCATCAGCGGCTATCCAGCCGAGATTCTCGAATCCGGCAGTCCGATTGCCCGCAAGGCGCCGATCCTGGCCAAGCCGTTCGATCTGGATACGCTGCGTGACAAGATCCAGGATCTGTTGCGATGACAGATTGTTGGCTGGGCTGAGCGAGGGCATCGATTTGCCCGCTCTCAGATCAGTAGCGGCGATGGTTGCGGCCCGGTGACACAGCTATGCTAGGCACATGACAACCAGCCAGCCGATACGTCAACCTTGCCCACCCGGCGCCTGCGACTGCGGGCGCGATAAGTTGCACGCCGCACCACCCGCGGCGCAGCGTATCTTGCAGCTGACCCGTCACGAAGAAAAACGCCTGCTCGAACGCCTGGAAAACCTCAAGGGCCTGGAAGACCTGCACCGTTTGCAGCAGCTGATGCATGATCAGCTTGGTATCCGAGTGCGCATTGCGCCCAGTTTCAATGAGGTCCGTACCATGCGCGGTATCCTCATCGAGCTGGCCGAACAGCCCGGCCTGTGCCGCAAGACCCGGAAGGCCATTCCCGCGGCGATCCGCCGTGGGCTTGAGCGCAACCCCGAGGTTGCTTTCCGCCTACTCGATGCCCACGACCTGCTGCGCGACGCCTGAGTTGGTGTGCCTACCGGGTCGGGTTAGCTGGCAGAGATTTTCAGCACCGCAGCCAACCTCGTCGGGCTCGCTGCGCGCGCCTTTCCGACCGGTCCGGCGCCCCGGCAAGGCCGCTCCTACAGGGATTCGTGGTGGGCTGCAAAACCAGGCAACGCAGGAGTGCGTCGCTGCTCTTGCAGCTGACCCTGTTCGCCACTGGTGCGCTGCCTGTGTAGGAGCGGCCTTGTGTCGCGAAAGGCGCGCGTAGCGGGCCCGGCGAGGCTGGCAGCGCCGCTTTCCGTCCGGTCCCACGCCCCAGCTACCTGAAGTTTCCCCAATCGCAGAACTCGTCAATCCAGGACGCTAACGCATCGCCGCCAATTTGATCCCGAAACCAATCAGGCAAGCCCCGGCCAGGCGCTCCAGCACATTCGACAGCTTGGGGCTGGCGCGCATGCGTTCGGCCAAATGGTGGGTCAGCAGCACTGCGACCAGCCCATAGAGCAACGTCAGCGCAGCGATGGTTACCGCCATGAAGGCGAAAGTGACCATGCCCTGGTGCCGAACCGGATCGATGAACAGCGGGAAGAACGCCATGTAGAACATGATCGCCTTGGGGTTGAGCAGGGTGATCATCATCGTCTGGCGCAGGTAATGACCGCTGTCCATGCGGCTGACGCGCGGCGCGCCGCCGGCCTTGCTCAGCAGCATGCGCAGCCCTAGATAGGCCAGATAGGCCGCGCCGGCCCACTGCACTACATGGAAGGCAGCGGGGTAGGCTGCGAGTAGCGTGGCAACCCCAGCTACCGCCAGCCACATCAATACCTGATCGCCAAGAATCACCCCGCAGGTCGCGGCCAGGCCGCCTTTGATGCCTGCCTTGCCGGTGGCGGTGATCAGCGCGAAGTTGCCAGGGCCGGGGATGGCCAGCAGGATCAGAAAGGCGATGACGAAAGCGCCGTAGTCGGTCACGCCGAGCATTGTTGTTCTCCTTGAAGCGCTGGGGCGAATGTAACTGGATGTATGACAGCATTGGCGGCGCTTGCAAAGTACCCAGGCTACTAATTTTGCCCAGAGCTTCGCTGCGCCTGACTACCTGATTGACGTCCTCCCTTGCTTGCGACAGGCTTGAGTTTTCCTACGCAAGGGATGGGCAATGTTGATTGAACCGCTCAAGGCCACGCTGCTGGTCGTCGATATCCAGGAAAAGCTGATTGGCGCCATGAGCGATCCGGCTGGCACCCGGGCGCGGGCGCGCTGGTTGCTGGCGGCAACTGCCGAACTGCAGCTGCCAACGGTTATCTCCGAACAATACCCGCAAGGCCTCGGGCCAACCCTGGCTGAGCTAACGGCGGCGGCTCCCGCTGCGCAGGTGGTCAGCAAACAGCACTTTTCCTGTATCGCCGCGCAGTGCCTGCCAGACAGCCTGCTCGAGCGCGAGCAGGTGATTGTGTGCGGCATGGAAACCCACGTATGCGTACTGCAAACCGTGCTTGATCTGCTGAGTTTGGGCAAGCAGGTGTTTGTGGTCGAGGATGCCTGCGACAGCCGCACCGCCGCCAACCAAGCCAGCGCGCTGGCGCGTATGCGCGCCGCCGGTGCTCATATCGTCACCCGCGAGATGGTCGTATTCGAGCTGCTGGGTAGCGCCAGCCACCCGCAGTTCCGCCATATAAGCAAAACCTACATGGTCGGAGAACAGCCCTGAACCGCCGTCTGGCCGCGGCCGGCGTGGTGATTCTGGCCCTGCTGCAAGGCTGTGCCGGCCAGCGCGAGAGCGCTCCCGAAGCAGATCCGGACAAGGTTCGCGCACAACTGCTGGGACTGCTGCCCGCCCAGCTCAAAGATCGTCAGGGCTGGGCCGAAGACATCCAGGCGGCGTTTACCGCCCAGCAACTTGACCCAAGCAAGAGCAACCTGTGCGCGGTATTGGCCGTGACCGAGCAGGAATCAACTTTTACCGCCGATCCGCAGGTACCCAACCTGGGCCGCATCGCCCGCGCCGAGATCGACCGCCGCGCTGGCCGCCTGCATATCCCCAAGCTGTTGGTGGATGCTGCATTGCTGACGCCCTCCGGCGACGGCAAGTCGTATCAGCAACGGCTGGCGGCGGTGCGCAGCGAGAAGCAGCTCAGCGCGCTGTACGACGAGGTCATCGACCGTTTGCCGCTGGGCAAGACGCTGCTCGGCGGGCTTAACCCGGTGCACACCGGTGGACCGATGCAGGTCAGTATCGACTTTGCCCAGCGTCATGCCAGCAATTACCCCTACAGCTATCAGGGCACCATTCGCCAGGAGGTGTTCAGCCGGCGCGGTGGCATGTATTTCGGCATCGCCCACCTGTTGGGGTATCCGGCGCATTACCAGCGTCAGCTGTACCGCTTTGCCGACTTCAATGCAGGTTGGTACGCCAGCCGCAACGCGGCGTTTCAGGCAGCGCTGAGTCGCGCCAGCGGTGTCAGCCTGGCACTCGATGGTGACCTGATTGCACCGGGCTCGATCATGCCCGGCACTACCGAGCAGGCAGCGCGCAAGCTTGGGGTGAAGCTGGGGTTGCGCAACACGCAGATACGCAGCCAACTGGAGCAGGGCGACAGCCTTGCGTTTGAGGAGAGCGAGTTGTATCGCGAGGTATTTGCCCTGGCGGATGCCAAAGCCGGCAAGTCGCTGCCGCGAGCGGTGTTGCCAGGCATCGAACTGAAGAGCCCGAAGATCACCCGCAAACTGACCACGGCGTGGTTCGCTGGTCGGGTTGATGAGCGTTATCAGCGCTGTATGAAACGCTGATCGCTGAGCAGTATCAGGGGCTGTTGGCAGCCCCTGAAACCAGGTTTAGCCGAGCAGAGCGGCGATGACCTGTTCGACACTGGTTTTGAGTCCGGCAACGCTGTCTTGTGGGTCGCTTTCGACGATTACCAGTTTTGCTCCGGCTGCCTTGATAACCTCGGCGACTTCGGCAGCGGGTTGGCGATGGTGAACTACCAAGGCCACATCCTGGCCTTTGAGCGTATCGGCCAAGGCCATCAGCGCCGCGGCGTCCCACTTGTCATCTGTCGGCAGCGGCTGATCGACCACATCCAGATTCAGCCCGCTGACCAGATAACCGAGGCGCTCGGACAGGTTCACCACACTGAGGTTGTCGGCCTCGGCCAGGCGCGTCTGGCTGCTGGCGTTGAGTTCGAGCATCTGCCGTTTCAGGCCTGCCAGGTTAGCCTGAATCCTGACCTTGTCGCTCGGCGACAAACGCTCGAGATCGTTGGCCACAACGTCGGCCATGCGCCCCATGTTGGTCGGGTTGAGCCATGGGTAGCCGGAAAACGCGTTGTCGCCCTGTACCGCAATGCCGGGCAGCGCGCCGTCTACCGGGCGTGCTGCATCGATCTCGACGATGCGGATGTTGCTGCGCCGGGCCATCGGGTAGAGCGGGTCATCGCGCCAGATCGAACGCAGACCAATGGCGGCGTCGGCTTTTTGCGCGGCCTTGTCCAGGCTGGCGCCACCGCGGCCACTGAAGTACGACGGCTGGCGGGTGGCGGGCAGGTTGGCCGGCGCTGCGCTGTTGAGCTGTACCGACGTGCCTTCGAGCAGCGCGGTGGCCAGGCTGTGGGTGACCGGCAGGCTGGTGAGCACGGTAATCGTCGCCGGTGCGGCCGGTTTGGCCGCCAGTGCCAGTGCGGGCAGGCCCGCCAGAGCCAGGGCTAGAGTCAGTTGCTTGAGGGTCAAAGTCATGCCGGGTTTCCTTGCAGGCGTGGCACCAAAGCGCGGGCGAGGGCGGCGAGGGCGAAGCACACACCGGCCACCAGAATGATCGCCGCGCCAGACGGCACCGGCAGGTCGAAGACGATCGGCAGCAGAATGCCGCACAGCGTGCTCAACGTGGCGATCAGCACCGAGATAAAGAAAAAGCCTTGCAGCGACTGGCTGACCAGCCGTGCGGCCGCTGCCGGGATCACCAGCAGCGCGCCGACCAGAATCGCGCCGATGACCTTGACCGAAGCGACGGTCACCAGCGTCACCAGCACGACGAACAGGTAGTCCAGGGTCTTTACCGCGACACCGCGGACCGCCGCCAGCTGCGGATTGAAGCTGGCCAGCATGATCCGGTTGTACAGCGGCAACGCCAGGGCCAAAACCAGCACGGCGACGATGCCCAGCACCAGCAGGTCCTGAGCGCTGACCGTAAGCACCGAGCCGAACAAGACGTTCTCGAGGATGTGCACGTTGATCTTGCCTGCGAGCATCAGCAGCAGGCTTGCGCCCAGTGCCAGCGATACCGACAGGAACACCCCGATCAAGGTATCCGGCGACAGCCCGGTGCGGTTACGCAGGAAGTTGAGCAGGATGCCGAACAGCAGGCAGTAGCCGAACAGGCTGCCATATGGCCCGGTGTAGGGCTCGCCGAGCAGGATGCCGATGGCAACCCCGGTTAGCGCAGCATGGCCGACTGCTTCAGAGAAGAAGGCAAAGCGTTTTACCACGACCAGCGTGCCAAGGCCGCCGAGTACCGGGCCGATCATCACCCCGGCAATCAGCGCGTTGATGACGAAGCCGTAGGCCAGGGCCTCCGGCAGGTAGCCAGCGCTGGCCCATTCCTGGATCAGTTGGCGGAAGGCTTCAAAGCTCATCGGGCGAGGCTCTCGCTGCGAGGGTGGACGGAGAACAGGCTCAGCAGCCGCTCGGGGGTCAGGGCCTGGGCCGGTGGCGCATCGAACAGGACTTTGCGGCTCAAACCGGTCACCCGGTCGGCCAGGCGCAGCACCGCTTGCAGGTCATGTTCGATCCACAGCACGGTGGTGCCGCTCTGGCGCCAGCTGTGCAGCAGTTGCTCGAACACCTGGATACCGGCTTCATCCAGGGCCGACATCGGTTCATCGAGCACCAGCAATTGCGGCTCGGGGATCAGGCCCTGAGCCAGCAGTACGCGCTGGCGCTCGCCACCGGACAGCGCGCCCATGCGCCGTTTGCGTTTGTCGAGCATGCCTACCCGCGCCAGCGCTGCATCGATGGCTGGCTGCACCCGGCGCGACAGGCCGAGAAAGGCCGGTCGGCGCTGGCACATGGCAGCCATGAAGTCGTCGACGGTCATCGGCAGGCCACGATCGAACTCCAGCGCCTGCGGTACATAACCGATCACTTCGCGCTCGCCCGGCCAGTGCAAGGTCAGTTGACCCTGGTGCGGCATCTGCCCGAGCAGGGTCTTGATCAGCGAGCTTTTACCGCCGCCGTTGGGGCCGACGATGGCATGCACGCTGCCAGCCGCCACGCTGAAGCTGACCTGTTCCAGAATCGACGTACGCCCGAGGTTCAGGTCGATGCCAGCGAACTCGATGCGCGGGCCCATGGCCAGGCTGAGGTTGGCCGCCGCAGTCATGCGTTGTTCTCCTGAATGGCCCGGACCACGGTGTCGAGGTTGCGCTGCATCTCGACCTCGTACTTCTCCTTGGTGTATTCGCCGTAGGAGATGTGCGTCAGCGGGTAGATGCGCACGCCAGACTCACGCTGGATGGTTTCGACGTAGGCCGAAGGGAAGTCCATCTCCGAAAAGATCACTTTGACGTCCAGCGCCTTGAGCTGGTCGATGGTCTTTTTCAGCTGCGCCGGGCTTGGCTCGATGCCATGGGCTGGCTCGACCACTGCGGTCACTTCCAGGCCGAAATCGCGTACCAGGTAGTCGTAGGCGGCATGAATGGTCGCTACGCGGAAATCTGCATGGGGCGCTTCGGTGACCTTGGCCAGCGCGTCGGCGCGCAGTTTGCGCAGGCGCTTGGCGTAGGCACGGGCATTTTGCGTGTAGAACTTGGCGTTGTCCGGGTCGAGCTTGCCCAGCTCGCGGGCGATGTTGTTGACCTGGGCGATGGTGGTGCTGATCGACAGGAAGGTGTGCGGGTTGACCACCTTGCCCGCACCACGGGCGGCAATCCCGGTTGCGGCCAGCAGCGGCACGTTGGCATTGGCCTCGATGGTTTTGACATCAGGGGTTTCGCTGGCGGCTATCATGCGGTCGGCAAAGTCATCATGGCCGACCCCGTTGAGGACGATCACGTCCAGGCCACCAATGCGCTTGATATCTTCGGCGCGCGGCTCGTAGGCGTGCGGGTTGAAGCCGGCCGGAATCAACGGCACCACTTCGGCCTTGTCGCCGACGATGTTGCTCACGTAGCTGTAATAGGGATGCAGGGTGATGCCGATGCGCAGTGGCTTGCCGGCCTCGGCATGGGCCAGGGCCGGGAGGGCGCAGGCCATGAGCAGAGCGAGGACGCGGCGGGCGAGGGCAGAGCGGAGCATGGAGAAGTCCTTGGGTTCAGTGACGGTGTTGACGGGTAACCCCGGCGTCGTAATGGCTGACCACTTGCTGCCAGCCAGCGGCGATCAGGGCCATCGGCTGCAGGTCGTCCGGGACCACCGCTGCGCTGTCGCGGCGCAGCCAGACATCGGCCCGCTCATCCGCCTGTGCGGGCACGATCAGCAGGAAGCTGCCGGCGACCGCGCTGTCCTGGCTGCGGCCCAGATAAGCGCCGGCATCCAGCCACTGCCATCGATGGCCACCGCGGCTGACGCTGCTGGCATCGCTGACAAACGGCGGCAGGCCTTCTTCGGCGAGGCTGTCCACTTCAGGCATGGAACCGGTCTCTTCGCGCAACTGGCGAATCTCGTCAAACGCCACCAACAGGTCTGTGAACACCCCTTGTTCGGCCGCCGTCAGGTCGCGACGGGCGTCGATCTGGTGGCTCTCGATGCTGACTTCGTCTTCACGCTCGCCGCGCAATGTCACCACGGTGGCGGCCAGGGCCAGGATCAGCAGCGCTGTCAGCAGTACGTACAGCGTTTCGTGCCCGGCACCGGCCGGACGGATTAGCTGGGCGCGGCTCATGGCTCGCCTATATCGGCATGGTCAATCTCAACGACGTGGCCGGGGCCGGCGTCGAACAGCACGTAGAACTCACCGTCGGGGCGCTTGAAGGTCAGGGTTGAGTCGTCTCCCAGCTTGCTGCCGACCAGCACCTGCTCGTCGTAGCCGATCACGTCCAGGGTCACGCCGGGTGCGCCGCTACCATCGGAGAAGCCGCCGGTGCATTTGATCTGCTCGGCATCGACCGGGGTGCATTCGCACATCGGGTTGTGCGCCAGGGCAGGGCCCGCGCAGAGCAGCAACAGTGGCAGGGCCAGCCTGCGAGTCAGGTGTTTCATTTGGTGCCTCCTTGTTTCTCGAGCCAGGCCACGGTTGCAGGTGAGGCCTGGGCCAGGGGGACGGATGCCTGGTGCATGCTGCCGTCCCAGCCTTCGATAGTGATCCAGACCTGTGCGTCAGATCGGGTGCGCGGCGGTACCGGCAGCGAAGTGATCATGCGGTAAGGAGCCCCGAAGAAAATCGTCCCCGCAGCGCGCAGGCTGCGCGGCTTGCCGATACGCAGGTAAACCGCTTTAACCTCCGTGGTGCAGGCTTTGCACAGGGCGGCGTTGAACAGTTTGAAATGACCCGCCGGGCCATCCGCCCTGGGCGCTTCGTCGCGCAGCTCGGCCAGGTCGAGCGTGTAGGGGCCTACCTGAATGTCGCTGACCTGATTGGCGCCCAAACCGCTGTCGCCGCGGAACATGGCCGCGTCGGCGAAGTACTTGGGCATGAACCCCAGCGGGATCAGGATGAGCAGGATGTTGATGTGGAATCGCCACTTCAGCCAGAACTGCTTGAGCGGGCTCACCGGTACTGCCTGCGCCTTGCTCATGGCTGCACCTCCACTGAAGTCTCACTGCGTGCCGGTTGTTGTGTTCGCGCCATCCGATCAGTGCGCTTGAGCGCTGCGGCGGTGGCCTGGGCGGTGCGCTTGGTCCAGATCAGCAGGCCGCTGAGCACCATCAGGGTCAGTACCAGGCCGAAGAAGAACCAGATCAGCTTGATCGCCAGGCCGCCGAAGTCGCCGGTGTGCAGGGGGCGCATCGACTCGGTGACGAACTCCAGCGCGGAGCGATCTTCGAGCAGGAACTTGCTGTCGACATTGCTGGTGTAGGGGTTGACCGAGGCGGTCTGGAACATCAGCGGGTACCAGCCGCGGCCACCCATCTCGACATGGCTGTAGGCGGTGCTGGGCAGGCTGATGAAGGTGATCTCAAGGCCGGGAATGGCCTCGGTGGCGATGCGCGCCGCTGCATCCAGGTCGATCCGCGGCGCCGGGCTGCCGTCGGCAGTCAGCGGCACGTCTTCGCGTGCAATCACCGGCACGATCGGCTCGCTGGAGATGGTTATGTGGTTGTCGCCGAGAATGGCCTGGATCAGGAACCAGATACCGGTAATCGAAATGACCGTGATGAACCAGATCGACCAGACCCCCGCCAACCGGTGTACGTCACCCCAGAAGATCCGCGAGCCGTGGCCGCTGCGCACCGGCTTGAAAAAGCCGCGCCAGAACTTTTTGTACACCACCAGGCCCGTCACCAGCGAGGCCAGCATCGGCAGGCCGAGCAGCGATACCAGGTACCAGCCCCAGCTGTAGCCGTTGGTAAACGGCACCAGCCACCAGCCGTGCAGGGCGCGGGTGAAGGCTTCGAAGTTGAAGTCCGGCGCCTTGCCCTGAATCACCCCGGTGTACGGGTTGACGTACAGGGTTGGCGTGGTGCCATCGGGGTTGGTGACACTGGCGGCGAGGGCAAAGTGCGAACCCTCGGGTTGCACCAACATGCGCACGGCCATGTCCGGCTCGGCCTTGTGCAGGGCGTCGAGGATCTGCTGAAAGCTCAGCCGCTCGGCGCCGTCGCTGGGTTTGCTCGCACGCACGTCGGAGTTGGCCAGCCAGACGATCTCCTGGCTGACCACGGCCAGCATGCCGGTGAAGCAGACGATCAGGACAAAGAACCAGATCGGCAGGGCGAGCCAGCTGTGGACGAGAAACCACAGCTTGGACTTGGACTTTTTCGTAGGTTGGGCCATCGGTCATCTTCTGAAAATAAGGGTCGAGCGCATGCTCAACCGTGTAAGGCTGCACTAATAAAGACGAATGAGAATGAAAATCCTGCCTTTTTAAATGCAACCGAATATTTCAGGAAGCAGCTGATGCTCTCAGTGGCTACTGACGGCGGCCATCCCAACCTGCAGCGTCGGTCTCGCTCACTTCAAGATGTGCATCCGGCGGCCGATAACCTGGTCAACGCAAGGACCACCTCAGGGCAGGTAGGGAACATGGTTGCAATTACAGGCATCTCGATTGCCGGCGCGGCTTCGGCGGAAATCGCCGGAAAAACCAATCAGCGTGATGACGTCGAGCAGGCTGCGAAGGGCGGCGCACTGGCCGTTGACTTGTCCAAAGTCGCTGGCGGCACCAAGGCGGCAGAAGCGGACAGCAGCTCGGACAGCAGCGAGCCGCCGCACATAAAGCAACTGCGCGAGGTGATCAAACAGCTGCAAAAACAGCTGGCCGAAGAGCAGAAGCAATTGGCCGACCTGATGGCCAAAGAAACAGATGATGGTGCCATGATGGCTTTGATTAGTGCCAAGCAGGCCAGTGTCGCCACCTTGACCGGGCAGGTCATGGCGGCGACTGCGCAATTGCTTGAAGCCCTGACCAAGACGGGTGGCAGCAGCGCCGGCGGTACGGTCGATACCCAGGCCTGAAAAGCCGCCCGGCAGTTGCCCGGGCGGATTACTTGAAGCTCAGATTCAGTCGGCAACAACCTTGCGTCGTTCCGCCTTGTATTGCATGGCCACGGCCGGTGCAGGTTTGGTCGCACCAGTTTCCAGCCACTGGCGCATACGGCTGGCGTCGGCGAAGTGGGTGTACTTGCCGAAAGCATCCAGAATCACCATCGCTACGGGGCGGTTGTCCATTTTGGTCAACAGCACAAGGCAATGCCCGGCTTCGTTGGTGAAGCCGGTCTTGGTCAGCTTGATGTCCCAGTTGCTCTTGTTGACCAGGTGGTCGGTGTTGCGAAAGCCCAGGGTGTAGTTAGGCTTGCGAAACGCCACAGTCTTCTCGCGAGTGGTCGACAGGTCGCTCAGCAGCGGGTACTTGCGCGATGCCAGCAGCAGCTTGCCGAGGTCGCGTGCGGTCGACACGTTCAGGGTCGACAGGCCAGTCGGCTCGACATAGCGGGTATGGCTCATGCCGAGGGCGCGCGCCTTGGCGTTCATGGCTCTGATGAACGCCCCGTAGCCGCCTGGGTAGTGGTTGGCTAGAGTGTTGGCTGCGCGGTTTTCCGACGACATCAAAGTGATCAGCAAAGTCTCGCGGCGATCGAGCTGGCTGCCCAGGCGTACTCGTGAATACACGCCCTTCATTTCCGGGTTATTGGCGATGGTCATGGTCAACTGCTCGTCCATAGGCAGTTTCGCGTCGAGCACGACCATGGCCGTCATTAGTTTGGTCACCGAGGCAATCGGTACCACCCGGTCGGCATGGCTGGCGTACAGCTCTTTGTTGCTGTTGAGGTCGATCAGCAGCGCGCTGCCCGAGGCCAGGTGCAGTTTGGCCGGATCGCGCTGAGTCTGGCTCGGCGGCGCGGCGCAGGCGGTCGTCGGCAGGATCGTGGTTCCAGTGAGCAACAGCAGCAGGCTGAGGATGGACAGAGAAGTTTTCACGTTGAGGCTCACTAAAAGTAGGTATGTCGTTGGCTTTGCAGGGGTTTTCCCCAAAAAACGCTGCATTGTGAAGTATGGTCGAAAGTGTGTCGAATGCCTTATGACTAAAGGGCGCAAGGTGAACGAATTTTAATCCTGGATCCATTTGCCAACGTTACGCCCAAATTGTGGGAGCGCCTTCGTGTCGCGAACGGGCTGCGTAGCGGCCCCAGATTGCTGCGGTTGATTGCATTTTCTGAGGTTATGATTAAATACCGCACTTCAAGGAGGATCATCATGAGCAAGCACAGCATTACCCCTTTTTACGCCGCAGGCGGGTCCATGCTGGTTATCGGTATTGTCTTCGCCGCCGTAGGCGCTTCTGGTCAGCCCGCGTTTGGCTGGACCGCGGTGGGTCTGTTGATTCCCAGCGCTGTATTATTGCTGCAGGCGGTTCGGCGCAAACGTCGTTTTAATAACGATGGAGCGCCAAATTGATCAGCCTGGAAAATACGATCGGCTTAGCCAATACCCACTCTCAAGAGTTGCTGCGCGAGGGTTAGCGCCGTTGGTCTCGTCGCGGGCACTTGCGTCGCTCGCGCAGCTCTTACGCTAAGGCACAGATCATCTGTGCATCGACGAGGGCAGTGCTATGGATATCGACGAAAAAGCACCGGGCAACATCTCCCAGCAGGGCGTAGGCGGCAAGACCGATAACGAAACCGCACATGATCCAATGCCGCCGATACCCGAAGACGAGGATGCTGGGCTGGACGAAGAGATGCCCGATGTAGACGCCAACAATTCAGTCTCCAGTGAGCATCCCGATCCAGTGTGAAGCCCGCTCCAGCGCGCAAAAAAAAGCCCGCCAAAACTGGCGGGCAACAAGGGCACAAGGAGCAACACACAACAGATTCGTTCAAGCCATCAGGCTGCCGCTCTGCAGCTGATCAGCCATCGCTACCGCACAGGCCTTGGATGCCAGCGGGCCGCTCACCGGCTCGCCATTACGCATCAGGTACCAGCAGGCCAGCAGCCCTTGCTCACGCAAGCGGGAAGGGACCGCGCTACCAACAACTGACATGATCTGGATAGTGGCCATGCTGACCTCCTGTAGGACATGCGCCAACCTTAGCGAGCAGATGACGCGGTTTGAAATCAACTTTCTCAATAGTGGTCATCAGCAATATCAACAGTAGTGCGCTACCACGCTGCGCAATGGCTCCTACTATGCACGCCGGCACTGTCAACCAAGCGCCGGGAAAGGGTAAAGGTTGTGTAAGCACTGCCCTCTGGTACGCTTGGCCAACGATTCAGCCCAGGCAGACGGAGCAGTTGATGAGCCATATTCCCAGCCGAAACACGCAGTTGTGCATCTCCCTGGCCGGCCGTCCCGGCACCTTTGGTGTGCGCTTTCACAATCATCTCTATGAGCAGTTGGGCCTGGATTATTACTACAAGGCCATGACTACAGATGATCTGCCGGCGGCCGTGGGCGGCATTCGTGCGTTGGGAATTCGCGGCTGCGGCGTGTCGATGCCGTTCAAGGAAGCCTGCCTGGCGTTGGTTGACGAGGTCGACGCGTCTGCGGCGGCCATCGAGTCCGTTAACACGTTGGTCAACAGCGATGGCTATATCAAGGCTTACAACACCGATTATCTGGCCGTGCAGCAGCTACTGGCCAAACATGAGGTAGATCCGAACACCGCGTTCGCGCTGCGGGGCAGCGGCGGCATGGCCAAGGCAGTAGCCTGTGCGTTGAGTGACGCCGGTTTTCGTGAGGGTTTGATTGTTGCCCGCAACGAACAAGCTGGGCGGCAACTGGCCGATATGCTGGGTTATCGCTGGCAGGCAGACTTGGGTGACCTGGCGCCGCCGATGCTGATCAATGTCACGCCGATAGGTATGGCCGGCGGCCCGGAAGCGGAGCAACTGGCGTTCCCGGAAACCGCGATTGCGGTGGCCGAGCGGGTGTTCGACGTCGTCGCAATGCCTGCGCGCACGCCGCTGATCCGCCGTGCCGAAGCGCTGGGTAAACCGGTCATTACCGGGCTTGAAGTGATTGCTTTACAGGCGCTGGAGCAATTTGTGCTGTACACCGGCGTGCGCCCCACGGCAAAGCAGATCGATGCTGCCGTTGCCTATGCGCGGGGCGCTTAGTCAGCAGTGCTTACAAAGGCGTCGGCTGTATCACCTCAACCCAGTAACCATCGGGGTCTTTGATGAAGGCCAGATGGTTCATGCGGCCGTCGCTCAGTCGCTTCTGGAAAGGCACCTGCAACGCCTCGAAGCGTTCGCAGGCTGCAACTACATCGGGCACCGAAATGCAGATATGACCAAAACCGCGTGGGTCAGTGTTGCCATCGTGATAGGTAAACGCGGCATCACTTTCGGTGCCGTGGTTGTGGGTCAGCTCCAGTACACCTGGAATCGACTTCATCCACTGGTGACGCACCTCGTCATCTGCGGGAATCTGCGCAGGGTCGACCAATGCCAGGAAGTACAGGCTGAACTTGGCTTCGACGAAGTCGCGCTTGTCCACCAGTTTGAAACCTAGCACGCGGGTATAGAAGTCCAGCGACTTCTCGATGTCCTTGACGCGCAGCATGGTGTGGTTGAAAACGAATTGCGCAGTGGCAGCGTCCGCTTGTGCGGTAACGCCAGGCAAGGTGTTGAGGTCGTTCAGGCTCATGTAGGCTCCAGAGACGAGGCCGTGCCCGCAGGCACCAGCGGTAAGACAGGCCGTCCATGATACGGGACGTGAGCGGGGGAGACAAAATGAAAGCGCCCTGCACGAGGGCAGGGCGCTGAAATTAGAGGCCCGCGTGTGCGGGCGCAGATGGGGTCGCTAATCCGTTAGCTGGGGCTGATCATGGCCCAGGCGCTGTGAAAAAAGTGTGAAGTGTATGTCCATGTTTCATGGACGCAACCAGCCATCAACAGTGCTGGCGCCGTGCTCTTCCTTCCAGGCTTTCAGACCACGGTGGTTGCCGCCTTTGGTCTCGATCAGTTCGCCGGTGTGGGGGTTTTCGTAAACCTTGACCACGCGTGCGCGGCGTTGCTGTTTCGGGGCGGCCCCGGACGCCTTGGTGGCGGGTTTGCTGCTGCCCTTTGGATCAAGGATGGCGACGATATCGCGCAGGCCCTTTTCGTAAGTCTTCATCAGGCCCAGCAGCTTCTGTTCGAACTCGATTTCGCGTTTGAGACCGGCATCCTGCTTGAGCGCCTCGAGTTGGGCGATCTGTTCCTGAAGCGCTTTTTCGGCAGCGCGAAACTCTGCAAGTCTGGACACTTTCATCACTCCTTAAATACGACTGCGTCAAAACGTGACGAACATTGTAAGAAGATTTAACGTTGGCCACGCAGGGATAGTGCTGTTCACTAGTCCCGAGTGTAGTTGCCGATGGCGTCAGGGTAAACCATAAACTTTGCAAGTAGTCAGGGAACTTTACTAGTTTTATGGGCGTTAATTTATTTGCTGTTCTGCCGCAGCGTTAAACGCTCGACATAGTGTCGACTCAGGCCGACACTCAGGGTCTGGCGACGACAGCAACCCGAGCGGGAGCCGCTAATGAAGCAGTTATTATTGATCGGCATCGGCCCTGGTGATCCGCGGCAGGTGACGTTCGAGGCAGTCGATGCGCTCAAACGGGCCACGGTCTTCTTCGTCCTCGACAAGGGCGCCCGCTCTGATGAGCTGTTGCGCATGCGCCGGGCAATTCTCGAGCGCTACCTGCCCACTGGTGACTACCGTGTGCTGCAAGTCGACGATCCGCAGCGTGATGCATTGGCCAGCGATTACATTGATGCAGTACAGGACTGGCACCAGCAACGCGCAGCGCTCTATGCGAGATTGATCGATGAAGAACTCGGCCCAAACGATGTGGGGGCTTTCTTGCTGTGGGGCGAGCCAAGCCTTTACGACAGCACCCTGCGGATTCTCCAGCTGGTCCGCGAGCGCGGTCTGCAGCTGGAGCTGGAAGTGATCCCGGGTATCAGCAGCATTCAGGCCTTGGCAGCTCGTCATCAGATCCCATTGAACCGCATCGGCGAGCCACTGACCGTACTCCCGGGGCGGCGTCTTGGCGCAGTGGAGCGAATCGACAATGTAGTGGTCATGCTCGATGGCCAGTGCGCATTCGCCGGTATCGATGACCCGCATTTATATATTTACTGGGGGGCCTATCTAGGCACCGCCGACGAGCTGCTGCTGGCCGGGCCGTTGTTGCAGATGAAGGCGCAGATTGTGGCCGTGCGTGAACAAGCGCGGCAACGCAAGGGCTGGATCATGGATACTTACCTGTTGCGGCGGGAGCTTTAGTGGATCAGCGCTGTCGTAACCGCTGTGACAAAGTGTTCGATCAGCGAACGTTAAATCGGATGCCAGGCAAGGCAATCAGCCACCGGCTATCGCAATTGAGCCCATCTCTTCTAGAATTCGCCCATATCCAGGCCGCCTTTGCTGGCAGCCGGATCTTGGCGGAGTAGCTGCCAGGTCCCTATTTGAGTACGCCATGAGTTCGAGTACACCGCTGTCCGGAATCAATCAGCCGCTGCGAGGGATCGCCCTGGTGGTGGTCGCCACTTTCCTGTTTGCCAGCCATGATGCGCTGTCCAAGTTCCTCGGTGGTCTGTACCCGATCATCATGGTGGTGTGGGTCCGGTATCTGGTGCATACATTGCTGATGGCCGGGATCTTCCTGCCCAAGTCGGGCATGGCCGTACTGCGTACTCGCAAGCCTGTATTGCAGACGCTGCGTGCACTCAGCCTGCTGAGTACCAGCCTGCTGTTTACGGCAGGCCTGCAATATCTGCCACTGGCCGAAGCTACGTCGGTCAACTTCCTCGCACCGGTACTGGTCACCGCGCTGTCGGTGCCGTTGCTCAAGGAGCGTGTCACCACTGGCCAGTGGGTCGCAGTGGTAATGGGCTTCATCGGCGTGTTGGTGGTAGTGCACCCGGGCGGATCGATGTTCACCCCGGCGATTCTGTTCCCGTTCGGCTCCGCATTGGGTTTCTGTTTTTATCAGATACTCACGCGCAAGGTGGCTGCCTACGACAGCCCGACCACCAGCAACTTCTTCGCTGGTCTGTGCAATACCTTGGTCATGAGCGCACTGGTGCCGTTCTTCTGGAAGATGCCCGAGTGGGATCACCTGCTGCTGATGCTGGCGCTGGGTGGTTTCGGGATGTCTGCGCACCTGCTGCTGACCCAGGCCTTCCGCTTTGCCGCGCCGGCCATGCTGGCGCCGTTCAGCTACTGCCAGATCGTGTTTGCCGGGCTGTTGGGCTTTGTCGTCTTCGGACAGGTGCCAGACCACCTGAGCATGGTGGGCATCGCGATCATCTGCCTGAGTGGTCTGGGCGCCGCGTGGATGCAGCGGCGCAAGTAATCTGCTGGCTTCGGGGTGCTGACAGATTCACGCTATTGGTGGGGAATACTTGCTCTATTAGACCTCTGCCAACGCTCGGCTAGTCTTGCTCAAGGGAAAAACCTGCGGCTGCACAGCACGCCGTACTCAGGCAATCCCTTTGCAAGCTTGTGGCGGCCTGACCGCTCCACCTGATGAGCAGACGGCCGAGCCTGTGGGCTCGGCTGATCAAGCTGGCCTAGACCGGAACTCTGACAGAACCCGACCCGAAGGTACCCGCAGATGTCGAACGAATCGAAATGCCCGTTCCATCAAACAGCAGGTGGTGGCACCAGCAATCGTGACTGGTGGCCTGACCAACTCAACCTGAACATTCTGCACCAGCATTCAGACAAGTCCGATCCAATGGACCCCGATTTTGACTACGCCAAGGCCTATGCCAGCCTTGATTTTCAGGCCCTGAAGCAGGACCTGACCGCGCTGATGACCGATTCGCAGGAGTGGTGGCCAGCCGACTTTGGTCATTACGGGCCGTTGTTCGTGCGCATGGCCTGGCATAGCGCCGGTACCTATCGTATTGGCGACGGGCGCGGTGGTGCAGGCTCCGGGCAACAACGCTTTGCGCCGCTCAATAGCTGGCCAGACAACGTCAGCCTGGACAAGGCGCGGCGTCTGCTGTGGCCGATCAAGCAGAAATACGGCAAGGCTATCTCCTGGGCGGACTTGATCGTACTGACTGGCAACGTCGCCCTCGAATCGATGGGCTTCAAGACGTTTGGCTATTCCGGCGGCCGAGCCGATGTGTGGGAACCCGACGAAGACGTCTATTGGGGTTCGGAAAAGGTCTGGCTGGGCGGTGACACCCGCTACGGCAAGGCCCAGGCGCCCGGCCAGGGTGACCTGGTTGCCGAGCCCGCCAAGCATGGTGAGGAACAAAGCCGCACCGATGCCGGGCGCAACCTGGAGAATCCGCTGGCGGCGGTGCAGATGGGCCTGATCTACGTCAACCCGGAAGGCCCCGAGGGCAATCCGGACCCGGTGGCATCGGCCAAGGACATCCGCGAGACCTTCGGCCGCATGGCCATGAACGATGAAGAAACCGTGGCCCTGATCGCTGGCGGGCACGCCTTCGGCAAGACCCACGGCGCCGGCCCGGCCGACAACGTTGGCGCCGAGCCCGAGGCTGCCGGCCTTGAACAGCAAGGTCTGGGTTGGCACAACAAGTTTGGCACCGGCAAAGGCCCCGATACCATCACCAGTGGCCTGGAAGTGACCTGGACCTCGACGCCGACGCGTTGGAGCAACGAGTACCTGGAGAACCTGTTTCGCTTCGACTGGGAACTGAGCAAAAGCCCTGCTGGCGCCCATCAGTGGCAACCAAAGAACGGTGATGGGGCAGGGCAGATCCCCGACGCGCATGACCCAAGCAAGCGCCATGCTCCGTCAATGCTGACCTCCGACCTTGCGTTGCGCTTCGACCCCATCTACGAGCCGATAGCCCGTCGCTTCAAAGACAATCCCGAGCAGCTGGCGGATGCCTTCGCGCGCGCCTGGTACAAGTTGATCCACCGCGACATGGGCCCGCTGGCACGCTATCTGGGGCCGGAGCTGCCGCAGGAAGAGCTGCTCTGGCAAGACCCTCTGCCCAAAGCAGCGCCGTCGGCACTGAGCGAGCAGGACATCGCCTCGCTCAAGAGCAAAGTGCTCGCCTCAGGCCTGAGCGTTGGCGAGCTGGTCAATACCGCCTGGGCCTCGGCCTCGACCTTCCGTGGCTCGGACAAACGCGGCGGTGCCAACGGCGCGCGCATACGCCTGGCGCCGCAGAAGTTCTGGGCCGCCAATCAGCCGCAGCAGCTGGATAAAGTGCTGGGCGTACTGGAAGGCATTCGCAGTGATTTCGCCGCTGGCGGCCAGCAGGTGTCGATGGCCGACTTGATCGTGCTGGCTGGCAGTGCTGCTGTCGAAAAAGCGGCGCGTGATGCCGGTCATGCCCTGACGGTGCCGTTCCGTCCGGGCCGGGTCGACGCTTCGCAGGAGCAGACCGATGTCGAATCGTTCGGGGCGCTGGAACCGTTAGCTGACGGTTTCCGCAACTTCGCCAAGGGCAGTTACAGCGTCAAGGCAGAGCGGCTGTTGCTGGACAAGGCGCAACTGCTGACCTTGACCGCACCCGAGCTGACCGTGCTGATCGGTGGTCTGCGTGTGCTGGGCGCGAACAACGATGCGAGCCAGCATGGCGTGTTCACTGACAGACCCGGGCAGTTGAGCAATGACTTCTTCCGCAATTTGCTGGATATGGGCGTTGAATGGAAGGCCACCGGCGCGGACAACAACGCGTTCGAAGGCCGTGACCGCAAAACTGGCCAGGCCAAGTGGACGGGTACCCGGGTAGACCTGGTGTTCGGCTCCCATGCGCAGTTACGCGCATTGAGCGAGGTCTACGCCAGCAGTGATGCCAGCGAGAAGTTCGCCAAGGACTTTATTGCCGCCTGGGTGAAGGTGATGGAGCTGGACCGTTTCGATCTGAAGTAGCCGTTGGCGCCCCGGGCAGCCCAGGCAATCTGGGTTGCCCTGGTGGCGGCGACATCTTCTCCCTTCATTTTTTTGTAATGATCGCGATGGTCGAGCGTGCTGGCGTTATTGCTATGATGGGCGCCACGCAATGCACAGGTGAACCTTGCATTTCACTCGAGACCGGAGGTGATCCGCTTGATCCGCACGTCCATGCCCGTTCCCCAGCTTGGTTTTGCCATTGACCCGCACGCCATCAGCGCTTTGCCTGATGCTGCCGCTTATCGCACGGTGTTGCTCGAACGCATTGCCAGCGCGCAGCGGCGCATCGTCATCGTGGCGCTGTACCTGCAGGAAGACGAAGCCGGTCAAGAGGTGCTGGACGCGCTTTACCAGGCCAAGGCGGCGCGGCCTGAACTGCAGATTGTCATCGTGGTCGACTGGTTCCGCGCGCGTCGAGGCTTGCTTGGCGCGGGCCGCCAGCCCGGCAACGCCGCCTGGTATCAGGCCCAACGTGAACAGCACGGTCTGGATGTAGTTATCCACGGCGTACCGGTCCAGACTCGGGAGCTGTTTGGTGTGCTGCACCTCAAAGGCAGTGTCATCGATGATTGCGTGATCTACACCGGCGCCAGCCTAAACAATGTTTACCTGCATCGCTTCGATCGCTATCGCCTCGACCGTTATCACCTGTTCGAATGCCCAGGCCTTGCCGATGCCATGGTCAGCCTGGTCCACGAGGTGCTCGCCAGCGCCGCCACGCCGCGATTGGACCTGCCCGCGCCGCCGGCCACGCGCAGCCTGCGCTCTGATATCCGCCGCCTGCGCGCTCGCTTGCGGCGCATGACTTATCCTTTGCCGGCTGATCCGGCCGGTCATGGCCTGCGAGTCATCCCGCTGCTCGGCATTGGCCGTGGCAACCCGCTCAACCGTGCGATCTGTGCGCTGCTGGCGGCAGCTGACGAGCAGATTGTCATCAGCACGCCCTATTTCAACCCACCCCGCCTGGTCATGGCCGAAATCGACCGAGCACTGGCGCGCGGTGTTGCGCTGGAAATCATTGTTGGCGATCGTACTGCCAATGATTTTTACGTCGCGCCTGGAGAGCCGTTCAGCGCCAGTGGTGTGTTGCCGTACCTCTACGAAGACACGCTGCGGGCCTTTGCCAAGCGCCGCCAGGCGGCGATCGACGCGGGTCAGCTGACCCTGCGTATCTGGAACGACCCCGGCCACACCTTCCATGCCAAGGGCGTCTGGATCGATCAGCGCTACAGTCTGCTCACCGGCAACAATCTCAACCCGCGTGGTTTCAACCTCGACCTTGAGAACGGGCTGCTCATCGATGACCCGCTCGGCCAGTGGCTCGCGCCGCGAGCGCAGGAGTTGCAAGCGCTCAGGCAGCATGCTCCGGCGCTGCGCTCAGCCAGTGAGTTGGGCGAGCCAGGCGAGCATCCACAGCAGGTGCGCAAATTCCTCAAGCGTTTGCGTTTCAGCCGGCTGGAGCCGCTTGTCAAACGGGTACTGTAGGGCAGAGCGATGCTTCGGCCAACGCTGCCGGGCTTGCTAGCAAGCGGTTGCAGCTGCCCGTCGCTGGCCAAGCCAATGATCCACACTCATTCGGCCAGCGCCCCTCAGCAGCAGGGCCAGCAAGACCACCAGATAAATCAGTGGGAGCTTGTAGTTGCCGTAGCCTTGGTCGCTGATCGCATAACCTTTGGCCAGCTCTGCCAGGCTTGACCAGTCGGCAGGCCAGTGAACTGCGGCAATGGCTACTACGGTCAGAATGATCAGTGTCATCGACACCAGGCGGGTGCCCAGCCCCAGCAATAGCAGCAGAGGGGCGATCAGTTCGACCCACATCGACAGCTGCCAGTTGAATTGTGCAGGCAGCAGGTTGAACGGGAAGGGGAAATTCGCTTGCAGGTCGCCAAACCAGTTGCCGCCGTTGAATTTTTCCCAGCCTGATTCGAAGAACTCCCAGGCCAGGAACACACGCAGGGGTATGTCGGCAGTCCAGCCTGCGAAGTTTTCGAAAGTGCTGAAGGCGCGGTTTAGAGCATTCATGGTCAGACTCCGCTGCATGAAGAGGGGAGAGCAGAGTCTGCGGCGCTGAGGTATCGGCAATGTGTCGACGAAACAGCGTTGTGTATCGCTATGTATTGCACGTCCCGGCTACGCGTTCAAGGCACCTCGATTTGAGCGCAAAGGCCACCGCCCGAGCGGTTGCTCAATGTCAGCCTGGCCCCCATGGCCAGCGTCAGCTGCTGGGCAATCGCCAGCCCAAGGCCGGTGCCCCCTGTCTGACGATTGCGTGAGCCTTCAACCCGGTAAAACGGCTTGAGTACCTCGTCGAGCTCTTCCTGAGGTATGCCCGGACCGTCATCGAGCACGCGGATGATCGTCAGAGCGTTATGCCGTGAGACGTCGAGCTGCGCAGCCCCGGCAAACTTCAGCGCATTGTCGAGCAGATTGACCAGCACCCGGCGCAAGGCATGCGGCCGGGTCTGCACGGTACCGCCGGCATGGCCCAGCCGCTCGACCTGGGCTCCGCTGTCCTGATAATCGAAGACGATGCTGTCGATGAAGGCGTCAACATCAACGCGGCACGGGGCTTCGGTGCCGCCGTCCATGCTGCGGGCATAGGCCACGCCCTCGCGCACCAGATGCTCCATGGCGCTCAGGTCGCTCGCTAATTTGTCCTTTTCCTGCCCATCGTCCATCACCTCCACGCGCAGTTTCATGCGGGTAATGGGCGTCTGCAAATCATGGGAAATCGCCGCGAGGATTTGCATGCGCTCTTTCAGGTAGGCAGCGATACGTGCTTGCAGGGCGTTGAAGGCCACTGCCGCATACCTGACCTCGCGCGGGCCGCTTTCATCCAGTTGCGGCCCGGGGGCGTTGGGGTCGAGGTTGTCCACTGCCTGCGACAGCCGCGTCAATGGGCCAATCGCCAAGTGCACAGCGAGCCAGGTACAGATCAGCAGCAGCACCAGTTGTATCAGCAACACAACCGGCAGCCAGCTGGCTACCGGTGCCAGGGCTGGCGTTACATCAATGGTCAGTGGAGCGCCGTCGGCCAGGCGCAAATGCACCTGGAAGTGCGCGTCCTGATCGGGGATTTCCAGAAACGTCAGGTGATAGTCCTTGCCAATTGCCTTGACTACCGACTCGGCCGCCATCGGCGGGTTCTCGCTGGGCATGGCCTGGCCGCTCTGGCCGTTATCGAGCCGGTAGCGGTAGGTGCTGCGCTCCAGCCGCGGCAGCCAGGCGGCGCGCTCTGCCGCGGGCAGGCGGTCGAGAATTGCCACCGAGGTGGCTACATCCTGTTCGAGGTTGGTGAGCATCATCGAGCGGCTGCTGACAAAGCGCTCATAGGCCTGCAGGCTGAACGACAGCCCGTAGGCCAGCACCAGCCCGCTGAAGAAGATCAAGGCCAGCCGCGAAGCCAGCGTGTGCGGCCATTTCATAGCGGTGGCTCGAGCAACTGCACCGCCAGCGAAAATACATAGCCCTCGCTGCGTACAGTTTTTATGCAGGTCGGCTCACGAGCATCGTCGCCCAGACGCTGCCGCAGGCGGCTGACCAGCAGGTCGATCGAGCGATCGAAGATATCCGCCTCACGGCCCTGGGTCAGGTTGAGCAACTGCTCGCGGCTGAGCACCCGCTGCGGGTGGTCGAGGAACACCCGCAGTAGACGGTACTCGGCGCCGCTCAGGGCCACCAGCGTGCCTTGCTGGTCAAGCAGGTGGCGCGCGCTGGTATCCAGCCGCCACTGGCCGAACGCCAACAGTCGGCTGCTTTCACTGATGGTCAGATTCGGCGGCAGCATCCGCGTGCGGCGCAGCACTGCGTTGATCCGCGCCAGTAGCTCACGGGCGGAAAACGGTTTGGTCAGGTAATCATCGGCGCCCATCTCCAGACCGACGATGCGATCGGTCTCGTCATTGCGCGCGGTAAGCATCAGAACCGGCGTGGTGCGGTGGCGACCGGCGCGCAATTCACGGCACAGCAGCAGGCCGTCGTCGCCGGGCATCATGATGTCGAGGACGATCAGGTCGACCGTGTTCGACTCCAGAAAGCTGCGCATCTGCCGGCCGTCGGCGACAATGCTGGTGCGCAGGCCGTTCTTTTTCAGGTAATTGCCGACCAGCTCGCGGATTTCGCGATCGTCGTCGACGATTAGGATGTGGTCGATGTGATCCATCAGGCAAGTCCGTCTCAGCGAGAATGGACGCAGTGTACCGAGCGCCAAGGCGCTTGCCTGCGCGGCTTTGTATTGCAGTGTATCTCGCGGTGCTGCAGATACACGGGCTCGCAATAACGCCGCTTCGGCGACACAGGGCAGATACCTGTCGGAGGTGAAATGGCACTCAACGGGAAGCGTGGTCTTCCCCACCTAGCCCGGAGAGTTGCCATGAACTTCAAGACTATTGCCAGTGCAGCCTTGTTCGCCGTTGCCAGCAGTGCCGCCATCGTTGCGCAAGCCAGCAGCGTATCGATGGACAGCAGCAGCGCCATGCACTATCGCTACGGCGATCGGCTGGACGTGAAGAAAGTACTGTCGGTAGAGGATGACCGCAGCAATGCGTGCGGGGTAGTCAACTCGCGCATCGACTATCTCGATTCCCACGGCCAGCGCCAGAGCGTTGAATACCGCAGCTATGCCACCAGTGGCTGCCATGAGAGCTGAGGCAAGCGGGCTGCAACCTCGGCAACCCGCCGCCCGGCATTTCAATCCATGCTGGCGAAATGCGCCTGCATCCTGCTGGCGTCTGCAACTCTGCCGCTGATCAGCTCGAATGCCTTGACCGCCTGGAACACCGCCATGTTGCCGCCGTCGAGTGTGCGGCAACCGAGTGCTCGGGCGTGGCGCAGCAGTGCCGTCTCAAGCGGGAAGTAGATGATCTCGGCGACCCATAGCCGCGGATGCAGCAGTTCCACCGGCAAGGGTGTGCCCGGCAGCTTGGCCATACCCACCGGCGTGGTGTTGACCAGGCCATTGGCATCGGCCAGGATGGCGGCGAGGTCACCGCCCAGGGCCGCTCGGCCTGCGCCAAAGCGCTCGTTGAGGTTGTCAACCAGGGCTTGCCCGCGGGCGACATCCACTTCAAACAGCACTAGCTGTTCGACCCCTTCAGCGAGCAGGGCATGGGCCACTGCAGCACCTGCGCCACCGGCGCCCATCTGCACCACCAAGCGCTTGTTGACGTCACCCAGGCCGCGCCGGAAACCTTCGGCAAAGCCCAGACAATCAGTGTTGTGGCCAATGCGCTTGCCGTCCTTGAACACCACCGTGTTCACTGCGCCAATGCCACGCGCCTCATCGGACAGTTCATCGAGTAACGGCAGGATCGCCTGCTTGAACGGGAAAGTGATGTTGAGGCCGGTAAAACCGGTGCGCTGCGCGGCCGCGAGCAGATCGGGCAGGGCGCTGTCCTCCAGTCCCAACTGGTCGGCATCGATCAGCCGATACAGGTAACGCAGCGATTGCGCGTCGCCCTCGTGTTCATGCAACGCAGGGGTGCGGGATGCCTGGATGCCACGGCCGATCAGGCCGGCCAGAATGCTCGGTTGGCTCATGCTGCCTGCTCCACGAACATCTGCCCAAAGTGCGCCAGTGCCATGCGATAGCCGTGGCTGCCCAGGCCGCAGATCACCCCAACGGCAATCGACGAGACGAACGAGATATGTCGGAACGGTTCACGCTTGTGCACATTGGACAGGTGTACTTCGATCACTGGCAGCTCGCTGGCGACCAGCGCATCACGGATGGCCACCGAGGTGTGGGTCCACGCACCCGGGTTGATCACGATACCGGCGCAGCGACCGCGGGCGGCGTGGATCCAGTCGATCAGTTCGCCTTCGTGGTTGGTCTGGCGGAATTCGATATCCAGGCCCATGTCGCGGGCGCTGTCGGCGCAGCTGTTGGCAAGGTCGGCGAGCGTCTCGCGGCCATACTGTTCAGGTTCGCGGGTGCCGAGCAGATTGAGATTGGGGCCGTTGAGCACGAGGATTCGGGGCGTCATGGCAGATCACTTTGTTGTTTTTGATTGCCCCCGATATTTGTACTATCTGGTTAATTCGTCAATCGGCTAACACGACTGCTAGCCGAAAATGGGCGATTACCGAACCAGGATGCTTTATAGCGCTACCACCGTGACCCAATAGCGTGTGGTCTGTACCACGCGCACGGGCAGGGCCGTGCTCAATGCGCGCAAGGTCTGATCGCTGTCATCGGTGGCGAAGGCGCCGCTGATGCGTAGCCCGCCGACTGCAGGGTCGCAGCGTAACCAGCCGGGGCGATAGCGGCTCAGTTCCGCAACAAATGCATCCAGGCGCTGATCATTGGCTACCAGCATGCCCTGGCTCCAGGCGTCCTGACCGGCATTGACCTGTTGCACCGCGCCAAGCTGGTTGGCGCTGAAGCGACACTGTGTGCCCGCATCGAGCACCAATGGCGCAGCGCCTGATGGGTTGATGCGCACTTGATGTTCAAAAACACTGACCAGCGTGCTGTCGGCCTCGGCTCTGACGGCGAAGCGTGTGCCCAGTGCCTGGATGCTGCCTTGCGCGGTCTGCACCAGCAGCGGCCGACGAGCAGGGTCGACAGCGCTGTTCAGCAGCAGCTCGCCTTTGTGCAGTTGTATTCGGCGCTGAGTAGCGCTGTAGAGCACGTCGACGGCACTGTCAGTGTTCAGTTGCAGGCGCGATCCGTCGGCGAGTACCGTATCTAGCCGCTCGCCGGTGCGCGTGTGGTAGTCAGCCATCCAGCCTGCACGTTGGCCTTGGCGATAGGTTGTATAGCCAAGCGCGCCGGTGCCCACCATCATCGCGAAACCCTTGAGTATTGAACGCCGGCTACCCAGCGCCGGTTGCTCGGCAAGGCGCAGCGCTCGCCCGGTAACGTTCGTGGGCATGTCATGCAGACGTTGTTGCAGTTGTTCGACCTGAGCCCAGGCCCAGCGATTGTACTCATCGCGTTCAAGCCAGGCTTGCCAGCCGGCCTGGTCTGCCACCGAAGCTTCCTCGCACTGCAAAAGCCCAAACCATCCTGCGGCTTGCTCCAGGGCTGCGCGTTGTCGAGCGTGGAGGACGGTCATCAGCGTTCGGCGCCCAGGCTGAACAGCACGCAATGCTGGGTGGCCTTGGCGATATAGCGAGTGACCGTCACCACCGAAACCTGCAATTGCTCTGCAATAAGCTTGTAGCTCATGCCGTCGAGTTGCGACAGCAAAAACGCCTGACGCACGTTTGAGCCCAGACCGGCGAGCATCGCATCCAGTTCGCACAGGCTTTCGAGAAGGATTGCGCGGGTCTCTTCGCTGATGCTGACCGCCTCGGGTTGCTCGGCCAGCGCCTGCAGCCAGGCGCGCTCGAGCCGAGCCCGGCGAAAGTGATCGATCATCAGGCGGCGGGCGATGGTGGCCAGATACCCTTTGGGTTCGCGCACTGCCTCAAGCTGGTTTTGCGCATCCTTGGCACTGAGCACCCGGATGAACACGTCCTGCACCAGGTCTGCGGCAAGCTCACGGCAGTCGACGCGCGGGCGCAGCCAGCTCAGCAGCCAACGCTGATGTTCCTGATAAAGGCGCTGCACCTGGCGGTTCAGCGGGCGTTGGCTGGAGGTCATAAAAGGCTCGAAGCGCAATTGGGAGTCATTATCATTTTATGAGGGGCCTTGGCGCTAAGCAAGCTCGGCAGAGGCTGCAACCTGCACGCGGCGCTGATCGGCAAAGACTTGCGCGGCAAAAATCCGGATAATGGCGGCCATTTCGTTTCGCTTTATCATGGTAATCCCGCATGGAAATCAAGGTTAACTTTCTCGACAACCTCCGACTTGAAGCCAAGTTCGATGATTTCACGGTGGTCGCCGATCAGCCCATTCGCTACAAGGGCGATGGCTCGGCGCCGGGCCCGTTCGACTACTTCCTGGCCTCGTCGGCGTTGTGTGCGGCTTACTTCGTAAAGTTGTACTGCGAAACCCGCAACATCCCTACCGACAACATTCGCCTGTCGCAAAACAACATCGTCGACCCGGAAAACCGCTACAACCAGATCTTCAAGATTCAGGTCGAGCTGCCGGCGGATATCTCCGACAAAGACCGCCAGGGCATCCTGCGTTCGATCGACCGTTGCACGGTGAAGAAGGTGGTACAGGCCGGTCCAGAGTTCGTCATCGAACAGGTGGCTAACCTGGATGCTGATGCGCAAGCCTTGTTGATGCTCGACAGCGATCCACAGGCAAGCACGTATATCGCCGGCAAGGACCTGCCGCTGGAACAGACCATCGCCAACATGTCGGGCATTCTTGCCGGGCTGGGGATGAAGATCGAAATCGCCTCGTGGCGCAATATCGTGCCTAACGTGTGGTCGTTGCATGTGCGCGATGCGCATTCGCCCATGTGCTTTACCAACGGCAAGGGCGCGACCAAGGAAGGCGCCCTGGCTTCGGCACTGGGCGAGTTCATCGAGCGGCTCAACTGCAACTTCTTCTACAACGATCAGTTCTGGGGCGAAGACATCGCCAACGCCGAGTTCGTGCACTACCCGGACGAGCGCTGGTTCAAGCCAGGCAGCAAAGACGCTTTGCCGGCCGAGATTCTCGATGAGTACTGCCTCGAGATCTACAATCCTGACGGCGAACTGCGCGGCTCGCACCTGTACGACACTAACTCCGGCAATGTGAAGCGCGGCATCTGTTCGCTGCCGTTCGTACGCCAGTCCGATGGTGAGGTGGTGTACTTCCCCTCCAACCTGATCGAAAACCTGTACCTGAGCAACGGCATGAGCGCCGGCAACACCCTGGCCGAAGCGCAGGTGCAGTGCCTGTCAGAGATTTTCGAACGTGCGGTCAAGCGGGAAATTCTCGAAGGTGAACTGGCCCTGCCAGATGTTCCCCAGGAGGTGCTGGCCAAATACCCGGCCATACTCGCCGGGATCAAGGGGCTGGAAGAGCAGGGCTTCCCGGTGCTGGTCAAGGATGCATCTCTGGGCGGCGAATTCCCGGTCATGTGCGTGACCTTGATGAACCCGCGCACCGGCGGCGTGTTCGCCTCGTTCGGCGCGCACCCAAGCCTGGAAGTGGCGCTTGAGCGAAGCCTCACCGAGTTGCTTCAGGGGCGCAGCTTCGAAGGTCTCAATGACCTGCCGCAGCCGACGTTCGAGAGCCACGCAGTAACCGAGCCGAACAACTTCGTCGAGCATTTCATCGACTCCAGCGGTGTCGTCTCATGGCGCTTCTTCAGTGCCAAGGCCGACTTCGAATTCGTTGAGTGGGACTTCTCTGGCGAAGGTGAAAACTCCAACGAAGAAGAAGCTGCAACCCTGTTCGGCATTCTCGAATCGCTGGGCAAGGAAGTGTACATGGCCGTGTACGAGCACCTTGGCGCCAAGGCCTGCCGTATTCTGGTGCCGGACTATTCCGAGATCTATCCGGTCGAAGACCTGATCTGGGATAACACCAACAAGGCGCTGTTGTTCCGCGAAGACATCCTCAACCTGCACCGCCTGGACGATCGCAGCCTGAAGGCGCTGGTCAAGCGTCTGGACAACTGTGAGGTGGACGAATACACCGACATCACTACCCTGATCGGTGTCGAGTTCGACGACAACACGGTGTGGGGCCAGTTGACCATTCTGGAATTGAAGCTGCTGATCAAGCTCGTCTTGAAGCGCTTTGACGAAGCCAAGGAACTGGTCGAGGCGTTCTTGCAGTTCAACGACAACACCGTCGAGCGCGGCCTGTTCTATCAGGCGCTCAACGTGGTGCTGGAAGTGGTGCTCGATGATGAACTGGAACTGGCCGACTACGAGGTCAACTTCCGCCGCATGTTCGGCGATGCGCGGATGGATGCGGTCGTCGGCTCAGTGGAGGGCAGTGTGCGCTTCCATGGCTTGACGCCGACCAGCATGAAACTGGAGGGGCTCGATCGGCACCTGCGGTTGGTTGACAGCTACAAGAAGTTGCATGCCGCGCGAGCGAAGTTCGCCGGATAAGCAGATACACAACGGGGCTGCCAGGCAGCCCCCTTATTTTTTGCCTTTCTTGATAGCCTTCAAGCGCGCCTTGGCCTTTTGCACAGCCTCGATGCGCTCGCTCTTCTTCATCTTCTTCCACTTGCGAATATCGTCCTTGCTGCGCCCGCAGCCCAGGCAAACTTCGTCGCGGATCTGGCATTTGGAGATGCACGGGTTGTCTGCGTCTTTGCCCAAAACTCTTGTCCTCAGCCGGTGCAGCCCAGCAAACGGGTAGTCGCCAGATTACAGTTCTGTCTGCAATTGCGCTGAACTATCGCTTTGGCCGAGCGATCTTCCATTAGGCCTCCAGGCGCAGTCTGTGCGGGGAGGGACCTCTGGATCGATGAAAGGAGCCACCGTGAACGACTCAACCCTCTATCGCTGCCGGCCAGGTGCGCTGCACGCGACCCTGCTGGCCGGTACTGTGCCGCTGTTTCTCGGCGCTTTGTTAAGTGACATTGCCTATTACCAAAGCTACCAGATCCAATGGGCCAACTTTGCCGCCTGGTTGATTGCCGGTGGCTTGCTGTTCTGCGGACTGGCACTGCTGTTCGCCCTGGTCAATCTGATCCGCGCCGAACACAAGGGCGGGCGCCCAGTGGTGTACTTCGTGCTGCTGCTGGCTACCTGGCTGCTGGGCCTGATGAACGCCTTCGAGCATGCCAAGGATGCCTGGGCTGTGATGCCGTCCGGGTTGGTGTTGTCGGTCATCGTCAGTGCGCTGGCGTGCATCGCAACCGGCCTTGGCCTGACCAATCTGCGCTCCGGAGGTGTGCGATGAACCGCGTACATGCACTGACAGCCCTGAGCATGGCGCTGCTGCTCAGCGCCTGCGGTGGAGAGGGCGACGCTACGCAAACCTACGGCGCCAACCCGAAACTGCCTGATCAGCAGCGCGGTCTGTTGCCGAGCATGAAAATTGCCGAGCCGACCGCCTGGGGTGATCTCAAGCCAACCGTACCGCAGGGCTTCAACGTCACTGCGATTGCCACTGATCTGAAGATCCCACGGCAGACCCTGGTGCTGCCCAATGGCGATATCCTGGTCGCCGAAGGGCGCGGCGGCAGTGCGGCCAAGCTCAAGCCCAAGGACGTTATCGCCAGCTCGATCAAAGCCAAGGGCAATACCCAGGTCAAGGGCGGCAACCGCCTGACCTTGCTGCGTGACGCCGATGGTGATGGCAATTACGAAATGAAGACGGTGTTCGCCGAAGGCCTCAACGCGCCCTACGGCCTGGCCTATTTCGAGGGCAGCGTGTACGTGGCCAACCAGGATGCGCTGGTGCGCTTTGACTACGCGGATGGCCAGACCAAGGCCAGTGGCCCGCCCAGCAAGGTCACCGACCTGCCGGCCGAGATCAATCACCACTGGACCAAGGCGCTGACCATCAGCCCGGACGGGCGCTACCTGTACGTCGGCATCGGCTCCAACAGCAATATCACCGAGCGCGGCATGGAGGTCGAAATCGATAGGGCCATGGTCTGGCAGATCGACGCCCAGACCGGTGCGCACAAGCCGTATGCGACCGGCCTGCGCAACCCGACTGCGTTGACCATCGAACCCACCAGCGGTGAGCTGTGGGCTGTGGTCAACGAGCGCGATGAGCTTGGCCCTGACCTGGTGCCTGACTACCTGACCTCGGTCAAGGCCGGCGGCTTCTACGGCTGGCCCTATAGCTACTGGGGCCAGAACGTCGACCCGCGCGCGCAGCCGCAAAACCCCGAGAAAGTCGCTGCGGCGATCAAGCCTGACTACAGCCTTGGTTCTCACGTAGCGGCTCTGGGTGTTGATTTCTCGGTAGCGGCCATGGGCGCACAGTTTGCCGAGGGCGCGTTTGTCGGTGAGCACGGTAGCTGGAACCGCCCCAACCCTGTGGGCTACAAGGTGATCTTCGTGCCGTTCAGCAATGGCAAGCCGGCCGGCGAGCCGATCGACTTTGCCACCGGCTTCCGTGGTGAAGATGGCAAGACCCGCGGTCGCCCGGTGGGTGTGACGGTCGACCCGCGTGGTGCGCTGATCATCGCCGACGACCTTGCCAACACCATCTGGCGGGTGACGCGCAGCCAGTAATGTCGCGCTGATCACCAACAACAGGCCATCTGCGTAGGCTCCATTTGTGCAGATGGCCTGTTTGTTAGCGCGAAAAATGTCGGCGCTCAGTGAATTTTTTCGTAACCCTTTGTATCTGATGCCTTAGAGCCTGGCCATTAAAACAATGGCAACGGGTAAAGGACACGTCAGTAACAGAGTGGCAGATATGAAATCACGCAAAAAAAGCGTCAAGCCGATCGGCTTGAAAGACATCACCATTGTTGACGACGCCAAGATGCGCAAGGCGATCACCGCCGCAGCGCTTGGCAACGCCATGGAATGGTTCGACTTCGGCGTCTATGGCTTTGTCGCCTATGTGCTCGGCAAGGTCTTTTTCCCCGGCGCTGATCCCAGCGTCCAGATGATCGCCGCCTTGGGTACGTTCTCGGTGCCGTTCCTGATTCGCCCTCTGGGCGGCCTGTTCTTCGGTGCCCTCGGCGATAAATACGGCAGGCAGAAGGTTCTTGCCGCCACCATTGTGATCATGTCGCTGAGCACCTTTGCCATCGGCTTGATTCCTTCCTACGCCGCGATTGGCATCTGGGCGCCCATCCTGCTACTGCTGTGCAAGATGGCCCAGGGCTTCTCGGTGGGAGGTGAATACACGGGGGCCTCGATCTTCGTCGCCGAGTACGCCCCGGACCGCAAGCGCGGCTTCCTCGGCAGTTGGCTCGACTTCGGCTCGATCGCAGGCTTTGTTGCCGGTGCCGGCCTGGTGGTGTTCATCTCGGCCATGATCGGTGAAGAGAGGTTTCAGGAGTGGGGCTGGCGCGTGCCGTTCCTGCTGGCACTGCCGCTGGGCATGATCGGCCTCTACCTGCGCCACGCGCTGGAAGAGACTCCAGCCTTCCAGCAGCATGTCGACAAGCTCGAGCAGGGCGATCGCGAAGGCCTGGCCGGCGGTCCGAAGGTGTCGTTCAAAGAGGTGGCCACCAAGCACTGGCGCAGCCTGCTGACTTGCGTTGGCGTAGTCATCGCCACCAACGTCACCTATTACATGCTGCTGACCTACATGCCCAGCTACCTGTCGCACAATCTGCACTACAGCGAAAACCGCGGTGTGCTGATCATCATCGCGATCATGGTCGGCATGCTCTTCGTGCAGCCTCTGATTGGCTTCCTCAGCGATAAATACGGCCGCCGCCCATTCATCCTGTGCGGCAGCATCGGCTTGTTCGCGCTGGCCATCCCGGCCTTCATGCTGATCACCAGCGGCGTGCTCGGGCTGATCTTCGCCGGTTTGCTGATGCTGGCGGTGCTGCTCAACTTCTTTATCGGGGTGATGGCTTCGACCCTGCCAGCGATGTTCCCCACGCATATCCGCTATAGCGCGCTGGCCAGCGCATTCAACATCTCCGTATTGATTGCTGGCTTGACCCCGACCATTGCCGCCTGGCTGGTAGAAAGTACCAACAACCTGTACATGCCGGCTTACTACCTGATGGTGATTGCCCTGATCGGCCTGATCACCGGCATCACCATGAAAGAAACTGCCAATCAGCCATTGCGTGGCGCTGCGCCCGCCGCCTCGGACATCGAAGAAGCGCGCGAACTGCTGCAGGAACACCACGACAACATCGAGCAAAAAATCGAGGACATCGACGAGCAGATTGCGGAACTTGAGGCCAAACGCACGCATTTGGTACAACAACATCCGCGTATTGATTAGCTCGAAACGAGCAAGTCGGATCAGGCTGTGAGAGGATGGCCGGCAAACCATGTGTCTGGCAGAACAGGACCCTGAATTAAACCTGATGAAGACTCCAAAACGTATTGAGCCGCTGATCGAAGACGGCCTGGTCGACGAGGTGTTGCGGCCCTTGATGAGTGGCAAGGAAGCAGCGGTGTATGTGGTGCGCTGCGGTACCCAGGTGCGTTGTGCCAAGGTCTACAAGGAGGCTAACAAACGCAGCTTCCGCCAGGCGGCCGAGTACCAGGAAGGGCGCACAGTGCGCAACAGCCGCCAGGCGCGGGCGATGGCCAAGGGTTCCAAGTACGGTCGCAAAGAAGCCGAAGATGCCTGGCAGAATGCCGAGGTGGCAGCCTTGTTCCGCCTGGCGCATGCCGGCGTGCGGGTGCCCAAGCCTTACGACTTCCAGGACGGCGTGCTGTTGATGGAGTTGGTGGTGGATGAGGACGGCAACGCTGCGCCACGCCTCAACGACGTGCATCTGGAGCCGGAGCAGGCGCGTGAATATCACGCGTTCGTGATCCGCCAGATCGTCTTGATGCTCTGTGCAGGGCTGGTGCACGGTGACTTGTCGGAATTCAATGTCCTGCTTGGACCCGATGGCCCGGTGATCATTGACTTGCCCCAGGCCGTTGATGCTGCGGCCAACAACCATGCCTTCAGCATGCTCGATCGAGACGTGGCGAACATGAGCGGTTACTTCGGGCGCTTTGCTCCCGAACTCAAGGACACCCGTTACGCCCGTGAGATGTGGTCACTGTTCGAGGCCGGCAAGTTGTTGCCAGATAGCGCGCTGACCGGCGAGTTTCAGGATGACGACCACGACGCCGATGTCGGCGGCGTGCTGCGCGAGATCGAAGCGGCGCGGATGGATGACGAACGTCGTCGTGCCGGGCGTGAAGAAGCCGAGCGTGGCCCGGTCAAGAGCGAGGAGCCGCCACCGCCGCCGTGGCTGCAGTAGCCCGTGGCAATCAGATTCGCCTGATTGCTGCCTGCCCACTGGCCGACCATGATTGCGCGATTGTTCAGGTGCAATACCTGAGCAATCGCAATGGTGGCTGCGGGCGGGCGGTCTTACGACCAACCGAGTTAACCAACCTTATAGCCCGGCCTAGCGGGCCCGCTCGTAGTCGCCACCCATCATTTGCACTTGGCCATCACCACCTGACAGGTCTTCGGCGTACCGCCTGAACGGCTTGCATAGCGCATGCAACTGTCCATGGATTTCTTGCGTGCCGCGCTCAACGTGTTGCCCCATGCCAGGCCACCCTCGCCAGCGGTCGGTACTGCTTTGGCGAAGCAGTTCGCGCCTGCTTGGGCATAGCGCGCAGCGCTGCCTTTGTTCGAGCATCCTGAGAGGGCGGCAAGACAGCCGAAGAGCAGGACCAGCAGCAGCCATGATGAGTGATCCCGGTGTGTCGCAATGCGGATCATGTATGTTCCTGTAAGCCTGATGATGTTCATTCCCCAGTTTAGCCTCGATTGCGCCTACCCTTGAAGGGCAGACCGATGCAACCTATGTCCTCACTGTCCTGCCTAAAGCCTGTCATACCGCGAGAGGAAGCCCCCACCGATGTTGGTCGTTGAGCAGCTGCGCAAGTCATTCACTACCGCCCAAGGCGCGCTGCCGGTGCTGCAGGGCGTCGACCTGCAACTGGCGCGGGGCAGCAGCCTGGCGCTGATGGGCGAATCCGGTAGCGGCAAGAGCACCTTGCTGCACCTGCTCGCCGGCCTCGATCGGGCCGACAGCGGCAGGATCCTGATCGAGGATGTACCCCTCGATACGCGGGACGAAACGGCGCTGGCACGCTGGCGACGAGACAGCATTGGCCTGGTGTTCCAGCAGTACAACTTGATCAGCAGCCTCGACGTTGCCGCCAACCTGGCGTTTCAAGCCCGCCTGGCGGGGCGCCACGATCCCGCCTGGAGCGCGCAGCTGGCTGAGCGCCTGGGCCTGACCGAGTTGTTGCAGCGCTACCCCGAGCAGTTGTCGGGCGGCCAGCAGCAACGCGTGGCGATTGGTCGTGCATTGGCCGCGCGCCCAGCGTTGGTACTGGCCGACGAGCCGACCGGCAGCCTTGACGAAGCCAGCAGCGAAGAAGTGCTGCAACTGATGCTGGAGCTGGTTGCCCAAGCGGGCAGCAGCCTGTTGATGGTAACCCACAGTCGGCAGCTGGCGGCGCGGCTGGAACATCGGTGCTTCCTCAAGGCTGGGCGTGTGCAGCCGGAGCCGGATTGATGACCAGTTTGCTGATCACCTTGCAGGCGCTGCTCAGCCATTGGCGCCGGCACCGCTTGCAGTGCTTCAGTATCTTTACCGGGCTGTGGCTTGCAACAGCACTGTGGACCGGCGTGCAGGCACTCAACAGCCAGGCCCGCAGCGACTATGCCCGTGCCAGTGGTGTGCTGTCAGGCGCGAGCCAGACGCAACTGGTGCCGCGTCAGGGCGAGCATCTGGCGCAAGCGTTGTATGTGCAACTGCGTACACGAGGCGTGCAGGTGACGCCAGTTCTGGAAGGGCGCCTGCAACTTTCAGGAAGCGCGGCTCAGGCAGTGCGCTTGATCGGCATCGAGCCGTTGAGCCTGCCAGCAACAATGGCCGTGGCCGGGGTCCAGGCGCAAGCGTTTGACCTTGCGGCCTTCATCGACAGCCCCGGGCAAGCCTGGATCGGGCCCGACACGCTGCGCCAACTGAATCTGCAACCGGGTGAGCGTGCGCGCACCCGCGCTGGTCAGCTGCTGCCGCCGTTGGTCCTGCAAGCGGAGCTGGCGCCTGGGGTGATCGTGGTCGATATCGGCCACGCGCAGGCGCTGCTCGGTGCGCCAGGGCAACTGTCGCGTCTGCTGCTGGAAAAAGAGCCCAGCGCGCTGCCCGCCGACATCGGCGCCCAGCTCATGCTGCAAAACGGCAGTGACGACGGTGACCTGCAGCGCCTTACCGACAGCTTTCACCTCAACCTGACTGCGCTGGGTTTGCTTGCATTCGTGGTCGGCCTTTTCATTGCCCATGCGGCCATTGGCCTGGCGCTGGAGCAACGGCGCGGCTTGATCAGAACCTTGCGTGCCTGCGGTGTCAGCTTGCGGGTGCTGTTGACCGGGCTGGCGATGGAGCTGGGTGTGTTCGCGGTGCTCGGGGGCGTCGCCGGAGTGGTCAGTGGTTATCTGCTGGCCAGCCTGTTGTTGCCTGACTTCGCGGCCAGCGTGCGCGGCTTGTATGGGGCGCAGATCGCCGGGCAGTTGAGCCTTTCGCCGCAGTGGTGGTTGGCCGGCGTCGGTGTGAGTCTGCTCGGGGCGTTGTTGGCCGGTGTCAGCAGTGTGCTACGCGCTGCGCGCCTGCCGCTGCTGGCGCTTGCCCAACCGCAGGCCTGGCGCCTGGCCCAAGGGCCGTGGCTGCGCCGTCAGGCGTTGATCGCCTTGTTGCTGGCTGTGGTAGCGCTGGGGTGTTGGCAGTGGGGCAATAACCTGACCAGCGCCTTCGTCCTGCTCGCAGCATTGCTGCTGGCTGCAGCGCTATTACTGCCGGCCTTGCTTGAGCTTGCCCTGGCCGGGTTGGCGCGCCTGTGCCGGCGGCCCTTGCCGCAGTGGTTCGTGGCCGACAGCCGCCAGCAACTGCCCGCGCTGAGCCTGGCGCTGATGGCCTTGCTGCTGGCGCTGGCCGCCAGTGTCGGTGTGGGCAGCATGACCGAGGGCTTTCGCCGCACCTTCACCGGCTGGCTAGATCAGCGCCTGTCGGCAGACCTGTATCTGACCCCGCGTGACACTGCCCAGGCAATGCAGATCAGCGAATGGGTGGCACGCCAGCCCGGAGTCACCGCAGTGCTGCCCAACTGGCGCGTGGAGTGGCGGCTGCAGCAATGGCCGACGCAGGTTCAGGGCATCGTCGATCACCCGTACTATCGCAGCCACTGGCCGCTGCTGGAACAAACCGCCGATGCCTGGGAGCAGCTAGCGCAAGGGCACGGGATCATGCTCAGCGAACAGTTGGCCAGGCGCCTGCAGCTGGGCCTTGGCGACACGCTACGATTGCCGCCGCCCGTTGAACAGACAATGCCGGTAGTGGGCATCTATGCTGATTACGGCAATCCCAAGGGACACCTGCTGATCAGCGCCGACTGGCTACGCCAGCACTGGCCGCAGGCAACGCTGAACAATTTGGGCCTGACTGTGGCTGGCGAGCACCTGCCGGCGATCAAGCGCGCCCTCAGCCAACAGTTCAGCCTCGATGACAGCCGCATGGTAGAGCAGACAACGCTCAAACGATGGTCTGCTGCAGTATTCGAGCGCACCTTTGCCGCTACCGCCGCGCTCAACAGCCTGACCTTGGGTATCGCCGGTGTGGCGTTGTTCATCAGCCTGCTGAGCCTCGGCCAGAGCCGCCTGGGCCAGTTGGCGCCGCTGTGGGCGCTGGGCGTCGAACGCAATCGGTTGATCTGGCTGACACTCGGCCAAACCCTGATGCTGAGCAGTTTCACCGTGCTGCTGGCGATGCCACTTGGCTTGCTGCTGGCCTGGTGCCTGGTGGCCGTGGTCAACGTGCAGGCGTTTGGTTGGCGCCTGCCGCTCTATGTATTCCCCGGTCAGCTGCTGCAACTGGCAGTGCTCGGCGTGCTGACCAGTTTTCTGGCCAGTGCCTGGCCGCTCTGGCAGCTGGCGCGCAGGCAACCCAGTGATCTCTTGCGGGAGTTTGCCAATGAACGTTAAAACCTGGCTGACAGCGCTGTGTCTGCTGCTTGCAGGCTGCGATGGGCCTGCATCCGAGCCCAGCAGTTTTGCCGGCCTGGGTCAGCAGGCCAGCGCCTTCCAGCAGGTGACGCCTGGCCACGAGCTGCTGTTCCCGCGTGATCACGGCGCCCATGACGGCTTTCGTATCGAATGGTGGTACGTCACTGCCAACTTGCAGGATGCCCAGGGGCGGCAGTGGGGCGTGCAGTGGACCTTGTTTCGTTCGGCATTGCGCCCTGGCGCAGAAACCGCCGACTGGGACAGCCCCAATCTGTGGATGGGCCACGCCGCGCTGACCGGGCCGGGCGGTCATCAGTCCAGTGAGGTGCTCGCCCGCGGTGGGATCGGCCAGGCAGGGGTTGAGGCGCAGCCATTTCGCGCCTGGATAGATGATTGGTCGCTGCAGGGCGGCAATGGGATTGGCCAGTTGCAGATGAAAGCTGCAGGCAAGGATTTCCGCTTTGATCTGCACTTGGTCAGTGAGCGGCCACTGGTGCTGCACGGTGCCAAGGGTTACAGCGAAAAGTCCGGCAAGGGCCAGGCATCCTATTACTACAGCCAACCGTTCTATCAGGTCAGTGGCGAAGTCGAGCGTAACGGCCAGCGCGTGGCCGTTACCGGTCAGGCCTGGCTCGATCGCGAGTGGAGCAGCCAACCGCTGGCGGCCGGGCAGTCGGGCTGGGACTGGTTTTCCCTGCACCTGGCCAGCGGCGCCAAGGTGATGCTGTTTCAGGTGCGCGAAGCTCAAGGCGAGGCCTATAAAGCCGGCACCTGGATCGGCGCCGACGGCAAGACCCAGGCGCTACAGGGCGCGCAGATCGAGTTGCAAGTGCTGGCCTCGAGCAAGCAGGCCAACGGTAAAACCGTACCGACTCGCTGGCGCGTGCAGTTGCCGGGGCAGGGCGTCGATGTGCAGGTCGAAGCGCTGTACAAGCAGGCCTGGATGAATACCCGGTTTCCCTATTGGGAAGGGCCGGTGCGGGTCGAGGGCGGCAGCGGGCAGGGCAGAGGCTACCTGGAAATGACCGGGTACTGAACGTAATGGGAGAAGCGCACCGCCGGCCAATTCACACCGCTGCGAGCAGCCCATCCTTGCCCAGGTGATAACGCTGCAGGTCCCGCGCCAGTGTCAGTTGCCCGCTGTAATGGGTCAGCGCCTCCTGGCGCACATCATCGATGGACGGGCTGCGCTGCGTGTTGTCCTGATAACGGGCGCTGAAGTGAGTCAACACCAGGTTCGGTACACCTGCAGCCTCGGCAAATTGCGCGACAGCCGCCGCAGTGCTGTGGCCGAAGTTCGATTGCGAGCGTTGCAGCACGGGTTCGGTGAAGGTGGCTTCATGCACCAGCACATCGGCACCTTTGGCAACTTCGGCCAGCAGCGCAGGTGAGTCGTTATCGCCACAGACGACGATGCGCTGCGCCGCTCGCGATGCCTTCAGGTAAGTCAGTGAGTCAAGCACACGACCTTCATGTTCGACCTCCCGGCCATGGGCCAGATCACCCCACAGCGGCCCGCGCGGGATGCCGTCGGCTTGCAGGCGCTCGATATCCAGACGCGGCTCCGGGTTGATCTCGGTGAACACAAAGCCATAGCTCGGCACCCGGTGCGACAGCTCCACGGTAGTCACCGCCACCTGCGCGCTGCGCCAGTCCTGCAGCGTTTCCACTGCCAGCAGATGCAGCTCGAAGGGCAGATAGGTCTGGCTCACCGCCAGGCTCAGGCGCAGCCACTCATGCAGTGCCAACGGCATGATCAGTTCGAGCGGTTCGCTGCGCCCGGACATCCCCGCACTGGCGAGCAATCCCGGTAGCCCGTAGCAGTGGTCACCGTGGACATGGGTGATGAAGATCCCGCGCAGATCACGCATCGACAGCGGTGTGTGCAGCAACTGATGCTGGGTGCCTTCGCCGCAATCGACCAGATACCAGCTTTTGCCGGAGGCCTCGATGACTGCTGTCGCGCTGACGTTGCGGGCCTTGGTGGGTACCCCAGAGGAGGTGCCCAGAAACTGCAGGTCCATTGCAGGATCCTCTTGGGTTCGGGGGGCTATTTTAGCCTTGCGTTGGCTAGCTGATGAAGACTCTTAAAGCAGGTTTGAGGGTTTCGGCCGTCAGGAAAAGTATCCGGCCGTAAGACTTTTCGCTCACTGCAGTAGGACGCATCCTGTTCGCTTTTGGCGGGGAAAAATACCGGTCAGAAGCTGCTAGTTTCCCTGGCTCGACAAGCACAGGGAGTTTGCAAATGCGCGTGATAATTGACGGTAAAGGTCAAGCTGTTGATGGCGATGATACGACAACAGGTGCGGTGTGCATCGCCACGGGTGATGGCTACATCTGTGATGGACGCATGGTCCTGCGTGTCGGCGACAAGACCACAGCGTGTCCGCGGTGCGCCGAACCAGGCACCGTCGCCGAAGGCGCCCCATGCTTTATCTCCGATGGCAGCGAAGTAGCGGTCGATGGCTCGCTGGTGCTGTGCGCTTGCCCGCCCGGTACCAACCGAGTTGTAGCGCCACCTGACTATGTCCCACCTTGGCGGGAGACAAGGTCCTCGCGCGTGGTCGGCCCAGGCGCGCAGAGCTTTGGTCAGCCTGTGCACTTCGTTGATAGCCGGCCGTATATCAATGAGCCAGGCTTTCATATTGTGCAGCGCAACATGTCCTTTCCGCAGGTGCTGCTGCGCTTGGCCGAGCAGGACAGCACCTTGCCGATCTCGCGCCTGCAGATGCTCAACCCGACCTTCAAGGACGGCTTCAAGGCCGGCGAGATTTTCGTCATCGGAGACCCCGACAACGGCGACGCCTGCACCCGCGAAGAAGCTCACCTCATGGCCGCCGCACAGCAGACCCGCGACTCGCTGGCGCTGCTCGACTACGACGAAGCCGAATTCATGATGGAGCATCAGGCTGAAATTGCAGGGCTGCTGACAGGCGCGAGTCAGTCCATGGGTGTCGGTAAGGACGTGCTGGAGCAAGGCCTGAGGCAGGTCCGGGCGACCTTGCTGGAGGTTGATCAGTTGCACAAGCAGCAGTTCGCCAGGTTCGGCCACCTGAACAGCCCGGAGTTTTTTGCTACTCGACAGAAGTTGCTCAGGCAACTGGATGGACAGTTGAAGGCGGCGTTTTTGAACAAGCGACTGAACCTCGGGCCTTACGAACGTCTTCGTCGTGATTTGAAGATTTCTACCAAAAGCCTGGTTCACCATTGGTCAAAAGCGGGAGGGCCGGGGCAGATCCCAGGGTATGCCACGCATTTGGATGAGGTGGCGAAAGTGGCGAAGTATTTACAGCATGGTGGAGCTGTCGGTACGGCTATAGGGGGCGGCGCTTCTTACTTAAATGTTCAAGAAGTATGTCGTTTCGGTGAAACAGCGGAGTGCAAAAAAATCAGACTGACGGAGGCGGGGAATTTTACGGGAGGAATTGCTGGAGGTGCAGTAGGCGCGAATTTGGGTACGTCCGTTGCCTTAGCGGTCTGCGGTGTGTTCTCTGTTGTATCTGCGGGTGTCGGGGTGCCGGTGTGTGGGCTCGTCCTCGTAGGGGCTGGTTCGTTGGCAGGTGGTATGGTAGGTGGAGTAGCGGGAGAAAAAGTAGGTGAGATGATGTATGGCCAGTATTATGATTGAGTTCGATAGTTGGCCATTTATGTTGCGTATCAGCGTGGTGTTGACCCCGGTGGTGATAGGTATGTCAGGTGTGGCGTTAAGCTTTTACATAGCCTGCACGCGTGAGTTCTTTGTGGTCGTGGCCGCCCTTAGTAGCACTGCCTGGATTGAAGGTCAGAAGCGGTACATGAAGAGCTTGGGCTTGAAATCACGTTGGATCATTGTGTGCGGTGTATGCGGATTGCTTATCGTGCCAGGGCCACAAATCCGAAGAGGGATGTTAAGTGTTGAGGGGTTAAAGGCGTTCCCGAACGGGCTGAGGAAAAGGATGGTGGCGTCCGTATGGCTTACGTTTGTTGGATTTATAGGGATGATTGTTGTCGCTGCATTCATCAAGATGGGTAAGTTGTAAGTACTCGCTTGGTCGGTTTTTTTGTTAACGAGAGCAATTTTGCGTAGCCAGTTGAAAGTACTTCCGCTCCCTGTAGGCGTATGCGTCCTGTTCGACTATGGTGGGGGTATTATCTGTTAGATACTGCTAGCACTTCTGACCCAACAAAGCACTGGAAGTTTGCGATTTTAATGTGTGTGGGGCTAGCACTCCGATTCTTAATGATTTTAGGGCGCGATTTGGAGGATATGGAACGAATCGTCTCCGGCAATAGGCGGCTGGCATCTGTAGCCAGGAAAGACAACTAAACTTTGAAAGATAAATGGTTTTTTATTGCAGAGTTTTCTGCGTTGTTAACGTATAAGCGCCTCCTGATTTGGGGTTGTCGGATTATCGCGGAGGATCTAAATTGTATTTCGCGAAACTTACGCATGCGCCTACGTATTTCAACAGTGTGTCTGTATATTGGGTTTTTTTGGATGATGCTACTTTACTTTGTTAAGAAAATGTCATCTGGGTGAGCAAAAGTGCGTGGGAATTGCATTCATGAAATTGCAAGCAAGCCTGAGAGTGTCAGAGAGTTACTGAGATTAGAGAATGTGAGGGGTATTTGGGTGGTTGAATTCAGTAGTTGTTCGCCAGCGTTCCGCATCGTTATATTGGCGTGCCCCATACTGATTGTTCTGTCAGGCTTGGCGTTAAGCTTTTATATTGCCTGTAGTCGAGACTTCTTTGTCGCGTTGTCTGCCATCAAAAGCAGTCCGTGGCTTGAGCGACAAAAGAACTACACGGATTTTTCAAATGCGCGTTCTCGATGGATGCTTGTTTCCAATATATGCGGTCTATTGCTTCTACCAGGTCCGCACCTTCGAAGGGGTTTACTGAGCATTGAAGAGTTGCAGGCGTTTCCGGTCAGGTTGAAGAAGAGGATGCTGGCGTCTACGTGGCTCACGATTATTGGGTGTAGCTGGATAGCGATCGTTGCAGCAATAATAAAGTTGGAGAATATATGAGTACATAGGCCGGAAGGGCTCGCAAAAGCCAGCCCTTTCCAGCCCATCTCCCTTAGTCCGCCTTACGCCACACCAACTCACTCACGTCATACCCTTGCTCACGCGCCGTAGTCAGCAATTTCTCACGCGTTTCACTGCTGATAGTCGGCGTGCGCGACAGCAGCCACAGATACTCGCGGTTCGGGTGGCCGACCAGTGCCACCTGGTAATCCTGATCGTGGTACAGCACCCAGTACTCGCCTTTGGTCAAGCCGGGCAGGAGCTTGCTAAACCAGTTGTCGAACTTGACCCAGAGCTTGTCGGTCTTGCCCGGCACCTGTGGTTCGGCGGTGCCGTGGATCTCGTTCCACTTGCCGTCTTCTTCACGGCAGCGGTTGGTGACGTCGATCAGGCCGTCGGCGCGCAGGCCGTAGCGCGCTTCTGACTGCACGCAGTTGCGCTGGAAGAACATCGGCAGGCGGGCGACTTCATACCAGGTGCCTTGGTAACGCTGCAGGTCGACCTGCATGGTCGCTGGCGGTTTCTGGTTGTCGCTGGAGCTGGCGCAGCCGGCCAGCGCCAAGGCCAGGCATGACAGCAGCAAAGTGTTGCGTAGGATCATCAGGCACCTCCTGGAAAACAGTCGAATGGCTTGTCTGCAGGGTTCGATCCCAACGCGCTGGGAAAGTGCCGATGTACGGCCCAGCAGGTTGCAACAGCACCGTCGAGTCAGCCATTGAGTTGTGCAAAGCTTTGAGTATAGGGTAGCCGCCCACCATCGCCCGAGGTCTCCATGGAACTGCGCCAATTACGCTACTACCTCGGTGTGCTCGAACACGGCAGCCTCGGCCGCGCCGCCCTTGAATTGGGGGTGGGCGCTTCGGCGCTGAGCCAGCAATTGTCCAAGCTTGAAGGCGAGCTGTGCACGCGGCTGTTGACCCGCACCAGCACCGGCGTGACGCCGACTGCGGCCGGCTTGGCGTTCCAGCACCATGCCCGGCTGACGCTGCGCCAGGCCGAGCACGCTGTGCTGGCTGCGCAGAGCGGGCGCATGAGCGGGTATGCCAGCGTTGGCCTGGCGCCGACCACCGCTTCGATCCTCGGCCTGCCGCTGATTGCGCGCATGCGCGAGCGTTATCCAGATGTGCGCCTGCATCTGGTCGAGATGCTTTCGGGTTATCTGGTCAACCAGCTCAACGCGCGCCATTTGGATCTGGCGGTACTGTTCCAGGCCGATGTGGGGCCGCGTTTGAGCCTGCGGCCGCTGCTGCAAGAGCGCTTGTTTGCATTGGTACCGGCGGCGCTGGTGCGGGCAGAGTGGGGCGCTAGTCTGAGCCTGGCACAGCTCAAGGACTTGCCGCTGGTATTGCCCAGCGCCCAGCACGGTTTGCGCACGACACTGCGTTCAGCCTTCGAGCGGGTGGGGCAGGAGCCTGACATCGTCATGGAGATCGATGGTCTGTCGCTGTTGATGGACGCAGTGTGTGCCGGCCACGCCGCAACCATTCAGCCAGGCGCCACGGTGGCGCGTTCGCTGCAGGCGGGGCTGAAGGTATTCGAAATCAGCGATGCCGACGCCGAGCGGCGCAACGTGATGGTCAGCCTGGCTGAAGACGAACTGTCACCGGCGGCACTGGCCACGCGCATCGTATTGTTCGACGTGGCCCGTGAGCTGGTCGAGCAAGGTCGTTGGCCCGGCGCGCGGATGCTCTCGGCCTGACCCTTTAGCAAAACTGCAGGCCCCTGTGCCGACAGCCCGTTTCGCCGTCCTGGGCAGCGCTCTAAAGTCGCCGCCATCGCGAGGAGCAACCGAACGCCCGTCTCCTCGCTGAACAGGAGGCGATATGATTGATGTGCTCGTAATAGGGGGCGGCAACGCAGCCCTGTGCGCTGCGCTGATGGCGCGCGAGGCCGGCGCCAGCGTGCTGTTGCTGGAAGCCGCGCCGCGTGAATGGCGCGGTGGCAACTCGCAGCACACGCGCAACCTCAGGTGCATGCACGATGCGCCGCAGGATGTGCTAGTCGAGAGCTACCCGGAAGAAGAATTCTGGCAGGACCTGCTCAAGGTCACCGGCGGCATGACCGATGAAAAGCTGGCGCGCCTGGTGATCAGAGCCTCGGCAACCTGCCGCGACTGGATGCGCAGCCATGGCGTGCACTTTCAGCCGTCGTTGTCCGGTGCCCTGCATACCGCGCGCACCAACGCCTTTTTCATGGGTGGCGGCAAGGCGCTGGTCAATGCCTATTTCCGCAGCGCCGAGCAGCTCGGCGTAGGCGTTCGCTACAACGCACCGGTCAGCCACATCGAACTGGACGGTGATCGTTTTGTGGCGGCGCACATCGGCCCACGTCACGTCGATGGCCGCGACCTGCCCGCCGAACGTATCGAGGCACGGGCCTGTGTGCTCGCCGCCGGTGGCTTTGAGTCCAACCGCGAATGGCTGCGCGAGGCCTGGGGCCAGAACGAGCGTGGCGAGTGGACTGCAGACAATTTCCTGATCCGCGGCACGCGCTTCAATACCGGCGTGCTGCTCCGTGGCTTGATGGAGCAGGGCGCCGACACCATCGGCGACCCGACCCAGGCGCACATGGTCGCCATCGACGCGCGTGCTCCGCTGTATGACGGCGGCATCTGCACCCGCATCGACTGCGTGTCGCTCGGCGTGGTGGTCAACCGTGACGGCCAGCGCTTCTACGACGAGGGCGAAGACTTCTGGCCCAAGCGCTATGCCATCTGGGGCCGTCTGGTCGCCCAGCAGCCAGGGCAGGTGGGCTTTTCGATCATTGACCAAAAGGCGCTCGGGCGCTTCATGCCGCCGGTGTTTGCCGGGACCAAGGCCAATACCCTCGGCGAACTGGCACAGAAACTCGGCTTACCCGAAGGCGAGTTCGTCGCCACCGTGCAGGCCTACAACGCCGCCTGCCAGGTCGGCACGTTTGACCACACCCGGCTTGATGACTGCCATACCCAAGGCGTGCGACCGGTGAAGAGCCACTGGGCACGCCCGCTGGATACCCCGCCATTCTACGGCTACCCGTTGCGCCCCGGCGTGACCTTTACCTACCTGGGCCTGCGCACCGATCACACCGCCGCCGTGCACTTTGCCGGCAAGCCCAGCCCGAACTTGTTCGTTGCCGGTGAAATGATGGCCGGCAACGTCTTGGGCAAGGGCTACACCGCCGGCGTCGGCATGTCCATCGGCACTGCCTTCGGCCGGATTGCCGGCACCCAGGCGGCGGCTGCGCTCGGTTATCACCATCCTTCCAGCGAGAATACCCATGACTGCGCAACTGCTTGAACCGCGGCTGGTCGAGCCCAGCAAGGGCCACGGCGAGCTGATCGCCGTGCTGAATGTGGACGAAAGCGAAGTCGACCGGCAGATGCGCATCTGCAATGCCTGCCGTTATTGCGAGGGCTTTTGCGCGGTGTTCCCGGCAATGACCCGGCGGTTGGACTTCAACAAGGCCGACATCCACTATCTGGCCAACCTGTGTCACAACTGTGGTGCCTGCCTGCATGCCTGCCAGTACGCCGCGCCGCATGAGTTTGCCGTGAATGTGCCGAAGGCGCTGGCCACCGTGCGCGGCCAGACCTACTCGGACTACGCCTGGCCAAGCGCGTTCGGCCGGCTCTACCGGCATAACGGCACGCTGCTCGCCAGTGCTCTGGCAGCCGGGTTGTCGCTGTTCCTGCTGCTGGCGCTGCTGGTCAATGGCACGCTGCTGCCAGGGCGGCTGGCGGGGAATTTCTATGCGGTGTTCCCGCATAACACCTTGGCATTGATGTTTGGCGTGGTCTTCGCTGCGGCCATGCTGGCGTTGGCCATCGCCGTCAGACGCTTCTGGCGCGAGGTCGCACCGGCAGACAGCCCGTCCGCGAGCAAGCATGCTGCGGTGGTGGAAGCCTCGACTGCGGCGCTGACACTGAAGTATCTGGACGGTGGCCATGGCCAGGGCTGCACCAACGAGAGCGACCGCTACACCTTGTGGCGCCGGCGTTTTCATCACCTGACCTTCTACGGTTTCATGCTCTGCTTCGCGGCGACGGTGGTCGCCACCGGTTACCACTACCTGCTGGGTGAAATGGCGCCTTATCCGCTGCTCAGCTGGCCAGTAGTGCTGGGTACTGTCGGTGGTATCGGCCTGGTCATCGGCCCAGTCGGCCTCTTGGTGCTCAACCTGCGCCGCGACCCGGCACATGGCGATGTCAGTCAGCGGCCGATGGACCGCGCGTTCATCCTGCTGTTGCTGCTGGTCAGTCTGACCGGCCTGGCCTTGCTCGGCTGGCGCGACACTGGAGCGATGGCAATCCTGCTAGCGGTGCACCTGGGCTGCGTGATGGCGCTGTTCCTGACCTTGCCCTACGGCAAGTTCGCCCACGGTATTTTCCGCAGCGCGGCGTTGCTCAAGTTCGCCATCGAAAAACGTCAGCCCGATCCGCACGGACTGGGGGGCGAATGACGCCCGCTCAGTATCAGGGCAACCCAGTCGCCGTGCATGGCTCAGCTGTTCGGCCATTTCTCCAGCAGAATGGCCACGAACTTCTCGGCAGCCGGCGACAGCGAGGCGCCGCGCCGATAGACCAGGCCGAGGGTGCGGGTCACCTCGGGCTCGCTCAGCGGCACGCTGACCAGGGTAGGGTGATCGGCTGCCGGCATGGCCAGGCTGGGCATGGCAGAGACGCCAAGGCCCGCCTCGACCATGCCCAGCGACGTCGACAAGTGCTGCACCTCATAGAACCACTTGGGACGCCAGCTCAGGCCGGACAAGGCATGGTCGAGCAGCATCCGGTTGCCGCTCAAGCGGCCCACGCCGATCAGGCGATAGTCGGCCAGCTGCGTCCAGGTCACCGACGCGCGGCTGGCCAGCTCGTGGTCACGGCGGCAGGCGAGGACGAACTTCTCCTCGACCAACGGCACGAACTCGATGTCCGGGTGCTGGCCACTCATCATGTTGATGCCGAAGTCGGCTTCACCGCGCAGTACCGCTTCCAGCCCGTCGTTGGCGCTGAGGTCGAGCAGGCGAATCCGGATTTTCGGGTATTGCTCGTTGTACAGGCGAATCACCGACGGCAAAAAGTAGAACGCTGCCGTCGGGATGCAGGCCAGGGTCACCTGGCCGGTCTGGCGTTCGGCCAGTTCGCGGATGCTCAGGATCGAATCTTCGAAGTCATCCAGCAGGCGCCTCGCCTTGGGCAAAAAATCGCGGCCGACACTGGTCAGGCTGACCCGGCGCGTAGTCCGTTCGAGCAACGGCGTACCCAGGCCTTCTTCTAGCTTCTTGATCCGCCGGCTCAGTGCCGGTTGCGACAGATGAAGCACATCAGCAGCTTCGTGGAAGCTGCCAAGTTCGGCGATTTTCACGAAAGATCTTATATCCTGGAGCTCATATTCCATGACGATTCTCTTCAGCAGTTCACGGCTGTATTCATTTGCTACACGCAATAATAGCTACGATCTTTGCATTGGATTGATTTATCGGTCCCTGTCACTCTTGTTTCCAACACATCAATACCCCCTATTGATCAACAAGAGTCAGTAGTCATGCAACGAATTCCTTGTGTTCTGATGCGCGGCGGTACCTCCAAGGGTCCGTTTTTCCATGCCTGGGACTTGCCGACCAACGTGGTCGAGCGTGACGAAATGCTGATCAACCTGATGGGCTCTGGCCATGAGCTGGAGATCGACGGCATCGGCGGCGGTAGCCCGCAGACCAGCAAAGTGGCAATCCTCAGCCCCTCGCTGCACGCCGATGCCGATGTCGATTACCTTTTCGTCCAGGTCATGGTCGCTCAGCGCCGCGTTGATACTGCACCCAATTGCGGCAACATGCTCTGCGCAGTCGGCCCGTTCGCCATCGAAGAGGGCCTGGTCAAAGCCACCGAAGGCAAGACCCTGGTGCGCATCCGCAACCTGAACACCGGCACCTTCGTCAACTCGCTGGTGGAAACCCCGGGCGGCATCGTCCGTTACGAGGGTCGCACTGCGATCGATGGCGTACCGGGTACTGCAGCACCGGTGCAGTTGACCTTCCTTGATGCCGTTGGCAGCAAGACCGGCAAGCTGTTCCCCACCGGTCAGGCCAGCGATGTGATCGATGGTGTCGAGCTGACCTGCATCGACATGGCCATGCCGATGATGATCATCGAAGCCAGCAAGCTGGGCGTTACCGGCGGCGAAAGCCCGGCCGAGCTCGAGGGCAACAGTGCGCTGATGCAAAAGATCGAAGCGCTGCGGCTCAAGGCCGGCGCGGCGATGGGCCTGGGCGATGTCAGCGGTATGGTCATCCCCAAACCCGTGCTGATCTCGCCAGCCAAATTCGACGGCACCCTGCAGGTGCGTTACTTCATGCCGCACGACTGCCACCGGGCATTGGCCATTACTGGCGCCATCGGCCTGGCGACTGCCTGCGTCAGCCCGGGCACGGTGGTCATGCAGATGCTTGGCGAACGCGCCAATGGCCTGACTCAGGTTCGCCTGGAACACCCGAGCGGCAGCATCGATATCGCCCTGGAACGCGCCGAAGGCAAACCGATTCAAGCCTCGGTGGTACGCACTGCCCGGCGGCTGTTCTCGGGCTACGTCTACGCGCCGTCCGTGCGCAGGCTCGCCGGCTGATCGCTTTAAACGCTTTGTTCAACGATTGACTTACAATCGCTCGCTGCCTTGCCGGGCATCGAGCGGGTCAGGCGCCGTCTGCCCGGCAGACGTGCACATTTACAATAAAAACAAGAGATACAGACATGCTCGCACTCCTCGGTTTGGTCATGGTAGTGACGTTCACCTACCTGATCATGAGCAAACGCTTATCCCCAATCGTGGCCTTGACGGTCGTACCTATCGTATTTGCGGTGATCGGCGGCTTCGCCCCGGAAACCGGCAAGATGATGCTCGACGGCCTGAAAATGGTTGCGCCGTCGGCAGCCCTGTTGCTGTTTGCCATTCTCTTCTTCGGCCTGATGATCGATGCAGGCTTGTTCGACCCGCTGATCCGCAAGATCCTCAAACGGGTCAATGGCGATCCGCTGAAAATTGCCATCGGCACCGCGTTGCTGTCGTTGCTGGTCGCTCTGGATGGTGACGGCACCACCACCTACATGATCACTTGCGCCGCGATGCTGCCGCTGTACAAGCGCATCGGCATGAACCCGATGATTCTGGCGACCATCTCGATGCTGTCGCTGAGCATCATGAGCGGCATGAGCCCTTGGGGCGGGCCGGCTACCCGCGCCATCGCGGCCTTGGGCCTGGATGCCACGCACTACTTCATCCCGATGCTGCCAACCATGATCGGCGGCGCTGCCTGGGTCGTGTTCACGGCGTTCCTGCTCGGCCGTAGCGAGCGCAAGCGCATTGGTAACATCAAGCTCGAGTCCGGTGGTGGCGACTGCTACATCAAGGCGATTCTGGAAGACACCCCGCACAAGCGTCCGCGCCTGGCCTACGTCAACCTGGTGCTGGTGATCGCGGTGATGACTGCGCTGGTGCTGGGTGTGATGCACGCGGCGATCCTGTTCATGATCGGTTTCGTTGCTGCGCTGATGATCAACTACCCGCAACTGGACATCCAGAAAGAGCGCATCCTCGCCCACTCGGGCAATGCCATGACCGTGGTCCTGCTGGTGTTCGCGGCCGGTATCTTCGCTGGCATATTCTCGGGCACGAAGATGGTCGACGCCTTGGCGCAGACCCTGGTTGACTGGATTCCGGATGCCTGGGGCCACTGGTTCCCGTTGGTGGTGGCGATCACCAGCATGCCGCTGACCTTCGTCCTGTCCAACGATGCCTACTACTTTGGCGTAGTGCCGATTCTGGCCAACGCCGCTGCTGCCTACGGCATCGACCCGGTGGAAATCGCTCGCGCCTCGGTACTTGGCCAGCCGGTGCACCTGATGAGCCCGCTGGTGGCTTCGACCCTGCTGCTGGTGGGGATGGTTGACCGCGACATCGGCGACTTCCAGAAAGCCACGGTGAAATGGGCGGTGTATACCTCCCTTGTGATCACCGCCCTGGCCGTCCTGACCGGCGCCATTTCGTTCTTCGCCTGACCCTGTTGGACGGGCACCGCTCGGTGCCCGCGCAGCCCCTCAAAAAACAATAAAAGAGTCCTCTGACATGCAATCACTCCTTCTGCGTGGGGCCGCTTGCGGCCTGTTCTGCGGCTGCCTGCCTGCGGCCGTCGCCGGCGGTTTCATCGAAGACAGCAAACTCAAGCTGCAACTGCGCAACGTCTACTTCAACGAGAACTTCCGTGACGAGCAGGGCATGACTGCCCGCGCTGCCGCCACGGCCAAGAGCGAGCGCACCGAGTGGGCGCAGGGCTTTCTGCTCGATTACCAGTCAGGTTTTACCCAGGGCACCATCGGTGTTGGCCTTGATGCCATGGCGCTGGTCGGGGTCAAGCTCGACTCCGGTCGCGGCCGCAGTGGCACCGGCCTGTTGCCCGTACATGACGATGGCCGCGCGGCCGACGAGTTCGCCAGCGCGGGTGTAACTGCCAAAGCCAAGCTGGCCAACACCGTGGTCAAGCACGGCACCTTGCTGCCCAAGACGCCGGTGCTGGTGCACAACGATGCACGCTTGTTGCCGCAGACCTACCAAGGCACGCAGTTGGTCAGCACCGATATCGATGGCCTGACCCTGACTGCCGGCCAGCTCGACCGCTTCAAGCAGCGCGACTCTTCCGACAGTACCGGGCTCTATGTCGACGGCTATCGCGGCGACGAGACCGGCGATTTCCGCTACGCCGGTGCTGACTATGCCGCCAGCAAGACGCTGCGCCTGAGCTACTTCCATGGTGAACTGGAAAACTTCTACCGTCAGGACTTCGCCGGTATCCAGCACGACCTCAAACTCGGTGGCGGGGTGTTGACCAGCGACCTGCGTTACTTCCGCAGCCATGATAGCGGTTCGGCCTACGCCGGGCGCATCGACAACGACATGCTCAGCGGCCAGTTGGCCTACGCCCACAGCGGCCATACCGTAGGTGCCGGTTATCAGGTGCTCAACGGCGACGCCGGGCTGCCGTACATCAGCGGCGCGACCGTGTATTCGTTCAGTAACGTCGGCATCGGCAAGTTCATCGAGGAAGAAGAAAAGACCTGGATGGCCAGCTACGCCTACAACTTTGCCGCAGCCGGTGTGCCAGGTTTGACCTTCATGACCCGCTACCTGAGCGGTGACAATGGCCGTTCCGGTGAGGCTGGCCTGAGCGAGTGGGAGCGTGACATCGAGCTGGCCTATGTGGTCCAGTCGGGCACCTTCAAGGGGCTGGGCATCAAGGCACGTAACTACGTCTACCGCGCTGACTTCGCCCGCGGTCGTGACAGCAATCGGCTGTACCTGACCTACGACATCGCGCTTTGGTAAGCGCGCAGCAGGGTTCAGCGCGTTTCAGGCCTTGGCCAGGCGGATGATCTGCCTGGCGCAAAAGGCACCGGTGATGATCACAGCAATCAGGCGCAAAGTCTGCATTGCCAGCACCAGCCCGACATCTGAGTGGGTCTCCACCGCGATGATGGCCATGGCATCCAGCCCGCCTGGGCTGGTTGCCAGGTACATCGAAAGAAAATCATGCCCAGTAACCCACGCCAGCAACCAGGCGCAGCCGGCGCACAGGGCGATCAACCCGGTCGCTCCAGCGATCATGGTCGGCAAGCGGCTCCCTACGTAACGCACCGTGGCCCGATCAAACCGCAGGCCGACGTAGCAGCCGATGGCGCCATAGGCAAAGGCCAGCAACCAGCCGGGCAGGGCAATCTGCATCAGGCCACTGAGTTGCAGCGCACTGCCGATCAACAACGGTGCCAGCAGCGCGCCCGCAGGCAGTTTGGCGGCCAATGTTATCCCGATCACGATCACTGCCAGGCATGGCAGCAGTTCATTCAGCTGCACGGCAGGGGTGCTCGCGGCGGGAACCAACGCCTTGCTGGCGATATCGCCGGCACCAAGCAGGTGGCTGACCAGTGCGCCGATCATCACTACGCAGACCACCCGCACGTATTGCATGGTTGCCACGACCCGAGGATCGGCACCGTGTGCTTCCGCCATCGAGACCATCGCCGAAGCAGCGCCAGGGGCTGTGCCCCAGGCGGCGGTCGCGGCCGAGATACCGCCGTATCGCACCGTAGCCAGCCCGACCATGGCGCTCAACAGCACAGTGAGCAGTGTGGTTGTAAGCATCACCGGCCACGACTGCGCCAAAGCCACCAGTACTGTCCAGCTCATCGAGTGGGCCACCATCAGGCCGACGCAGCCCTGGCCAAAGCGAAACACCTGTTTGTGCAGGCGCAGCCCGGCGCCACTGACGCCAAAGGCAATCGCGGTCAGCATCGGCCCGAGAAACAAGCCCGCTGGCACTGCCCATGCATGCAGCAGTTGGCCACTGGCGGCAGCACAACCGATCAGCGCCAGCCAGCGTAGGATCAACAGGGGATTTGAAAGGAACAACTGCACGTGGTGATTCTCCTCGACCCAGTAGCGGCGCTTGCTGGAGAAAATTATCGACGGCGCAATCGATCAAGTCTATTTTCTACTTTCGATGAACCTATAACTGAAATTCATGAATCATGGACCTTCGCGACCTGACTTACTTCGCCACCATCGCTGAGCTGGGCCATCTCGGCCGCGCTGCCGAGCGGCTCAACCGCAGCCAGCCCGCCTTGAGCAAAAGTATCCAGCGGCTGGAAGAATCCCTCGGCACGCGGCTGTTCAAGCGCGACGGCCGGCGCATCAAGCTGACTGATGTCGGTGAGCTGCTGCTTGAGCGCGGTCGGCAGTTACAGCTGAACATCGCCGAAACCGAGCGTGAGGTCCGCGATTTTGCCGGTGGCTTGATTGGCAACATCCGCCTCGGTTGCGCGGCGAGCATGGCCGAGTACTTGTTGCCGCGGCTGACCGAGTCGCTGTTGCAGCGCGCGCCCGAGCTGACCTTGCAGCTGTCCATCGGCCAGGATGATCTGCTCAAGGAGTCGCTGCGCTCGGGGCGATTGGACGCCATCATCTGCCCGCTGATCGTCGATGACCCGCACGTCAACAGCTACCCGATTTTGCAGGATGAGGCCGTGGTGGTAGCCAGTGCTGATCATCCACTGTTTGCCGCGCCGATAACCTTGCACAGCCTTTGCCAGTACCGCTGGGTGCTGCCGGCGATCACGGTCAGTTCCAGGCGCTGGATCGATAACGTGTTTGCCACGCACCATTTGCCGATGCCACAGGTGCAGATCGAAGCCAATAGCATCTCGATGCTGCCCCGCCTGATCGAACGCACCCGGCTGCTGAGCTTTGTCGCGAGGGAAACCCTTGAGCACGGTCACGGTATGTCGCGCTTGCGTGCGGTGACCCTGGAGGAAACCACCATGCATCGCACTGTGGCGGTGTCGATCCGCGCCGAGGGCTATCTGCCACCGGCCGTGGCCGCGATGGTCGAATTGCTCAAGGAGCGCGGTCGCAGTTTTTTTGGTGACAACTGAGCGGGCCGATCAAGCAGCGCTTGTTGCAGTCCACACCGCCAGTTCGTAGCCGTCCGGGTCGATGAAGTGGAAGCGGCTGCCACCGGGGAATGAGAAGGTCTGCCGGCTGATCTGCGCGCCGGCAGCCAGCAGCCGCTGCTGAGTCGCATCCAGGTCGTCGGCGTACAGAATCACCAGCGGGCCACCGGGGCGGACCGGCTCGCCGGTAGTGAAGCCGCCGCTCAGGCGACCGTCACTGAATTCGGTGTAGGTTGGGCCGTAGTCGACGAAGGTCCAGCCGAAGGCTTCGGCGTAAAACGCTTTGCTGCGGGCAATGTCGCTGACATTGAGCTCGATGTTGTCGATCTGCCGGTCGTTGCCGCGAACACTCATGATGGCTTCCTTGCTCGGTGGTGTATTGGAGGCGGCAAGCATGCAGGCTATCTGGCAGCTTTGTCCACAAAGTGCAGGACTTGGGCGAGTGCCCAAATGACGTAAAAATATATTGCGCCTGATACATATTGATCGGATTTTACCTATACCGTGTAGGCCGTTTCCGAATCATCCTTTTCAAGGCTTTGCGCCATTGCATGTCCTGGGGAGCACAGCCTAGTCTCTGCCGGTCGTTGCCATTCAACGACCGGCTTTGACAGGCCGTCACAATCTCTAGAGCACGTGCACCTCCTATGGCGGTTGTACGTGGGGCACCTCGCGTGCGCCGAGTTTCTAGAGTCCTCGGTCTGTCAACCCGCGTACAACTGCCACCCTCCTGTTTGACGGCGGGTGTCTGGCAGTCCACAGACTCTAGAGGTATGTATGCTCAAGATCGTCCCCGATCCACCCCAGTGCAGCCAATCCGCCCGTATCCTCGAAGACACCCTCGTCGAAGCCTCCGACTACCTCATGGGCGCGCTCATCGTCGCCCGCCAGACCGTCCTCCTGCAGCCAAAATCAGCCGGTTCCATGAGCATGCTGACCGTCCTCCACGAAGTCGAATCCGCCCGCGCACTGGTCGAAGCGGCAATCGCCTATGTGCAACGTCGCGGCCGTCCCCCCGCCGCACAACTGCACTGAGTCACCGTTCTGCTACCCGAACATCAGAGGATTGCGCATGGACACCCAACCCCCACAAGACACCGGCAAGCCAGGCCTCACCGTAGGTTCGGCGACCTGCCTCGATGGCGCCGGCAATGGCCAGCGGCTGTTTCGAACCGAGCCCGGCAACTGCTGCATGCACGCCCTGGAGCAGGCCTCGATGCTGCTCGCCAGCGCCCGTCGCGCCTCGTTTCTTGGCGTGATGGACGACGAACCGGAACTGGTCTGGGCTTCGCACTTTCTGGGCCAGATGGCCAAAGCGCTGATCGATGACGCCAATATCGGCCTGCACAAACGCTCGTAAATCCTGGGCAGGCGCAATAAACCTGCGTCTGCCCAGGCTAACTTCAGAAGCTGTACTTGAAGCTGGTCATCAGGTTGCGCGGCGCGCCGTACACGCTATATAACCCGGACTGGCTGTAATACTCGCGATCGAACACGTTATTGAGGTTCAGCGCAGCACTGAGGTTGCGGCTGATGTCGTAGCGGGCCATCAGGTTGGTAACCGCGTAGCTGCTCTGGCTGAAGGTGTGCAGGTCAGCGCCAACCTTGCTCTGCCAGTTCACCCCGCCGCCAATCGTCAGTTTGTTCAGTGGCCCCTGCAGCCGGTAGCTGGTGAAGGTCTTGACGCTGTTGCGCGGCAGGTTGGTATTGATGCGCTGGTCATCGGCATCGGTGGTCACCGAGTAGGCGTAGCCGGCGGACGCCTGCCAGCCTTCGGCCAGTTCGCCGTTCAGTTCCAGCTCGATGCCTTTGGAGGTGGTGTCCTGCTCGGCGCTGTAGACGTTATCGTGCTGCCAGATGGCAAGGTTGTCCTGCTCCAGCTTTAACAGGGCAAGGCTTGAATTGAGCTTGCCGTCGAGGTGCGAGCCTTTGATGCCGATCTCGTAGCCGACGCCTTCCATCGGGTCGAGCGGGCTGTTGCTTTCATCGGTCACCCACGACGCTTGCGGGTTGAAGATTTTGGTGTAGCTGGCATACAGCGACCAAGTCTGATCAAGGTCGTAGACTACGCCGGCGTACGGGATGAACACGCCGCTTTCTTTGCGCTTGACCTCGGTTTCGACGCCGCCATATGGGCGGTCGGAGGTGTCGCGCTGCCAGTCGATCAGACGGCTGCCGAGGATCAGGCTGAGGTCGTCGCTGACGCTGAAGCGTGAGGTCAGGTAGGCCGCATACTGGTTTTCGTCAATCGACGACTTGCCGCTTTCAGTGAAGGTGGGCTTGGCCGACTTGCCGTCCCAGTCGAACAGGCTGTCTATCGCGCCGGCAGGCGAGCCTGCATAGTCATAGCCCCAACCGCCCCAGCCGGGCACGCTTTCCTTGTACTGGGACAAGGTCATGCCGGTGATCAACTCGTGCTCGCGGCCGAACAGGCTGAAGGGCCCGGTGGCATAGACATCGAGGTTGTCCTGGCGTGGCGTACCGGAGAAGCGCACGGGCAATTGGCTCATGCCGCTGCCATCGGTGTTCAGGTCGCCCATGGCATAGTTGAAGACTTCGTCGAACTTGTTTTCGGCGTGGGTCAGCTCGATCTTGCCGCTCCAGCCGTTGCCCAGTTGCTGCTCAATGGAGGTGAAGAAACTGGTTTGCTCGTGGTCGTTGTAGGACCACTCCGGGGCGGCGTTGAGCGAGCGCTTGAGGTTGGTGCGCTGGCCGGTGCTGAAACGCGATGGCAGGCCCGAACGCAGCGGCGAGTCGACATCGCTGCGCAGGTAGCTGAAGCCCAGGGTCAGCAAGGTGTCTTCGGTCAGGTCGAACTCGGTGATGCCGTAGATAAGTTGCGACTGCGATGAGTAGCGGTCGATCCAGGCCTTTTCAGTCTTATAGTCAGCGACGAAGCGGCCGCGGATATTGCCCGCGTCGGTCAGCGGTCCCGAGACGTCGAAGCCCGTGCCGTAGCGGTCCCAGGTGCCGGCCTCGCCGGTGATGCTGGCCTGCGCATCGGCCGTTGGGCGCTTGCGGATCAGGTTGATGGTCGCCGACGGGTTGCCCATGCCGCTGATCAAACCGGTGGCGCCGCGGACGATTTCGACGCGGTCGTACATCGCCATGCTTTGCGAGTAGTTGTCCAGACGGGTGTTGGTTGGCACGCCGTCGACCTCGTAGTTCTGGATGGCAAAGCCGCGTGACCAGTACGAGTCGCTCTCGGCGCCGAGGCCGTCGCGCACGACGATGATGCCGGGGGTAGCCTCGAGGGCGTCGGTGAGGTTGGTCAGGCGCTGGTCATCGAGGCGCTGGCGGGTCATCACGGTCAGTGACTGCGGGGTCTCTTGCGGGGTCAGGTTGAGGCGGGTCGAGCTGCTTGACGAATAGGTGGTGTAGAGGCCGGTGCCTTCGGTGGTCGAGCCGGGGGCTTTGCCGGAGATGGATACCGCGCTCAGCTCCATCGCGCCGCTGCTGCTGGCTTGCAGGGTGTAGTTGCCGTTAGCGCTACGGCTGGCCTCCAGGCCACTGCCGGCAAGCAGCATGGCCAGGCCCTGGTCAACGTCGAAGTTGCCGTGCAGGCCGGCGGTGCTGCGCCCGTCGGTGAGGGTGCTGGGGTAGCTCAGCAGAATATGCGCGGCCTGGCCAAAGCGGCTCAGGGCTGGCGCGAGCGGGCCGGCGGGGATGTCGAAGTCGGCCTGGGCCTGCTCGGCGGCGCTGGCCCAGGTGGGCAGCATCAGCAGCGGTGCGGTGGCGGTCATGCAGGTGATGGCCTGGACCACGGCGCCGGCCAGTTTATGCTTGAGATTCACGCGTTGTTCCCCGATTGAATGGATTGTCTGGGGGTTAAGTCTCGCGAGAATCAAAAATGGACCACCCTGGCGCAGTTTTTTTTGCACTAGGCCGTGCGTGGCTTCAGCGTCACCCAGTAACGGGTGAACTGCTCGACCTCAAGCTGCAGGGTGTTGGCCACGGCGAGGATGACCTTGTCGGTATCGGCCAGCGGGAAGGTGCCGGACACACGTAGCCTGGCCAATGCTGGATCACAGGACAGATGGCCACGGCGGTAACGGCTCAGTTCAGCGATGAATTCCGCCAGTGGCTGGTCCTGAGCAACCAGCATGCCTTGGCTCCAGGCGGGGACGGCGAGCGGTTCAGGTTGCCGGCTGACAATGCCAGTGTCGGCCAGGCTGGCCCGCTCACCGGCTTGCAAGCTGATCGGCGGGTGTGCCAGCAGGGTAGGGCTGAACACCAGCGCGCCGCGGTAAACGCTGACCTGAGTAAGGCCCGCGCGTTGCCTGACGCTGAACTGCCCAAGTTGCGCCTCAAGCCGACCCTGAGCGGTGTAAACCGACAGCAAACGCCCGGCGCTGGCGTTGCTGCGGGTGATCAGCAGCTCGCCGCGCAGCAGTCGTATGCGCCGCTCGTTATGTTCGATAGCGACGTTGATCGCCGTGTCGGTGTTCAATTGCAGCTCAGTGTCATCGGCCAGGCTGATGCGCCGTTGTTCGCCGACACGGCTGTGATAATCAGCGCTGAAGTCTTGCACCAAGGCCGTGTCCTTCATGTACCAGGCACTCGCGCCGGCAGCCATCAGCACGCTCAGTTGCTTGAGCGCAGCACGCCGCGACAGGCCAGGGCGCAGCGCCGCCTGGGCCAGACGGCGCTGGCCCGGATTACGCAGGTCGCCCATGCGCTGGGCGAATGCTTCGGCGCGTTGCCAGGCATGCTCATGCATCGGCAGCGCCTGCCTCCAGGCCATCCACGCGGCGAGGGTGGCCGGGCTGACCTCAGGTTCCTGCAACTCGAAATGCCAGTGCATGGCCTGTTCGGCCACTTCTGCGGCAATTGGCGGCGTATTGCTGGTCACGGCAGGTCCAGGCTGTCATCGAGGACAATGCACAGCGCGCTGGCCTTGATGATGTAGCGCTTGATGGTCGTCACCGACAGCTTGAGCCGCTCGGCGATCTCGGCGTGGCCGAGGCCATCGACCTGCGACAGCAGAAACGCCTCGCGCACCGGCCGCTCCAGGCTTTCGAGCATGGCGTCGAGGGCGATCAAGGTCTCGAGCAGGATTGCCTGGGTTTCCAGGCTTGGCGCAACCGGCTCGGGCATTGCCGCCAGCGCTTCAAGGTAGGCACGTTCGATTTTCTGCCGACGGTAATGGTTGCACAGCACGCTCTGCGCCACCTTGGCGAGAAAGGTCCGCGGTGCGTGCAGCGCTGGCAGCTGCTCTTTGGCCAGCAGGCGCATGAAGGTGTCCTGGGCCAGGTCCGCTGCGTTGTGCGAGCAACTCAGGCGTTGCCGTAGCCAGCCCGTCAACCAGCTGTGTTGCTGACGGTAAAGCACAGCCACGTTGCACAGGGCAGGTTGGGGGGATGGGAGCATGATCTGCAGGCGCCGATGAGGAAGTGTTGCAAACGATAATGCTTATCATATATACGGCCCGGGGCAGGATGCAACTGGCACCACGCGGCCGCTATTGCAAAGTAATCGGCATGCTCGGGAAATTTGGTTACTGTGCGACCATGGAGCCTCAGGCATTGCGTTAGGTTTAGGGGCAGCTGGATGGATGACCGAGCGTATTGGTTAGCAAAGGGCAGTCGGGCAGCCGAGAGTGTTTGCACTTGGTCGGCGTTCGTCGCGGCCACCGAGTTTCTCTGGCAGGACGCTGATTTGATCAAGGACAGCGATGCCTGGCAGGCGCTCTGGTTTGAACTTGAGATCGTCAACGCGCTGGCATTGGCCGAGTGGGATGAGCAGGGGCGACCTGGGGACTGGTCGGTGCGCTGGGGTGAGGGTTATCAGCAGGATGCGGCTGAGCTGGCGGCGCAGCTACTAGCGCTGTTGGCGTGATCCGGATTTCGGTATGGGGCTGCGCAGCAGCCCCAACCTTCCAACGGCCTGTCATCAAGGCGCGCCAGTTGGACGCGCAGTTTTACCTAGAGTGAGAACCTGGCCACCAACTTGCTCATGTCCACCGCCAGGCGCGACAGCTCGGCGCTGGCGGCGGCGGTTTGGTCGGCGCCGGTTGCGCTCTGGATGGACAAATCACGGATGCTCATCAGGTTGCCGTCGACCGAGCGGGCGACCTGAGCCTGCTGCTCTGAGGCCGTCGCGATCATCAGGTTCATCTCGTTGATCTCGTTGATCGCCTTGGCGATCAAGGTCAGCGCTGCGCCGGCTTCGTGCGCGGTAGTCAGGGTGCCGGCCGCCTGGCCACAGCTTTCGCTCATGGCTTTGGTGGCTTGTTCGGTGCCCTTGAGAATGCCGCCAATCATCTGCTCGATTTCTTGAGTGGAGGCCTGGGTTCGGTGTGCGAGCGCGCGAACTTCATCGGCGACTACCGCAAACCCACGCCCTTGCTCACCCGCCCGCGCGGCTTCGATGGCGGCGTTCAAGGCGAGCAGGTTGGTCTGCTCGGCGATGGTGCGGATAACTTCCAGTACCTTGCTGATGTCCTTGGACTGCACAGCCAGGCGCTCGACGTCGGTACTGGTGCTTTGAATGGTCTGGCTGAGGCTTTCAATGGCGCTGACAGTGCTGGTCACGCGCTCTGCGCCAGTGCGAGCCGATTGGTCGGAAGTTTTCGCGGCATCGGATGCCGAAGCGGCATTACGGGCAACTTCATCAACGGCAGCGGTCATCTGATTGACCGCAGTGGCGGCCTGGTCAATTTCGTGGTTCTGACGGATCAAACCCTGGCTCGATTCCTGAGTAACGGCGCTCATTTCTTCGGACGCCGAGGCGAGCTGAGACGAAGAGTCGCCAATCAGTTTGATGGTGTCGCGCAAGTTGCTTTGCATCACTTGGGTAGAGCGCATCAAGTCCGAGAATTCGTCCTTGCCTGTAACGGTAATAGTGCTGCGCAGATCACCGGTGGCGATGGTCTGGTTGATCTGCAGCATGTCGCGCAATGGCGTAACGATACTGCGGGTGAACAACGTCGCGAGCACGATCGTGGCCAGTGCAGCAGCAATGATGATAACGATCACGAACATCAAGCCGCTGTTGTAGGTGGCCTCCGAGGCGATACCGGCCTTATCCGCTTCGCCAATATTCAGTTGCACCAGCCCATCCACGGCATTTGCCAATACCGCGGCGATCGGGCTGATCGAAGTGTTGGTATAGGTCAGTGCTTCGGCCAGCGCACCCTTCTTAGTCAGAGCAATGGCCTGGTCCAGTGCAGCCAGGAACTTCTCGCCATTGTCGGCCACGGCTCGGTACAGACGCGTTTCCTGTTCACTGACAGGGAACTGGGCGTAAGCCTGGATCTGAGTGTTCAGTTCGTTACGCACGACGCTGATGTCGTTAAGCGTCTTGGCAACGGCTTGCGGATCGCTTTGGGAAATCAACCGACGGTTCTCAAGGCGCAAGCGCAAGGTGGCGGCATTGATCTTGTCGGCGATGACGATACTTGCCAGGGCGTCTTTTTCCAGCACCCTGGCGGTCTCGCGAATGGCCCCCATCTTCCAGACGGCAATCGCGCCCAGTGCGATCAGCAACAGCGTGATTAAAGCGAAGCTGAGGGCAGCGCGCAGCGATACTTTTATGTTTCTCATCATCCCAGATCTCAAAGTTATCCTGTGATGTGTATCGGCCACTGCGATGCGAGCATAAGTCGCTTTACAACAAAAAACTCAATAAGTTCAATACTTCTTTCGTTCAGGATTGGGCAGGCCGGTCAGCCTACCCTGATCAGTGCTACTCAGGCACACCGGTCACGCTGTGCACTACCCCCATCGCGCAGCGAGGGCGAGCGTCTTCAGGGGTAATTTCTTCGCACTTTTTCAACAGTGGATGCACCTCGGCAAAGTTGATGGCGGCGACCTTGTCTGCATGCTGCTGGGAAACAAAACAACGCTCGAACCGGTAGGCGCCGTACACCTCTGGGCGCAACGGTGGGTAGTCGTACACTTCATCGACAATGGACTTGAGCGTCGGATACAGATCACCGTCGGTTTGCGGCGAAATCTTGGCGAGCAAGGCCTCCTTTTTGATGCCGGCCTGTCTGGCTTCAACCGCTGCCCTGGATGCCCCGATGGACGCTTGCACGCCTTTGGGGAATGGGCAGTCGGAGGCAGCCTGTGCCGAGGTTGCAGCCATGCTGCTGATCAAACCGAGAACAACGAACATCCGTTTCATGACATATCCCTGTGTTGAAAAAGCTCAGTAGAAGAGGGTGCGGTAAATTTTAAACACGGTCTGACTGGTCGATCGCCGCGAAGTTCCCATGGCGCCGACGCCATAGCATTGCTGTCTGGCGAGGCTTTTGCAGTATGTTAAGGGATAAACAAAAACAGAGTGGGGCGCCGTGAAATTCCATCAAATCAGAGCCTTGGTAGCGATCAACCAGTGCGGCAGCATCATCGAAGCTTCGCAGATCCTGCACGTTACCCAGCCTGCCCTGAGCCGCTCGATCAAGGATCTGGAGCGCGAGCTGGGCCTGACCCTGCTGCAGCGTTCGTATAAAGGCATGTCGCTGACCGATGAGGGGCGGCGGGTTATTCGTCACGCGCAGATGGCCGTCGAGAGCATGCGCCGGCTGCAGATCGAGGCGGATAATATCCACGATACCGTGGTGGGTGAAGTGACCATCGGCGTCACGTCTTTGACCGCCATGTTGCCTGGGTTCGATCAGTGCCTCAGTGACTTTCAGGCAAAAAATCCACGCGTGAGGCTCAAGATCAGCGAGCAACGCCCCAGTCACCTTGTGCAGCTGCTGCGTGACGGTACGCTGGACTTTGCCTTGACATCGCAGCAGCACACCCAGCGTCTGAATCTTGATTGGGAGGCCTTGCAGCGCATTGGCGGCACGGTGGTCTGTGGCCCCAACAATCCCCTGCGTCACTCCCGCTCGCTGCGCCAGCTGCAATACGCCAACTGGATCAGCATGGATGAAATCGACGATCGCTCTTCGCAGTTCTACCAAATGTTCGAGGTCAACGACATCCATCCACCGCAGCGTGTGATCGAGTGCACGTCGCTGCTGTTGGCCTTGCGCATGGTGGAAAACGCCAACGCTTTCATGACCCTGAGCAACCTCTCGATCAAGGACAATCTGCCGCCGGCGCAGATGCCGGAACTGGTCTGGGTCGAGGTCGAGGAAATCATCCCTGAATATCCGATCTATCTGGTGTGCATCGACCGCCACGCGCTGACGTCGCCAGCGCGAGACCTGTTTCACGGGCTCAAATCCAGGCTGGCCGCGCAGGCGGCCAGCGGGCTCGCGCGCTAGAAGTGGTAGTACATACCGACAGCCAGGTTGTGCGGGTCGTCGCCTGGCTGCTGGAGATCGATGCCGGCGTAACTGATGGCTGAATTGCGGCGGTTGTCGATCAGCGCCAGACGGCCGTAGACAGCCCAGTTGGGTGTCAGGAAATGGTCGTAACCGAGCATCATGCCAATGGCGTCTTTATCGCCGAACTCGATCTTGCGTTTGACCAGCGCCAATCGCGCGACATCGGCCTTGCCAATCGGCGCCCAGATGCCGGCGGTCCAGGCGGTCATGCTCGGCGTTGCGTAGTAATCGACATCCTGGCGTTGCCAGGTGATGCCTGCAGCGAAGGAGCCAAAGTCGCGATAAGCGAGCGCGCTTTTGTAGTAGTTGTGAGTCTGGCGCGGTTGATCACCGTCCTGCCAGGGGTCGCTTAGATAGTCGTTGAATGAGCCCACCACGATCCATCGCGGGCTGCCGTACTGCACGCTCAGCCCTTTGCCGCGCAGGTTTTTTCCGGCACTGGCAGTGTCATTGAATCCGAACGTCAGGGCACTGGCGAAGCTCCAGGCAGCCCATTTCGGCGTGGTGTAAGCCAGCGTGTGCTTTGGCCGCAGATCCAGATAGTAAGCACCCGGCCCGGCGGGCGGGCTGGTCAGGTAGGTATAGGGCGAGCCGTAGGTCGCCAGGAACGGATCGGCAAACGTCGGCGTGCCCATGCCGTAGGTCTTGCCAAACTCCAGCTTGCCGTAGTGCCGCGAACGCAATGCCGCGACCGCCAGGCGTAATGTTCCGACCTGTTTCCAGTGCGCATCGAGTGCAGGCCCATTCACGTTGAAGCCTTCTTCGATGTCGACTTCCAGTACCGTGTCCGCATCCAGTGCCTTGCGCATGTAAACGCCCAGTTTATTGGTCCAGGCGCCGCCGCCGGCGACCTTGAAACCGGCATTGTCGCCAGCCTCCTGATAGTTGGCGAAGGCATCAACGGTACCGTACACCTTGAAGCGGTCATCAAAACCCTTGTCGATGTTGTAGTAGCCGAATCCTGATGCAACTCGGCCGATTGAAAGGAAACCTTCGGCCTGACTGGCACTTGGCAAACCAAGGCCTACACACAAGGCGGCCAGTGGCCAATTGCAGACGACGGCTTTACCCATTGCGGACTCTCCAGAGGTATCAGGGCTGAGGAGGTGCAGCCTGGGCGAAAATAAAAATGGGCAAAAATGATCAATATTGCATGGCTATGCCTAACGGTTAATTAGGTGCTTGAAAGCCCGTCGCTCTGGCAGTCGCCGCATCCCTGATTGCTGCGCCCATACCGCCGCAACGCCGCCGAGTGCTACTGCGACCGATGATCTTGTGCGCCAAAATAGCGAGGCTATGAACGGTTCGCACCGTTCAAGCGCTTGTTACAAGGACGCTTGCAAACCAACTTAACCGACGGTTAATTGCCTGCATAAAGTGCATGTGATTGATCATGCCTGTTGCTTGATAGTGGCTCGGGACAACGATGACTCGGAGAGAGCACGGCAATGACCTCTATTCACTCGGACACCCCAATACCCCGCAGCACGACCAACGCCGCCGTTGGCTCGCGCAAAGCCACGGTGGCCTGCGCGCTGGGCAATGCTCTGGAGATGTACGACTTCACTATCTACAGTTTCTTTGCGGTGGTGATTGCCAAAAACTTCTTCCCCGCGCAGTCGCCGACAGCCTCCTTGCTGATGTCGCTGACCGCGTTTGGCGTAGGGTTTCTGATGCGACCGATTGGCGCCTTGGTGATCGGCCGTTTTGCCGATCGCAAGGGGCGCAAGGCCGCACTGACACTGACAATATTCCTCATGACCTTGGGCACAGCCTTGATCGCCTTCGCCCCGACGTACCAGCAGGCCGGCGTGTTCGGCACCGTGGTGCTGGTCATTGGCCGCCTTACCCAGGGGTTTTCTGCAGGCGGCGAGATTGGCACCGCTTCAGTGTTGATGATGGAGTCGGCATCCACGGCCAAGCGTTGCAGCAGCGTCAGCTGGCAGGCCGCCAGCCAAGGCTATGCAGCGCTGGTCGGCGCGGGCATCGGGCTGCTGCTGAGCAGTGTGATGAGCACCCCAGACCTGGAAAGCTGGGGCTGGCGCCTGCCTTTCATCATCGGTTTGCTGATCGGTCCGGTCGGCTGGTACATCCGCCGCTGCCTGCCGGAAACCCTCGAGCAGCCCGAGCATACGCAAGTGTCGACCAGCACTGCCAAGCCACGCTGGCGCGAAGTGGTCGACCTGCGCAACACCGTATTGGCGACGGGGTTGATGGCCAGCGCAACGATTGGCATGTACCTGTTCATTTTCTACATGCCTTCCTACCTGATGACCACGCTGCATTACCCACAGCGCAGCGCGTTGGCAATTGCCTGCGTCGCAGCGGCCTGTCTGGCGATCATCACACCGCTGGCCGGGCGCTTCGCTGACCGTCATGGCTTGCGCAAAAAATTGCTGATATGGACCGTCGTGTTGCCCGTAATCGCGGCCTGGCCGGCGCTGTGGCTGCTGTCGCACACCACCGACCTCGCTGTTGCGATGCTGATCGTCGCCTTGCTGGTGCTGCCCGGCTGCGTTGGTTCAGGGGCTTTCTTCGCGTTGATCATGGAATCGTTCGCCAAGCAGCACCGGGCCTTGGGCACCTCCGTCAGTTACAGCTTTGGCGTGACCCTGTTCGGCGGCTTTTCGCCGCTCATTGCCACCTGGCTGACCGCCACCCTCAACAACCCTGTGGCACCCGCGTTCTACTTGCTGGCCGGCGGGGTCATCAGCCTGATCTGCCTGAAGCTGCTACCGGAAAATATTGGAAGGGACTGACCATGAACAATCGATCATCCGCAAAGACGTTTACCGATCACGATCTGCAAGCCTTCATTGACCTGCGCCGGCAGATCCACGCGGCGCCGGAGCTGGGCGGCGAAACCCCGCAGACGGCCGAACTGGTGGCGGGCAACCTCGCGCAATGGGGCTATCAGGTCCACCGCAATATTGGTGGCCACGGGCTGGTCGCGGTCATGCGCAAAGGCCACGGCTCCCGCCGAATCGGCTTGCGCGCCGACATGGACGCGCTGCCGATGCAGGAGAAAAACCCGTTTGCCCATGCCAGCAAAATCGCCGGCCGTATGCATGCGTGCGGTCACGACGGGCACACTGCGATCTTGCTGGCGGCGGCCTATCGCTTGGCCGACAGCGATTTCAACGGCACCCTCAACCTGATCTTTCAGCCTGACGAAGAAGGTTTGTGTGGCGCCAAGGCGATGATCGACGATGGCTTGTTCCAGCGTTTTCCCTGCGATGCCATTTTTGCCTTGCACAACATGCCGGGCGCACCGGTGGGCACCGCCGTGGTCCAGGCCGGGCCGACCATGGCCTCCTCGGAACGGGTGCAATTGCGCATCACCGGCAAGGGCGGGCATGGCGCGATGCCGGAGCTGAGCGTCGACCCTGTGCCGGTGGTCGCGAGCCTGATCAATGCCATCCAGACCATCAAGTCGCGCAACCTGGGCCCTGAAGAGTATGCGGTCATCAGTATCGGCATGCTCCAGGCCGGCAGCGTCTATAACATCATCCCCGACGAGGCCAGCATGCTGGTCAGCGTGCGTACCGACACACCGCAGACGCAAGAGAAAATCAACCAGCGGCTGGAGCAGATTGTGCGCGGTCACGAGCAGTCATTCGGGGTCAGCATAGACATGCAGATCACCCAGCTGGCCCCGGCGCTGATCAATGATCCGGCCGAAACCCAGAGGGTTCAGCAGAGCCTGCAGACCTTGTTCAAGCCGGGGCACCTGCATAGCCGTGGGCCCAAGGTGATGGGTACCGAGGACTTTGCCTGGATGCTGGGCGAAGTCCCGGGCTGTTATTTCATGCTGGGCAACGGTGAAGGCGAGTTCCACGGCTGTTCGGTGCATAACCCGCATTATGACTTCAATGACCAGCTGGTCCGCCTTGGTGCAGATTGCTGGGTGAAGCTTGTGGAGGATTATCTGGTATAGGCTGCGACGCTGTGTTGGCGACTGGGTGGCGCGAACCGTTCACTCAGCCATCAGCGCAGCCGTTTGCTGGCTATGCAGCGTCCTTGATGCCTGCAGTGCCACCAGCAGCACTGCACAGGCTGCCACCAAGGCCAGGGTGAATCCGGCGTGGACACCCGCGCCGTCAACCAGGCGCCCGGCACCCGCTGCGCCCAGCGCCACGCCAACATTCAGCCCGGCCAGCAGCCAGGTCATGCCCTCGGTCACTTGCTGTTCAGGGACCAACCGCTCGATCAGGGTCATCGCCACGATCATGGTGGGTGCGAAGCACAGGCCTGCCAGCAGCACCGCGGCCGCGAGGGCAGGGATGCTGCCTGCAAGCATCAGCGGCAGCGTGGTTACGGCAGTAGCGGCAGCACCGATGAGCAACTGTCGATGCAGCGCAACGCTCGTCTGCAAAACGCCAAACAGCAAGCCGGCCGCGCAAGAGCCGAGCGCATATGCGGCCAGCACCACGCTCGCAGCTGCCGGGCGCTGCAGCTGCTCGGCGAATGCCACGCTGGCGATATCGACGGTGCCGACAATGATGCCCATGCACACCATCAACAGCGTCAGCAGACGCACGCTGCCCAGGCGGATGACCGAGCTTGATGGTGTAGTCGAGGTATCTGCAGCAGCGACGCGAGGCTCCGTAGCACGCTGGAGCAGCAGCGCAGTTACGCCAAGCGCCAAAACGCTTGCGCTCACCAACAACGCAGCTTCTGGAAACATCGCGACAGACAAACCGACCGCAAGCGGTGGCCCGAGGATGAACGTCACTTCGTCAAACACCGTTTCCAGCGAATACGCCGTTTGCAGACATGGCTGGCCGCGATAGAGGGCGGTCCAGCGGGCCCGCACCATCGCCGACATGCTCGGCATGAACCCGGCGAGCAATGCTGCAATGAACAAGCACCAGCTTGGCGCCTGCCACCTGGCGCTGGCGGCCAGCATCAACAGGCCGACCACGCTGATCGCGGTCGCGACCGGCAGCACGCGGCGTTGCCCATGTAGATCAACCAACCGCGACAGCTGCGGCGAGAGCAGGGCGTAGGTCAGCACAAAGGTCGCCGAGACCAGGCCTGCCAGGGCATAACTGCCGTACAGCTGGGACAACAGGGTGATGATGCCGATACCGGTCATTGGCAGAGGTAGCCGCGCCAGCAGGCCTGCGGCGGTAAAAGCTGAGCTGCCAGGCGCGCTGAACAGTGCTCGATAGGTGGGGGCCATGGGGATCTCCTGAAATGCCGACTTGCATGTGCATTGCCCATGCAGGGAAAATACATACGCTATGTATGAAAGCGATCGTATATTCATACGATACGTATGTAAATCATCATTCAGGCCGTAGCCAGGAGAACGCAGATGGTCCGTCGCACCCGTGTCGAGATGGAAGAAACCCGCGCAGCCTTGCTCGCCACCGCGCGCAAGGTGTTCACCGAGCGAGGCTATGCCGACACTTCAATGGATGACTTGACCGCCCAGGCGGGCTTTACCCGCGGCGCGCTATATCACCACTTTGGCGACAAGAAAGGGCTGCTGGCGGCGGTAGTCGAGCAGGTCGACAGCGAGGTGGATGCACGGCTGCAGGCCATTTCTGATTCGGCTGAAACCCCCTGGGAAGGCTTTAGCGGTCGCTGCCATGCCTATCTGCAGATGGCCCTCGAGCCGGAGATCCAGCGCTTGTTGCTGCGTGATGCGCGAGCGGTGTTGGGCGCTGCCTCGGCCGAGGCGCAGCGCCACTGTGTCGAGTCGATGACGGGGCTGATCGATGAACTGATGGCCCATGGAGTGGTAGCCGAGGTGGACTCGGAAGCGTTGGCATCCTTGATCTATGGCAGTCTGTCGGAAGCGGCATTCTGGATCGCGGAGGGCGACCAAGGCTCCCGTCGGCTGGAGCGGGCCAGCGCGGCATTGGAGTTGCTGCTGCGCGGTTTGCTGCTCAAGGCATGATCCCGGGGCGCGCGAGATCTTCATGAATATGCCTAATGATGCTGTGAAATCGTTTCATTAGTTCGCACCTGGCCAGCAACCTAGACTACGTCCTACTTAGTTACGCGATAAAACTGAAGCCCGAATTGCCCAGATCAAAATACACGTTCGGGTTTCAGGTTTCATCTCGCTCAACAGGATGTCAGGTTGCGATGAATAACCAATTTGCTTTTACCCTGAAAAGTCTTCGTTTCGACGAACACTATCAACCCTGCGAAAAGACCCGCATCACCACCAACTTTGCCAACCTCGCGCGCGGCAGCAACCGCCGGGAGAACCTGCGCAATACCCTGCAGATGATCGACAACCGCTTCAATGCCCTGGCCCATTGGGACAACCCGACAGCGGATCGCTACTCCGTCGAGCTGGATATCATTTCGGTTGAAATGGACCTCGGTGCGCCAGATAGCGCGCGCGGCCTGCCGTTGATCGAGATATTGAAGGCGACCGTAGTCGATCGCGTCACCGGTGAGCGTACCCAGGGCATGGTGGGCAACAACTTCTCCTCCTACGTGCGCGATTACGACTTCAGTGTGCTGTTGTTGCAGCACAACAAAGGGGCGTCCGCGTTCGCCGTTCCGGAGAACTTCGGCGAGCTGCATGGCAAGCTGTTCCAGCACTTCGTCACGTCCAGCGCCTACCGCGAGCACTTCGCCAAGCCCCCGGTTATCTGCCTGAGCGTTTCCACCAGCAGGACGTATCAGCGCACTGACAATCACCACCCGGTATTGGGCATCGAGTACCGCCAGGATGATTATTCGCTGACCGATGAGTACTTCAAGCAGATGGGTTTGAAGGTGCGCTACTTCATGCCGCCCAACAGCGTTGCACCGCTGGCGTTTTATTTCTCCGGTGATTTGCTGGCCGATTACACAACGCTTGAACTGGTCAGCACCATCAGCACGATGGACACCTTCCAGAAGATCTATCGCCCCGAGATCTACAACGCCAATTCCGTGGCGGGCAAGTCGTACCGGCCAAGCCTGCAACATGAGGATTATTCATTGACGCGCATCGTCTATGACCGCGAAGAGCGCAGCCGGCTGGCGCAAGAGCAGGGTCAGTTCGTCGCTGAACACTTCATCAAACCTCACCGCGCTGTTCTCGAACAGTGGGCCGCCAACTACACGGTTTGATCCGTTAACAGAGCAAGGTTATCTACTGTGAAAAAACTGCTACCTACTTCGACTGCCGGCAGCCTGCCGAAACCTTCCTGGCTGGCCCAGCCCGAAACGCTCTGGTCGCCCTGGAAGCTGCAAGGTGCTGAACTGACCGAAGGTAAACAGGATGCTCTGCGTCTGGCGTTGCAAGCGCAGCAACTGGCGGGCATCGATATCGTCAGTGACGGTGAGCAAACCCGTCAGCATTTCGTCACCACGTTCATCGAGCATCTGAGCGGGGTTGACTTCGAAAAGCGCGAAACTGTGCGCATTCGTGACCGTTATGATGCCAGCGTGCCAACCGTGGTGGGTGCTGTTGCGCGGACAAAACCGGTGTTTGTCGAAGACGCCAGGTACCTGCGCCAATTGACCGACCAGCCGATCAAGTGGGCACTGCCGGGCCCCATGACCATGATCGACACGCTGTACGACAGCCATTATAAAAGCCGTGAAAAGCTGGCGTGGGAATTTGCCAAGATCCTCAACCAGGAAGCCAGAGAACTGGAAGCGGCAGGCGTCGACATCATTCAGTTCGACGAACCGGCCTTCAATGTGTTCTTCGATGAAGTCAACGACTGGGGCATTGCTGCCATGGAGCGGGCAGTCGAAGGCCTGAAGTGTGAAACCGCGGTGCATATCTGCTACGGCTACGGCATCAAGGCCAACACTGACTGGAAGAAGACCCTCGGCTCGGAATGGCGTCAGTACGAAGAGGCGTTTCCGAAGCTGCAGAAGTCCAGCATCGACATCATCTCGCTGGAATGCCACAACTCCCATGTGCCGATGGACCTGATCGAACTGATCCGTGGCAAGAAGGTGATGGTCGGCGCGATCGATGTCGCGAACCACACCATCGAAACGCCCGAGCAAGTGGCCAGCACCTTGCGCAAAGCGCTGCAGTTCGTCGATGCCGACAAGCTGTACCCGTGCACCAACTGTGGCATGGCGCCGTTGCCTCGGCAGGTTGCCCAGGGCAAGCTGAGCGCGCTGAGTGCGGGTGCAGAGATCGTTCGTCGGGAGCTTTACGGGTCATCTTTCTGAGGGGGCTTCAGAAATGCCGGGGGCTGCCTTGCAGCCCTTTCGCGACACAAGGCCGCTCCTACAGGGACCGCGTACTACCTGCTTGCGCGGTCCCTGTAGGAGCGGCCTTGTGTCGCGAAAGGGGTGCGCAGCGCCCCCGACGTACTCGAGCCAGGCACAATCTACATCTGCGCCAGCGCACCTTTGTACAGCACCGGCCCCGTCGGCTGACCAGTCGGCGATCCGCCTTTCGGTTCAAGGCTGATCGCCAACACCACGTCCTTGCCGAGCAACCGGCTCTGAGCCTGATCAAGCTTGAGCGTGCTGCGCCCAGTTTCGGCGATCAGCCCGAGCGAGACCGGCTTGCTGCCCGCGGCAATCGCCCAGAGTTGCAGGCTGTGCGCTGGGGTAATTGCAGTTAGCGCCAGCGCTTCGATGTGCAGCTGGTCTGCACCAGCGTCAATCCGGAACACAGCCTGCGCACTGTCACTCAGCAGAGTGGCGCGGTAGCGACTGTCGTCTAGGTTGGAGATCACGCCAAACACCACTGCCACCGCCAGCGCACAAGCCACCACGCCGATGCGTAGCCCGTTCCACCACCCGCGTTTAGTCGGTTCAGTGACCGGCTGCGGTTCGATGCGTGCCTTGATCCGCTGCCAGACATGCTCTGCAACGGGCGTCTCAGGGATAGTCTCGGTCATGCTGGCCAGGCAGGTTTGCCACTGGGCAAGCTCTGCACGCATTGCCTTGTCCTCAAGCAACAGCCGTTCAAAGCGCCGCTGCACCAACGCCGGCATCAAACCGATGGCGTAGTCACCAGTCAGGGCGCGGCGCAGGGCAGGGGTTTGATAGTTCATGATTCAAGGCACCTGCGCAGGCGCTCCATACCACGGCGGATCCACGACTTGACCGAGCCCAACGGGGCCTTGAGGTGAACGGCGAGTTCGGTACAGGACAAACCCTGGAAATACGCGACCGCGATCGACTGGCGTTGCATCCCTTCAAGCGTGTCCAGGCAACGATTCAGCGCGCCGGCCTCGCGGGCAGTACTCAATTGCTCATGTGCAGAAGGGCTTTGATCCTCCAGCAGCTGCGCTTCGACATCGCTCAGGGAACGTTCACGCTGCTTGCGCAAGTGATCCACGGCCTGATTGCGGGTGATGTTGATCATCCAGGTCATCGGCGCGGAAAGGTGCGCCTGATATCGGGAGGCGTTATGCCAGATGCGCACGAAACTCTCCTGCAGCACGTCTTCAGCCAGATCGCCGCGTCCCATGAAGCGCAGGGCAATCCCGTGCAAGCGCGGGCTGACACTGCGATAGAGCGTTTCGAAGGCACGTCGGTCGCCCAGCGCGGTGGATGCCAGGAGTTGCGCCAACTGGTCACTTTCGGCGATTGAGATAGCTGTTCTCCTGGCAATCGGGTTGAGTGATGCGAGGCTTCGATTGCAGTCAGAGAATAGTGTACGAAGCGGGTCTGGGCCATTCACTGAGCGGCGCCTGGCAAATACCGCCGCGCCCCGTCCGATGGGCGCGGCGGCAGGCCTCAGCCTTTGGGCATCAGGACCTTGTCGATCACCTGGATCACGCCATTGGACTGGTACACGTCGTAGGTGGTGATGTCGGCCACGTCACCCTTTTCATCCTTGAGGGTGATGTTGTGCGGCCCGTTCATCATCGCCCACAACTTGCCGCCCGCCACGGTGGTCAGTTCGGCTTTGCCGCCGCCCGCCTTGATCTTGGCGGCAAGGGCAGCCATGTCGAGCTTGCCGGCAACCACATGGTAGGTGAGCAGCTTACTCAGGGTGGCCTTGTTTTCCGGTTTCAGCAGCGTGTCGACGGTACCTGCGGGCAATGCCGCGAAGGCTGAGTTGACCGGCGCGAACACGGTGAACGGCCCTTTACCTTTGAGTGTATCGACCAGCCCGGCCGCTTTCACCGCTGCGACCAACGTAGTGTGATCAGCAGAGTTCACCGCGTTGTCGATGATGTCCTTGCTCGGCAACATGCTCTGGCCGCCCACCATGACGCTGTCCTGGTTCATGCCCGCCGCTTGCGCGGTACTGATGGTGAAATTACCGGCGAAGGCGAGCGTCAGCAGGCTGGCGACCAGCTGCGTTTTCAATGCAGTGCGTTTCATGGTGGTGATCCTTGCAGGAGGTATCGGCCAGGAAGGTCTGTCCGTGCTTGATATACGCGCGGGCTGGTGGGTTGGATGCAGTGAGGGCGACGTTTATTTTTGGGCGGGCGGAGCAAGCGCGGTGTTCTGGCAAGGTGGCTTGCTAAACAGCGGGCGGGCGGTTAACGTCGTCGTCATGAGCACACTGCGCAGCACGCCGACTACCACCACCACGACCTCAAGTGACGGGTCGAGGGTGCCTGCGTGAGTTGATCGAACAGCGCCCCCAGAGACCCGCCAGCAATGGATCGGGTCTTTTTTTTGCCCTGATTTTTTATCACTGACGTAAGGATACGAGCATGTATGCACTTCTGATTCTCGACATGCAGGTTGGACTGGTGCATGGGCCGGACAAGCCGTGGCGCATCGGGCAGGTTATCGATAATGTGAACACGCTCATCGAGCAGGCCCGCGACCAGGGCGCGCCTGTCTTTCTCGCGCGTCATGTGGGGCCAGCAGGCTCTGCAATAGAGGCGGATAGTCCACTGACGCAGATCATCCCGCAGTTGCAGTTACAGGGCGAAGAAGTGATCTTCGAGAAGCGCCGGCCCAGCGCCTTTGCCCACACAGATCTAGCCGAGCAACTGCGTGAACATGGCTGTGAAGGCGTGGTCGTGACCGGTATGAAAACCCAGTATTGCGTAGACAGTACGTGTCGGGCGGCTCGCGACAGTGGCTTTGACGCAGTGCTGATTGCCGACGGTCATACCTGTTCCGACACCCCCGCACTTGGCGCCGAGGCCATCGTCGCTCATCACAACGCAACGCTGGCCGGTGCATTTTGCCGCGTGCTGCCCGCTGAGGGTTGGCGCTTCTGAAGTCACGCTGATCGGCTCGGGCCGAGTCGATCAGCGTGGGCCTTACAGTTCCAGATCCAATAGCGCCTGCATGGTTTGCCGGCGCCTGATCAGACGAATATCGCCATCCTCGATCAGCACCTCGGGCAACAACGGCCGACTGTTGTAGTTCGACGACATGGAGGCGCCATAGGCCCCTGTATCGTGGATCACCAGCAGGTCGCCGACACAGGCCTGGGGCAAAAGCTGGGCAACCAACCCGTGCTCATCCTGGGTGAAAACATCGCCCGACTCGCACAGCGGGCCAGCCACCTGAGTCAATTGCACTGGTCGCTCGACTGGATTGCCGTCGGCATCCAGCACGGTCATCCGGTGATAACTGCCATACAGCGCCGGGCGCATCAAATCGTTGAAGCCGGCGTCGACCATGATGAAGCGGTTGCCGCCCATCTGTTTGACCGCACGCACCTCGGTCACCAGGTAGCCCGACTCGGCAAGCAAGAACCGCCCCGGCTCAATCTCCATGTGCACTGCATGGCCAAGCATTGCTTCGATCTGGTTTTTTGCCGCTGCCCAGGTTCGGGCATAGCGCTGGATGTCGACCGGAGTATCGCCGTCCCGGTACGGTACCGATAAGCCGCCGCCGATCGAGAACGCCTCGATATCCATGTCCAGTCGGCCGACCAGCTCGACCATCGCCTGGGCAACCTGCTCCAGGTGGGCATAATCCACACCGGAGCCGATGTGCATGTGCACGCCCACTAGATGCAGGCCGTAGGCGCGGATGCAGTCGAGGGCCTCGCCGAGTTGCTCGTGCCAGATGCCATGCTTGCTGTTTTCGCCGCCCGTATTGGTCTTGCGGCTGTGGCCGTGACCGAAGCCCGGGTTGATCCGCAGCCACACCCGGTGCCCGGGGGAGCACTCGCCCAGCTGTCGGAGCATGTCGATCGAGCCCGCATTGACCTCGATGCCCGCTTCGACCACCCGCGCCAGCGTGGCGCGATCCAGCACATCGCTGGTCAGCACCAGCTCTGCTGGCTGCTGATCAAGCTTGGCGCCTGCAGCCAGGGCCCGTTCGATTTCGCCCAGTGATACCGCATCCAGGGCCAGGCCTCGTGCGCGCATCAGGCGCAGGATATGCAGATTCGGGTTGGCTTTTTGCGCATAGCGAACCAGATCGAAGCCTTGCAGCTGGTCGATCCTGGTGTTGATGGTGTTTGCGTCGTAGGCCCACAGCGGCGAGCCATGGCGGCGAACTGCGCTGGCCAGTAAGTGGAAGGGGGTGGATTCAGGCATGGGGTAATCCTTATACGGGGGGCGTACAAGGTTGAGGTAAGAGGCATATTTATAAAAATAGCTTTTTATGTGCCGGCAATTCATATCTGATATGGCAATTGTACTAGGTCGGTGCCGCTGTGAAGCTTACTTTCCGTCATATCGAGATCTTTCGGGCCATCATGTCAGCCGGCAGCGTGACCGGGGCGGCACGCCTGCTGTTCACCTCGCAACCCACGGTCAGTCGTGAGTTGGCGAGATTCGAGCAACTGGTGGGGTTGAGCCTGTTCGACCGCGAAGCAGGGCGCTTGAAGCCGACGGCGCAGGCGTTGTTGCTGCTGGAGGAAGTGGAGCGTTCGTACATCGCGCTGGAGCGCATCGATCGCTGCGCCCAGGCGATTCGCAACTTTGAGCAGGGCAGGCTGGCGATCACTTGCCTGCCACTGTTTTCGCAGACGTTGCTGCCGGAGGTGTGCCAAAGCTTTCATCAACACTACCCCGGCGTGAGCGTAAGGATCGAAGCGCAGGAGTCGCCACAGCTGGAAGAGTCTCTGATTGCACAACAGCATGATCTTGGGCTCACCGAGGTCGAGCAAACGCCACACGGGACCGTCGCTGAGTTGTTGTTCAGCGCAAGCATGGTCTGCGTATTGCCGAATCAGCACCCGTTGCTCGACAAGGGCCAGCTTGAACTCAGCGACTTTCACCAGGTTAATTTTATCAACCTGTCCAGCCTGGATACCTATCGCCAGCAGCTGGATCAGCATTTCAGCGCGGCGGGCGTCAACCGGCGCACCGTCATCGAGACGACCAATGCCGCCTCGGTATGCGCGATGGTCAGGCAGGGGCTGGGCGTAGCGGTCATCAATCCGCTAAGTGGTCTGGACGCTGCGCGCAGTGGCCTGTCGATCCGCAAGTTGGCTGTCAGCGTACCTTACAAGGTAATGCTGACTCGCCCAGATCACCGCCCCGGCTCGGCGGCGGTCGATCGCTTCTGCCAGACGCTGCGGGCGCAAGCGCGCAAGATGAGTGATGCCTTGGCTACGGGGCTGTAAATTCACTTTGTCCGTTACGAGCGCAGCAGCAGAAGTGGTTCTTGCGCTAAATCCAGACGTCGCTGTCAGCAGTGCGCGCGCCGCCCTCATGCCCCGTGTTCAAAATCCCTCGCGGTTCGATCATCATCAGCTTCGCTTCGCCCTGTGCTGCGGTTCTATGTTCGATCCCGCGTGGCACAACGTACAGTTCGCCAGCGCCGACATGGACGCTGCGCCCCGGCAGATCGATGCGCAAAGTTCCTTCGAGTACCAGAAACGCTTCATCGGTTTCCGGGTGGGCGTGCCAGATGAATTCGCCCTCGATACGCACCACTTTGAACTGGTAGTCGTTCATTTCGGCCACGACCCGTGGGCTCCATTGCTGTTCTATCAATGCAGCTTTTTGCGCGAGGTTGATGGGCTGGGTTTTGCTTACAGAGGCTGATTCAGGCATGACGGCTTCTCTCGGATTGGAGTCGCCAGCCTACCGAGTGGGTAGTCACCGATCTTGTACGATCCTGCAACTCAGCGTGTAGCTCGCAAGCGTTCCAGCCAACGCGAAGGCGACACGCCATAGCAGCGAGTGAAATGCCGAGTCATGTGGCTTTGATCATGAAAGCCAGCCGCAAGGGCGGCATCGACCAGGCTAAAGCCCCGCACGATCATGCCGCGCAGCAGGTCCAGGCGGCGCAGTGTGACGAAGCGGTAGGGACTGGTTCCGTACAGGGTGCGAAAGTCTCGCGACAGGCTCCAACGCTCGCGGCCGCTGGCGTGTTCGAGCATCTCGAGCGTGATGCCAAGCTGCAAGTGGCCCATGATGAATTCGCGCGCACGTTCTGCTGCGCGATAGTCCAGACGCTTGCGCCCCCGCGGTTTACCGCCGACCGCCAGCAGTGCCATGGCTAGGTCGTAGAGGGCGTCCTGTTCTTCAAGCGGCTCCAACTGATGATCCAGCCCTTGCACCAGTGCCTCACTGGCGCGATACAACCGCGGATCGTCAGACAAGCCGCCCCTGATGAAGGGCAACGGCTGCCCTGCAAGAATGGTCTGGATCGCCGCCGGATCAATATAGGCCATGCGGTAGCGAAAGCCTGCATCGGTGCCGGCCATACCGTCGTGCAGTTCGTCCGGGTGCAGCACCAGCGTCTTGCCCACAACGCTGTGGACCAGCGCACCGGTGTAGTGAAAGCTCTGCACACCCGCCAGGGTGCGGCCGATCGAGTAGGTGTCATGACGGTGAGGATCGTAGCCGTGACCACCAAACCATGCTTCGATACGCTCTACACTGCCCGTTTGGGCACTGCGTATGACCCAGTCAGTGCTTGAGAGTGCGGTTCGGTCCATGACGGGGGGTCCATTGGTAGATAGAGACTGCGTCGATTATCTCACTGCCAGCAAGGTGTAACACATCGGCACCTGCACCTCGCCGCGCTCGTAAACGTCGTAGAGTTCTTCGCGGTTCGAATGCGGGTACTCGGTAAATGCCTGCAGTTGCAACGACGCTTGCAGCACAGCGGTAACGATGTCGCTCATCCGGTGGATGTGCCAATACGATGTCACCCCATTCGCCTCACCCTGGCCTTCATAAACAATGGCCTTGTCTTCAACCACAGGCTCTGTCTGGAAGTAGCTGCCGCTGATACGCCAGGGGTCGTTGGACTCAGGGTCGAGCATTTCCAGGAACGGGTGAGTTTCATAGATGGCCAGCGTCCCGCCCGGCTTCAGCGTGCTGGCGGCGTGGCGGAAAAACGCGGACAGATCGGGCATCCAGTTGAGCACGCCAATTGTGATCAGTACCACGTCGAAGCGCGCGTTCACCGAGGCCGGTAGCTGGTGGATGTCGGCCTCGATGAACTCGACAGCGTGGGGCGATCTTGCGGCCAGCTCATGGGCTTGCTGCAGAAATGCGGCAGACTGATCGACGCCCACCACATGCTCTGCGCCTAGCGCATACAGCGAGAGCGCTTCGCGGCCATTATTGCAGCCCAACTGCAGTACCTGTTTACCGCGAAGATCGACCTGCTTGAGCAGCGCCGTGAGTGTCGTGTCCAGGCAGGAGAACTGCGCATGGGCAACCTCGGTCAACAAGCTTTGCCAGGTGGCACTGTTGCGATGCATGTCGGCAGAGGCGTTCCAGGCATCGCGGTTGCTTTCGATCATGTGTTTGAACGAGGGCATGTCAGACTTCACTCCATGAAGGTGCCAGTGAGTCCCCGGCTTACGGCTTAGTGAACGCGCAGGTGAGGTCAAAAGCAAATACCCAGCCAGCGACCCGAATTAAACACCGGCCTTACCTGCTGCTACAGGCTGACGGTTACTCCAATTCAGCAGGGCTGCACAGCGAGCCGGTTGCTGACCTTGCGGCCCAGCACCAGCACCGTCATGAAACCGCAGGCGACCAAAGCGGTGGCCAGGCTGAGCAACGCTGCAGTACCCAACTGATCGACGATCTGCCCACCAAAGAACGAGCCCAGCGCAATGATCACCTGGAACATCGCCACGAACAGCGGCATGCCGCGTTCGACGTCCTTGGGCGCGACGATGAACATCCAGATACTGGCGCAGGCCGGGAACGCACCGAAGGCGAAGCCCCACAGCGCAATCAAGATGGCCGCGCCGGTCATGCCGGTGGCGAAGTGAGGGAACAGCGCAGTGCTGATACCGATCATTACAGCCACCAGCATCAAGGTATAACGCACGCTGCGGTTGGCGGCAAAGCCGGCAAAGATATTGCCCAGCACACCGGCCACGCCGTACAGCAACAGCAGCGAGCCAATGGTCGGTCCGTCGAAGCCGGCATTCTGTTTGAAGAATGGCGCCACGTAGGTATATGCCGCAAAGTGCGCCAGGCCAATCAGCAACACGGCAATCAGGCCAATCCGCGCCTGCGGATTGATGAACAACGCCGGCAGGTCACTGACGCGGATGGCCTTTTCCGGATTGAGCCGCGGTAGCAAAAACACCTGCGCCAACAGCACGGGAATGCCTACCAGTGCGGTCACCAGAAAGGTCATGCGCCATCCCATCAGGCCGCTCAGCCAAGTACCGACCGGCACGCCGAGAACGGTGGCCAGGGTGACGCCAACCATGATGATCGAGGTCGCCTGTGCCACGCCGACACCCTTGGGCGCGAGGCGGCCACTCAGGGCAATCGCGGTGGCCCAGAAGCCACCGATACTGATGCCCAGCAGCACGCGGCCGAACAGCAGCAGGCTGAAGTCGCTGGCGTAGGCCACCACTGCGTTGGCGATGATCATGATCAGGGTCAGGCCGATAAGCAGGTACCGGCGGTCCATAGTGCCGATGCCGACTGACAGCAGCGGGGCAGCGAGGGCCGCCATGATGCCGGGCACGGTGACCATCAGCCCGGCGTGGCCGGCGCTGATGCCCAGGTCGCGGGCGACGTCGTTGAGCACGCCCACTGGCAGAAACTCGCTGGTGACCAGGGCAAATGCGCCCACGGCGACCGAGAGGATCGCCAGCCACTGCTGTGCGACGCTTTGTTGATTGTGTTCAGGGAGGCCGCTAGGGGCCTGGCTGGCGCTTGGCATGAGGCTTGGTTCCAAGGATGAAGTCGCCTTGAACAGGCGGGAGAGGGCGGATTGGCGGGCATTATAGAAGTCGCCTGGCGCAAGCGGGCAGACGTGCGGTTCGATAGTAATCATCAGTGTTATCGATGAAAGGGGCTGAACAGAGCGGCCGCAGATGCCGGGTATTCAAGCTTGCCGCAGCTTGCTCTGGGAGCGTTAGAATCGAGCGAGCGCATCGACTTACGCCAACATGGACGGCGATTATGAATCAACTGACAAACCAGCACCTGTTGACGATCATCCAGACCAATGCGATCAACCAGCAACTGCTGGCGCTGCTGCCAACGTTGCAGATCCCTGACTGCATGCTGGTGGCAGGCTGTCTGTTCCAGACCTACTGGAATCACCAGGCAGGTCAGCATGCCGAATGGGGCATCAAGGACTACGACATTGCTTACTTCGATGACGATCTCTCCTGGGAGGCAGAGGATCGCGTGATCCAGCGTGTGCACGAGGCCTGCGCGCACCTTGGTGTCAACGTCGATGTGCGCAATCAGGCCCGTATCCACCTTTGGTACAAAACCAGGTTCGGTGCTGACTACCCGCAGCTTCGCAAGGCCACCGACGGCATCGACCGCTACCTGATCGCTTCGACCTGCGTCGGCGTTGATGTTTATAACGGCGAGCTGTACAGCACTTACGGGCTGGATGATTTGCAGCACAACGTCCTCAGGCTCAACCCGCTCAACCCGCTGGCTGGTTTGTTCAACGACAAGGCAGCAAGCTATCGCCAGCGTTGGCCTTGGCTGAAACTGGCTGATCAGCATTGACAGTGCCGGTCACCCCCTTACAATCGCGCCCCCTCGATTCAGCACGCACAGCGAGAAGGAGCTTCGATGCAACGGGTGATGATTGTTGGCCAGCCGGGTTCGGGCAAAAGCACCCTGGCGCGGCAGCTTGGTGAGCGCACCGGTTTGCCGGTTGTGCACATCGACACCATTCACTGGCAGCCGGGCTGGGTCGAACGCAGCCGGGATGAGAAGACGCGGCTGTGCGCTGAGGTCGAGGCGGGTGATCGCTGGATCTTCGAGGGCGGCCATTCTGCGACCTGGGAAAATCGGCTGGCGCGCGCCGACCTGTTGATCTGGATTGACCGATCGACTCCGCTGCGGTTTTGGCGGGTGTTGCTGAGGACGTTGCTCAATCATGGTCAGACCCGGCCAGACCTGCCGGCAGATTGCCCGGAGTTGTTGGGCAATCTGCCAGAATTTTTCCGCTTTATGTGGCAAACCAGACAGTCGGCGCGGCGCAAGATGCAGCAGTTGGTGGTGGATGCACCGCAGGGTTGCCGGGTGGTTTGCTTGCGTTCTGATCAAGAGACCCAGGCGTTTTTGGCCATCTTCGACTAAGGATTCGCGGTGCGCTCGGGAAGTTGGGCCGGTGCTGCCTCTATCGCAATGTCTTTTGCATGATGATCGTGCGCTCGGCACCGTGAAATTCGTCGCGGACCTCGCTGAAGCCCAAGCGCCGATAAAATGCCTGAGCAGTGATCGACGAAGGCACGCTCAACTCGCCAAGGCCTCTGGCCTGCGCCACTGCCTCAAGCTTGCGCATCAATTGCTGCCCAAGCCCGCGTCGCTGAAAAGCAGGACTCACAAATACACTGCGCACAACGGCCCCATCCAGGCTCGCCGTAGCTACTAACTGGTCATGCACCGTTGAGACATACACCTCACGCAAGGCAATCAGTTGCTCGACCGCTGCGGGTGAAAAACTGCGTTGCACCTGTTCAATGATGTCTGCCGAGTAGTCCTTGGCGTTGGACTCACGCAATGCGCCAATCACTACAGCGCTGATTGCTGCTGCGTCCGCCACGGTTGCCGGTCGAATCACAGAAGTCATCCTAGGCCCCGGCTTGAGTTGGAGGTGTACCAAGGTACTGCGGACTCGAGATGAACGTGTTTCTGTTTGGCCGGCAGCAACGGTGTGTCGAGCGTGCCTAGTGCAATCGAAACCCAATCAGCGAACTCACCCGTTGAGCGCGACCAGAACAGGTTTGATCCGCACTCGCCGCAGAACTCACGTTTTACTGTGGCTGATGATGCATAGGCCCTGATGCTCGACTCGCCACTGAGGATGCGTAGCGCGTCGCGTGGCACGCTGGCGTACGACGCGAATGCTGCGCCGTGACCTTTGCGGCATTGACCGCAATGACAGTGGCTGACGGCTTTTGGCGGCGTGAGTAGCTGGTAGCTGACGGCTCGGCAGAGGCAACTGCCGCTATGGGTTTCGGTCATGTGCTTCTCCAAGGGGCGAAGTGGCAGCGTAGCCAGTTGTGCCGGGTGGGTCTAGTCGGGGGAAATGGGGCCGCTGCGCAGCCCTTTCCGACCGGTCCGGCGCCCCGGCAAGGCCGCTCCTACAGGGGGACCGCGTCAGCAGGTAATGCGCGGTCGGTGTAGGAGCGGCCTTGTGTCGCGAAAGGGCTGCAAAGCAGCCCCAAAATCCCAGGCTCACACCGTCAGGCCCTGACCTCCACACTGCGTGGCTGCACCCCAATCCTGAACCAGATCGAATACATCGCCGGGAGAAACACCAACGTCATGATGGTGCCAACCAGCGTGCCGCCGATCAGGGTATACGCCAGCGTGCCCCAGAACACTGAATGAGTCAGCGGGATAAACGCCAGGATCGCCGCCAGTGCCGTCAGCAGCACTGGCCGGGCGCGCTGGACCGTGGCCTCGACCACTGCATCGAACGGATCCAGCCCGGTGCTCTGGTTCTGATGAATCTGCCCGATCAGGATCAACGTGTTGCGCATGAGGATACCCGACAGCGCGATCAGCCCGACCAGCGCGTTGATGCCAAACGGCTGCTGGAACAGCAACAGCACCGGCACCACGCCGATCAAGCCCAGCGGCGAGGTGAGAAAGACCATGACCATCGCCGAGATCGAGCGCACCTGCAGGATGATGATCAGCAGGGTCAGGGCAATCATGATCGGCAGCAATGGCACGATCGCCTGACTGGCCTTGGCCGACTCTTCGATCGAGCCTGCCATCTCGACCCGGTAGCCCGCCGGCAGCGTCGTGACGATCGGCTGCAGCGCCTGCCAGATCTGCGCGGACACATCCGGCGGCTGCAGGCCTTCGGCGGTATCGCCGCGCACGGTGATGGTCGGGCTGCGGTCACGCCGGCGCAGCAGCGGGTCTTCCATGCGCACGCTGACCTCGCCAACCTGGCCGAGGGGAATGCGCTGCCCGGCGGCGCCAACCAGGCTGAAGTTTTCGATCCTGGCCGGATCCAGCCGGGTGTCGCCAGCCGCGCGCGCCTCGACCTGCACTTGGCGGATGTCCTCGCGTACCGCCGTGACCGGCACACCGCTGAGCAAGAACTGCAACTGCTGGGCGACCGCTGCAGAGCTCAGGCCAACCGCCTGCAAGCGGTTCTGATCCAGCGAGAAATGCAGCGTCGGTACCCGCGTGCCCCAGTCGGCGTTCACTGTCTTCAGCAGCGGGCTGGCCTGCATCACGCTTTGCACGCGCGCAGCGATTTCACCCAGTTGCGCGGTATCCGGGCCGGTTACCCGGTACGCCACGGGGAACGGTGAGTAAGGGCCGAACACCAGTTGCGTCACCCGCACGCGGGCTTCGGGGGCCAGGCCTTCGGCGGCCGCCTGGCGCAGGCGATGCTTGAGCGCCTCGCGCGCTTCCTGGCTGTCGGTGAGCACAACGATCTTGGCAAACGAAGGGTCAGGCAGCTCGGGCGCCATCGCCAGGAAGAACCGCGGCGGGCCCTGGCCGATATACGAGGTGACGATCTTGGCCTCCTCTTGCTTGCGCAGCCACGTCTCAACCTTGATGGCTGCGGCGTTGGTCTGCTCGATCGAGGTGCCGTATGGCAGCTGCAACTCAACCAGCACTTCTGGCCGATCAGATGTCGGGAAGAACTGCTTCTTGACCAAGCCCATGCCCAAGACCGCGGCCACGAAGGCCGCGATGACCGCGCCCGCCACCAGCCACTTGTGCGCAATCACCCGCGCCAGCAGCGAGCGAAAGCGGTTGTAGTGGCGGGTGTTGTAGATCGCGGCGTGGCCGCCTGGCACCGTCTTGATGTCCGGCAGCAGTTTGACCCCAAGGTAGGGCGTGAAGGCTACCGCTACGATCCACGAGGCAATCAGTGCGATACCAACGATCCAGAACATGTTGCTGGTGTATTCACCGGCGGTGGACTGGGCGAAGCCATTGGGCATGAAGCCGATGGCCGTCACCAGCGTGCCGGCCAGCATGGGTGCAGCGGTGTGGCTCCAGGCGTAGGCGGAGGCCTGGAAGCGGTCGTAGCCTTCCTCCATCTTCACCACCATCATCTCAATGGCGATGATGGCGTCATCGACCAGCAGGCCCAGCGCCAGAATCAACGACCCCAGGGTGATCCGGTCAAAGCTCTTGCCGGTCGCCGCCATCACCACAAAGACCATGGCCAGGGTCAGCGGCACGGCGGCCGCGACCACGATGCCCACCCGCCAGCCCATGCTGATGAAGCACACCAGCATCACCACCAGCAGGGCGACCACGAACTTGACCATGAACTCGTCGACCGAGGCGCTGATATTGACCGCCTGATCGGTGACCTTGCTCAGCGTCATGCCCAGCGGCATGGCCTGGTTGATGCTGGCTGTTTCCGCTTGCAGCGCCTTGCCCAGCTCCAGGCCGTTCCAGCCTTCGCGCATCACCACGCCCAGCAGCAGGGCCGGCTCACCGCCATTGCGCACGAGGAAGGTGGCCGGGTCCTGATAGCCGCGCTCGACGTCGGCCACATCGGCCAGGGTCAAGGTGCGGCCTAGGGCGGCAACCGGGGTCTGGCGGATCTTTTCCAGTTGGTCGAAGGCACCATCGACCCGCACCACCACCTGCGGGCCATGGGTTTCGACCGAACCGGCCGGGGTCAGTGCGTTCTGCTCGTTGAGCGCGGCGAAGATCGCTTGCGGGGTGACGCCCAGGGTCGCCAGGCGATCATGGGAAAACGACACAAAAATCCGCTCGGCCTGTTCGCCGATGATATTGACCTTTTTTACCCCCGGCACATGCAGCAGGCGCTGGCGCAGCCCTTCGGCGTCGCGCACCAGCTGGCGTTGCGGCTCGCCTTTGGCCTTGAGCGCATACAGGGCAAAGGTCACGTCGGAGAATTCGTCGTTGATCATCGGCCCGATCACGCCGGCCGGCAGCGCCTTGGCTTCATCGCCGAGCTTCTTGCGCGCCTGGTAGAACTCCTCCTGCACCTGGGAGGGCGGCGTGCGGTCCAGCAGCGAGACCATGGTGAAGGCCAGCCCGGCGCGGGTGTAGGTCTCGCTGCGGTCGTACCAGCGCAGCTCCTGCATGCGCTTTTCCAGCGGTTCGGCCACCAGGTCCTGCATCTGCTGCGCTGTCGCACCGGGCCAGGCGCTGACGATAGTCATCTGCTTGACCGTGAAGGGTGGGTCCTCGGCGCGGCCGAGTTTGAAGAACGCCAGCGCGCCGGCGAAGGCGATCAGCACGATCAGAAACAGGGTGATACCGCGCTCGCGCACTGCCAGCGCCGACAGATTGAAACGCGACGCACTCATGGCTGGCTCCCGGCAACGTTAGCTGCGGGTGCGACCAGCACCGGCTGATCATTGCGCAGCAGGTGCGCGCCGAGGGCGACGACCTGTTCGCCGGCAGCCAGATCGCCGACTACCCGCGCCGCATCGTCGCTGACCCCGAGCACCTGAACCGGGCGCCATACGACCTTGGCCGGTTGCCCGGTCACGACCCATACGCCACTGCCGCTGCCAGGGTCGTACAGCGCACCAATCGGCACCTGGCGGGCATTCTCTTCGGTGATCTGGGGGGCAAGCACGAGGGTAATGGTCGCGCCCAGCGGCGCGTTTGCCAGAGGCCCAGCCAGCACATACCTGGCTTCAAAGGTGCGGGTGGTGCTGTCGGCAGCCTCGGACAGCAGGCGTAATCTGGCCGGAACAGCTTGGGCCTGCTTGCCATACAACGTTGCCTGCGCGATCGAACCGGCGGCCGGGCGCAGTGTTTCCGGCAGGTGGACCACAGCCTCACGCTGGCCGGCGCGGGCCAGCCTGACCACCGCTTGCCCGGCGCTGACGACTTGCCCCGGCTCAGCCAGGGTATCCATCACCACGCCGTCGGCATCGGCCAGCAGTACCGCGTAGCCGGTGGCATTGCTGGCCACGTCCGCCTGCGCCTGGGCGGCTTTGAGCTGAGCCGTGGCGGAGTCTGCAGCTGCCTTGAGCTGGTCGTAGGCCGAGGCGGACACCGCGCCTTCCGCCACCAGCCCGCGATAGCGGGCTTCGTCGTCGCTGGCCTGCTTGGCCCGTGCCCGGGCAGCCGCAACCGCCTCTTGCTGGGCACGCGCCTGCAGCTTCAGGTCAACCGGGTCCAGGCGCATCAGTGGCTGCCCGCGCTGCACCGTTTGCCCGGTGTCGACCAGCCGTTCAAGGATTTTGCCCGGCACGCGAAAGCCCAGGTCGCTCTGGGTGCGGGCGACCACTACGCCGGTGAAGGCGCGGGCTGCGGCGGAGGCGTTGGCCACTGGCGCCGTTCTGACCAGCGGTGGCTGATCGCGGGGGTCGTTACTGGCCGACGAATCGCCGCACACCACCAGGACGATAGGCAGCAGGCAACTGGCAAATGCGGCAGGGTGCAGGCGCATGGGATCCATTACTCAAAGGCATCAAGGAATCCCATTTTTGTTCTGGTGACTAAATCTGTCAATGGTCACAGTTTGATTTTCAAGGCGCCAGGCTCCTCAGAATCAGCGCCGGCAACTGCACCACGGCCGTTGCAACCGAGTCCAGGTTGTATTGCAGTTGCGCTGCGTTGACGTAGGGCATGAGCACCAGGTAGATCGCTTCGGTTGTTTCATCCAACGGGGTCTTGCGCTCGAATTCGCCCGCTTCGCGGCCCTCGATCAAGACCTGCTGAATGACCTGGCGAAGGTGCGCCTCATGTGCCTGGACTGACGGCCACTGGTCGCGCGAGGCCACTGCGGCGATGTCGTACAGCTTACGTTCGTGGAAGAACAAGTCGCTCCCAGTCTCAGCGATGGCGCGGAACAGCCGCCTGATCTTCTCTGCGGCTGTGGGCGCGTCGGCGATGGCGGTGGTCACCAGCTGCCTGATCATCGCCAGCCGGTTGGCGCAGATCACTTCACCAATGGCCTGCTTGGAGTCAAAGAATTTGTAGATGTATGCCTTGGAAAAACCAATGGCCTTGGCCAGGTCCGAGACCGTGGTTTTTTCGTAGCCGTAGTGGGCGAAATGCTGCATGGCCGCCTGGATGACCTGGTCGCGGACATCATGGTCGGCTGGGCCGCGAGTGGGCGCTGGGGAGGTATTTGTCGTCATGCTCAAAGCGTACTCTGCTGAGGGCCGGATTGACAGTGAGTGACCAATCTATAATATGGTCACAACCTGTTACGGTCTATGGGAATCATCATGCAGCCTTATCGAAGCATCGCCCTCATCCTGAGCGCCAGCCTGTCTGCAGGGTGCATGGTGGGGCCTGATTATAAACAGCCGCAGGCGCCGCTTGCCGATCACTATCAGGGCCGGGTGGGGACGCAGCCACAATCGGCAGGTACCGTAGCCAACCTCGATCAGTGGTGGACAGGCTTTGCTGATCCGGCTCTCAGCGGGTTTGTCCGCCAGGCGCTGGCGCAGAACCTCGACCTGGCCCAGGCTCAGGCGCGGCTTGCTCAGGCCCGGGCCGCGTTGGGTTCAGCCAACGCAGCGCTTGCACCGTCTGCCGGAGTCGATGGCCAAGCGGCCCGTGCCTATCAATCGATCCAGACACCCTTGGGTCAGGTGCTCGATGCAACGCCTGGCTATGACCGGTACGGCAACAGCTATGAGCTCAACCTGGTTGCGGGCTGGGAAATCGACGTGTTCGGCGGGCTGCGCCGCGACCGCCAAGCCGCATTGGCCGAGTACCAGGCTTCTGAAGCCGGGGCAGTGGCGACGCGGCTTGCCGTGGCCGCCCAGACCGCTGACCTGTATACCAGCGTGCGCGGGCTGCAGGCGCGTTTGGCGATCGTCGAACAGCAAGTGCAGACCCAGCGTGAGCTGCTGGCCAAAGTGCAGTTGCTCAACCGCAAGGGCGTTGCCGCAGATGCCGAGCTGCGCCAGACCGAGGGCGAGCTGGCGCAGGTCGAGGCCCGTGCGCCGCTGTTGCGCTCGGCGCTGGACGCGGCGCTCAACGCGTTTGATGTAACGCTCGGCAGCCCGCCGGGGACCCACCGCGCCGCGCTTGCGGCTGGGGTGGCGATTCCCCAGGCACCCCAACTCACCGACATTGGCGCACCCGCTGATCTGTTGCGGCGCCGGCCGGATCTGATCGCCGCCGAGCGCAGACTGGCGGCTGCCAATGCCTCCATCGGTAGCGCGATCAGCGAGTATTACCCGAAGTTTTCCCTGGGTGCGTTGCTTGGCAGTGCGACGACCTCGGGTGGCCAACTGTTCAGCGGTGGGGCGAGCCAGTCAGCTGTGTTGCTGGGGCTGCGCTGGCGGCTGTTCGATTTTGGCCGGATCAACGCCGAGATTGACCGCGCCAGGGGGCGTGAGGGCGAGGCGTTGGCTTTTTATCGGCAGTCGGTGCTGAGGGCGTCGGCAGATGTCGAGAATGCGTTGTCGGTGTTGCTCAACCGCCAGGCGCAAGCCGCTACGCTTGCGGCTGGCGAGTCATCGCTGCAGCAGGCGCGTCGGTCGTCCTTTGCGGCCTATCAAAAGGGCGCCGCCAGCCTGATCAATGTGCTCAATGCTGATCAGCAACTGCTGCGTGCTTCGGATGCCAGGGCGGTGGCACAAACAGAAACCGCTCGTGCGGCAATTGCAGCGTACCGAGCGTTGGGTGGGGGCTGGTCGCCCGCTGAGGCCGTTACGCAGCGGCCTCAGTAGGCAAAGCTCACCACCGCCTCAAAACTGTGTAACCACCGTCACGCCTGCCGTCTCGAACCGGTCCATGTTCACCAGTGCATCAATCGACTGCTCAAGGCTGATGGTTTTGCCCACCAGTTTTTCCGGGGCTAGCTTGCCGCTGTTGATCATCTCGAGCATGGCACCGTAGCGGTGTGCCTGCATGCCATGGCTGCCGCAGATTTCCAGTTCGTGGGCAATCACCTTGGCCATCGGCACGGCCGGGCTGGCGTGGTCGGCGAGCATCAGGCCTACCTGTACGTGCCTGCCGCGACGGCGCAGGTTATTGATCGAGTTGAAGCAGGTGGTCGGATGGCCCAATGCGTCCAGCGATACATGCGCACCGCTCTTGGTAATCTCCATCACCGCTTCGGCAACGTCCGCCACCTGAGTGGCGTTGATGGTGGCAACGGCGCCTAGCGCGCGTGCCAGCGCCAGTTTGTCATCGGCAATATCGACTGCCACCACATTCGCGCCCAGGGCGTTGGCAATCATCACCGCCGACAGGCCAACCCCACCGCAGCCGTGTACGGCGACCCACTGGCCAGCGCTGACCTTGCCTTGATCGACTACCGCGCGGAATGAGGTGACGAAGCGACAGCCAAGGCTTGCAGCGGTGGCATAGTCCATCGATTCGGGCAGCGCGACCAGGTTCAGATCCGCCTGGTAGATGCCCACGTATTCGGCGAACGAACCCCAGTGGGTGAAGCCAGGTTGGAACTGGCTGTGGCAGACCTGCTGATTGCCGCTATTGCATTCAGGGCAGGCACCGCAGCCGCCCACAAACGGCACAGTGACGCGGTCACCAACCTGCCACCGGCTGACGTGGCTGCCGACCTCGGCAATGACTCCGGCAAGTTCATGCCCTGGCACGTGCGGCAACTGAATGTCGGGATCATGGCCTTTCCAGCCATGCCAGTCGCTGCGGCATACGCCGGTGCCCTTGACCTTGATGACCACGCCGTGGCGCTCCGGGGTTGGGTCGGCAACGCTCATCAGGCGCGGTGGCTGGTTAAAGGCTTCGTACACTACAGCTTTCATGGCAACGACCTCCGTGTGCAAGGCAGCACAATCTGATTCAACGCTTGGGGTGCGTTCAATTATCCAGAATCAAGCTGAAATTGCCTTTCAGAGTGCAATTGACTTTGAGCATTGGCTGAAATTAACTTCGCTTAAAGCCATTCCTTTTGAAGAGTACTGTCATGCTCGAGCGCCTGGACAAGGTAGATATTGCGATTTCAGACAAACTGCAACGCGACGGCAGGCTGTCCAACGTCAAGCTTGCCGAGCAGTTGTCCTTGAGCGAAGCCTCCTGTTGGCGAAAGCAAAAGCGCCTGGAGCAGTGTGGGATCATCGAAGGCTACCAGGCGGTGCTCAACAGAAAGAAGCTGGGCCTGGGGGTGATGGCTTTCGTGCAGATTTCCTGCACAGACCACAGTGAGGAAGCGACTGCAAAATTCGAACGGATCATCGAATCGGCGCCGCAGGTGCTGAGCTGTCACAACACTACCGGGGAGGCAGACTTTTTGTTGCAGGTAGTGGCCAGAGATCTCGACAGCTACAGCCGTTTTGTTGAAAAAGTGCTGAGAACCCTGCCGGGTGTTGCCAGTATCAGGTCCAATATTTCCCTGCGTGAACTGAAGACCTCCAATCGACTGCCGGTGACCGAGCTTGTGAGTATTTGACAGGCGGATGCCAGTGACCAGAGCGTCGTACGCTCTGGTTACTGGCGAAGCTCATTCAGCCAAGCGGCGCTGTGGTTACCCCGTCAAGCTGACGCCAGATCTGCAGTGGGTTGTCTTGCTTGAGCGCATCAGGCAGCAAGGCATCCGGCAGGTTCTGATAGCACACCGGGCGCAGGAAGCGCTCGATGGCGGTCGAGCCGACCGACGTGCTGCGGCTGTCGGAGGTGGCCGGGAAGGGGCCGCCGTGGACCATCGCATCGCAGACTTCGACGCCGGTAGGAAAGCCGTTGACCAGCACCCGCCCGGCTTTCTTCTCCAGCGTCTGCACCAGGCTGCGCGCAACCTCAAGGTCCTGCTCCGTCAACTGCAGGGTTGCGGTCAGCTGACCTTCAAGCGACCTGGCGAAGGCCAGCATCTGGTCCACGCTCTGGCAACTGATGACGATTGCCGCAGGGCCGAACACTTCTTCCAGCAGCTGCGGGTTGGCCGCGACATTGGCGAAGGTCGTGCGGTACAGATGACCCTGCGCTTGCGTCGCGCCAGAAGGCGGCTGGCCAGCGGCAACCAGTGCTGTGTCGGGCTGCGCAGCGATCCGTTGCAGGCCGGTCAGGTAAGCGTCGTGGATGCCCGGTGTGAGCATCGTCTGGCTGGCCTTGTCAGCCAGGCAGGCACCGGCACGGGCAACGAACGTTTCCAGCTCGGGCCCTGCAACGGCCAGCAGGATGCCTGGGTTGGTGCAGAACTGGCCGGCGCCCAGTGCCAGCGCGTCGGTAAAGCCTGCAGCGATTGTCTCGGCTCGCGCTGCCAGTGCGCCTGGCAGCAGGAACACCGGGTTGACGCTGCTCATTTCGGCATACACCGGGATCGGCTCGGTACGCGCCGCGGCTGCCCGCAGCAAGGCCAGGCCACCGCTGCGCGAGCCGGTGAAGCCAACGGCCTTGATGGCCGGGTGAGCGACCAGTTGTTGGCCAACGTCATTGCCGTCACCGACCACCAGCGAGAAGGTGCCTTCGGGCAGTTCCAGCTGCTGTACAGCCTGTTGGATCACGCGCCCGACCAGCTCACTGGTGCCCAGGTGCGCCCGGTGCGCCTTGACGATTACCGGGCAGCCTGCGGCCAATGCCGAGGCCGTGTCACCGCCTGCGACCGAGAACGCCAGCGGGAAGTTGCTGGCGCCGAACACCACCACCGGCCCTAGCGCCACCTTGCACATGCGCAGATCCGGGCGCGGCAGTGGCGCTCGGTCGGGCAGGGCAGAGTCGAAGGTCGCCTGCTGCCAGCGGCCTTGGCGCAGCACCGAGGCAAACAGGCGCAGTTGGCCCACGGTACGCCCGCGCTCACCTTCCAGGCGGGCCAGGGGTAGCCCGGTCTCGCTGTGGGCGCGCTCGAGCAGCGTTGCGCCCAGGCCGACCATACCGTCGGCAATCGCTTCGAGAAGCTGCGCGCGCCGTTCCGGGCTGGTCGAACGCAAACTGTCAAAGGCCTGGTCAGCAAGCTCGCACGCCTGATTGACCAAGGCGGCGCTAGCGCAGTTGAACACAGGGGCGGGGATAGCCTCTTGAGTCGCGGGGTTGATCGCCAGCAGTTCACGGCCTTGGCCACGAAGCAGTTGATGACCGATTATTTGTTCGCCGGTAAGTGGCATTGGTGTACTCCGTAAGCCTGTTATTTGTCAGAAGAAATCGGCTGCTTCAACAGCAACAGGTAAGCCATGGCAGCAACCGCTGCGACGACGGCGCTGATGAGGAATGCCGAGGCGAACGAGCCCGATTGCTGAATGCTGAAGCCGGTAACGATCGGCGCCACTGAACCTGCCAGGTAGCCGCCAAAGTTCTGAATGGAGCCGAAAGACGCGACCTGGCGGCTGTCGACGATGGTGTTGGCGATCATCCAGGCGGTGGAGCTGGCCATGTTGATGCTGAACAAGGCGCAGCAGAGCAGGGCCAGGCTGAGCACAATGCCGCTGCCAAAGGCCAGGGGGACGGTGAACGCCGCTGCTGCCAGCAACGCACTGACCACCACCCGTTTGCGACTGCCCAGCACCGTGCCGCCTTTTTTCACCAGGCGATCGCAGAGCCGGCCGGCGACGATGGTGCCCAAGGCGCCGAACACGTAAGCCAACGACACCACCCAGGCGGTCTGGTACAGGCCCAGACCGTGCTCGCGCTCGAAGTAGCCGGGCAGCCAGGTCAGGTGCAACCAGAGCATGTAGATCACGCCCATGAAGCCCAGCACTGCGCCCCAGGTGCTTTTGTGGCGGAACAGTTCAGCCCAGGCGCTGAGCTGGGATTTCAAACTTGGCTTTGGCGCCACGTTGACCTGCTGCTGAGTTTGCGACGCCAGCAGGCGCTCGCGTTCTTCGGCAGGCAATTCGGCCAGGTAACGCTCCTTGCTCTTGTAGAAGGCGAACCAGCACAGCGCGATGACGATGCCGAACACACCGGTGGCGATGAACATCCCACGCCAGCCCCAGTTGATCATCAGCAGGGTCAGCAGCGGCGGGGCGATGCAAGGGCCAATACAGGTCGAGGACAGCACGATGCCGGTGGGCGTCCCGCGTTTCTCTGCCTCGAACCATTCCGCCAGAGCCTTGGCCGCCGAGGGGAACATCGGCGCTTCGCCGATCCCCAGCGCGATGCGCAAGCCGATGAAGGCCGAGAAGCTGTTGATCAGGCCCGAGGCGGTCTGCGCCACCGACCAGCCCAACAGGGCGGCGCCGAGCGAGAGTTTGCTGCCCAGGCGATCGATGATCACCCCCAGTGGCAGTTGCGAGAAGGCATAGGCGAGGGAAAACGCCGACAGCAGAATGCCCATCTGCGAAGGCGTGATAGCCATGTCGCGCTGGATCGAGGTGTTGGCAATCGACAGGGCGCTGCGGTCGACATAGTTGATGATGCCGATCACCAGCAGCAGGCTGACAGTGATGAACTGGTATTTCTTGAACGGGTTTCGGCTGGCCACCGTATCCGCGGTGCGGTCAAGCTCGGCTTGCGCATATTTACTGGTCATGGCTGTTCACTTTTATTGTTATTGGGAATTAGCAGTTGGCTTGGGCTTACATGGACGCCTCGAGTATCCAGCGGTAGTCCTCGGCACTGGCTTCACGCGGATTGGTGCGGTGGCTATGGTCGGCCAGGGCACCCTGGATGATGCCTGGGAACATCGCTTCGCTGACGCCCAGTTCACGCAGGCCTGTCGGCAGGCCCAGGGCACGGGTCATGTCACGCAGGGCCGTTTCGATCTGGCTGTCGTCGGCCAGGCCCATGGCCTGGGCAATGCGCTGCGTCTTCTGTTCAGCGGTCATCGTTGCCGCCTGGCGATTGAAGGCAATCACCGCCGGCAAGAAGATCGCGTTGAGCGTGCCGTGGTGCAGGCGTGGATTGATGCCGCCCAGCGCGTGGCTCAGGCTATGCACACAGCCCAGGCCTTTCTGGAATGCCAGGGCGCCCTGCAGTGAAGCGCTCATCATGTTGGTGCGCGCTTCGAGGTTTTGCGGGTCGGCGGTGGCGGCGGTGATGAAGCGCCAGGCGCGCCATAGCCCGTCCAGGGCAATGCCGTCAGCCGGCGGGTTGAACGCAGGTGCCATGAACGTCTCGAGGCAGTGCGCAATTGCGTCCATGCCGGTAGCAGCGGTCATTGCGGCGGGCAAACCTACGGTCAGCGCAGGGTCGCAGATGGCCGATTTGGGCACTACATGCGGGGAGATCACGCCGACCTTGCGACCGTCATCGAGGATCAGGATGGCGCCGCGACCAACTTCGCTGCCCGTGCCCGCAGTGGTCGGTACCGCAATCACTGGCGCAGTGGCGGCGGTGATGTGGGCAAGGCCGCCCTCGATCACCGCAAAGCGCTTCAGTGGGCCCTCATGGCGGGCGCAGACGGCCACGCCTTTGGCCAGGTCGATGGCCGAGCCGCCACCGATGGCGATGATGCCGTCGCAGTTACATTCGTGGAACATGGCGACCGCTTCGCGGACTGCACTCTCGTTTGGGTTGGGTGGCGTGGCGTCGTAAATCGGCAAGGCCATGTCAGCGCCTTCGAAGGCGTCAAGCGCCCGGTCGACCAGCCCGGCGGCGCGTACGCCGCGGTCGGTCACGATCAAAGGTCGGGTTATACCAATGCGTTGGCATTCGGCGGGCAGCAGCGCAATCGCGCCGACCTCGAACTGGATTTGAGTGATGTAGTTGATCAGGGACATGCGCTCTCCTGGAGCCTTTTGGCGTTGTTGTTTTTGGCCAATCTCAGGGCCGTCCTGGCGCACTGGGTGCGTCATCGTGCGGGGCCAGTATAGAAATCCGCAGACGGCTGTGGTACTGAGAACAATCCATACAGCTATAACCAGGACTCATAGCCAATGACGCCATCGCTGAACTCGATCATGTCCCGGCTGCACGCCAGGCATCTGCGCCTGTTGATCGAGCTGGATGCGCACCGCTCGTTGCTCGGCGCGGCCGACAGCGTTGGGCTTACTCAACCCGGTGCGAGCAAGGCGTTGCAGGAGATCGAAACGACGTTTGGCACGCTGCTGTTCAAACGCACCAACCGCGGCCTGGAGCCGACCGCTGCGGGCCACTGCGCGATCAGATCCGCTCGGGTGATCCAGACCGACCTGTCCAATCTGCGGCATGACCTCGATGCGATTTTGCGTGGGGTCGGCGGCAGGCTTGCGGTGGGCGCGATCATGGGCGCGGTGCCGCTGCTGATGAAGGCAGTGTCCGAGCTCACGGCGATCCAGCCGGAAATGTCCTTCGAGATCGTCGAGGGCACCAGCCAGTTTCTGCTTAGCCAGATTGAAAGTGGCCGCCTGGACATGGCCGTGTGCCGAACCTCTGTCAGCAGCTCACCGCATTTGTTCGCCAGTGAGTTCGTCCAGCACGAGACACTTGCAGTGATCGCCAGCGTCGATCATCCGCTCAAGAACGCCGCGACCTTGAGCCTTGAGCAACTGGCCGAGAACCGCTGGATTGTCTACCGGGCGAACATGCCCATGCGCGTACAGCTTGAACGTGAATTCCACGATGCCGGCCTGCGCTTCCCGCTGCACCTGGTAGAAACCACGTCGATTCTGGCGACGTTGTCGCTGTTGCAGAACCAGCCTGAGTTCGTCGCGCTGGTGTCTATCGATGTGGCCCAACAGTGTCTGCAGCATCACCGCATCTGCATTCTGCCGCTGGCGATCCAATCGGTGAGCGACCCGTATGAGCTGGTGACACGCCAGGCCAGTCAGGAAACGCCCGCCATGCAGCAGCTTCGCGGTTTGCTGCTCAGCGCTGCTGGCAGCTCGACGCGTTAAGACGCGTTAATTAGCGAGCCAGTGCTCACACGCCGCCGTCATCCGCTGCCGGGTCGGCGCATCGGCCGGAATCAGATGCTCGATCCGTAGCGACTCAACGGTGATGTCCAGCGGCATGCCGAAGGTGGTGAAGGTCGACAGAAACCTCAGCTCACCCTCCGCTGTATTCACCCGCGTCAGCAACACCGGCGTGGCTGCGGGCGCGTGCAGTTGAGCAGCGGGCGCCGGCAGCTCGCGTATCAACTGCGCGAGCTCGGAATTGGTCACGGCCTCCCGCGATGCACGCTGCCAGGCGACGGCGCGAATCTCATCGGCATTGGCCAGGCGATCACCCAAGCCGCCGGGGCGCAGCAGGGTGTCGAGCAAATTCAGCCGCGCAGTCGCCTCAGGCGCGATGCCGGCCATGGCAAACAGCAAGCCGGCACTGGCATTGGCCGCGGTGACATCCCAGTTGCTGGCGATGACGATGGCCGGCGCCGGGTTGTTCGCGTGCAGAATATGCTCGATAGCTTCGTGGACCATCTGCAGCCCCGGCGCATCCAGCGGCGAGGTGGCGTAGCGCGGGGCGTAGCCGGCGGCGACGAACACCTGGTTGCACTGCTCCAGCGGTGTGGCGAGGGCCGAGAGCAGGGCATGCAGGGTGCTCGGACTGGCCTTGGCACGGCCGGTTTCGACACAGCTCAAATGGCGCTGGGAAACGCCGGCCAGCAGCGCCAGCTCGAGCTGGCTGAGGCGCGCCTGCTGGCGCAACTGACGCACCTGCTGGCCGGCCGAGATGCCTGCTGGCGGTTGCGGGTGATGGAAGATTGGGTGGTTCATGGCTCGACTCTGACCGTCCTTGGTGCCCTGTGTCGATGACCTGTCAGGTCATTGAGAGCGCGCAACACTATCACTACTCTGCCGGCGAACCCTACCAAGGAGTGGCTGATGAACCTGCGTTTGCTTGCCTTGATCTTGCTGGTGCCGTTTGCGGCGTATACCGGCTGGACGCTGATGAATGCCGAGCAGTCGCTCGTGGCGTTTGGTCTTGAGCTGATGGCTCGACCGGATACGGCCCAGGTCGTTATTGACCTCTACATGATGGCGGGCCTTGGCTGCTGCTGGATGATCAGCGATAACCGCTCGCGTGGTGGATCATGGCTTGCGCTATTGCCTTACCTGCTGCTGACCGCTGTTTTCGTGTCGTTGGGCCCGCTGCTCTATCTGGCCATTCGAGGTGTAGCTCGGGCGCGGCAAATATGAAGGCGCCATTGCTGCACCCGCTGGCCAATTGGCCCGCTGTGCAGCAATGGCGTTTCATCAAAACAGCTTGACCGTGTAGCTCAGAATCAAACGATTCTCGTCAATATCGGTGCGGTAGTTCGAGCGCGCCATGACGTTGCGTACCCGTACTCCCAGCCCCGCCAGTGGTCCACTCTGCACCACATAGGCAAGGTCCAGGTCGCGTTCGCGGTCACGGCCCTCGAAGCCAAGACCTGTCTCCACATCGCGGCCTTTGACGTAGCGCAGCGTTGAGGTCAGCCCCGGCAGCCCGAGGGCGACGAAGTTGTAGTCATGGCGCACCTGCCATGAACGCTCACCAGGTGCGGAAAACTCGTAGGTCGGCAGGGTGTTGCCCATCGGGTTGGTGTTGGCGCCGACCTGGATGAAGCCGTCATCGCCGCCAATCTGCTGATAGCCGACATAGAAGGTGTGCCCGCCGGTCTTGGCCGAGAACAGGCTGAACAGTGCGTGGTTGTCGTAGTTGCCGGCGATCTTGCGGCCGTCTTCACGGGCGTCGAAATAGCCGGCGTTCACGCCGAGCGTCCAGGCACCAAGCGGTTCGGCGTGCTTGAGGCTGTAAAAGCGCTGTTGGTAGATGTCTTCCAACTGTGCCTGCCAGACGCCGACGCTGGTGCGGTTGTCGTTGAAAGCATAGTCGGCGCCGACGTAGTTGAAGCGGTCGCTGGTAAAGCGTGCCAGGCGTGCCGGATTGATCGGGTCGTTGACCAGGGCATACATGTCCTGGCTGTTGGACGAATCGCGCAGGCTGGTCGAGCGAAACTGCCCTGCGCTAAGGGTCAGCCCGGCAATTTCGCGCGACTCGAGCATGGCGCCTTGATAGGTCGGCGGCAACAGGCGCAGATCACTGAACAGCAAGACGGGCAGGTTGGGCATCAACTCGCCGATCTTGAGCTCGGTCTGGGACAGCTTGAATTTAATCGCGGCGCCCATGCGGCTGTACTGGTCAGCCGACTCGCCGCTGTCGAGGCTGGGTAACAGGCCCGAGCGCGCATGTGCGGCGCTGCTGTCGAGCTTGAAGCCAAGCAGGCCGGTGAAGTCGAGGCCAACGCCGACGCTGCCCTGGGTATAACCCGAGCTGGCATTGAGGATAAAGCCCTGGGCCCATTCCTGGGTTCGCGATTGCGTGCTGGGGCCTTTGATGTCGGCGTAGTCACGGCTGAAAAGGTAATTACGTGCCTGCAGGGTGGCGCGGGCGCCTTCGATGAAACCTGCTTCTTCGGCGCTGGCTTCTGCACAAAGGGCGGCGGCGAGGCAGCCGCCAGTGAGGCGTGCGGTGGTGCTGGCAAAGCGCTGGGGCATCGGGCCGTGCATGGGAGTTACTCCTGAATTCGGGCAACAGCAAGCCGCCGCGGTGGCCTTGGCCTACCCACGTCGGTTTGCGTTCAAAGGGGGCGGCGAGCGGGCTCGGTGCCTGCTCGCGCTGCAGTCACGCCAGGCGTGCAGCCATCAGCGGTTTACCAGCTTGGCCGGCAGGGCAATCACCAGGAAGCAGCTGAACAGCAGGCACACGGCAAAGGCCCAGAGCGCAGCATGCGAGTTGCCGGTGAGGTCGGTGACCACGCCCATCAGCGAGTTGCTGACCAGCCCGGCAATGTTCGCCAGCGAGCAGGCGAGGGCGAAGCCGGTGGCCGCAGCCGTGCCTTTGAGGAAGGTCGCCGGCAAACTGAAGAACACCGGCACGGCGCCGATGATCGCCGCTGAAGCGACCGCGAAGAGAAACACGGTCATCACCAGGTTGTCGCTGAACAGGGTGCTGCTGGCCATGGCAATGGCACCGACGATGAACGGCACGATGATGTGCCAGCGGCGCTCGCGGTGACGGTCCGAGCTGGCGCCGATCATGAGCATGCCGACCAGCGCCGCCAGGCTCGGGATCGCCGTCAGCAAGCCAATGTGGAAGGTGTCGCTGACGCCTGCGTCGCGGATGAAGGTCGGCATCCAGAAGCCCATGGCATAAGCGCTGAGCAGGATCGAGAAGTCGATACCGCCGAGCATCCATACCTTCAGGTTGAAGAACCCGTCGCGAAAGCTGTGCTTGCTGCCTTTGCCCTCGGCATCATCTGCCGCCAGATCTGCCGCCAGCTGCGCCTTGTCTTCGGCCGACAGCCACTTGGCTTGCTGGAAATTGTTAGGCAATGCCCAGAACGTCAGGATGCCCAGCAGCACACTGGGGATGGCTTCAAGCAGGAACAGCCACTGCCAGCCATGCAGGCCCTGCACCTGGTCGAAGTTGCCCATGATCCAGCCGGAGATCGGCCCGCCGATCACGCTCGACAGGGGCAGACCGATCATGAACAGGGCGATGATCCGCCCACGCCGGTAGGTCGGGTACCACATGGTCAGGTAGAACAGTACTCCCGGCAAAAAGCCCGCTTCAGCGGCGCCGAGCAGAAAGCGCAGGACGTAGAACTGGGTGGTGCTGGTGACGAACATCGTGCAGGCCGAGAGCAGGCCCCAGGTGATCATGATGCGGGCGATCCACAGTTTGGCGCCGACACGCTGCAGGATCAGGTTGCTGGGTACTTCGAAGATGATATAGCCGACAAAGAACAAGCCTGCACCCAGGCCGTAGGCCGCGGTGCTGAATTGCAGGTCTTCAAGCATCTGCAGCTTGGCGAAGCCGACGTTGATGCGGTCCAGATATGCAGCGAGGTAGCAGAAACACAGGAAGGGGATGAGCCTCCAGGTGATTCGGCGGTACAGTGCTTGGGTGCCATGATCGGTATCAGCATGGACCGTGGTTGCGTTCGCAATTGGCATTTCCTGTCTCCTGGCGGGCGACTTTGTGGTTGTTTTTCAAGCCAGCAGTTTTCGACGCTCCAGGCGCGCAGCGCACTATACGCGGCAAGCGTGGACGGCGTCACAAGGCCCTTGTCTGCTCCTGCGGGGCGACCCCTGGACAGCAGGTGGTCATGGAACGGGCTTCCCGCACCGTTCCTTGATTGTTATGGGTAGATCGCGCCTGGTATTAACTGGCCAGGCGTTGCAACTGCTCGATGGCGTGCTGACGGCTGATCACATCGCCGTACTTGCTGTCGATGTCGAACAGGTTGGCTTCGTGCGGGTCGTTGTGCCGGTCACCGACGCACTCGCGCACCACGATGGTTCTGAACCCATGCTGCAGTGCATCCACCGCGCTGGCGCGGATGCAGCCGCTGGTGGAGCAGCCGGCCAGCACCACCGTGTCCACCCCTTGTGCATGCAGTAGTGAGGCCAGGCTGGTGCCGAAAAACGCACTGGCGTACTGCTTGCTGATCACTGTCTCCTCCGCGCGTGGCAGCACCGCTGCACAAAATTCGGCGAGCGGGTTGCCTTCGACCATGTCTTTCATCACCGGCGCCTTGAGCACCCACACGCCGCCATCGGCAAAATGCGGGGTCTGGTAGCGGATGTTGGTGTGGACCACTAACGTACCGCACTCCCGGGCCAGTGCCAGCAGGCCTGCGGCCTGCTCGACGGCGCTGACTACGCCGGGCGCATACAGCGGCGCGCCGGGGGTGGTGTAGCCCTGCATGAAGTCGATCATCAACAGGGCCGCCTTGCGGCCGAAGCCAATCCTCTGCCCCCAGACGCCTTGGTAGTTGCCGCTGGCGCTCTGTATATCGCTCATGATTGCCTCCCGGTTCAGTAAGCGCCAGACAACAGGGCGCCAGCGCCGGGTACAACCGGCTCCAGGTCGAGTGCCTTGAGCATTGCGTAAGTGGTGGCGATGGCTGCGGTGACCACCGGCTTGCCGGTCAGCGCCTCGACCTTGGCCACCGCTGGCAGCGACTGCATCTGCACGCAGGCCGACAGCACCACTACATCGACGCCTTCCAGGTTCATGCCGGCAACGATGCCTGGCAGGTTGGCCGGGTCGTGGCGGGCCACGGCGAGGTTGTCGGGGATCTCCAGTGCGCGCCAGTCCTGCACCTCGAAGCCTTCTTCGCGGATGTAGTTGACCACCAGTTCGGTCAGCGGCTTCATGTACGGGGCAACGATCGCAATGCGTTTGGCCTTCATCACATGCAGCGCATCCACCAGTGCGCCGGCGCTGGTGATCACTGGCGCCAGCGCCTCGTTGTCGGCGGTGGCCTGTTGCAGGCGCTTCTCGGAGACGCGGTGATAGCCCAGGCCCATGGCCATGATCGCCACCAGGCAGGCATAGCCGAGCACGTCTACCCTGGCGTCGGACAGCTCCAGTGCGCAGCGATCGGACTCTCCGTCCATGGCCGCCAGTTCTTCCTTTTTTACCTGCTTCATGCGCATGCGGCTGGAGTGGAAGGTGAAGCGCTCCGGGCGGATCGTCTGACGGGCCAGCAGCATCGCCGGGATTTCGGTTTCCATGGTGGTGTTCGAACTCGGCACGATCTGGCCGATACGGTAGAGCTTGGTCATCGTGGAGGCTCCGTCAGCTAAGGGGATGGTCGAGGAAGGTGCCAAAGGCGGCGAAGAAGCCTGGCAGATCATCCCAAGGGATCATGTGACCGGCGTTGTCGACTTGAACCACCTCGATATCAGGCTTGAGTTCTCGAATCTCGGCGATGTCCTGAGGCTGGATGACGCCACCGCGACCGGCCACCATCAGCAGCGTCGGCTGGGTGACATTGGCCAGGTCCTGGTGCATGTCAACGTCATGGAAGTCGTTGAACGCCCGCACGATCGCCGGCTCGTGGCAGGTGTGCAGCCACTCGGCACGCAGGGCCAGCTGTTCGTCGCTCCAGGTCGGGCAGAAGGTGCGCATGTCATCGCCGCTCATGCCGGTTTGGGCCTGGCGGATGGAGTCGACATACCAGGGCAACTTGCTTGGGTACTCGCGCCGACCCGGCCCGGACACCGGCGGGTCGATCAACACCAGCCGCTGCAAGCCCGGAGCACCGCGTGCCGCGGCGCGCAGGGCAAAACGCGCGCCCATCGAATGACCAATAAGGTGGTAGCTGCTCAGGCCCAAGGCCTGGGCGAATGCCGGGATGTCTGCCGCGCAGGCCTCGCTGCCGTAGTCCAGATCCGGTCCGCTCGAGGACAGGCCGCGGCCGCGCACATCCAGTACGTAGGTATCGAAGTGCTGGCCCAGACGCTCGGCAACGAAGCCCCAGGTGATCGCCGGGCTGGTGATGCCCGGTATCAGCAGCAGCGTCGGGCCATTGCCGCCGTAGCGCAGGTAGTGCTGGCGAATGCCGTTGGCGCTGACATTGCCGCCGGCGATGAAGGTGCTCATGCCGCCTCCCCACTTTTCAGCGTCTGGGCGTAGAGGTCATAGCCGTAGACCCAGGCGGGATCTTCCTGGGTGTAGAGGAAGGTGTTGGCGTTGGACACCGCTTGTACCCGCGAAGCACGTTCCTTGCGGTTGGCCTCGTACAGGGCGAAGGCGGTGTGGTGGTCGCTCAGCCCGGTTTCCTGCAGACAGCGGGTGAGCATGGCCGCATCTTCGATGGCCATGCAGGCGCCCTGGGCCATGTGCGGTTTCATCGGGTGGCAGGCATCGCCAAGCATCACCAGCCGGCCACGGCTCCACAGCGGCAGCGGATTGCGGTTGCGCAGCGGCCACTTGGTGATCGATTCGGTCGCGCCTATCAGCTTTTGTACGGTGGGGTGGTAGCCGTCGAATGCGGCGCGCATTTCTTCCTGGCTACTGTCGACGTAGGCACCCTGGAAGTCCCAGGCCTCGTGCGGCACGCCGGTGACGAAGTAGTACTCGTCACGCTTGCCGGTGGTGTAGTAGACCATCATGTGGCGGTCTTCGGTCCACCACTTGATGCAGTCTTCGAAGACGTCGGCATGCTGCGCCAGATGCTCACCGCGGATCAGTGCTCGATGGGCAACCCAGCCGCTGTAGATCGGCGCTTCGGCGCCCAGCAGCTCTTCGCGGATCTTGGAGTGGATGCCGTCGGCGCCGATGACGATGTCGGCCACGGTATGGCTGCCGTCGGCGAAGTCCAGGCGCACTTCGTCACCCTGATCGACGATTTTTTCCAGGCGTTTGCCGAAGTGCACGGTGCCGGGCTTGATCGCATCCATCTGCAGGGCGTGCAGGTCGCCACGGTGAATGGTGATGTAAGCGGCGCCGTATTCGCGGCGGGCGAACTCGCCGAGCGGGATGCGCGACAGGTAGTCGCCAGTGTTGCCGTCGCGGCTGAACCAGAAGTCCGGGTGACAACCCATCAGCTCGAGCTTCTGCTCAAGGCCCATGCGGCGGAAGATTTTCATCACGTTGGGGCCGATATGAATACCTGCACCAAGGCGGGTGAATTGCGGTGCCTGCTCGTACACCTCGACGTCGAAGCCTGCCTGTTGCAGCAATGTGGCGGCGGCTGCGCCACCCAGACCTGCACCGACGATTGCGATTTTCTGCCTACCGCGCATGGGTATCTCTCCTCTTGTTCTGTTGTGTGGTCAGCGACTGCGCCGCTCGACGTATTCGAGTGTATACGCTTTAAAATTTCAAATGGAATAGGTTTCTTGAAATATTTTATGGCGGGTTCGTGATCGCGCTTTATTTAGCTTTTGGTAACGTATTTGTTGGATATGTGTGAATCGGTAACGTTCGTACTGACCACTTGCGCTCTCCGTCAAGATGAGTTTCTATTTGCTGACTTGCAGTGTATGCGCTATTAATTTGCACCGTGATCGCGCGCTGCGCACTGTGACGGTGCAGCTTTGATCAGCCCATCAACCCATGCCAGGAGAGACCCATGCCGGTCAGCAATGCACAACTCACGCAGATGTTCGAACACGTACTCAAGCTGTCCCGCGTCGACCACACGCAGAGTGTCGCCGTGCTCAAGAGCCATTACTCCGACCCGCGCACGGTCAATGCGGCAATGGAAGCTGCACAGCGCCTCAACGCCAAGGTCTATGCGGTGGAGCTGCCATCGTTCAACCACCCGACGGCAATGGGCAACGATATGACCGCCTACTGTGGTGACACGGCCCTGACCGGCAACCTGGCTGCGCAGCGGGCGCTGGAAGCGGCTGACTTGATCGTCGATACGATGATGTTGCTGCACTCGCCCGAGCAGGAGCAGATCCTCAAGACCGGTACGCGCATCCTGCTGGCCGTCGAACCGCCTGAAGTGCTGGCGCGGATGCTGCCCAGCGAGGACGACAAGCGCCGCGTGCTGGCCGCCGAAGCCCTGCTCAAGCAGGCGCGCACAATGCATGTGCGGTCCAAGGCCGGCAGTGACTTTCATGCGCCGCTCGGCCAGTACCCTGCAGTAACCGAGTATGGCTATGCCGATGAGCCGGGCCGCTGGGATCACTGGCCCAGCGGCTTTCTGTTCACCTGGCCGAACGAGGACAGCGCCGAGGGCACGCTGGTACTGGATGTGGGCGATATCATCCTGCCGTTCAAGAACTACTGCCGTGAACGCATCACGCTGGAGATCGACAAGGGGTTCATCACCGCCATCCACGGCGGCTTCGAGGCCGAGTACCTGCGTGATTACCTGAAATACTTCAACGACCCCGAGGTCTACGGCATCTCTCACATTGGCTGGGGCCTGCAGCCGCGCGCGCAATGGACCGCCATGGGTCTGCACGACCGCAATGACGGCATGTGCATGGACGCCCGGGCGTTCTATGGCAATTTCCTGTTCTCGACCGGCCCCAACACCGAGGTCGGGGGCAAGCGCAAGACCCCCTGCCATCTGGATATCCCGCTGCGTAACTGCGATATCTATCTGGACGACAAGGCAGTCGTGGTGGCGGGCGATGTAGTCGCACCCGAGGAGTCCAGGGCGCGATAGCGGTTATACTGGCCCGGCGCTCCGCTGTCGGGGGCCGGCCAGCTCAACCTAGGTAGCCCAGCTCATCCCATGATCAAGAAAACCTCCGCACAATCTGCTGTGCCTGATACTGCCCCCTACGATGTCACCGAACAGATCGGCCACCTGCTGCGCAAGGCCTACCAGCGGCACACGGCGATCTTCCAGCAGCACGCCTGCGACCCGCAGCTCACCTCGATCCAGTTCGTTACCCTGTGTGCCTTGCGCGACCATGGGCCCAGCTCCCAGGCCGAGCTGATCAAGGCCACTGCAGTCGATCAAGCGACCATTCGCGGCATCGTCGACCGGCTCAAAGCTCGCGAGCTGGTGCAGCTGTCGCCGGATCCGAGTGACAAGCGCAAGGTCATCGTCGAACTCACCGAGCCTGGCGCGGCGTTGCTGGATGCGATGATCCCCTGCGCCCGGCAGATCAGTCAGCTGAGCATGGGCTGCCTGAATGCCGGCGAACAGGTGGCAATCCTGTTTCTCCTGCGCAAGATGATCGACAGTGACGAGGCCGCTGGCTGAGCACTGCGCCCAGTCCGCAGCAATCGCCCGCGACACTCCAAGGCACATCTCTGGCCTGCTTCTTGCTCGTTCATTTCATGTAGTGAGTACTTACTGAAAAAGCGCCCCCTTTTGAGTTGATTGGTAGCGCTCGGGTACTCGCCTTTGAATGGCAAGCAACCTCCAGAGATGAGCCCACCATGCAAATCAACCTGTGCCTGCGCGTCAATGGCCAGCCGGTCGAAGTCAGTGCCATGGCCGACACACCACTGCTGCTGATCCTGCGCAACGATCTCTGTTTGAACGGCCCCAAGTACGGCTGCGGCCTTGGCGAGTGCGGCGCGTGCACGGTGATCATCGATGGCGTCGCCGCACGCTCCTGCGTGATCCCGCTGGCAGGCGCCGCCAACCGCGATATCACCACCCTCGAAGGGCTGGGCGACAAAAGCGCGCCGCATCCGGTGCAGCAGGCGTTTATCGACGAGCAGGCAGCCCAGTGCGGCTACTGCATGAACGGCATGATCATGACGGCCAAGGCCTTGCTTGATCGCATCCCCGATGCCAGCGACGAGCAGATCCGCAACGAGCTGTCCGGCAACCTGTGCCGCTGCGGCACCCATGTCGAAATCCTGCGTGCCGTGCGCCGCGCTGCTGGCCGCCTGGCCGAGATTCGGAGCTGAACATGAACCACTCCCAACACGTACCCAGCCGCGACCAGTTGCTGGGCAAGACCGGCGTCCTGCTGATTGTCGACCAGATCACGCCGCCCTCGGGGCCGGTGGCCAAGGGCGTGACGCCGACGCTCAAGGCGTCCGAGCTGGCGTTGTTCCTGGCCGTCAGTGATGACGGCATGGTCTACGCCTTCAACGGCCATGTCGACCTCGGCACGGGCATTCGCACCTCGCTGGCGCAGATCGTTGCCGAAGAACTCGACCTGCGCATGGACCAGGTGCACATGGTCCTCGGCGATACCGAGCGGGCGCCCAATCAGGGCGCGACCATCGCCAGCGCAACCTTGCAGATTTCTGCCGTGCCGCTGCGCAAGGCGGCGGCTACCGCGCGGCGTTTCTTGCTCGAGCAGGCAGCGCAGCGGCTTGGCTGCCAGGCCGACACCCTGCGCATCGAAGAGGGCACGCTGCTCGCCGGCGATGGCCGCAGCGTGCGCTTTGCCGAGCTGCTCGAGGGCCGCAAGCAGCAATTGCGGATCAGCGACGATGCACCGTTGAAGGTTGTTGCAGACTACCGTCTGGTCGGGCGCAGCGCTGCGCGGGTGGACATCCCCGGCAAGGCCACGGGCGAGTTGACCTATGTGCACGACATGCGCTTGCCGGACATGCTCCATGGCCGAGTGATCCGCCCGCCCTATGCGGGCCATGACAGCGGCGACTTCGTCGGCAACAGTCTGCTCGCGGTGGACGAGTCATCCATCGCCCATCTGCCCGGGGTCGTCGCCGTGGTGGTCATCCGCGACTTCATTGGTGTTGTCGCCGAACGCGAAGAGCAGGCGATCCGCGCCGCGCAGGCGCTCAAGGTCAGCTGGAAGCCGCTGACCGGCAAGCTCCCCGACCTGACTGACATCGCCCAGGCAATCCGCGACAACCCGCGCGTGCAGCGGGTGGTGCTCGACCAGGGCAATGTCGATGACGGCATCGCCAACGCCAGCCAGCGCCTTAGCCGCAGCTACCTCTGGCCGTATCAGCTGCATGCTTCGATTGGCCCGTCCTGTGCTTTGGCCGACTTCACCGATGGGCCGATTCGGGTCTGGTCCGGCACCCAGAACCCGCACCTGTTGCGGGCGGACCTGGCATGGTTGCTGGAATGCGCCGAGGAGCGCATCGAGATCATCCGCATGGAAGCGGCGGGCTGTTACGGGCGCAACTGTGCCGATGACGTATGCGCCGATGCGGTGCTGTTGTCGCGCGCTGTGGGCCGCCCTGTGCGGGTGCAGCTGACTCGCGAGCAGGAGCATGCCTGGGAGCCCAAAGGCACCGCGCAGTTGATGGAAATTGATGGCGGCCTGAATGCCGATGGCACGGTCGCGGCCTATGACTTCCAGACCAGCTACCCGTCGAATGGCGCGCCAACCCTGGCGCTGTTGCTGACCGGCGCAGTGGAGCCGGTACCGGCACTGTTCGAGATGGGCGACCGCACCTCGATCCCGCCCTATGATTACGAGCATATGCGCGTCACCATCAACGACATGACGCCGCTGGTGCGTGCGTCGTGGATGCGCGGCGTGTCGGCGATGCCCAACAGTTTTGCCCATGAGTCGTATATCGATGAGCTGGCATTTGCCGCGGGTGTCGACCCGGTCGAATATCGTCTCAAGCACCTGACTGATCCGCGCGCGATCGACCTGATCAACGCCACCGCCGAGCGCGCCGCCTGGCAGCCGCATAGCGAGCCGATGCAGACGCCTGCCGAGGGCGACATCCTGCGCGGTCGTGGTTTCGCCTACGCGCGCTACATTCACAGTAAATTCCCAGGCTTTGGTGCTGCCTGGGCGGCCTGGGTCGCCGATGTCGCGGTCGACCGGCGCACCGGTGAAGTGGCGGTCACCCGGGTGGTGATCGGCCATGATGCCGGCATGATGGTCAACCCTGATGGTGTGCGGCACCAGATCCACGGCAACGTGATCCAGTCCACAAGTCGCGTACTCAAGGAGCAGGTCAGTTTTGAGGAGTCGACGGTGGTCAGCAAGGAGTGGGGCGGCTACCCGATTCTGACCTTCCCCGAGGTGCCGCAAATCGACGTGCTGATGCTGCCGCGTCAGCACGAGCCGCCAATGGGCAGCGGCGAGTCGGCTTCGGTGCCGAGTGCGGCGGCGATTGCCAACGCGATATTCGATGCCACCGGGATCCGCTTCCGCGAACTGCCGATCACCGCCGAACGGGTGCGCGCAGCGCTCGCAGGCGATGGCCAGGCAGACGAGATGCAGCCACCGCCAGCGCCTGCGGCAAAACGCTCGAAATGGTGGTTCGGCTCGCTCGCCGGTGTATTTGGCGCGGCGCTGGGCATGGCTGCCACGGCACTGCCCTGGCGCGCTGAAATCCCCCGGGTGACACCCCCGGCGGCAGGCAGCTGGTCAGCGTCGATGCTGGAGCGCGGCCGGCAGGTGGCAGCTGCCGGTGATTGTGCGGTGTGTCATACGGTCAGCGGCGGCAAGGTCAATGTCGGTGGGCTGGCCATGGACACGCCGTTTGGCACGCTGTACAGCACCAATATCACGCCGGACCCGGAAACCGGCATTGGCCGCTGGTCATTCGCTGCGTTCGAGCGGGCCATGCGCGAAGGCATCAGCCGCGATGGTCGGCACCTGTACCCGGCGTTTCCCTACACCTCGTTTCGCAACATCACTGACGGCGACATGCAGGCGCTGTATGCCTACCTGATGTCGCAGACGCCGGTGCGCCAGGAGGCATCGGTCAACCAGATGCGCTTCCCGTTCAACCAGCGGCCATTGATGGCGGGCTGGAACGCGCTGTTTCTCAAGCGCGGCGAGTATCAACCCGATCCGCAGCGCAGCGCACAGTGGAACCGGGGCGCCTACCTGGTCGAGGGCCTTGGCCACTGCGCGGCCTGCCACTCGCCACGCAATCTGCTGGGTGCGGAGCAGGGCGGTCAGCGCTATCTGGCGGGCGGCATGGTCGACGGCTGGGAGGCGCCAGCACTGAATGCGCTGGGCAAGGGGGCGACGCCCTGGAGCGAGAGCGAGCTGGTTACGTACCTGAGCACTGGCTTTTCAGACAAGCATGGTGTCGCGGCTGGGCCGATGGGGCCGGTGGTCAGCGAGCTGGCCACCTTGCCGCAGAGTGACGTGCAAGCGATAGCGCATTACCTCGCTTCCCTCGACGGCGCGCCCCAGGCTGCTGCTGCCAAGCCAGTAGCGCAGGTGGATGCGCAGGTTTCGATCAGCAATGGCGAGCGTGTGTTCAAAGGCGCGTGCATGGCCTGTCACAGCGATGGGTTGGGGCCGAAGCTGTTTGGTGTGAGCCCGTCGATGGCGGTCAACAGCAATGTACACAGCGCGCTGCCAGACAACCTGCTGCGGGTGATCCTGCATGGCATTGCCACTCCGGCAACGCCCGATCTGGGCTACATGCCGGCGTTCAAGGACAGCTTGTCCGACCGCCAGGTGGCGGACTTGAGTGCTTATCTGCGACAGCGCTTTGCCAGCGACCAGCCGGCCTGGCAAGGCTTGGCCGGCAAAAGCGCGCAGGTGCGGGCCAACCCTGGCAGCCATTGACTGTGACGCCTAGCGGCGCAGGCCGCGCAGGGCGAGGTCGCTGATAAATGCCAGCCAGTCGGCCTTGGCCTGCCTGGCGCCAAGGTCGACAGCCAGGAACGAACTCAGCGTGTACCGGTTGGAGTTATAGAAATAGCAGAGCGAGGCGATCATCAGGTAGCTGTGCTGGATGTCGATATCGGCGCGGAACAGGCCCTGGGCCTGGCCAGCCTCGATGATCGGGCGCAGCACGCCTACCGCCTCGCCGGCCAGTGCCGTGAGGTTCTGTGACTGCTTGACGTGCTTGCCTTGGTGGAGGTTTTCAGTGGCCAGGAGGGTGACGAACTCGGGGTGCTTTACGTAGTAGTCCCAGATGAACGCCACCAGCTGCCGTAGCGCCTGCTCGGGGTCGGCGAGGTCCAGGCGTAGTTTGGCTTCGGCCTGATTGAAGCTTGCATAGATATGCTCAAGCACGCAGATGAACAGTTTTTCTTTGTTGCCGAAGTAGTAGTAGATCATCCGGTCGTTGGAGTTGGCCAACGATGAGATCTGTTCGATGCGCCCGCCGGTGAAGCCTTCCTTGCTGAAGACCGTTACTGCGGCCTGGAGGATATTGTGCTTGGTGCGGTCGGCCTGTAGGGCACGAACGCCGGTTTTTCGAGTCGGCATGGGGGTCACTGAGCGGCTGTGCAGAGCGGTAACAGTGCCATACCTAGGGGGCGGCTGTTGGTGTATTTGAGCTTAGCCACTCCCGCAGCAGGTCTGTGTAGGAGCGGCCTTGTGTCGCGAAAGGGTCGCGTAGCGGCCCCAGCGATCTGCGGTGTTGCACAAATCCTGGGGCCGCTACGCAGCCCTTTCGCGA
>NZ_JBNWAE010000004.1:0-325639 GCF_050496565.1 Pseudomonas shirazensis
GACCGCGTCTGGTCAAACTAACGCGGTCCCTGTAGGAGCGGCCTTGTGTCGCGAAAGGGCTGCGCAGCGGCCCCAGCAATCTCAACCCAGAGAAGAATGCAAAGGTGCTTCACCGCTCGCGCATGAAAAACCCGGCGACAAACTTGCGGAAGGTCTCCAGGCTTTTGAAGTCGGCGTAACGCTTGAAGTGCTCGGTGTCGGGCTCTGGCCCAACCGGCTGTTCCAGTAGTGACACCGACAACACCCGGTCCTGATCCGAGGTCAGCACCAGCTCATCCATCACCTGGCCACCAATCACCGGCCGGCGCATCAGTACCTTGACGCCTTTGCTGGCCATCCAGTCGATCAGCGACACCAACGCCTTCAGTGGTTCGCGTTCTTCATCGCGGTACACCGGGAACAGATGCGCCCGTGACAGCACCGGCACGCTGGCAACGTGGATCAGCTCATAGAAATTGCTCCCGGCGGTAGCCGGCGAGTACAGCGCCAGGGCCAGCAGCGGGCCGCTGGTGCGGTTGCCGCCCCAGTACAGATGATGGCCCTGGAAGTCGAAGCCATCTTCACTGCGGGCATTGAACAGCTTGCGCCCCTTGATCTGATCGACGCAGTCGAGCAGCAAGCCATGCCGACGGTGGTTGCCGAACACCGTCGCCTCACGCAGGCGCGCCTTGAGCATCATCATGTGCTTCATGTCCAGCCGCGTTTCCAGGTAGTTGCTGGCTGGCACGCGCTCGAGCAATGGGTAACGGCTGGCCACGCTGCGCAGCTCGGCGAACTGCGCGGTGAGGTCCTTTTTCAGGTGGCTGGCATAGACGTTGAGGCCGCTGATTTCGATCCAGGTCAGCAGCAGCGACAGCAGGTGCTGTTGTGCCCGGCGTTCGCTAGCCTCGTTGACCGGGCCGGCGGGGCCTTGCTCGCTGGCCTTGCGGAAATCGCCTATCAGGCCCAGCGGGGTGTCTGGTGCCAGCCACGCGGGCGGCGGCGAGCTCTCCTGGCGGCTCTGTTCCGTCTCGCGCTCATCCTTGCTGAACGGGCAGCCAGGGGTATGTTCGGGGGTGTCCGGATTGTTGCGCAGGACCAGCCGGCCCGTATCGCCATTGAGCGCGATATTGAGCACCGGCAAGGCGTCCTTGCGGCAGTCGCAGGCCAGCCATTGGTTGGCGCTGCGCACTTTCATCAGCATCTGATTGGCCTGCAGCACAGCCGGCCCGCTCAGGCTGCCGGCAGCAAAACCTGCCAGCAGTTCTTCCTCGGCCAGGGTCAGGCTACGCACCAGGCTGGCGTTTTTCTCGATGATTCGCATGTGGAGCAGCTCCCAGCTACAAGCCCCAAGCTTCAAGCAAAGCGTGGCTGCTTTCAACTTGAAGCTGGAGGCCGACCCTTGCAGGCGGCTAGAAGATGTAGTCGGTGGTCAGGAAGCTCGACTGACGATTGCGGATGATCTCGCTGATCAGCGCCTTGTTGGCCTCCTGGAACTTGGTTGCGACCAAGGTACGGATCGAGAATACCCGCAGTGCGTCGTGCACCGACAAGGTGCCTTCGGCGCTGTTCTTGCGCCCGTTGAACGGGTAGGTATCCGGCCCGCGCTGGCACTGGGCGTTGATGTTGATCCGGCCAACCTGGTTGGCGAAGGTATCGACCAGGCTGCCGATGGTGGCCGGGTCATTGCCGAACAGACTCAGCTGCTGACCATAGTCGGAGTCGAGCACGTACTCGATTACCGTCTCCAGGTCGCGGTACGGCACCACGGGTACCACTGGGCCGAACTGCTCTTCGTGATAAACGCGCATGTCGGCGCTGACCGGGTAGAGCAGGGCAGGGAAGAAGAACGAACCGCGGCTCTGGCCACCGCCCTCATTGAGCACTCGTGCACCTTTACCGGTGGCATCGGCAACCAGGCCGTTGAGGTAGTCGACCTTGCCTTGCTCGGGCAGCGGCGTCAGCGCCACGCCCGGGGCCCACGGCATGCCAGGCTTGAGGGCAGCCAGTTTACGCTGGAACTTGTCGAGAAACGCGTCGACCACATCTTCGTGCACGAACAGGATTTTCAGCGCGGTGCAACGCTGGCCGTTGAACGACAACGCGCCGGTGACAGCTTCTTCGACGGCATTGTCGAGGTCAACCTGGGGCAGCACGATGCCTGGGTTCTTGGCGTCCAGGCCCAGCGCTGCGCGCAGGCGGTGCGGGCGCGGATGCAGTTTTTTCAGGTCGCTGGCGGCTTTGTGCGTGCCGATAAAGGCGAACACATCGACCTTGCCGCTGGCCATCAGCGCGCTGACGGTTTCTCGTCCGCGGCCGTAGATCACGTTGATCACTCCCGGCGGGAAGCTGTCGCGGAACGCTTCCAGCAGCGGCCTGATCAACAGCACGCCGAACTTGGCCGGTTTGAACACCACGGTGTTGCCCATGATCAACGCCGGGATCAGCGTGGTGAAGGTCTCGTTCAACGGGTAGTTGTAGGGCCCCATGCACAACGCCACGCCCAACGGCGCGCGGCGGATCTGGCCGAGCGTGCCTTGCTCCAGCTCGAAGCGGCTGGAGCGTCGGTCGAGGTCTTTGAGGGCATTGATGGTATCGACGATGTAGTCGCAGGTACGGTCGAACTCCTTCTCGGAATCCTTGAGGTTCTTGCCGATTTCCCACATCAGCAGCTTGACCACCGCCGTGCGTTGCTCGCGCATCCGGTCAAGGAACGCCTGCACGTGCTCGATGCGCTCGGCCACACGCATGGTCGGCCAGGCGCCCCGGCCTTTGTCGTAGGCGTGGACTGCTGCGTCCAGCGCCGTCAGTGCAGTGTCGGCGTCCAGCAGCGGGGCGCTGCCGAGGATGACTTGCTGCTCTTGATCGCCATGCTTGAGCCAGATCGGGCTGCGCACGGTGGCCAGCGGGCCAGGCCACTGGCGCAACTCGCCATTGACCAGATAATCGCGTTGTTCCAGCGGCGGCCCCAGGCGCCAGGCCTCGGGGATGTCATCAGCGCTGGGAAACAACGAATCGAGCAGACTGTCCATGAATACTGCACCTCACGATTAGTGTATGGGTGAAACGCTTCAGCTATTCGAGCATGCGCCCGCACGAGGAAAAACACCAGTCTGGCTCAACATTGCCCAACCTGCGCCGATACACAATCAATCGACCTGCGACCGCGCATTCATGATCAGTGCTTTCCTCGACCAAGATCCCTTAGTGCCCGCCGCCAACCCGGTGCGGCGCGGCATCAACCGCCTGTTGCCGGTAGGCTTTGCCCTGATCGGTATTGGTCTGTCAGTTGTGCTGGGCCACATGGACGTGCAGCGCCAGCAACTCGAGCAGGTGGCGCATGTAGCTACACAATTATCGGGGGTGAGGGTTGCGCTCGAGGCGCAGTTGCGCGCTGCATTTGGCGAGACCGAGGGCATCGCCCAGCTCATCACGGCCGATGGTGTGATCAGCGCCGAGCACTTTCGCGGCATGGCGCGTGAGGCGCTGGCCTCGGTGCCGTACATGCGCCATGTGGCCCTGGCGCCAGGTGATGTGATCAACGACGTGCACCCACGTGGGGGCAATCTGTCCGTCATTGGCCTGGACTACCATACCCTGCCTGACCAATACGCCATGCTCGAACTCGCCCGGCAGCGGCAACAGCCTGTACTGGCCGGCCCGGTCAAGCTCCACCAGGGCGGTGAAGCGCTGATTTACCGGCGCCCGGTGTTCGTTAACGGCAAGCGTGGGGTCAAATTCTACTGGGGCAATGTCTCGACCGTTGCCGATATCGACCGTTTGCTGCAGGCCGCCGGTATCGGCCCGGAGCTGCCGATTGACCTGGCCGTGCGCGGCAGCGACGGTAAAGGCGCCGAAGGCGGCATGATCTGGGGCAATGCAGCGCTGTTCAGAGAACCGCTGCTGACGCAGACCGTCGAGGTGCCGGGTGGCCGTTGGCAATTGGTCGCCGAACCTCGCGAAGGTTGGCCTGCGCTGGCCTTGTTCACTTCGCCGCTGTTCCTGTTCGCCCTGAGTTTTACCGGCTTGTTCAGCTTGTTCGTCGCTCAGCTCAACCGTAGCCGCCGTCTGCTGCAACGGCGCAACCGCGAGCTGCGTGAGTCGCAGGCGCAGCTTGAGCGGCTGGCCCACTACGACACCATTACCGGGCTGCCCAACCGAGTGCTGTTCCAACAGCAGTTGGCCACTGCGATCAATCAAGGCCATGGCCTGGCTGTATTGATGCTGGACATCGACGGCTTCAAACAGGTCAACGACAGCCTTGGCCACGCCATGGGCGACCTGTTGTTGCAACAGGCGACGGCGCGGTTTCTGCAAGAGCTGAATAAAGGCGATCGGGTTTGCCGCATGGGCGGTGATGAGTTCGTGTTCATGCTGCAGGGCAGCCAGGGCCAGGTCAGCCAACAGGTGCAAGGGATCCTGCGGGCGTTGCAGCGGCCTTTCGATCTCAACGGCAACGCGGCGTTGGTCACCGGCAGCATCGGCCTGGCCTGGTGCCCGCAGCAGGGCAACGATGTCGACAGCCTGCTACGTCATGCCGACACCGCCATGTACGTGGCCAAGGAAAACGGCCGCAATGCCTGGCGCCCTTACCATCCGGACATGACTGCACGCCTGCAGCAGCGCCTGGAGATGGAGCGCAACCTGCGCCGCGCCTTGCAGCACAATGAGTTCGAGTTGTGGTATCAGCCCAAGATCGATCTGTTCAGCGGCCGGGTAGAAGGCGTCGAAGCGCTGCTACGCTGGCGTGATCCGGTGCATGGTCTGATTGCGCCGGGCGAGTTCGTGCCGTTGGCCGAGCAGACCGGCTTGATCATCCCGCTGGGCGAGCGCGTGCTGGAACTGGCCTGCGCGCAGTTGGCCAGCTGGCGCAATGCAGACTGCCTGCCAGGGCCGCTGGCCATCAACGTGGCGGCGCTGCAGATCGAACGCAGCGATTACGTCAGCAGCCTGGCCGGTGCTTTGGCCAGCCATGGCCTGCCCGCGCAGTTGCTGGAAGTGGAAATTACCGAAAGCCTGTTGATGGAGAGCCAGCAGCAGGCCTGCGCCGTGCTCGCACAACTGCAGGCAATGGGCGTGGCGACTGCCGTCGATGACTTCGGTACCGGCTATTCATCGCTGGCCTATCTGCGCTCGCTGCCCATCGACCACCTGAAGATCGATCGTGCGTTCATCAAGGACCTGCCTGATGATGATGACGCTGTGGCCGTCGCCCGGGCCATCATCGACCTGGGTCATGCTTTGGGCTTCCGGATCACCGGCGAAGGGATCGAAACCCAGGCGCAGTACGACTTCCTGCGCAATGCAGGTTGTGATCAGGGGCAAGGGTATCTGATGGCGCGGCCGATGCCCGCAGCTGCCCTGCAGGCGTGGTTGGCAGCGCGTCAACGCAGCTCGGTCAGCACAACCTGAAAGATAAAATTTGACGCCATAAAAGCATGCGCCATGCTGTCAAAATGCCGCTTGCAAAGGGGCTACCTTGCATCTTTAATTGTTACCAATTATGAGTGCGAAGTCATATAGCTATTGCATTAACTTTCAATAAGTTAAGCGCGTTTTCCTGCGCGTTGATGATGACCCTGCGTTTTGCCTGGATGGCTTTTGCCAAGGACATTGAAGAAGACATGAAAGAGAACCTGCAGGCAGTTGCTCGAAAATTCATCTCTCCCTCGATGCGCTACGAGATGCGACATGTCTCAAATCGGTTACGTGATGCGCTCAGCCGTGCCTGTGTCTGGCGCTGGGAAGTCAGCCGGTTTCGGCTCAAGCAAGAGAGCCCTTATCAAATCCTCTACATCGGCAGAAAACAGCAGCGCGAAATGGCCAAGCTGTTGATCGCCGGCAAGGGCCAGGCCGCGGTCGCCGAAACCTATGCGGTGGCGCCGTCAGGTGGCGCCGATCAAACCGTGGTGATCAGCGAAATGCCCACCAGCGGCGCGTTGTCGGTGCCGCATTATCTGAGCGCCGTGGTGCCGCTGGGTCGCCCCCTGGAAGACATCACCGCCCGCTACGACAGCGAACTGCGCCGCAGCATTCGCAAGCACCGGCCGCTGTACCAGATGCGCCAGACTCTCGATGACGCTGAGATCGCCATGGCTGACCGTGAGCTGTTGCGTCCGTACGCCACCGCTCGCCAGGGTATTCATGCTGCCCAGTTTGCTACTGAGGAAGTGTTTCGGATTGCCAAGGGTGTTGGCCGTCTGGACCTGATCACGCTGGGCGATGAAGTGGTCGCCTGTCACCTCGGCTGCGAGATCACCCGCGGTGGCAAGCGCTACTGGAGCACCCTGCGCTTTGGTTACTGCGAAGCGATATTCAGCGATGCCAAGAAGCTGCGTGAGGTCAATTCCATTACCACCTACATGGCCCTCGAGTGGGCCTTGGCCAATGGTTATGACTATTACGACATTGGCTTGTGCCTGGCGCGTCCGGATGATGGTCTGCTCAAGTGGAAGCGGCGGCGGGGCGGGGATGTCGATTCGTTGGGTAATCATGCGTACATGTTCGTGCGCTTGCCCAAGACGGGAGCCGCACAGTTTCTCTGGGATACGCCCCTGTTCGCGGTCGAGGGCAACAAGTTGACGCTGCACCTGGGGCTGCCCGACGGGCCCAGTGATGACGAAGTCGCCAGCCGCTACCACGAGATGGTGTTCGGCGGGTTGCACAAGATCTACCTGTACGGTGGCAACGGCCATGGCGAAGGGTTCCTGGAGACTCTGCGCAGCCGCTACGCCGGTTTGCAGTCCCCCCCCACGATGGAGCGGGTTGTGTCCACCTAGCGGCCTCTAGCCAGGATGTATTAGCGCGCTACCTCTGTGTTGAGCCCGATCTGTGTTGAACCCGCCCAGTGGGAGGATGCTCATGCCAAGTAATATATCCAATTTCAGTGGCCAGCCAGCCTCGCGTCAGCACACCTGGACGCTCGCCGCATATCGGAACATAGCCCGACAAAAGCTGGCACGGTCAGCTGCCAGGTCCCTGCAAAGCCTGGCGGTGAAGAGTTGGGACATCGCTCCGGGTGAGCGCACGGTGACCCCGCCGGCGATCTACCTGCCCGATCAGATGCAGCGGGTAACGGGGTGGGAGGCGCGGTTTTTCCCGTATGTGCATCCCGGCCCGACCATGGCTGGCGGCATGCAGGTCGAGCATGGCCCTACGCGAGGTTATCTACTCAAGGACGTCTGGCTTATCGATGGTGTGCTGTACAAGGACAACGCCTGCCTATGGCTGTCGGCCAAGCCGCGGACCCTCCCCGGGATCGCGGTGGAGCACGAGATCGAGCGCGCAGCGATCTACTGCACGCAGAATGGCAACTCTTGGTTTGGCACATGGCTGATGGAAGACTGCGTGACCTATGCACTGGCGTGCGACGAAGGGGTGCCGGTAACGACCGCGCCATCAGCGCGACTACCGCTGTTCACTCAGGCGCCGCCCTATGAAGCATGGCTGGGGATGAACCCGCTGCGCCTGCACACGGCCTTCTTCCGCGAGCTGGTCCTGTTCGATGACCAGAGCCACAACCGAAGCCGGCACGCACGCTATCGCGCCATGGGCGACAAATTACTGTCCCATGTCAGCCACGCGCCGCACCCTGGGGTGTTCTTGCTGCGTGGTGGTGCTGGTGAACTGCGCCTGCTGCGCAACGAACTGGCGATAGCCGAGCACCTGCGCACCCAGCATGGGTTTCGCGTCATCGATCCGCTACGCAACGATGTGCCAACAATCGTCGCGGCGTGTGCGGGCGCCCGGATAGTTGCCGGCGTCGAAGGCAGCCAGTTGGTGCACGGCGTCAATGTTCTGCGCGAGGGCGGGACCATCCTGACCCTGCAGCCGCCGAACCGGTTTGTCAGTTATTACAAGTACTTGGCAGACCGCGATGGGCAACATTTCGCGTTTGTCGTCGGTCAACCAGAAGGTGACGGCTTTATCATCGATAGAGATGAACTTGACCGAACGATGGACCTGCTCCCAGCAGGCTAATACCCAATTGCATGGCAACTATTCAAGTGGATATCTACTTGCCATGTGTTAAACGCAATTGATTACATTGCATTCTCGTTTATGAAACACCTGCAGCGGATATATATCGCCAAGCGGAATAACCGCACCAGTTTTGCTTACCAGTCAAAAGCTGATTTGGCCCCGTACAATGGCCCATTGACGCGAAGTACTCGCGTTTCACCCGTTGCCATGCCCCGCTTGTACGATGCAGATTGGCGAATATGGGCGACTTTAACCGCCCCTGGCTGATTTGAAAAAAAAGCATATTTCAGTTGTCGTGTTTTTGACGAAAACAGTGCCCCCCGATTGAGTTTTATTATGGTGTCGGATCATTGACGTAATATCATTGTGCCCATAAGCTAATTTCAACACCCCATGCGATCTGCACCCACTCATCTGTTTGTCCTCTTTCTGGAGGGGATCATGCGTTCGACCCTGTTTATCAAATCGATTTTCCTGCTGGTGCTGTTAAGCGGTGCTGCCCGTGCTGCTGATTCATATGTAAGTCAGAACAGCGTGATCCCGCTGGCGACAGCGGCATGGTTGTTTGCGTTTGCAGTTGTGGGTTTTGTCGCAGTCGCCAATAGAAGAAAAATCTGATCGGCTTCAATCGTTTGGCTGGTCTTCAACTATGTGGGTGGGCGCCGGATCTGATCGATCAAGATAGAGCAGAAGGGTTGGCGGGTAACGGCTTGTCAATTCTCAAAGCCTAGCTATATTCCAGATGCCACTGGCGCTGACGCCGGGTGATTGACGGGGCATTGCGCTAAAGGCGGTAAAGCACCGCAGAGCCGGTGCAGTGGTGGCAATGCAGCTTTGTAGTAGAGCGAGAGGTTGTGCGTAGTTCTCATTCAGTGCTCTTTTAGTAGCGGCCGCCTGGCCGGAGGGACCCCCATGGTGCGTTTGTTAGGTTCACTGGTCTGCGTGCTTGCGGTCTGGTCCGGTACGGTTAGTGCCGATGATAAGAGTTCGCCTTACCTGCTGAGTCCGGGCGACAAGGTCACGGTTTCGGTGTGGGGCGATAACAGCCTGCGCCAGGAAACCAAAGTGCTGCCCGACGGCAGTATCACCTTCCCCCTGGCAGGCCGGGTTGATGTCGCTGGGCTGGATGTCACTACAGCAGCAAGCCGTGTCGCCCGCCAACTCGAAAAGTACATGCCAGACCCCAACGTCAGCGTCGTGGTGACTGAGGTCAACGGTAATCTGGTCTATGTGCAAGGCAAGGTGATGAAGCCAGGACCGGTGCAGATGTCTGGGCCGACAGCGGTGCTGCAGGCTTTGAGCATGTCCGGTGGCCTGGACAAATTTGCCGATGAAAGCGCGATCAAGGTGATCCGCCGTGTCGGCAACACCGAGCGGGTGCTGCCGGTGCGCTACAAGGATTTGGTTTCGGGGCGTGATCTGTCCACCAATATCCAACTTCAGGCTGGCGATACGCTGGTCGTCCCTTGAGCGGGCTGGTTAGCGCAAAATCGACCGTGCCGCTGCTTCGCGCAACAGGTGTTGTAACGGCAATCTGCATGTTGCCGTACTCGGCCTCGGTCCACGCTGCCGTCTGGCAGTCCTCGGCAACCTTGCCCAGCACTGTCGAATACGACAGCAACCCGCTATTGCTCAGCTCTCAGGAGCAAAGCGTGGTGCGTACCATCATTGCGCCCAATTACAGCCTGGTCGGCAAATACGACCGCGATGAGCTGCGCTTCGGCCTGGGCCTGACGGTGCTGCGCTCATCCGACAAATCGGTGGTCGATGACCGCGAAGACCCGAATCTGAGCATCGGCTGGCAGCGTGAGACCGAAACCGGTGGTTTTGGCTTGCGTGGCCTGTACAGCGAAAGCTCGACGCTTTCCGGCACGGTGCTTGAAACCGGTGTGGTCACGACTGATGGCACCCAGAAGCTGTACTCGCTGATCGGCAACTGGAACCGCGCGTTGACCGAGCGGACCACGTTGGAAAACGAAACGACCTACAACCGGGCCCGCTACGACATCAACACGCTTACCGGCTACGACGAACTGGCCAGCGAACTGACCCTGACCTACGCCTGGAGTGCGCAGACCCAGTTCTTTACCGGCGTCACCGCCAGGCGCTACGAGCCTGACGATGACACCACTGCCAGCGCTTCCAACAGCTACGCCCCGGTGGTCGGGGTCAAATATCAGTTTTCCGAGCGGCTTGAGGGCACCCTGCGTGTGGGCGTCAACCAGGTCTCTGGTGATGGCGGTGGGCGTCGCGGGGAAGGCGGGGCATCGCTGCGCTACAACGGCGAACGGCACGACGCCACGTTGACCGCCGAACGCAGCACGGTGGCCAGTGCCGAGGGCGGTTTCGCCGAAGTCGACGCCGTACGCGGTAGCTGGAGTTATGCCGTCGACGAGCTGACCCGGGTCGGCGTCGACGCGGCCTGGCAAGACAGCAAAGGCCAGACCCCGAATACCTTGCAGACCTACGGCGTGTGGGCCAGCCGGGAGCTTTCGCAGTTCTGGGACGTGCGCTTGTCCTTGATGCACCGCGAGCGCAAGCAGAACGACCTGGGTGACGCCGTCGGCACCATTGTCGGCCTGACCCTCACTTACCGAATTCCTGATCTCTGACGTTCAGCCTGGTGGCCACTATGAAGTCTGAATACGAGCTGTCCCTCAAGGATTACATCGCCATCATCAAGGACCGCGCGCTGCTGCTCGGGGTGACCATCGTGGTCATTCTGGCCATCAGCGTGGCGGTTGCGCTGAGTGTGCCTCCGTTGTATCAGTCGACCGGCACCATACTGGTCGAGTCGCAGCAGATCTCGCCCGAACTGGTCTCGGCCAACAACAGCAGCTTCGCCGATGAGCGCATCGAGGTTATTCGCCAGCGAGTGATGACCCGCGACAACCTGCTGCGGATCATCGACAAGTACCAATTGTTCGCCGACAAGGGCCGCCAGTTCAGCGAGTCGGACAAGATCGATCAGATGCGCAACACGATCGTGGTCAACACCCTCAGCACCTTCGTCAAAGGTCGCGGTGAGACTACCGTGGCCTTCAACGTGTCTTTCGAGCACAAGCGTCCCGAGGTGGCTCAGGAAGTCGCCAACGAGTTGGTCACGTTGTTCCTCAACGAAAACGTCAAGCAGCGCACCGAGCGCGCCACCGAAACCACCGAATTCCTTACCCAAGAGGCAAACAAGCTGGGCGCTGAACTGGCCACCCTGGAAAACCAGCTGGCTGACTTCAAACAGGCGCACGCCAACACCTTGCCCGAGAACCAGGCGTTGCGCATGAGCATGTTGTCCCGTGCCGAGCTTGAATTCCGCGAGATCGATCGTGACTACAAGGCTGCTCAGGAAGAGCTGCGCTACCTTGAAGTCGAGCTGTCAGCCGCCAACGCCGGTGTCACCAGCAAAGCCGATGGCAGCCGTGGCGGTACTGCCGACCTGCCGCAGGATCTGCCCAGCCTCAAGGCTGAATATGCGCGCCTGCTCACCACTTACACCGAAGCCCACCCCGATGTGATCGCAGTCAAACGCAAGATCGAGGCGTTGCAGGCAGCAGGTGGCGGTCCTAAAGCGTCTTCGGGCGTCAGCCTCGAGGTTGCCCGTGCCCGCACCAAGATCGGCGCCGCGCAGCAGCGCATCGCCTCGCTGGTTGAGCAAAAGCGTCAGCTCTCGGCCAAGATCGAAGGCTACGAGGCCGAAATTCTAGAGGCGCCGCAGGTCGAGCGCGGCCTGGTCACGTTGATGCGCGACCACGACAACGCACGCAAGAAGTACGAGGAAATCCGCGCCAAGGAAATGGGCGCAAAAATCACCGAAAGCCTGGAGCAGGAAAACAAGGCCGAGCGCTTTGTCCTGCTTGAGCCGCCGCTGTTGCCGGAAAAACCAGTCAAGCCCAACCGCAAGAAAATCGTCGCCCTCGGCGCGGTACTGGCACCGGCTGGCGGCGCGGCACTGGTGATGCTGATGGAAATGCTCAACCAGCGCGTGCGCGGTGTCGGCGCACTGGAAAGCGTGGTCGGCAAACGGGTACTGGTTGCGGTGCCGTTCATCGCCACCCAGGCCGAACTGGCCAAACGCAGGCGCTGGCGAGTACTGGCGGTGCTTGCTGCACTGGCACTGGTGGCTATCATGTTACTCATGGTCCACCTGTTCTACATGCCATTGGACCTTCTGCTTTATAAAGCTATGGCTCGGTTTGAATAGGGAAAGCAGCGATGGACAGACGTACGCCGGCTACTGGAAGCACCCTTCATCCTGTAACAGCAAGTGCCGCGCAACCGGCACCGGTGCTACAGCAGCCCGAAGCCCTGGGACAGTTCGATTACGTCAACACCACGGTCGTGCCGCTGCGCGCGGAGCACCTGGAGCGGCATCGAATCGTCGCCTACAACAAGAACTCGAACATGAGTTGGGCGTTCGACCTGCTGCGCACGCAAGTGCTGCAGACCATGGAAGAGAACGGCTGGCGGACCCTGGCGATCACCTCGCCAACGCCTGAGGCTGGCAAGACCGTATTGGCCATCAACCTGGCCATGAGCATCGCCCATCACACCACCAAGACCGCACTGCTGGTTGATTTCGACCTGCGCCGGCCGCGGGTCGGCAGCAGCCTGGGCTTGCCGATGGGCAAGGCCCTCAACGAATACCTGAACAATCAGGCTGGGCTGGAGGAGGTGCTGGTCAACCCGACCCTGCCGCGCTTTGTTGTGTTGCCAACCCGCGAGCCGGTGCCATTGTCCACCGAGGTGCTGTCCTCGCCCAAGGTCAACAACCTGATCCATGACCTGCGCGAGCGTTACGAGTCACGCATCTGCATCTTCGACCTGCCGCCATTGCTCAGCTCTGACGACGCAATCACCGTGCTGCCCAAGTTCGACTGCGTGCTGCTGGTGGTCGCCAACGGCAACAACAGCAAGAAGGAAATCGAAGATTGTCTGTATCACCTGGCCACCGCCAATCTGATTGGCGCCGTGCTGAACAAGGCCGAGGCGCAGACCCGCTCTTACTACTGAGTAGTGTTCGACCCAGCCAACCCTTGGCGCTTGGCGCCAGGGGTAGTCCCGCCTAGCGCCAGGGGTATTTCCGCTCCCAGTTCCACGCATGCCCAAGGATGTCTTCAAGCAGTGGGTACTGGGTGTGCCAGCCGAGGATCTGCCGAGCTCTGCGCGCGTCGGCCACCAGGCTCGGTGGATCGCCGGCGCGGCGTCCTGCTTCGATAACGTTGATTGACCGCCCAGTGACACTGCGAGCGGCACCAATCACCTGCTCCACGGAAAAACCCTCGCCATTGCCCAGGTTGAAGGCCGTACTGGCGCCACCGGTCTGCAGGTAGTCGATAGCCAAAGCGTGCGCCGAGGCGAGGTCGTTGACGTGGATGTAGTCGCGGATACAGGTGCCATCCGCGGTGCTGTAGTCGCGGCCAAACACGGTCACTGCCGGGCGCCGACCTGAGGCCGCCTGCAGGATCAATGGGATCAGATGAGTTTCCGGCTCATGGCACTCGCCCAGCATGCCATCAGGGTCAGCCCCAGCCGCATTGAAGTAGCGCAGGCACACCGAGCGCAGCCCGTAGGCGCGATCAAAGTCTTCGAGCATCTGCTCGACCATCCATTTGCTGCGTCCGTAGGGGTTGATCGGCGCTTTTGGATGGGCCTCATCGATCGGCACATACTGCGGGTCGCCATACACTGCGGCGGTCGACGAGAACACCAGTTGCCTGACGTCTGCCTGGATCATTGCCTGGAGCAGGCACAGCGTCGCGGCGACGTTGTTCTGATAATACTTGCCGGGGTCACTGACCGATTCACCGACCTGGATGAACGAGGCAAAGTGAAACACCGCATCGAAGCGATGAGCGGCAAACAGCGCATCCAGCGCTGCCCTGTCAGCGATGTCCAGGTTGACCCAGGCGACCCCACTGTGGGCCGGCATGACGTCGGCGACCACGACCTGATGCCCCGCCAGCAGCAAGTGCTTGACCATGTGTGAACCGATGTAGCCTGCGCCGCCGACAACCAGAAACTTCATCCGCATTCTCCTGGAATCTGTAGTTGTTCCGTCCAATCCTGTGGGGTGAAACAGGTCCATGTGAGGCGGGTCGAGCAAACGCGGACTAACGCTGACCTCTGAGAGGGTAGGTGGCAAAAATGGCTATTTCAAGAACAGCCAATTACTCATGTGCTGGCCATCGAAAGTAATCACATAGCGCCCGTCCTCGTAGCTGACGGGCAACTGCTGCTGTTTGCCGGTATACAGCTTCAACCCCGGCCCAGCCTGGATACTGACGCGCCCTTGCAGCGGCTCGACGTGAAACGGCGTCATGTCGTCCGGGCGTGGCACCGCGCGGGTACCCAGCGAGATCAGCAGCTCGCGCGACTGGCTGAACGGTTTGCCATCCAGGCTTTGCACGGCCACGCTGGCGTATGGCGTTTGCAGGTCGAGCCCTAGTTGGGCAAGGCTCATCGAATGCCCGCCCAACCAGCCGGTTGCGGCTTGGGTCAGCGGCGTGTCGATGGTGTACACGCCTTGCTGCCAGTTGCGCTTGAGTTCGCCAGTGTCAGAGCTCGACTCGCTGGCATCGGCTGCCAGCAACGATTGATCCGGGTCCTGCAGCACCTGCGCGCCCGCCGCGATGGGGCTGGGCCGTAGCCAGGGCAGCTCGGGGGTGGCCGGCAGGGCGATCTGCAGCTGGCCTTTTTCCATGGCGCTGCGCAGCAGGACCGAGTTGGCCGGGGTGATCAGGCGGTTGAACAGCGTGGCGGGTGAGGGCGCAAAGACGTAACGGGTCTGCGCGGCCTGCACATCACCGCGCCGGTAGAGCAGAGCGGCGGCGGGCATGGTCGCCATCAGCCCTGGGTCGTTGTAGGCGTTCCAGTTGTCGGCGCGGATCCACTGGGCGATGAAAGCCTGCTGGCTGTAGGCGTACTGCATCATGGCGTCCCAGCCCTGATGGCTGGCGGTGCCGGCAATGTACAACGGCAGCGAGTGACGATCGGGGCTGGGGAACGGCTGGGCGTTCCACTCGGTCACGCTCATCGGCAGGCCGGCAACCTGCGCGGCAGCCAGCCAGTTGACAAGGTTGTCGCTGGTCAGCGGGTTTTTCTCCAGCTGGCCGCTGGCGCCGTAGCTGTGGGCATCGATCATATCGCCAGAAGTCAGCGCCGGTAGCGTACTCAGGCCATTGCCGCCCCAACTGCTGGTGGTGACGATCGGCACCTTTACGCCGAGCCCGCGCAGGTGCTCGATCAGGCTGACGTTGAACTGGTGCTCGAGGTCGTTGAGGAACAGCTTCGACGAGCCAGGCTCCCAGGCACGCCAGGTACGGTCTGCCGGCAAGTCGTGGCGCTGGGCAAAGGCCTTGGCCAGCTCCATGTAGCGCTGGCTGTGGCGCGGTACGCCCTTGTCCGGCAGCAGCGCGTTGCCATAGTGCTGGACGATGTCGTTTTCATTGGTCAGCAACAGCGCAGCAATCGCCGGGTCATCCTTGTAGGCCAGGCCGGTGTAGGCGTTGACATGGGTGACGTACTGCTCGGCAAAGCGCTTCATCGCTTGCTGGATCGAGGCGTTGACGTACGCATAGCCTTTGAGGTCGATGTAGTTCTTGCCTTTGGCCAGCTCGGCGAAATCGCTGATCTGGTCGTTGATGGTCAGTACCCGTTCGACGTGCATGTCCAGCCAGACGTAGATGCCTTCGTCCTTCAGGCACTTGATCCACCAATCGAGCTTGCGCAGGGATTCGGCATTGAGCTGCTGAGTGTCGCGCAGTTTGCTGACATCGCCGAAGATATTCGGGCTGACCCAGGGCGAGTCGTGGTGGTGCAGGCGGATCAGGTTGAAGCCCAGTGCTGACAGGCGCTTGGCCTGTTGCTTGATCTCGTCGTCGGGGGTGTTGTAAAGCGCATAGGCAGACAGATTGGTGCCCCAGAAGCGCACTGGGGTGTTGTCGGCAAAGGCCAACTGCTCGCCGTCTGCCTTGACGAAGCCGCGCTTGCCGGCCGGTTTTTCGCCGGCATTGAGAAATGACAGGTCGACCGGAGAGGTGCGCCAGTCGAGCTGGTCATCCGGCCAACTGTTCGGGTCGGCCAGGCCAAAACGTTCTTCGCTGGTCTGGCCAATGTCGATATCGCCGCTGACCGTAAGGGTTGCCTTGATCTGCTGGCGACCGGGCAGAATTGGGTCCTCGTAGAAAAACGCACGTATCTCGCTTGGATCGCCGCGCTCCATGAACACTCTGGCCAGCGCGGGCTGAAAGCGCATCTCGATACGTCGGCCCTGAGCCTCGTTGCCCCAGGACCAGCCACTGTTGTCCGGCAGCAACACCGGCTTGCCCATCTCACCGGCAATCAGCGCCGGGTCAAAGTTGAACACGATGCCGCCGCCCATGATGTCGGTTTTCCTGCTGTGGGCGTCCAGTGTGATGTCCCAGCTCAGGGTTTGTGCCTGCGGCTTGGCGATGAACGCGTTCAGATCAAAGTCGAGGTCCTTGCTCTTGCCCATCAGGCTGTAGTTATAAGGCGCGTTGACCTTGAGCGCGGTGTAGAAGCCGGTCCAGCTCCAGTCCGCGCCCCAGAAGTCGAAGCGCGACGCCATGACCGGGCCGCCACCACGGGTCAAGCTCGGCAGTCCATTGCTTTGGTCGACGCTGACCGACCACTCTGCCGTCCACGCAGGCAGCGGCAACAGCACCAGAGCGAGCAGGGCCGAGGCCCGCATGAGGGGTCGCATACGCAGTGAGGTCATTGACATTACCTGGATTGAAGGCTGGCGAATGCGCTGCTGGCTTCGGCCTGGCGGGCACGGCGCACCATCTGTATGTAAGCCACGCTTACCCCGGCGATCGACCAGTACACGACAGGGATCACGGTGATGCTGCTGACGGTGAAGATGATCACCAGAATGCCCAGCAACGTCGCCAACAGGGCACGGCCGAGCAAGCGGCCTTCTTCATTACGGTCGGGGAAGGCGCGCAGCGCCTTGCGCAGGCCGAACAGAATGCTGACGAAGAAGCCGACAAACAGCGTCAGCCCGACCAGCCCGACCCGCAGGGCCAGGTTGATGTAGGTGTTGACGATGTCGATGATGCCTTCGCCCTGGATCATCGACTGCATTTCCGGGGTATTGCGGAAGTCGAACGAGCCAAACAGCGGGTTGCGCTGGATCACGATCCACGAGTTGTCCAGCAGGCGCTCGCGGTAGGTGATGTTCTCTTTTTCCAGGTTGCCAATGAACGGCAGCAGGTCGAGCACCTTCTCCCCGCCAGGCATCACGCTCAGCAGCGGCAGCGCCAGAATACCGGCCATGGCCAGCAGGCTCAGGCGCTTGACCGCGTTGCGGCCGGTGGCGATGAACACACCGACAATGATCACCGCACCGATCCACGGCCCCCGCGACAGCGGCACGATCAGCCCGGCCGCCAGCAGCAGCGCGCCGAGCAGGCACTGCAAGCGACTGCGTACGTAACTACTGAGGAACAGGAACAGACCAATCGCCACGCTGATCACGTAGCCCAGCGCAATTGCCTGACCAGTGGTGGCACTGGCCCGCAGCGATCCGCCGCGGCTGAGGTAGCCGGACATGCCCCACTGGGTACCCATGGCATCGGTCAGTGCGTTGTACAGCAGCCAGTGGCGGGCAAATTCGGCCACGGCAATCAACGACAGCAGAAACGCCGCCAGCACGAACGCCAGCAGCGCATCCTTGAAGTCGCTGATCTGCTTCAGGCCGCGGCTGGCAACGTAGTAGGGCAGAAACACATCCGTGTACAGGTAGAAGCTCTGGCGCAAGGTATCGGTCAGGGTGGTTTCGCGCAGGTACAGCAGGCCCATCAGAATCAGGCTGGCCGCCAGCAGCTTGTCCGGCAGGGTGCGACCGAAGGCCAGGGTATCGCCTTGTCTGCTCAGGGCCAGCGCGGTGGGCAGCAGCAGGCACAGCGACAGCAGGCGGATATGGTTCATCTCGAACAGGTAATTGACCACGCCGAAGCCGGGTATTTCCACCGACGCCGGCGGAATCAGGAACAGCAGGATGAAAAACAGTGCCAGCACATTGTGTTCACGGCGCCGCACCACATACAGGATCACTACAGTCGCAGCGGCATATAGCCAGAAACTGTGGGAAAAGAACGCCAGCAGGGTCAGGCCAAACCAGAGGTTGCGCCGACGCTTGAAGTCCGCCGCCGGGATGATGTCCAGTGCCGGTCTGCGCGCCATCACAAACACCACGCTGGCCACGAACAAAATAACGATCAGTGCACGAAAATGTTCTGGCATTGGCTAGGGCACCTATCCCTGGATTATTGAGATTCGCATCATGGCTAATTGAAACTATAGTGACTTCTAGCCATTCAGTCAGAGATTGAAGTCATGCCGTCGATTGAAGCGTCCGCTGCCGTGAGCCTGCGCTCCAGGGCAATCTGGGCCGGAGCCTGGAACCTTGTGTCGCTGCTGGCTTCACAGGGCATGCGGCTGGGCGGCAACCTGATCATGGCGCGGCTGCTGTTGCCGGAAATGTTCGGTGTGATGGTGATTGCCGGCACGGTTTCGATGCTCCTGCATTTGTTGTCCGACGTCGGTCTGCGGCAAAACATCATCCAGAGCACGCGCGGCGACGATCCGTTGTTTCTCAATACCGCCTGGACCGTGCAGATCGTGCGCGGTTTCGTGCTGTTTGGCCTGACCCTGCTGCTGGCACTGGCCGCCTGGTATGCCCAGCGGGCTGACCTGTGGCCAGCCGAATCGGCCTACGCGGCCCCCGAGCTGCCGATGGTGCTGGCTGCCACTGGCCTGTCGGCGATCATCTGGGGCTTTCAGTCGACCAAGATAGATGTGGCGGTGCGAACTTTCCAACAGAAGCGCGTGGTTTTGATCGAACTGGCGTCGCAGTTCATCGGATTGCTGGCGATGTTGCTGATTGGTTACTTCACCCGTTCGATCTGGTCGTTGGTGCTGGCCGGGTTGATTTCGGCGCTGGCAGGCACCGTACTGGGTCACCTGGCGATGCATGGGCATGGCAACCGCCTGCAGTGGGACCGCGACGCGCTGCAGGAACTGATCGTGTTCGGCCGCTGGATCCTGTTGTCGTCGATGGTCGGCGTGCTGGCGATGTACGGCGACCGTATGTGGTTCGGCGCGAGCATGACGGTGGCGCAACTGGGGGTGTACTCGATTGCAGTGCTGATCCTGGGCGCGATCCAGACCGGGCTGTTGCGCCTGGGCGGCTCGGTGGCCTTGCCCGCGTTCAGCGAGGCAGTCCGGGAAGGCGACATGGAGCGGCTCAAGCGCCTGTATTACCGGTTCAAGCTGCTGGTCGACCTGGCCATGCTGTTTACCTGCGGCGTACTGCTGACTGGCAGCCCCTTGCTGATCGGCTGGATGTATGACGAGCGCTATGCCGAAGCCGGCCCGATGCTGGCAATTTTGTCGTTGTCGTTCTTCACCCTGCGCTACACCATGTCGCATCAGCTCTGGGTAGCCCTCGGCCTGACCAAGTATCAGGCCATGGACAACATCATCCGCCTGGTGTCGCTGTGGGCCTTGTTACCGCTGTTGCTGGCCCTGGGCGGCGTCGAATACGCGATCTGGGGGGTCGCCCTGCACACCTTGCCGACCTTGATCCTGGTGGTCTGCGTCAACTGCAAGCTGGGCATGTTCAGCCTCAAGCGCGAGCTGGTGGTGCTGCCGATGCTGGCGGTCGGGGCGTTGTTCGGCGTTGCGGTCACGCATTTTTTCGCCTGGCTCTGACGCTTGTCGGGCCAGCTACTAAGATGTCAATAATCCACGGGCACAGGTCTTGGAATTATGGGGAAGCTTGAATTTTGCAGTCGGCTGTCCGGTCGTAGAGGCTTTCTTCGGGGTTGTGTGGTGTTGGGGATCGGCGGGGCGATGTTTGGCGTGGGCGCCAGCGCCGTAGCAAAGCCTGCCGAGAAAAAGGCCGGGTTCGTGGTGATAAACGGCTGGGTGTTGCCTGCTGACTATTTTCGGGATGGGCCGGCATGATCAAGGACTATCAGGCAGACAAAACGCTGCGCGATGATTACGACGTGTGCATCGTCGGTGCTGGCCCAGCCGGCATCACCCTGGCCCTGCGCCTGGCCGCCGGCGGTTGGCGGGTGGTGTTGCTCGAAGCGGGAGGTCATGAATACACCCCGCAGTCGCAGGCATTCTACAAATGCACCTCGACCGGCCTTGAGCTGTACGCTGAAGAAACCCGCTTGCGCTATCTGGGCGGTACCTCCAACCATTGGGCAGGGCGCTGCCGCCCCTTCACCGCATCGGACTTCTCTGTGGCACCCCCCGGCGAAATGCCGGGCTGGCCAATCGCCTACGCGGAAGTCGAGCAGTACCTGGCGGCGGCTATGGACATCGTCGATCTGCCCGCAGGTGCCGAGTTCCACACCATGAATGCCGGGTTGAAGGGCGGCGAGTTCGAAGCAGACCGGTTTCTGCTCAGCCCGCCAACACGCTTTGCGCAAAAATACGCAGCAGCGCTCAACGACACCCCTGGCCTGGAGGTGTTCATCAACTGCAACTGCGTCGATATCGAATTCGACCAGGATACTGGCCGGGTCGGCGCGGTGCTGGTGTCCGACTACAACGGCCAGCGCGCGCGGTTGCAGGCCCGACACTTCATCCTCGCTACCGGCGCGATCGAGAACGCCCGGCAGTTGCTCAACAGCGAGTCGCTGCGCGCAGCCGGCGTAGTCAGCAAGGACGGCCCGGTTGGACGCTGCTTCATGGAGCACCTGAACGTCGACATGGGCACGTTTATCCTCAAGGACGGCGAGGACACCGAATCGCGCCAGTACTACACCACCGACGCCTTCGTCACCGAGTACCAGGCAGGCAAGGGCAACGTGTCCACGGCGGTGCTGGCCGATGTACAGACCTACGGCAGGACTGCCGAGGTGAAGCACTTTCTGGAAAACCTCGCCTGTGAAATGGGCGTGGCCAGCAAGGTCGAGTTCATCGCCAAGTTCAGTTGTCCTGGCGACGGTGTGATCGGGACCATGATCGAGCAGTTTCCCAATCGGCAAAGCCGTATTTCCTTGCTCGATGAGAAGGATGAACTGGGCGTGGCCAAGGTCAACGTCAATTGGGTGCTCAGTGCCGACGACCGTCACACCATCAAGTGCATTGGCGCCGAGATGGCCAAGCAGTTCGCCGAAATGGGCCTGGGCTTCGTCAAGCTCAACGATTTTGTCTACGAGAGCAGCGTGCCGCTGAAAATGGCCCCGCATGCGCATCACATGGGCACCACGCGCATGGCCGCTTCGCCTGAATTCGGCGTGGTGGACGCTGACTGCAAGGTGTTCGCGACCGACAATCTATATGTCGCCGGCAGCAGTATTTTCGCCAAGGGCGGCGCCTCCAACCCGACCATGCCGTTGATCCAGTTTGCTCTGCGCCTGGCCGATCACCTCAATGCCAGGCTCAGAGCAGCAAGCGGTGCGGTTGTTTGAACGAGTAGTTGCTTCACTGCGGTTGATAACGGGTTGGGTGCGCTAACGGTCGCAAGCTCAGGAACAAGACCGCAGACGCCTCAGCAACAGTCCAGGGATTGCTTTATTGGCGAGGCAAGCAGCATGTATGGATGGATACGCAACACAATCACGTCGTTTGTGTACTCGACCGGGCGCGGCGGCGCGGCCTATAAAAAAATCTGCAACCCCAATGCCCGCGACTGGGGCGCGTACATGGCGCGCTGGGGCAAGTTCTATTCAGTCGGTACCAATATCCACATCAACCCAGGCTGCAACATCACCGACCCGGCGCTGTTGCGCCTAGGCAGCAATGTCGGCCTGTCTGACTGCACCCTGATCGGCCACGATGCCGTGGTGGCCTTGATCGAGGTGTGCTATGGCAAACAGCTCGATTCAGTCGGTTTCATCGACATTAAAGACAACTGCTTTGTCGGCCACGGTGCCATCGTCATGCCGCGGGTGACCATCGGTCCTGATTCGGTGGTTGCCGCAGGCTCGGTGGTGACCAAGGACGTGCCACCCGGCACGGTTGTAGGGGGGAACCCGGCCAGGTTCATCTGCACCACGGCCGAGATGATCCAGCGCGTCGAGGAGCGCTGCAATGCCTACCCCTGGATCGACCTGATCAAGAAGCGCGAGGGCGCCTACGACCCGGCACTGGAACCGATGTTGGCCGAGGTCAGGCGCCAGTACTTCTTTGGAGACAACAACAATGGCTAGCAAGCCGGTCGACGTAATGGTCGTCAACTTCAACACCGGCGCCTTGTTGCAGCCGATGTTCGATGCCTTGCGCCGCGCCGACAGCGAAACCCTGGCCAGCTATCTGATAGTGGACAACGCCTCGGTCGACAACTCGTTGGAACGCCTGGCCGAGGTCTGCCCGGAGGCGCTGCTGGTGAGCAATCGCGACAATGTGGGTTTTGGCCGCGCCAACAATCAATTGCTCGAACACCTGCAGGGCCGCTATGCGTTGTTGCTCAATACCGACGCCTTCGTCGCCAGCGACACCCTCGAGAAAACCATCGCCTACATGGACCAGCACCCTGACTGCGGTGTGCTCGGCGTGCGCCTGGAAGGCCGCGAGGGCGACCTGCAGCCGTGCTGTCGCTACTTCCCCACGCCCTTGAACGTGTTCATTGCGCGTACCGGCCTCAAGCGCCTGTTTCCGGGCGTGAAGATGGTAGATGAGATGAACTGGGACCATGCCTCGGTCCGCGAATGTGACTGGCTGCCGGGCTGTTACTACCTGGTGCGGCGGGAAGTGCTTGATCAGGTCGGTTTGTTCGATCCGCGTTACTTCCTCTATTACGAAGAGGTTGACCACTGCAAGCGGGTCAAGCAGGCCGGCTGGAAGGTGGTGTTCTACCCGCACACGACGGTGGTTCACATCGGCGGCGAGAGCTCCAAGTCAGTGGCCAAGCTCGAGGCTGCCAGCCGGCAGATCTCGGCTTATCAGATCGAGAGCGAGCTGCTCTATTTTCGCAAGCACCACGGTGTCCTGGGGCTGATCCTGCATATGCTGCTGGTGTGTGCCGGCGACCTGATTCTGGCCCTCAAGGCCTTGCTCAAAGGCCGCGGCTGGCCAGCGATCAAAGCGTGCTGGCAGCACAACGTGGCAACCTGGAAGCTGCTGTTCGCCACCCGCCTGGCCAGCCAACCGACACGCTAGGAGAGCCCATGTTCGACAATATTCGCGCTGACTTGCAGGCCTACGGCGGCGACTGGGGCGCCCAGGGCTTCTGGGTGATGCTGGTCTACCGTTTTGGTCGCTGGCGTTACGGCGTGCGTCCGGCGCTGCTGCGCAAGCTGTTTTCGCTGATCTACAAAGTGCTGTTCAAGTTTGTCCAGATCATCACCGGCATCGAGTTGCCGTGCGAAGTGGTGGTTGGGCGCAATTTCGTCATCGATCACTTCGGTGGCATTGTCATCAGTGGCTATGCTCGATTTGGTGATGACTGCCGAATTCGCAATGGCGTGGTGGTGGGACTGAAGAATGTCAGCGAGCCGATTGCGCCGATCATTGGCAACAATGTCGATATAGGTGCCGGGGCAAAGGTGTTGGGCAACATCCGTATTGGCAACAACGTGGTGATCGGTTGCAACGCTGTGGTGTTGATCGATGTGCCGGATGACGCCCTGGCGGTCGGGGTGCCAGCAACCGTCAAACTGAAAAAACCTGCATTGTTGGCGCAGGATTGATGACAACAGAGTGAGCAGGTGCGCGCGCTTGCGTTCCGGTTTGGCGAGTGAGGCCCATGGTGACAGGTATCGGCGTAGTGGTGATTGGTCGGAACGAGGGCATGCGGCTGGAGCGTTGCCTGGCCTCGCTTGCAGGGTCAGCGGAGCAGGTGGTGTATGTCGATTCAGGCTCCAGCGACGGCTCGCTGCAGCGCGCAGCGGACCATGGTGTGGCAGTACTGGCGCTGGATTTATCGATCCCGTTTACCGCCGCGCGGGCGCGTAACGAAGGCTTTGCCTATTTGCAGCGGCTGCTGCCCGGGATGCGCTATGTGCAGTTCGTTGACGGTGACTGTGAGGTGGCCCGTGGCTGGTTGCCCGCCGCGCAGGCTTTTCTCGATGCCCAGGGCGATGTCGCGGTGGTCTGCGGGCGGCGCCGTGAGCGCTTCCCTGAGCACTCCGTGTACAACCTTCTGTGTGACCTTGAATGGGACACGCCGATCGGCCAGGCCAAGGCCTGCGGTGGCGATGCGCTGATGCGCGTCGAGGCATTCCTGTCGGTGTCGGGCTTTCGCCCGGAGCTGATTGCCGGCGAAGAGCCGGAGCTGTGCGTACGCCTGCGCAAGCGGGGCTGGAAGATCTGGCGGCTGGACGCGGAAATGACCTTGCACGACGCAGCCATGACCCGTTTCAGCCAGTGGTGGCAGCGCACCTTGCGCGGCGGCTATGCCTTTGCCGAGGGCGCCTGGCTGCATGGCGCAGCGCCCGAGCGGCACTGGCGCCGCGAATCGCGCCGGGCGTGGCTGTGGGGCCTGCTGATTCCACTGTTGATAATCCTGCTTAGTCTGGTGCTGGGCCCGGTGTGGTTGCTGCTGCTGTTGATCTATCCGCTACAAGCGATGCGGCTGGCCCGTCGCGGCGCTCGCTCACCGCGCGAGAACTGGCTGCAGGCGGTGTTTCTAGTGCTGGCGAAATTCCCCGAGATGCTCGGCCAGCTCAAGTTTTTGCTGAACAGGTTTGCCGCCGGCAAGTCGGGTTTGATCGAGTACAAGTGAGATGCCCATGATGGTTAGATCCTTAGCGAAAAGCGTGCACGTGTTGCAACCGGGCTACTCGCTGCGGGCACTGAACAACAAATTCAAGCTGGTGCTGGCGATGGCCAGGCAGTGGCCGGAGCTGAGCGCTTTCATGCAGCGCACCTCGTCGGTGCTGGGCAAGCAGCGCATGGCCCGCCTCGGTGTCGACTGTATCGGTGTGGTGCAATGGCCCTACATCAGCAAGTCCTGGAAGGCGCCGCTGCGCTTGAGTGTGCTGGCCTCGCACTATGAGGTGGTCAGCCGCTACCTGCCCACCTTGTTGTTGCTGGGGCGCGACGAGTCGCTGCAACTGTGCGACCTGTCGGCCTGTTCGCCGGGCTGCAGCCTGGTGCTGGACCGGCCGATCTGGTTCAAACGCGAAGGCGAACTGGTGCTCAACCTGTTCCAGGGGGATCTGCGGGTCGCCTCGCTGGCATTCACCCTGTGCCATATGGACGGCCAGTTGAACCTGGTGATCGGTGCGGTGCAGGGCATCCACAAAGGCATCGACAGCGAACGCTCGCTGGCGATCTACCGCGACCTGACCAAGGACTTCGAAGGCATGCGCCCCAGAAGCTTTCTGATCGAGGCGCTCAAGAGCCTGGCACGCACCATTGGCGTGACGCGGATCTATGCTGTGGCCGACGCCTACCGGCATCACCGGCATGCCTACTTCGGGGCAGATAAAGGTGCGGATCTTGCCGCCAACTACGATGTCATCTGGCTTGAGCACGGTGCGGTAGCTTCTGAGCATCAGGACTTCTACAGCCTGCCTGTGGCGGCTGCACGGCGCTCGGCCGACGACATCGCCGCGAAGAAACGGGCCATGTATCGCCGCCGCCACGAGTTGCTGGATGAAGTTTTCGCCCGCATCGAGGCGGCCATTCCCGGTGGGGTTGGCCAGCGTCAGTTGCAAAGCCACCGACAACGGCTTGGCTCTGCGCTGAGGCTGCCTGAGGATGAACCGGCAATTGGCTCTCGCACCATCAGCACCAAGGTCGCCAAGCTGATCCGTCTGTTGACCACCGAGCCGCGCGCAGACCAGCGCTTGCTGGCTTACCTGCGCAAGGCCGGTGTCTACCCGACTTTGCGCAAGATCGTTCGCGAGCTGCTCAAGCAAGGGCCGCGGCTGCTCTGGAAAAGCCCGGCGGCGACCCGCACCAAAGTGCCGCTGGCCGCGCCGGCAGTGGCTGCCAGCGAGCTGTTCCCACGAGATGTTCTGCTGCTCAGTGAGTTCACCTCTGACCTGCAGCCGAAAAACCGCCCGGCGCAGCTGCAGCGCATGTTTCAAAGCCTGGGCTATCACTGTGTTTCGCTTGACTGGCGGGACGCAGGCGCCTGTCAGATTGCCCTGCAAACGTGCTCGGTGGTGATCTTCCACCAGCTACCTGCGGTACCCGAGCTGGCACCGCTGTTTGCCGAGGCCAAGCGGCTTCAGGTCAGTTGCTGGTGGGACAGCGATGAGCTGATTTTCGACCCCACAGCCTACCGCCAACGCGACGATGTTACCGCGCACAGCGAAGACACCATCAACCGCCTGCTGGCTGCCGTCAACCAGCATCGCCAGGCCCTGTTGGCCTGTGACCAGGCGCTGGCGGCGAGCCCGGCGCTGGCCACGGCCATGCGCGAGGCAGGGGCGAGCCGGGTGTGTCTGGTAGAGACCGCAGAGCAGTTGGGGCAAGTGTTTGCCGCGCCGCCCAGCAAGAGCGTGCGCCGCTTGCTCTCGGCCAATATTTTCTTTGCGCCACGCAGCTTTGGTGGCGCCACGGTCATCGCCGAACAGATGTCACGGCTGACTGGCGCTACCGGCCGTTGGCAGCAGTTCGTGTTCACGGCCATCCCCGATACCGACGTGCCACGCTACAGCCTGTATCGCTATGAGGCACAGGGCGCGGCAGTTATGGGGATGGGCTTGTCGGAACAGATATCCGACCGGGACATGTTCGAGAACCATTCCACCGTACCGATCTTCGAGGCCGTACTCAAAAGCGTCGCCCCGGACCTGGTGCACCTGCATTCGATCCAGGGCCTCGGCGCGCAGCTGGCCGATTGCTGCGTACGCGCCGGCATCCCGTTCGTGGTGACCTTGCATGACGCCTGGTGGATCTGCGGGCGCCAGTTCATGATCAACGATCAAGGCCGGTACTGCGGCCAGACCATCATTGACCTGGCGGTGTGCGCCACCTGCGTCGACGACGCGGCGCTCAACGTCCATCGGCAAAAGCTCCTGGCGGACACGCTCAAACAAGCCAATCTGCTGCTCGCACCGAGCCGCTTCTGCAAGGACCTGTACGCCGCCAATGGCTTTGATTCAGAGCAAATCCGGGTCAACCGCAACGGCATCATGGCGCCGGCGGCCGGCTACCAGAAACAGCCGGGGCAGACCATTCGTTTCGGCTTTGTCGGCGGCGATTCAACGGTCAAGGGCATCGACGTGATCATCCGCGCCTTCAGCGGCCTGGACCGCTCCGACTACGAGTTGAAGGTGGTCGACAACCTGCTGAACATGGGCTTCCGCTCGTTCAACCGACACAGCATCAAGATCCCCGGCACGGTGAGCATCATCCCTGGCTACACCCAGGCCACCATGGATGCGTTCTTCTCGGGCATCGATGTGCTGCTGTTCCCCACTCAATGCAAGGAAACCTTCGGCCTGGCGGTCCGCGAGGCGCTGGTCCGCGATGTCTGGGTGATCAGCACTCATTCCGGCGGTACGGTCGAGGACATCATCGAAGGGGTCAACGGCACGATCATCCCCTTGAGCGGCGATGAGACCTACCTGCGCCAGGCGATCGTGGCGATTCTCGATGACCAGCCGCGCTTTGCTCGGCACCGCAATGCCTTCAAGGACAACATCATTGTCTTCAGTGACCAGGCGAGCGAGTTGCTGGGCTTCTATGACGAGGTGCTCAGCGATGCTGGAACGGCTGGCCGGCAGCCCTCGGCCTTAGACAGCTGCCACTAGCAGGCGCGGTTCATTTAATTATTCAAGGATTGATCGATTGCCTATGCGCATAGCTTATTTCATCAATCAGTACCCCAAGGTCAGCCATAGCTTCATTCGCCGCGAAATCCTCGCGCTGGAGCGCCAGGGCATTGAAGTACAACGGATCGCCTTGCGCGGTTGGGACGGCGAACTGCAGGACAGCGAAGATATCGCTGAACGGAGCAAGACCGGCTACGTCCTTGAGGGCGGCGTCAAAGGGCTGCTCAAGCCGTTGCTTGAAGTTGTGCGCGCTCAGCCGCGGCGGTTCCTCAGTGCGCTGTGGCTGGCCCTGCGCATGGGCCGACGGGCTGATCGCAGTTGGCCCTATCACCTGATCTACCTGGCCGAGGCGTGCCGTGTGCTGCAGTGGTTGCAGGCCTTCGGCGCCGAGCACGTGCACGCCCACTTTGGCACCAATTCGACCGAGGTGGTGATGCTCGCGCATGCCCTGGGCGGGCCACGCTACAGCTTTACCGTGCATGGCCCGGAGGAATTCGACAAACCGCAGTTTCTGTATATCGGTGAGAAGGTCCGCCGAGCGGCGTTTGTCGCCGCCGTCAGCTCCTACGGCCGCAGCCAGCTCTATCGGTGGGTGGCGCACGCCCATTGGAACAAGGTCAAGGTCGTGCATTGCGGGCTGGAAGCAGCCTTCCATGCAGGCCTTTCGGTGCCGGTTCCGACAGTGCCGCGGCTGGTGTGTGTCGGCCGCTTGTGCGAGCAGAAGGGTCAGTTACTGTTGCTTGAAGCAGCCCAGGTGTTGGCCGCGCAAGGCACGGCGTTCGAGCTGGTGCTGGCCGGTGATGGCGAGATGCGCGTAGAGATCGAAGCCCTGATTGCCCGCCATGGGCTGCAGGGGCAGGTGCGTATCACTGGCTGGATCAGCAGCGCCCAGGTTCGTGAGGAGCTACTCGGCGCTCGCGCCTTGGTCTTGCCCAGCTTTGCCGAAGGCCTGCCCGTGGTGATCATGGAAGCCATGGCTTTGCGCCGCCCGGTGCTGACTACCTATGTGGCCGGCATCCCTGAACTGGTGCGTCCTGGCGAAAATGGCTGGCTGTTCCCGGCAGGTGCGGTACAGGAACTGGCAGCGGCGATGGCCGACTGCCTTGGGCAACCAGACGAGGTGCTGCAACGTATGGGCGATGCGGCCCATCAGCGGGTGCTGGAGCGCCACGACATCGATACCGAAGCGGCCAAATTGGCCAGCTATTTCAAGGCGGGCGCATGATCACACTGACAAGTTGGCTGCTGGCGCTGTTGGCGCTGTTGATTCTGCTGCCGGTCCTGGTGCTGTTTGCCCAGGTCGTGTTGGCCTGCCTGCCGGCGCGGTCGGTGCCTTTGGCTACCGGCCCCAGGCCGCGGGTGGCAGTGCTGGTGCCGGCGCACAACGAGTCAGGGGGTATCAGCGCCACCTTGGCCAGTATCCGTCAGCAATTGCTCGACAGTGATCGCCTGCTGGTAATCGCCGACAATTGTACTGACAGCACTGCAGCACTGGCCCGCGCGGCCGGCGCCGAGGTGGTCGAGCGTGAGCATCAGCACCTGCGTGGCAAGGGCTATGCCCTGGACTATGGCGTACGCCAGCTGGCCGCGGCGCCGCCGCAGGTGGTGATCATCATCGATGCCGACTGCCAGTTGAGTGCTGGCTCGATTGACACGCTGGCGCGTTGCAGCCTCGCCAGCGACCGCCCGGTGCAGGCCCTCGACCTGATGTGTGCGCCTGCCGGGGCCGGGCTCAAGGTGCAAGTTGCCGAGTTTGCCTGGCGGGTGAAGAACCTGGTGCGGCCACGCGGTTGGGCCCGGATCGGGCTGCCATGCCAGTTGATGGGCACCGGTATGGCCTTTGCCTGGGCTGATCTGGCGAAGGCCAATCTGGCAACCGGTCACCTGGTCGAAGACCTGAAGCTGGGCCTGGATTTCTGCCGTAACGGCAAGCCGCCGTTGTTTTGCCCGCAGGCCCAGGTCACCAGCCTGTTCCCCACCAGCGACGACGGCCTCAGCAACCAGCGCACCCGCTGGGAACATGGCCATCTTGGCGTGCTGCTGGCAGAAGGGCCGAAGCTGCTGGGCGCCGCTTTGCTGCAACGTAACGGGCCGTTGTTGGCGATGGCGCTGGACCTGCTGGTACCGCCGTTGGCCTTGCTGGTAATGGCGCTGCTGGCCATCTTCGTCGTCAGCTGGCTGGCCTTCGCGCTGTTGGGCGTGGCGCTTGCCGCAGCTATCGCCAGCCTTGCGCTGGTGCTGATGGGCGCAGCAGTGGTGCTGGCCTGGGCGCGCTTCTCACGCGAGCTGATTCCGTTCTCGGTGTTGCTCTATGCGCCGTTCTACGCAGCGAAAAAAATCCCCCTGTACGTCGGCTTTTTGCTCAAGCGTCAGGTTGAGTGGGTGCGTTCGAAACGGGATGACAGCCAATGAGTGAGCGGCCATGGCAACAACGCTGGGACGCTATCCTCGGCAAGCTGCTGATGGTCGTCGATGGGGCTGCCGAGCAACAGCTGATTGCGACCCTTGCGGCGCCCGATCAGGCAACGGTGCTGGGGTTCGTCAATGCCCATGCGCTGAATCTGGCTGCCGCCAGCGAGGGCTATTGTGCGTCGCTGAGCGCGGCTGACCTGCTGCTGCGCGATGGCGCTGGCATGGGCCTGCTGTATCGCCAGCTGGCACTCGAACCAGGCCTGAACATGAACGGGACCGACCTGATTCCCAAACTGCTCGCGGCGTACCGGGGCAAACGGGTCGCGCTGTGGGGCACCCAGGAGCCATTCGTGAGCCAGGCCGCTGCTCGCTGTCAGGCGCAGTTTGGAATCGAGCTGGTCTCGGTCGAGCACGGGTTTGCCAACGCTGAACATTACCTTGAACTCGCCAGGCAATATCAGCCGCAGTTGATCGTGCTGGGCATGGGCATGCCCAAACAGGAGGCTATCGCCGCGCAACTGGCTGCGACCGCTGGGCCGTGCCTGATCATTTGTGGCGGCGCTATCCTGGATTTTCTCGGAGGCAAAGTCACCCGCGCGCCGCACTGGGTGCGCCGATTGAAAGGGGAGTGGGCCTACCGCTTGCTGCGTGAGCCCAGGCGTCTGTTCAAACGGTATGTACTCGGCAATCCGCTGTTCCTGCTGCGTGCGTTGCGCTACCGAAAAGCCGCGAGCGCGGTGCGCAGCGCACCGAAGCGCATCTGAAACGACCTGCCGAGGCTGGTGCCGGGCACTGCAAATCTGCCAAAACCCGTCGTCAGGATGATTCGCTCCGCCGCCTCCCCGTGGTACTGCTACAGTGATATCAAACGCCCCATAACCCCCCGTAACTACGCCGAATTCAATCGTCGACGTGCGTGCAGTATTCACTTGGCAGTGTGCTCAACCAGTTGGTTGTAATACCAAAGTTGTAAGCAGTGATGTATCGCTGCGCTCACATTTGATGAGGTCTGATGATGGTTTTCGAGCCCCGAAGCAGTCGTTCCTTGCTCCAGCGCAGAAGTGGCGTGAGCAACGCCATTCAGGCTGGGCTTGACGGTATCGCGGTGACTGGCATCGCCTGGTACCTGATCGTTGATCAGTTCGGCTACATCACTTCCGACTACGTGATCATGCTGCTGTTGCTGATCGGTGCGCTGGCAGTGATCTATGACCACTATGGCATCTACCGCAGTAACGTCGGCCTGTCGATCAAGGCGTTTCGCTTGTTCAAGGCGTGGTCGGCGACGTTCTGTTTCTTGATGGTGATGGCGTTTCTGACCAAGCAGAGTGAAACCTACTCACGCTTGCTGGTGGGCAAGCTGTTCGTCAGCGGCTACTTCGTGCAGCTGTTCCTGCACTACACAGTGCGCGAAGTGCAGAAGCGCTTCATGGCCAATGCGTTGCGTACCGACAATGCGCTGATCATCGGTACCGGTGATCTGGCCAATTTTCTCTATCTGAAGATCAGCAACAACCCCTGGTTTGGCGAGCGTGTAGTGGGCTGCGTGTGGATCGACAAGCCCGACGAGCAAAGCCGCGTCGCTGGTGACGGCAAGCCGCCGGTGCTGGGGCATATCTCCGAGCTCGATGGGCTGGTGGCCAAGCATGCGATCCGCACGGTGTACCTGGTGACGCCGCTGGGCGGCTCGGAGGTGATCAACGACGTCTATCTGAAGCTGCTCGACAAGTGCATTGCGGTCAACTGGGTGCCGGATATCTTCTCGCTGCGGCTGATCAACCACAGCGTGCGGGAAATCGCCGGGATCCCGGTGCTGACCCTCTCGGAAACCCCCCTGACCGGCATGAGCCTGTTCCTCAAGAACCTGGAAGACCGCGTGCTGGCGGCGTTGATTGTGCTGTGTGCCTCGCCGGTGCTGTTGCTGATCGCCCTGGCCATCAAGATCGACAGCCCGGGGCCGGTGTTCTTCCGTCAGGAACGCATGGGCTGGACCGGCGAATCGTTCCGCATCTGGAAGTTTCGCAGCATGCACATACATCCGCTGGAAAACGGTGTTGTCAAGCAGGCGCAGAAAAACGACCCGCGGATTACCAAGGTCGGCGCCTTCATCCGCCGGACCAGCCTGGATGAGTTGCCACAGCTGTTCAATGTGCTGACTGGCGAGATGTCGCTGGTTGGCCCACGGCCGCATGCGCTGCATCACGACACGCTGTATTCGCAGGACATCGTCGATTACTTCGCCCGCCACAACATCAAGCCGGGGATGACCGGGCTGGCCCAGGTCCGTGGCTTCAGGGGCGAAACCAAGGATATCGGCCAGATGATCCAGCGGGTCGACTCGGACATCGAGTACATCAACAACTGGTCGTTGTGGCTGGACTTCGTGATCTTGGTGCGCACGCTGAATGCGTTCACCGGCAAACAGGCGTACTGAGCCGGCTTACACGTCCAGTGCTAGCGGGTGCAGCGCGCGAAACGCCTGCGCCTCTTCCACCAGCCAGTCGTGCACGGCGCGCGCCCCCGGCTGGTTCAAGCCGCCGGGCGGGTAATGCAGCACGTAGCGCTTGTGATTGGCCAGCGCTACGCCGAACGGCACGATCAGCGCGCCGCGCTCGAGCTCATCGTTGAGCAGGGTGCGCCGCGCAATTGCTACGCCAACCCCGGCGATGGCGGCTTCGATGGTCAGGTGATTGCGGTTGAAGGTGTGCCCGCGGCGCACATTCAACTCACCGGCACCAATGCCCTGCAGATAAAACTCCCACTCAGCGTATTCCGAGCTGCCGCGCCAGGCGGTCATGTCGTGCAGCAATGGGTAATGCACCAGGTCAGCCGGACCGTGCAGCGGCGGCCGGCCACGGAGCAGGGACGGTGAGCACACCGGGAAGATCTGCTCGTCGAGCAGCGGTGTCGACAGCATGCCTGGATAGCTGCCGTCATTAAGGTCGATCGCCAGATCGAAATCGTCCGGGTGCAGGGCCTGGTTACTGTCTTCGGCGACCAGCCGCAGCTCAAGGTCCGGGTAGCGCTGTTGAAAGCGCGGCAGGCGCGGGGTCAGCCACTTGGCCAAAAATGACGGGATCGAACGCAGGCGCAAGGTGCCGCGAATATCGCCGGCGTCCAGCCGCAGCAACTCCGCTTCGATGCTGCCGTAGGCTTCGGATACCGTCAGCGCCAGGCGCTGGCCTTCGGCGCAAAGCTCGACACCACGGGCCTTGCGCAGGAATAAGCGGTAGCCCAGATGCTCTTCAAGCTGGCGCATCTGTTGGCTGACCGCGCCGGGCGTGATGTGCAGTTCCTCGGCGCAGCGGGTGAACGACAAGTGCCGCGCCGCACAGGAGAACACATGCAGCCAGACATAGAACTGGCCAGTAATTTGCCTTCTCATCGTTTAGTCCTGCTAAAGGCTAGCTTAGAAACTTTCGTTGGTCATCGCCGTGGCGGCGCGGCAGTATCGCCCAACTTGGCAATACCGTTCAATTTTTCCAGAGAGCCGTGCGCCGGTGTTCAAGGCCGCCACGGTCAGGCATTAGCATGGCTATCAGTGTTTTCGACCTTTTCAAGATTGGCATCGGCCCCTCCAGCTCCCATACGGTAGGGCCGATGCGTGCCGCCGCAACCTTCGCGCAAGCCCTGCGCGAGCGTGGGCTGCTGGCTCAGGTGCAGCGGGTCGAGGTGCGCCTGTATGGCTCGCTGTCCGCCACCGGCGTTGGCCATGCCACTGATCGCGCCTGTCTGTTGGGGTTGATGGGGCAGTGGCCCGACCAGATCGACCCGCACAGCATCGAGCCGCGTATCGCCCAGCTGCTGCAGGAGCGCTGCCTGATGCTCGACGGCCGCCAGCCGGTCGAGTTCGACTATGGCCGCGACATGCTCCTGCTGGACGAAAGCCTGGCGTACCACCCCAATGCCATGACCCTCAATGCCGAGGGCGAGCAGGGATGCCTGTTCAGCCAGACCTATTACTCGGTCGGTGGCGGCTTCATCGTCGAGCAAGCCGAGATCGATGCGCCACAGAGCAGCGCCGCGCAGGTCGACCTGCCGTACGAGTTTTCCAGCGCTGCCGAGCTGCTCAGCCTGTGCAAACAGCATGGCCTCAGTGTCAGCCAACTGATGATGGCCAACGAGCGCGCCTGGCGCAGTGAAGCTGACATCCGCGCTGGGCTGCTGAAAATCTGGGCCGCGATGCGCGAGTGCGTGGCCAACGGCATGCGCAATGACGGCATCTTGCCCGGTGGGCTCAACGTCAAGCGCCGTGCCGCGCGGCTGCACCGCAGCCTGCAGGAAGTCGGCAAGCCCAACGTGATCGGCTCGACCTTGAGCGCGATGGAGTGGGTCAACCTGTTTGCCCTGGCGGTCAATGAAGAAAACGCCGCTGGCGGGCGCATGGTCACCGCGCCCACCAACGGCGCCGCCGGCATCATCCCCGCCGTGCTGCACTACTACATGAAGTTCAACCCAAGCGCCTGCGACGACGATGTCGTGGCGTTTCTGCTGGCGGCAGCGGCAGTGGGCATCCTGTGCAAGAAGAACGCGTCGATTTCCGGCGCCGAAGTGGGCTGCCAGGGCGAGGTCGGTTCGGCCTGTTCGATGGCCGCCGCGGGCCTGGCCGAGGTCCTCGGCGCGACTGCACCGCAGCTGGAAAACGCCGCTGAAATTGCGCTTGAACACAACCTCGGGCTGACCTGCGACCCGGTCGGCGGCCTGGTGCAGATCCCCTGCATCGAGCGCAACGCGATTGCCGCCGTCAAGGCCATCAACGCGGTGCAGATGGCCCTGCGCGGCGACGGCGAGCATTTCATCTCGCTCGACCGGGTGATCCGCACCATGCGCGACACCGGCGCTGACATGCACGCCAACTACAAGGAAACCTCGCGCGGCGGCCTCGCCGTGGCGTACGTCGAGTGCTGATCCGTACTCGACGGGGCTGAATGCGACGCTGCCCGGCAGTGTGCGTTCAGCCCCAAGGCACTACCCGCTATATCAGCGACAAAAATAACTACAAGGCGATATCTGATGACCGATGTACATAGCACCACGACTGTTCGTGCGGATGCGGCCGTTGCGGCTGCGGCGGTGGATGCAACCCGCTGGAACCGTCATGACACCACCTGGGCCCTGGGCCTGTATGGCACGGCGATCGGCGCCGGGACGTTGTTCCTGCCGATCAACGCCGGCGTCGGCGGCTTCTGGCCGTTGATGATTCTCGCGCTGCTGGCGCTGCCGATGACCTTCTATGCACATCGGGCCTTGACCCGCTTCGTCCTGTCCGGGCGCAAGAGCGGCAATGAGGACATCACCGAGGTGGTCGAGGAGCACTTCGGCACCGGCGCGGGCAAGCTGATCACCTTGCTGTACTTTCTGGCGATCTTCCCGATCCTGCTGGTGTACAGCGTTGCTCTGACCAATACCCTGAGCAGTTTTCTCGAACATCAGTTGCACCTGACGGCGCCGCCTCGGGCGCTGCTGTCACTACTGCTGATCTGCGGCCTGATGGTGATCGTACGCTGTGGCCAGCAGATGATCGTCAAGGCCATGAGCATCCTGGTCTATCCCTTCGTCGCCTCGTTGTTGCTGCTGGCCCTGAGCCTGATTCCCAACTGGAACGGCGCCTTCCTCGCTCAGGCCAGTGAAGGCATCAGCGTCAACAAGCTGCTGCTGACGTTGTGGCTGGCGATCCCGGTGATGGTCTTCTCGTTCAACCACTCGCCGATCATCTCGGCCTTTGCCGTCGATCAAAAGCACCGTTATGGCGCCGACGCTGACCGCAAGAGCGGCCGCACGCTGGCAACCGCCCATGTGATGATGGTGCTGACGGTGATGTTCTTCTGCTTCAGTTGCGTGCTGGCGCTGAGCCCGGCCGACCTGGCGGCCGCCAAGGAGCAGAACATCTCGGTGTTGTCGTACCTGGCCAACCACTTCCAGACTCCGGTGATTGCGTTCGTGGCACCGCTGATTGCCCTGGTGGCAATCACCAAGTCGTTCCTTGGCCACTACATCGGCGCCAGTGAGGGCTTCCAGGGCATGATCGTCAAGAGCCTGCGCGGGCGCGGCAAAGCCTGGCCGGCCAAGCGCCTGGAGCGGGTTACCGCGCTGTTCATGGTGCTGACCTGCTGGGCCGTCGCCACCCTCAATCCGAGCATCCTGCGCCTGATCGAAAGCATGGGCGGCCCGGTGATTGCCTGCCTGCTGTTCCTGATGCCGATGTACGCCGTGCGCAAGGTACCGGCGCTGCGCAAGTACTCGGGCAAGCTGTCCAACGTGTTCGTTACCCTGATCGGGTTGATCACCTTGTCGGCAATCTTCTACAGCTTCTTCGCCTGACCCAGCTCAAGCCCGCGCCCATTCGGCGCGGGCTTGCAGCCGTGGGCTCAGCTCAGCACTTCGCGCAGCCGATGCCAGAGCATGCCGGCTGCCAGCAGCGGCGAGCGCAGGGCCTTGCCACCCGGGAAGGTCAGGTGCGGCACCGCGCTGAACACATCCAGGCCCTGGCTGTGGCCGACAGCGATGCCTTCGGCTAAAAGCTTGGCAGTCCAGTGCGTCACGTTCAGGCCATGCCCGGAATAGCCTTGGGCGTAGTAGACGTTGGGGTATTGGCTCAAACGCCCCACCTGCGGGAAGCGGTTGGCGGTGATGCCGATCATGCCGCCCCATTGATAGTCGATGCGCACATCGGCCAATTGCGGGAATACCTTGCGTACCTTGGGCAGCATGTAGGCGGCGATGTCTTTCGGATCGCGGCCTGAATAGTGGCAGGCACCGCCAAACAGCAGGCGGTTGTCGGCGGTCAGGCGGTAGTAATCAAGTCCGACCTTTTGATCACACAGGGCCATGTTCTGCGGGATCAGCGCCTGTGCCACCTGTTCAGGGAGGCGCTCGGTCGCCACCACGTAGCTGCCGGCGGGGACTACCTTGCCGCTCAGGCGCGGCTCGAGTTCGTCCAGGTGTGCGTTGCAGCCAAGCACCAGGCTCTGCGCGCGCACCTTGCCATGGGCGCAGTGCAGGGTCACGCTCGGGCCATGCTCGATACGCAACACTGGGCTTTGCTCGAAGATGCGCACACCCAACATCGCCGCAGCGCGCGCTTCGCCCTGGACCAGATCGAGCGGGTGCAGATGGCCCGAACCCATGTCGATCAACCCGCCTGCGTACTGTTCGCTGGCGACCACTTCACCGATGTGTGCCGCATCAACCAAGCGCGTGGCATGGCGGTAACCGAACTCGGCCAGTTGCGCTTGCTCGTCCTTGAACGCGGCAAACTGCGCCGGTGTGTTGGCCAGTTCGCAGAAGCCCCAGCGCAGGTCACATTCGATGGTGTACTGGGCAATGCGCTGGCGCACCAGCTCGACCGAATCTATGCCGGCCTGTTGCAGGTAGCGCACGCCGTCCTGGCCGACATAGCGGGCAAAGCCGCTGACGTCATGGCCGATGCCGCGAATCAACTGGCCACCGTTGCGCCCGCTGGCGCCCCAGCCGATGCGCCGGGCTTCGAGGAGAATCACCGACAAGCCGCGCTCGGCCAGCTCCAGTGCGGTATTGACCCCGGTCAGGCCGCCACCGACCACGCAGACGTCAGCGCTCAGTTGTTCTTGCAGCGCAGGGTAGGGCGCGCTGCTGCGCGCGGTTGCGGCGTAGTACGAGGCAGCGTGTTGGCTCTCTAATGACATGGCACAGGCTCGGCTCAGCGGTTGGATTTGATCTTGCTCCAGGAACGGGTCATGACCCGCATGATTTTCGGGCTCGGCGTGCTCGAAACATAGAGCTTGTCGAGCACCTCTTGCGGCGGGTAGATCTCGGGGTTGTTGACCAGCGCCGGGTCCATGTGCGCCTTGGCCGCAAGGTTGGCGTTGGCATAACCGACGGTGGTGCTGACTTTGGCGATCACTTCAGGGTCGAGCAGGTAATTGATGAAGGCCAGGGCCTGTTCAGGGTTGCTGGCATCCTTGGGAATGGCCAGCAGGTCGAACCACAGGTTGCTGCCTTCCTTGGGGATGCTGTAGGCGATTTTTACGCCGTTTTTCGCTTCAACAGCGCGATTGGCCGCCTGGAAAACGTCGCCCGAGTAGCCGAAAGCGATGCAGACATCGCCATTGGCCAGGTCGGAAACGTATTTGGAGGAGTGGAAGTAGGTGATGTACGGCCGTATTTCCACCAGCTTGGCTTCGGCCTTCTTGTAATCGGCTTCGTTCTCGCTGCGCGGGTTCATGCCCAGGTAGTTGAGCATGGCCGGGAACAGTTCATCCGGCGAGTCCATGAAGGCGACACCGCATTTTTGCAGTTTCTTCAGGTTTTCTGGCTCGAACAGCACGGCCCACGAGTCGATCTTGTCTATGCCCAGCGCGGCTTTGACCTTGTCGACGTTGTAGCCGATGCCGTTGGTGCCCCACAGGTACGGCACCGCGTATTTATTGCCGGGGTCGTTCTGCTCCAGTTGCTTGAGCAGCTTGGGGTCGAGGTTGCTGAAGTTCGGCAGCTTGCTGCGGTCCAGCGGCAGGAAGGCGCCGGCCTTGGCCTGGCGGGCCAGGAAGTGGTTGGACGGTACCACCACGTCGTAGCCAGTGCGCCCGGCAAGCAGCTTGCCCTCCAATGTTTCGTTGGAGTCGAACACGTCATAGATCACTTTGATGCCGCTGCTGGCCTGGAAGTCGGCCAGGGTGGTTTCACCTATGTAGTCGGTCCAGTTGTATACGCTGACGCTTGGCTGGGCCTGAGCGGCGGCGCCGAACAACAGGGCGAATGCTGCGGGGATCACGGACTGCATATGACGCATGTCGACACCTCTCTGGTTTTATTCTGGGTCGTGATGTTGCATAAGGCGGGGCGCTCGGCGCCCCGCAGATGATCAGACGCTCATCATCAGGAACTCGCGCTCCCACGAACTGATCACCCGTTTGAAGTTCTCGTGCTCGGCGCGCTTCACCGCGACATAACCCTGGACGAAATGCTTGCCCAGGTAGTCCTGGATGATTTCGCATTCTTCCATGTGCTGCAGCGCGTCTTCGATGGTGATCGGCAGGCGCAGGTTGCGCCGCTCATAGGCGCGGCCTTGCACGGCAGCGCTCGGTTCGATCTTGCCGACCATGCCCAGGTAGCCGCAGAGCAAGCTCGCCGCAATGGCCAGGTACGGGTTGGCATCGGCGCCTGGCAGGCGGTTCTCGACGCGCATCGCCTCGGGGCTTGAGGTCGGTACGCGCAAGCCGGCGGTGCGGTTTTCTTCACCCCACTCAACGTTGACCGGGGCCGAAGTGTCCGGCAGGAAGCGGCGGAACGAGTTGACGTTCGGCGCGAACATCGGCAACACCTTGGGGATGTACTTCTGCAGGCCGCCGATGTGGTGCAGGAACAGCTCGCTCATGCTGCCGTCGTCATTGGCGAAGATCGGCTTGCCGGTAGCGATGTCGACCACGCTCTGGTGCAGGTGCATGGCGCTGCCGGGCTCATCGGTGATCGGCTTGGCCATGAACGTTGCGGCGACGTTGTGCTTGAGCGCGGCCTCACGCATGGTCCGCTTGAACACGGTGATCTGGTCAGCCAGGTCCAGCGCGTCACCGTGGCGGAAGTTGATCTCCATCTGCGCCGGGCCGTCTTCGTGGATCAGCGTGTCGAGGTCCAGGCACTGGATTTCGCACCAGTCGTAGACGTCCTCGAACAGCGGGTCGAATTCGTTGGCGGCGTCGATCGAGAACGACTGACGGCCGCTTTCAGCGCGTCCGGAGCGGCCCATCGGCACTTGCAGGGGCAAGTCCGGGTCTTCGCAGCGCTTGGTCAGGTAGAACTCCATCTCCGGCGCGACGATCGGCTGCCAGCCCTTGTCGGCGTACAGCTTGAGGACTTTCTTGAGGACGTTGCGCGGCGACAGCTCGATCGGGTTGCCCTGTTTGTCGAAGGTGTCGTGGATGACGATGGCGGTGGGTTCGATGGCCCACGGGATCTGGTACACCGCCGACGGGTCGGGGCGGCAGATCATGTCGATGTCGGCCGGGTCGAGCAGGTCGTAGTAGATATCGTCGTCGACATAGTCGCCGGTGACGGTCTGCAGCAGCACGCTTTCAGGCAGGCGCATGCCGCGCTCATGGAGGAACTTGGCCGTGGGTGCAATCTTGCCGCGGGCGATGCCGGTCAGGTCACTGATCACGCATTCGACTTCGGTGATGCGGTGTTCTTTCAGCCAGTTGGAAAGCTGATCGAAGGGGGCGTTCATACAGACCTCTTGGTTGGGTTTTGATCGCGCCACGCTAAGGGATCTTCCCAGTCGCTGCGCTGGAGGCTATCTTGGGCGCAGCCCGCAGGGTTGATCTATCCACTTCTTTCGCCAGCAAATGCACCAAAAGAGTGCATATAGGATGCCGCGTGACCAGCGCCAACGGCTTGCAAGTTCAGGCTTTCCAGACCAGTGATGTCAGTGAACAGGTGCGCACAACGCCCGGCTGGCAGCAGCAATACCGGCAAATGTCGCCGGGGTTGTTCAATGGCCAGCTGCGCAGCCTGGAGCTTGAGGGCGTCGAGGTCTACGAAGAGCGCCTGAACACCCGCGTCGAGCAGTTTTTCAGCGCGCCCAGTGGTTCGCTGACGTTCTGCTTCGATCGCAGCGAAAACAGCCTGTACCTGCTCAATGAAGACAGCCGCAATATCTGGATCACGCCCGAGAACTATCAGGAAGTTGCGGTGGTGTTCGACCGCGACTTTCTCCAGCGCCACGGGCTGGATGTCGCCCGCCTCGAAGGCTTGTTCATGACCCCGCTGGACTCGGTGCAGAACAACCTGTTCGGTAGCTGGCTGAGCGCGACCCTGACCCGGCTGGGCGAGGCTGACAGCCCATTGCAGGGGCGGGCACTGGGCGAACAGTTGCTCGAGGATTGCCTGTTCATTCTCGACAACGCCAGCCAACGTCTGCAGGGCGATGCCCATGGCCGGCGCGGTGAGGCACGCGCCGTGATGCGCCGGGTCAGCGACTGGGCCGCCGATTGCCCTGACGAAACGCTCAATCTGGTCGAACTGGCTCAAGTTGCCGGAGTGTCTGTGCGCCAGTTGCAGCAGATATTCAAGGCATTCACCGCGATGCCGCCAGCGCACTGGCTGCGCCTGCGCCGCTTGAACGGCGCCCGCCGTGACTTGTTGCGGGGCGCTGGGGCGACCGTGGCCGAGGTGGCCATGCAGTGGTCGTTCTGGCACCTGGGGCGCTTCTCGGAAAGTTACCGGCAACTGTTTGGCGAGCTGCCCAGCGAGACGCTGAAGCGGGCCAGGTAGCCCGGTACAGTTCTGCAGATCAGGGCCATTGCTGGTATCGTGCGCGGCAGTAATGTACCGAGGTCCTGATGTTCTATCTGCCCCTGACCAGCGAACAGGCCGACGGCCTGGCCAGTCAAACCGCCAGCGATTTCTTTGTCCATGCCAGCCTGCTGGAGAGCGCTGCGGTGCTGTTTATCCAGAATGTGCCGCGCCAGCAGGGTGCGCCTTCGGTCGAGGCGCAGCAGCGGCGCTTTGCCGAGATCGTGCGGATTGCCGATGAGGTCGAAGCGGCGGCGCCGTCGCGCTTCCGGCAGCAGGTCGCCAGCCGTTTTGACGCAGATGTGTTCGCCATGGGCCTGGGCATGCTCGGCGAGAACGGCATCGGCCTGCTGGCGGCCGAGCAGCCGGTCGATGTTGCCGACCTGCGCGACAGCGAGGGTGGCTGGAGCTTTACCTTTGCCGATGCCTATCGCGAGCAGGTGACGCCGTTGCGGCCGGTCAGCTTGCCTTCGTTGCCGAGCAATCTGCGCCTGAGTGACCAGCAGAACCGCCTGCTGCGAGAGTTTCTTTCGGGGGTGGACGAGTCGGTGGCCGTACAGGGCTTTGCCGGCACCGGCAAGACCTTCCTGATCAACCAGTTCGCCCGTTTGCTCGACCCACAGCGGACCTTGCTGCTGGCCATGACCGAAGGCCAACTACGTGCCCTGCAGGCGCGGATCAAGGATGCCTCCGCGTTCACCGCGCGCACCTTCGGCCAGTTGGCCGATGAAATCCTCGACCGCGACCTGACCAGCAACGGCTGGCGCCTGCGCGACGTGTACCGCAGCAAACTGTCGTGGCGCCCGCAGGAGGCGCAAGTGGTGCAGTGGCTGGGGGTGCCGGACATTGGCCCGCTGGCGGCACGTGAGGTGGTCGCCCTGTGCATCAAGGCGGTACGCAGCTTCTGCCGCAGCGCAGACACTGCCATCGAACTGCATCATTTGCCGTGGATGGGCCACGGCTTTTCGCCGTTGGATCAGGAGGTGCTGCTGGAAAAGGCGCGCCTGTACTGGCAACAGCTGATCCGCCCTTCGGCGCGGGAGATTCAGCTACCGGTGCGCGATTATCACCGGGTCAAGCTGCTGTCGCTGACGCTGGAAGTGATCGACAGCCAGTTCAGCCATGTCATCGTCGATGAAGCCCACGAGCTGTCGGCGCCCATGCTCGCCGTACTCGACCGCAGCCCGCAGGCGATCATCACCCTGGGCGACGACCTGCAGAACCTCAACGGCCTCAGCCCGCACCACGGCAAGTTCATCCGCCAGCGCTGCATCGATCACTCGTTGCGGGCCGGGCCGGCCATGGAAGGCGTGCTGAACCCGCTGATCCTGGCCCACCCGGCCGCCGTGCAAGCAGCCTTTACCGGCAACGCCGAGCACTACACCCGGGTCAGTTTCTTCGACACGGTGACGGTGCCCGAGCAACCTACGGCGCTGCTGGTGGATGACGAATGGGGGCTGCTCGGCTGGTTCCAGCGCCTGACCCATCAGGGCGTGCCGTTTGTCTTGCTCAAAGGTGCGCGCAAGGAGTTCGAGCTGTTTGTCGAAGACTGCATCGAGCTGTACCGCTACGGCACGCGGCCGCGGCACAACATGCTGTTCCGCTATGCCAGCTGGCAGGCGCTGGAGCAGGACAAGGGCGACGACAAGGCCTTTGCTGCTGTGGCCAACCTGTTGCGCAGAGGCTACACGCCAGAAGATTTCGCCAAGGCCAAGAGCCGTTATCGCTGGGACAAGGCGCCCAAGCTGTTCCTGGCCAGGGTGCGCGATGTAAAGAACATGGAGTTCGCCCGGGTCATGGTCTCGCCGGAGCTGATGGTCGCGCCGGCCGCTGCCGGTAATCGCAATGAGCGGGCGCGTATGCTCGCCGGCCTGTACACCGCCTGTTCACGGGCCCGACATGAGCTGATTGTGCCGGGTGGCATGCTCGACTGGGTGCAGGACCAAGTGCGCGACAAGTAGCAGGCAAAAAAAGGGGCAAGCCGCACAAGCGACTTGCCCCTTTTGCTTACGTTGCTATCAGTTGCGATCCCGCCACACCGTCTGCACGTTGCAGAACTCGCGTACACCGAAGTGCGACAGCTCACGGCCAAAGCCGCTCTTCTTCACGCCGCCGAACGCTACTCGCGGGTCAGAGGCGCAGTAGCCATTGATGAACACCGCACCGGTATCCAGCGCCGAGGTCATCCGCTCAGCCAGCTCGAGGTTGGCGGTGTAGATGGTCGAGGCCAAACCAAACTCGCTGTCGTTGGCCAGTTCCACGGCATGGTCGGCGTCACGGGCGCTGATGATTGCTGCCACCGGGCCAAACAACTCCTGCTTGAACGCGGTCATTTGCGGAGTAACCCCGTCAAATACGGTCGGCTCGTAGAAGTTGCCGACGCCCTCAGCCTTTTTGCCACCCAGCAGCAGGGTCGCGCCTTCAGCCAAGGTCGCCTGCACCTGGCCGTCGAGTTCATCGCGCAGGTCGTAGCGTGCCATTGGGCCGATGTAGGTGTCAGCCTCAAGCGGGTTGCCGACCTTGAGCTGACGCGTGGCTTCGACGAACTTCGCGGTAAACGCCTCGGCGATGCTCTCTTCGACGATCAGGCGCTTGGCGGCTGCACAGACCTGGCCGGTGTTCTGGTAACGGCCGATCACCGCGGCCTTGACCGCTGCATCGAGGTCGGCGTCCGCCAGCACGATGAACGGATCGGAACCGCCCAGTTCCAGCACGCATTTCTTCAGTGCAGCACCGGCTTGAGCGCCAATCGCCATACCGGCGCGGACACTGCCGGTCAGGGTCACGGCAGCGATACGCGGGTCATTGATCGCCCGGGTCACGCCGTCCGGGGTGACGTTGAGCACTTCGAAGATGCCTGCTGGCAGGCCAGCCTGCTTGATCACGTCGAGCAGCAGGTAAGCGCTACCCATGACGTTCGGGGCATGCTTCAGCACGTAGGTATTGCCCGCCAGCAGTGCCGGGACCGCGCCGCGCAGCACTTGCCAGAGCGGGAAGTTCCACGGCATCACAGCCAGAATCGGCCCCAACGGGCGGTATTCGATGCGCGCGGTGGCAATTTGCGTAGGCTCGGCTGCCAGCATCGCCGGGCCATGCTCGGCGTACCACTGGCACAGGCCAACGCACTTGGTCACTTCGCCACGGGCCTGGCTGATTGGCTTGCCGATTTCGCGGCTGATCATTACCGCCAGTGCTTCGTGATTAGCCTGCAGAGCATCGGCCAGGGCGTTCAGATACTCGCTGCGCTGCCCCAGTGACACCTGGCGCCATTGGTTGAAGCCAACCTTGGCACGCTGCAGCGCCGCTTCCTCTGCGGCGTCGGTGTCGAACGGATAGTGGCCGATCTGCTCACCGCTGAACGGGTCGACAGAAATGGCGTGGGTCAGGCTGCTGATCTCGCTCATGGCGGAGCTCCACGTTGTTGTAAGTTGATGAGGCTCAGACTAGTGGCGTGCAACCGTATTGAAAACTGAATAATAATGAGCGCAACGTTCACGTTTGGAGAATGGCTATGGATCTGGTGCAACTGGAAATCTTCAAGGCAGTGGCAGAGCACGGCAGCATCAGCGCCGCTGCACAGCAGATTCACCGCGTGCCGTCCAACCTCACCACGCGGATCAAGCAGCTCGAGGAAGACCTCGGTGTCGAGCTGTTCATCCGCGAGAAAAGCCGACTGCGCCTATCACCGGCGGGCTGGAATTTTCTTGAGTACACCCGGCGCATTCTCGACCTGGTCCACGAAGCGCGGTTGACCGTGGCCGGCGAAGATCCGCAGGGCACGTTCGCCCTGGGTTCGCTGGAAAGCACCGCCGCCGTGCGCATCCCGGCTTTGCTGGCCAGCTACAACCAGCGCTTCCCTAAGGTTGATCTGGACCTGTCGACCGGGCCCTCGGGGACCATGCTCGAAGGCGTGCTGTCCGGTCGCCTGGTCGCAGCCTTCGTCGACGGCCCGGTATTGCACCCAACGCTGGAAGGCATGGCCGTGTTCGATGAAGAAATGGTAGTGATCGCGCCGCTCAACCACGCCACAATCAGCCGCGCCCGCGACGTCAACGGCGAGAGCATCTACGCTTTTCGCGCCAACTGCTCGTACCGCCATCATTTCGAGAACTGGTTTGTCCAGGACCAGGCTGTGCCCGGCAAGATCCATGAGATGGAGTCCTATCACGGCATGCTTGCCTGCGTCAGTGCGGGGGCGGGTTTGGCGTTGATGCCGCGAAGCATGCTCGACAGCATGCCGGGGTTGAGTACGGTCAGTGTGTGGCCTTTGTCGGAAGATTTCCGTTATCTGCAAACATGGCTGGTGTGGCGGCGCGGTACTGTGTCGCGCAGCTTGAGCATGTTTATCAAGTTGCTGGAGGAGCGGCGGGCTGCCTAGTGTCGGTTATCAGTCTTGAGATAGCCGGGGCCGCTGCGCGGCCCTATCGCGACACGAGGCCGCTCCTACAGGGACCGCGCCAGACAGTCGTGCGCGGTCCCTGTAGGAGCGGCCTTGTGTCGCGATAGGCCAGCGCAGCTGGCCCGGCAATCTCAACCACACCGCGATCACCGTTGCTGGCGTTGCTCCAGGCGTTGGGCAAACTGGCCAATCACCTCAACCACCCGCTGCGCACCGTGCTGGATATCCTCGATCACTGCGCCAGCCTTGTGCGCAAGCTCGACACCTTGCTCGGTCTTCAGCGTGCTCGCCTGCATGCTCGCGACCGCCTGGCGGGCCAATTCCCGATTCTTGCCGACCACTTCACTGATCGCCACGGTGGCCTTGCTGGTGCGCTGCGCCAGGTTGCGCACTTCATCAGCGACCACGGCAAAGCCGCGGCCCTGATCGCCGGCGCGGGCGGCCTCGATTGCCGCGTTGAGGGCCAGCAGGTTGGTCTGCTCGGCAATGCTGCGGATGGCATCGACAATGGTGCCGATCTGCTCGGACTGCTCACTCAGCGCACTGATCGCCTGGCCCATCTGCGTGAGCTCGTCGGCAATGCTCTGCACCATGTTTACGGTCTGCTGCACCACTGCAGAACCCTGCTGGGTGCACTCATCGGTGTGCTGCGACGTCTCGAAGGCCACCAGTGCAGCTTGCGATTCAGCCTCGCGCTGCTCGATCTCAGGGGTGATATCGCTGGCAAACTTGACCACGCCGTAAAGCTTGCCGTGCTCGTCATACAGCGGGTTGTAGGTAGCCTGCAGCCAGACGGTAGCGCCACGGCTGTCCAGGCGCGGGAATTGACCTGCTTTGAACGTGCCACGATTTAGCGCTGCCCAGAACTCGCGATAAGCATCACTGGCGATTTCGCTGGCAGTGCAGAACATCTTGTGATGCTGACCACGGACCTGATCCAGGCGGTAGCCCATGACTTTGAGGAAGTTGGGGTTGGCATTGATCACGCGACCGTCGAGGGCAAATTCGATGACGGCCATCGAACGTTCAATGGCGTTGATGAAGCTGGTCTGTCCCTGGGCGTGCTGCCGGGCTACACCATGCTCGTCCTGAAGCGTGGTGATGGTTTTGCGCAGGTCAGCTACTTCAGCCTCGAGTGTGGCTTGACGAGCGTGTTCCGCTTGCAACGATTGCTGATGGGTGCTGGCGCGGATGAACATGGCGGAAAAACCTCGGGGAACAGAATCTGCGTGATGGCACGGTGCCCACACAGGAGAAGCCATTAAGCCACTGCCCTTAATATTTGTACAAAACTTTATTCCTGTATAGGTATCAGAACTTAATTGGCGCCCGCGTGGTCCTGCTCACTTCCAGCCCAGCAGCCATCGAGTTGAGTCACGCAGCTCCTGCCAGTCGAACACTTCACTACGGCCGGTGAGCACTGCCTGCAGCTCGACCTGTAGCGGCGTGCCTTCTTCATCACACAGCAATTGGGTAACGATGAAGTGCTTCTCGCGGTTTTGCGGCGCGCGTGCTGTCCATTTCGACAGCGCCAGTTTGCGGGGGTTGAACCTGTTCATGAGAGCTCCATGCGCGGTGGCTGCTGATATCTTTGCGTCTAGGCTATAGACTTATACACGCATTGCGAATTGTACAAGAATCGCCATTTTGTTACAGGGAGCACCCAGATGACCGACGCTACCCGCACTACCTCGATCACCTTGCCGCAGCTGCGCAGCCTTGCTGATGCAGGCTCGGTCGACGAGCTTGAGCTGCTGTCGCTGGAGGGTGGGATTTACCTGCTCAGGGTGCGTACCGCAACGGGCCTGCAGACCTTGGCCGAGGAGGGCGGCAGGCCGACGCACCTGCGCTCGTCGACGCACTTGCGCAGTTTGCTCGCGGGCTTCCCGGCGATGCGCTGCGTGCTGGTCCAGCATGTGGTGCACGATGAGATGTGCGGCCAGCGCGAAGGGCTGATCGAGCCATTGCGCCTGCCATTGTCACTGGAGCAGACGTGGTAGCCGCGAGTACGCCGCGACTGGGCCTGATACTCGGTGACCAGCTGTCGTTCGACCTGAGTTCGATTCAGGCACTGGACCCGCAGCGTGACATCCTGCTGCTGGCCGAAGTGCAGGACGAGGCGAGCTACGTACCGCATCATCCGCAGAAAATAATCATGATTTTCAGCGCCATGCGTAACTTTACTAAAGCTTTACGTGAGCTTGGTTGGCAAGTGATTTACGTTGAGCTCGATGCACCCGGCAATACCCATAGCCTGCCCGGAGAAGTCCAACGCTGGCAGGTCGAACTTGGTGCAAGCGAAGTACATTTCACCGAATGCGGCGAGTGGCGCCTTGAGCAAGCCTTACGCAATTGCCCGGTCGTTCAGGTGTGGCACCCGGACCGGCGTTTTCTCTGCTCGCGTCAGGCCTTCGCGCGCTGGGCGGCAGGCCGCGAGCAGCTGCGCATGGAGGAATTCTATCGGTCGATGCGCAAGCGCTGCCGGCTGCTGCTCGAAGCCGATGGCAGCCCGTTGGGCGGCGCCTGGAACTTCGACCGTGACAACCGCAAGCGCTTGCCGCGTAATCTGCGCGGGGTGTTCCCGGCACGTTTCAGTCAGGACGAGATCACCCAGGCGGTGGTGGCGTTGGTCCGCGAGCGTTTTGCCAGCCACTACGGCAAGGTCGACGGTTTCGATTACCCGGTTGATCATGCCCAGGCGCAGGCCCTCTGGCAGCACTTTCTCGACTTCGGCCTGGCCGCCTTCGGTGATTATCAGGACGCCATGGCTGAAGGTGAGCCGTTTCTGTTCCACTCACGCATCAGCGCGGCGCTGAACATCGGCCTGCTCGATCTGCGCCAGCTGTGCAGCGATGTCGAAACCGCTTACCGCCAGGGCCGCGTACCGCTGAACGCAGCCGAAGGCTATATCCGCCAACTGATCGGCTGGCGCGAGTACGTGCATGGCATCTATTGGCTGCGCATGCCGGAGTACGTCGAGCTCAACGCCTTTGGCAACCAGCGTCCGCTGCCCGAGTTCTATTGGACCGGCAACACCGGCATGCGCTGCATGGCTCAGGCGATTGGGCAGACCCTCGAGCTGGGCTACGCACACCATATTCAACGGCTGATGATCACCGGCAACTTTGCACTGCTCGCCGGGATCGCCCCGGCGCAGATCTGCGAGTGGTACCTGGCGGTGTATCTGGACGCTTTCGAGTGGGTCGAGTTGCCCAATACCCTGGGCATGGTCATGCATGCCGACGGCGGTTACCTGGGCTCCAAACCCTATTGCGCCAGCGGCCGTTATATCCAGCGGATGTCGGACCATTGCGACAACTGCGTTTATCAGGTCGAGCAGTCGCTGGGTGAGCAGGCCTGTCCGTTCAATGCGCTGTATTGGCACTTCCTCATCCGTCATGAACAGCAACTGGCGCTCAACCCGCGGCTGACGCAGGTCTATCGCGGCCTGGCCGGGATGGACCCGCAACGCCGGGAAGCGCTGTGGCAGCGTGGCGAGATGCTGCTGGCCCGGCTCGACGGAGGAGAAACGCTTTGAAAAAAGCGCATTTGCCGCACAAGGTCTGCCCAGTCTGTGGCTTGCCGTTCAGCTGGCGCAAGCGCTGGGAGCGCTGCTGGGGTGAGGTGAAATATTGCTCTGAGCGCTGCCGCCGAGCGCGGCGCAGTGCCCCGGGCGAGGGCACTCAGGATGAGCAATAGGCTGGAACTGTTCGATTATCGAGCATAATCCGCTTTTGAGCGTTCAATTTTGGCTACAAGGCGCCGAACGTATTGGGTAGTGCAGTTCACCCTTCGCATTCGGAAGTCCAGCCATGTCCTTGCGCCACCTGAATATTGCCACTCGCTCTTACTTGAGTTTCAGCCTGATTGCCGCACTGGTGGTGATCCTCGGCGTGTTCTCGATCAACAAGATCTCCACCATGCGCGAAGCGGTGGTGTACACCGAACAGGTAACCAACGTCGGCACGCGCTACCTGGGCGAGGTGCGTAGCCACATGCTGGGCCTGCGTATCATCACCATGCGCATGGCCATCGCCCGCCAGCCGGCGCAACTGGCGCCCACCCTGGCGCGCCTGGAGGAACTCAAAGGCCTGCTGGACAAGGGCCTGCAGGGCTATAGCGCGGTGATGCCGGCAGAGGCCAAGCCAGTGTTTGCCGAGATGCAGCAATTGATCAGCCAATATCGCGTCCTGCTCGACCAGTACAAGGGGTTGTCCGATCAGAATCGGCTGGAGCAGATGCAGGGCATGCTCAGCGTCACCATGCAGGACATTTCCACCCGCACCGGGGAGCTGTATGACAGCCTGGTCAAGATCAGCAGCGAAACCGCCGCCGCACACACTGCCGAGGCCCGCGAGGACTATCAGCGCGCCTTGTGGCTGACTGCCAGCGTGGTCGGCCTGGTGCTGCTGCTGACGTTCAGCCTGGCCTGGCTGCTCACCCGCAGCATTGTCAGCCCACTGCGTGCGGCGATTGCCGTGGCGCAGGATATCGCCGCCGGGGATCTGTCGCAGGCCGTGGTGGCTAGCGGCAGCGATGAAGCCAGCCAGTTGATGCGTGCATTGGCGGCCATGCAGGCCAGCCTCAAGGATGCGCTGCGCCTGATCGGTGACTCGTCCCAGCAACTGGCAGCAGCCAGTGAACATATGTCGGCGATCACTCGGCAGACCTCCACTGACCTCAGCCGGCAAACCGACGAGATCCAGCAAGCCGCTACGGCGGTCACCGAGATGAGCGTGGCGGTGGAAGAGGTGGCGCGCAACACCGTCAGCACCTCGAGCATTTCGCGCGAGTCCGAACAAGCGGCCCAGCGCGGGCGTGAGCGGGTAGCCGAAGCGATTCGCTCGATTGGCAAGATGCGCCATGACGTGCACGAGGCCTCGGCGCAGATCGAGGCGTTGTCGGTGCAGTCGCAGGAGGTGGGCAAGGTGCTGGATGTGATCGGAGCGATTGCCGGGCAGACCAACCTGCTGGCGCTCAATGCCGCCATCGAAGCCGCACGGGCCGGTGAGGCTGGCCGAGGCTTCGCTGTGGTGGCCGATGAAGTTCGAGCGCTGGCCGCGCGTACTCAGAGCTCGACGCTGGAGATCGAGGAAATGGTCAATGCCATCCGCACCGGTACCGCGCGGGTGGTCGACTCGATGCTCAGCAACAGTCAGCAGGTCGCGCATACCCTCGAAGTGGCGGAGTTGGCCGGCCAGGCGCTGGACGAGATCACCAGCGGCGCATCGACCATCCACGAGCGTAACCTGGTAGTGGCCAGCGCGACCGAAGAGCAGGCGCAAGTCGCGCGCGAGGTCGATCGCAACCTGCTGAACATCCGCGATCTGGCCCTGCAAACCTCGGAAGGCGCCGACCAGATCAGCGCAGCCAGCCAGGAACTGGCCAACCTGTCGATTGGCTTGAACGGAATGATGAAACGCTTTCAACTGTGAAACACCCCAGCCATTAAAATAAACCGCCCTCAGGCCAGCATTACATCGTTTTTCAGCATTGCTGGCCTTCCCTATAGTCCTCGCATACCCAAACGGAGCACCGACGTGCTCCCTTGATGCGAGACTGGCTATGAACAACAAGAAAACCCTCGACCCCACCGTCGGCGCTGGCACCCGCGTAGTGTGGGGCGGCGAGCAGGTCAGCCACCCTTACTACGCTACCCAGACGCCGATCGTGGCCAGCGCCGCCTATGGCTACGACGATATCGACACCTGGTATGACGTGGCGCTGGGCAATCAACCTGGGTTTATCTACAGCCGCATGAGCAACCCCACCGTTGCCGTGCTTGAGGACAAGCTGTGCGCGCTGGAGGCCGCCGAGTCTGCAGTCGCCTTCAGCTCCGGCATGGCCGCCATCAGTGGCGTGCTGCACAGCCTGCTGGCCTGCGGCCAACGGGTGGTATCGACCCGCGACAGCTATGGCGGCACCAACAAGATCTTCGAAGAATTCCTGCCGCGCATGGGTGTTGAAGTGACCCTGTGCGATACCTACGACACCGAGGCCATCGAACGCGAGATCGCCCGTGGCTGCGACGTGGTGTACCTGGAAACCCCCACCAATCCGACCCTCAAGGTGCTGGACATCCGCCGCCTGGTCGCAGCGGCCAAGCGGGTAGGGGCGCTGGTGGTGGCGGACAATACCTTCGCTACGCCGTTGAACCAGAATCCGCTGGCGCTTGGCGTCGACGTAGTGGTGCACAGCGCAACCAAGTTCCTCTCCGGCCACGGCGATGTGCTGGGCGGTATTGCCTGCGGCGACGAAACGCTGATGAGCAAGGTGCGCCATTACCGCGAAATCAACGGCGCTGCGCTCGACCCGTTCTCGGCCTACCTGATCATTCGCGGGATCAAGACCCTCGCCCTGCGCCTGCGTCAGCAGCAAGCCAGTGCCCAGGCGCTGGCAGAGTACCTGTGCAGCGAGCCTCTGGTCGAAGCGGTCAACTACCCGGGCCTGGCGCAGCACCCTGGGCATGCCATTGCCCGCGCGCAGATGCGTGGCTTTGGCGCGATTGTCAGCTTCGTGCTTAAAGGCGGCATGCGCGATGTAGCGCAGTTGCTGCCGCTGCTCAAGTACGCCCACCGTGCCGGCAACCTGGGTGCGGTCGAAACCATCTATGGCCCGGCGCGCACCACCAGCCATGTTGAAAACACCTTGGAAGAGCGTCAGGCACTAGGCATTTCCGAAGGCCTGGTACGCATCTCGGTCGGCATCGAAGACACCGCCGACCTGCTCGCGGACCTGCGTGATGCCTGCGCCGTGTTGCGCGAACGACAGCGTACGCAGCACCACAACAGCGCCGCACACGCCTAGCGCGACCCTTGACCCGAGCGATGTGCACATCGCCGGGTCGCTTCATGAAATCCGACAATAACAACAACCGTTGGCTGCAACACTCACCGTGGCGTCATCGCGGCGGGGCTTATTTGCCACCACTTTCATGAGACTAAAACCATGCATACGCATAATAACGACGCGCAGGCCGGCAGCGGCCCTGCGTTCAACAAAGACATGCAAACCCGCCACATCGTCATGCTGGCGTTAGGCGGTGTGATCGGCACCGGCTTGTTCCTTACCTCCGGCTACACCGTCAACCAGGCCGGCCCGCTGGGCGCAGTGATCGCCTACATGATTGGCGCGGTAATGGTCTATCTGGTCATGGTCTGCCTGGGCGAGTTGGCCGTGCAGATGCCGGAAACCGGCTCGTTCAGCAGCTACGCCACCCGCTATCTGGGGCCCGGCACAGGCTATACGGTGGCCTGGCTGTACTGGCTGACCTGGGCGGTGGCCATCGGCTCGGAGTTCACCGCAGCCGGCATCCTGATGGTGCGCTGGTTCCCGGAAACGCCGGTGTGGATCTGGAGCGCGCTGTTTGCGCTGGCGGTGTTCATCAGCAATGTGGTGTCGGTGCGGCTGTTTGCCGAAACCGAATTCTGGCTGTCGCTGATCAAGGTCCTGACCGTGGTGGTGTTCATTGCCATCGGCGGGGGCGCGATCTGTGGGCTGTTCGATGTGCAGCATGCGCAGGGCGCGGGGCTGAGCAACTTTACCCGTGAAGGTCTGTTCCCGACCGGCTTCCTGCCGATCGCCATGACCTTGCTGGCCGTGTCGTTCGCATTCTCCGGGACCGAGCTGATCGGCATTGCCGCAGGTGAAGCGGCCGACCCCCAAACCAGCGTGCCGAAGGCGATCCGCACGACCATCGTGCGCCTGGCGCTGTTCTTCGTCGGCACCATTTTCGTGCTCGCCACCTTGCTGCCGCGCGAACAGGCCGGCCTGGTCGAAAGCCCGTTCGTGCTGGTGTTCGAGCTGATCGGCATTCCGTACTCGGCCGATATCATGAACTTCGTGATCCTGACTGCGCTGCTGTCGGCGGCCAACTCCGGCCTGTATGCCGCCTCGCGGATGCTCTGGACCCTCAGCGATCAGGGCCACATGCCCAAGTGCTATGCGCGCCTGTCGCGCCGCGGCACGCCGGTCAACGCGATAATTCTGAGCATGGCCGGGGCCGTGGCCTCGTTGCTCAGCAGCGTGTTGGCGCCGGATACCGTGTACCTGGCACTGGTGTCGATTTCGGGGCTGGCCGTGGTGGTGGTGTGGATGAGCATTGCCGCCAGCCAGATTGCCTTCCGCCGCCACTACGTGGCCAATGGCGGCCGGGTCGAAGACCTGCACTTTCGCGTGCGTGGCTATCCTTGGGTGCCACTGGGCGCGATCGCCTGCTGCCTGCTGGCCTGTATCGGCATTGCCTTTGACCCGGCGCAACGGGTAGCGCTGTACTTCGGCCTGCCGTTCATAGCGTGGTGCTACTTCGTCTACTGGGTGACCCGCAACAAACGTGCGCAACGCCTGCGTGCCGAGGCTGGTGTGCAGCGTCCGGCTAGCGCCGCCTGAGCCGCACAAGCGATAGTGCACGCAGTCAATTGCCGAAGAGGTTGCGCCGATGAATCAAAAAACCCTACCGCCGCTGAATTGGCTGCGGGCGTTCGAAGTGTCGGCGCGTTACCTCAACTTCACCCACGCGGCCGAGGAGCTGTGCCTGACTCAGGGCGCGGTCAGCCAGCAGATCCGCCAGCTGGAGAGCCACCTTGGGGTCGCGCTGTTCAAGCGCCTGCCACGCGGGCTGGGCCTGACCGAAGAAGGCCAGTCCTACCTGCCGGTGGTGCAGGACGCCATCAGCCGGTTGGCGGTGGGCACCAACGAGATCTTCGGCCACAACCAGCGCCGCCCGGTGAAGGTGCGTGGCAGCTTGAGTTTTCTGCAGTACTGGCTGGCACCACGGCTGGCGGATTTTTGCCGAGAGCACTCGCTGATCGATATCCGTTTCATCAGCAACCTGTGGGTGAAAGAGCCGGACGGTGAAGACGATCTGGAGATCCGTTGGGGCGCCGGCAGTTGGCCGGGGCTGGTGTCGCAGCGCTTGACCTGGGATGTGCTGCAACCCGTCTGTTCGCCTGCATTGCTGGCCGCAGCACCCCTGCAGCACCCGCGCGACCTGGCCCGGCATGCCCTACTGCATGTGCTCGGCTACGAAGAGGGCTGGGGCTATTGGCTCAAGCGAGTCGGCGCCGATGCCGTGGATTACTCGCGTGGCCTGCAATTCGACACCATGGTATCCACCTTGCGCATGGCCGAGCTGGGCCAGGGCGTGGCCTTGGCGCGTTCATCCATCGTCGAGGACCTGCTCGCGTCTGGTGCGCTGGTCGCGCCGTTCAGCCAGCGCATCGAAGCCAGCGAATCGTTCTATCTGGTCCGCGCCCAGGGCGAAACCCTGAGCGCCGAGGCCGGCGCATTTTCCACCTGGCTGGTGGCACAGGCCCATCGCCATTTGTAGACCTTATCGCGTAGCTCTTATCAGGAGTCACCATGCATTACGTAAGCACCCGCGGCGCAGCTGGACTGGCCGATTTTCGCCGGGTAGTGCTCTCCGGGCTTGCCGACGATGGCGGCTTGTTCGTGCCCCAGGCCGTGCCGCAATTCACCCCGGAGCAGATCGGCAGCTGGTCATGGCTGCCATTCGACGAGTTGGTCTGGCGGGTGGTGTCGCCCTACGTGGGCGGGGCAATGGACGAAGCTGCATTGCGCGCGCTGCTCAGCGACAGCTACCGCGACTTCGATCACCGGGCGATCACGCCGCTGCGCCAGATCGGCCATAACGAATGGATCCTGGAGCTGTTCCATGGCCCCACGCAGTCGTCCAAGGACTTTGCTGCGCAATTGCAGGCGCGCTTGGTTGCGCACTTTTTGCCTGAACAACAGGGCAGGGCGCTGGTAATCGGTGCCACCAACGGCGAGACCGGGCTGGCCGCGATCGAGGCCTTTGCTGGCTGCACCAACGCGCAACTGGCCGTGTTGTACCCAGAACAGGGCGTGCCGCCGGCGCAGTTGGCGGCCTTGCACCAGGCAAACCCGCAACAGGTCGCGCTGATCCCGGTAGCAGGCAGTTTTGACGATTGTCAGACCCTGGTGTCGCGCCTGCTGCGCCAATGGCCGTTGCCTGAGGTGACGCCGATCTGCTTCAACTCGACCAACTGGGTCGGGGTGCTGGCGCAGATCGTCTACTACTTTCACGCCGCACTGCAGCTTGGCGGCGGCACGCGGCCGGTGGCCTTCAGCGTGCCAGCGGCGAGCTTTGCCGAAATCTACGCGGGCTACATCGCGCAAAAGATGGGCTTGCCGATCAACCAGGTGATCGTCTCGACCAACAGCAACGACGCCCTGCATCACTTCATCCAGCGCAACCGCTACTCGACCCGACAGAGCAACCGCACCTCATCGCCGGCCATGGACTTCTCGCTGTACTCCAACCTCGAGCGGTTTATCTGGGAGCTGTATGACCATGATGGGCATGCGGTGCGGGCGTTGATGGAGCACTTCGAGGCGTGCGGTGAGCTGAGCATCGGCAATCAGCAATGGCTGCGGGCGCGGGTGCTGTTCGACTCACACGCGGTTGAGGAGCTGCAGATCCGCGAAGAGGTGCTGCGGTTGTTTGCCGAGACCGGTGCAGCCGTCGACCCACACACCGCCGTCGGCGCGCTGTCGGGGCGCATTCAGCGCCGCAGCCTGGGTGCACCGATGGTCACCCTCGGGCAAATCGCGCCGAGCAAATCGGCTGGCCTGCTGGCTGAACTTGGGGTTTGGCCTGGCCCGGTTGCTACCGTCGCAGCACCGAGCGTGGCGCGCACAGGCCTGCAAGCGGGCGATCTGGCAGGCTTGATCCAGGCGCTGCGCCAAGCAACGCGGGTGCGGCCATGAAGCGCATTCTTGATCCACTGGACGAACATATCCTGGCCGAGCTGACCGCCAATGCGCGCATCGGCCATGCCGAATTGGGCGCCAAGGTCAATCTGTCGCGTAACGCGGTGCGCCAGCGGATCGAGCGGCTGGAGCGCGATGGCGCAATCCAGGGCTATACCATCCGCCTCGGCGACTCACGGCGGGCATCTTCATTGATCAGCGCGGTGATCTTTGTCTACCGCTATGACCGCATGCGCGGCGCCGATGTGCTGGCCGGCTTGCGCAGCATTCCCGAGGTGGTCCAGTGCGAAGTGCTCAGCGGTGAGTTCGACCTGATGTTACGGGTCAATGCCGCCTCGCCCGAGCGTGTGCATATGGTCTGGAAGGAGATCGCCGGTATGTCCGGCGTAGAAAACACGGTGACCTCGTTCGTGCTCTCGGCCGAGCACTGATGCGGGCAAAACGACCAACAAATGCAGCATTCTGACCAATTCAACTGACTGCGGCGAACCCTTAGGCTGACTCCATCAAACAACGCCTGAGAGCAACGCAGACATGACTGAATATAAAATTGCATTGGTGGGTTTTGGTGGGGTCAACCGTGGCCTGGCGCAGCTGGTTGCCGAGCGTAATGCCCGCTGGCAGGCAAGCCTGGGTTTCAGCCTGAAGATCGTCGGCGTCAGCGATATCTTCCTTGGCTCGATCGTCAACCGCGACGGTCTCGATGCCGCCCAACTGGTGGCCCTGCCAGCCGAGAAGGGCGCCTTTGCCAAACTGCATGGTGGCACCGCCGAAGCTTTCACCGAGACGGTGATCAAGCAATCCGGCGCTGACATCATCGCGGAGGCGACTTTCACCAATCCTGTCGACGGCGAACCCGCCAGCACCTTCTGCCGCTGGGCGCTGGAAAGCGGCATTCATGTGGTCACCACCAACAAGGGCCCGATTGCCCTGCACGGCAGTGAGCTCAAGGCCTTGGCTCAACGCCACGACGTCGCCTTCGAGTACGAAGGTTCGGTCATGAGCGGTACACCGGTGATTCGCCTGGCCAGGCAAGCGCTGGCGGGTGCTGAAGTGCAAGGTTTCGAAGGCATCCTCAACGGCACCTCCAACTATGTTCTGACCCGCATGCAGGAAGGCCTGAGCTTTGCCGCGGCAGTGGCCCAGGCCCAGCAACTCGGCTATGCCGAAGCGGACCCAAGCGCTGACGTCGATGGCTATGACGTGCGTTTGAAAGTGGTGATCCTCGCCAACGAGCTGCTCAACGCCAAGCTACAGATCAGCGACGTCGCCTGTTCGGGTATCAGCAACATCAGCGCTGAAGACATCGCCACCGCCAGCCGCAATGGCCAGTGCTGGAAGCTGATCGGTGCGGCCCAGCGCCAGGCCGACGGCTCGGTGCAAGCCAGTGTTGCTGCACGTTTGTTGCCGCTCAGCCATCCACTGGCCGGCATCAGCGGGGCAACCAATGCGGTGTCGTTCACCACTGAGCTGGTCGGCGCGGTCACGGTGTCCGGCCCGGGTGCAGGCAAGATCGAAACCGCCTTTGCCTTGCTCTCGGACATCGTCGCCATCCACACCAGCCAGCAGCAGTAAGCGGAGAGCAGCCATGAGCGTAGCCAGCAAGGTCAATGTGCAACTGGTCGAGGCGCAGCAGATCGATGTGTTCAGCCCTTACGACGGCCGCCTGATCGGCAGTGTGCCGTGCCTGGATGCCAGTGCGGTGCCGGCCATCCTCGAGCGTGCCCGGCACGGTGTGCGCCAGGCCGCGGCAATGCCGCGCCATCAGCGCGCACGGGTGTTAGAAGAGGCGGCGCGGCGGGTGCAGGAGCAAGCCCAGGCGTTTGCCGAATTGATCGTCGCCGAGGCTGGCAAGACCTTGCGCCAGGCCGAGAAAGAGGTCAAACGCTGCGTCAATACCCTCAAGCTGTCGGCAGAAGAGGCGCGGCGCAATGCCGGTGAGGTGGTGCCGTTCGAGTCCTATGAGGGCTCGGAATCGCGTCAGGGCTGGTTCAGTCGCGAGCCGTTGGGCTTGATCGTCGCGATCACGCCGTACAACGATCCGCTCAACCTGGTCGCGCATAAACTAGGGCCAGCGATTGCCGGGGGCAATGGGCTGATTCTGAAACCGTCCGAGCTGGCGCCGCTGTCTGCGCTGAAGCTGGTCGAATGCCTGCTGCAGGCAGGTTTGCCGGACTCGGTGGTCACTGCCGTGACCGGTGGGGTCGAGTTGGGCAAGGCGCTGGTCGAACTGCGCGAGGTGCGCATGGTGTCGTTCACCGGCGGTTTTGTTACCGGCGAGTCGATTGCCCGCAGTGCCGGCCTGAAAAAGCTGGCGATGGACCTGGGCGGCAACGCACCGGTGCTGGTGCTGGAAGACTGCGATCTGGAGCCGACGGTCGAGTCGTGTGTCTCCGGGGCGTTCTGGGCGGCGGGGCAGAACTGCATCGGCACTCAGCGGATTCTGGTGCAACGGCCAATCTATGAAGCGTTCCGCGCACGCTTTGTCGCCCAGGCTCGCGCCTTGGTGTTGGGCGACCCGGCCCTGCGTGAAACCGATGTCGGGCCGATGGTCACCGAGCAGGCCGCGCGCCGTACCGAGCAGTTGGTCAACGAGGCGATCAGCGAGGGTGCGCAGCTACTTTGCGGTCACCAGCGCAAGGGCGCCAGTTACGCACCAACGGTGCTGGAGCAGGTCAGCCATACCAGCCAGATCTGGCAGCAGGAAGTGTTTGCGCCGGTGGTGATTCTTGAGCCCTTCGACCAGCTGGACGAAGCAGTGGCACTGGCCAATGCCCTGGAATACAGCCTGCACGCGGGAGTTTTCACCCGCGATCTGGGTAAAGCCTTGAAGCTTGCCAGGCAGATCGAAGCGGGTGGGGTGATGATCAATGATTCGTCGGACTATCGCTTCGATGCCATGCCGTTTGGCGGCTTCAAGTACGGCAGCCTCGGTCGGGAAGGGGTGCGCTTCGCTTATGAGGACATGACCCAGCCGAAAGTGGTGTGCATCAACGATCTGGGCTGACGGCAGCACGCTGCCCTGCGCTGGTTTGGCGGCAGGGCAGCGTAATATTCAGTGCGGATCCGACGAGCGGTAGGTGACTTAGGTCTCGACTTTTGATGTATTGAAACCGGTTTCATAGCCCGTCTCAAACAATAATCACAAGAGACCTCAGATGACCGATATACCGTCCAGCCCGCGTGAGCGGGTCACCATCAGCCAGGTTGCAAGGGTCGCCGGCGTGTCCAAGGCGACTGTGTCGCGCTATATCGGTGGCGACCGGCAGTTGCTCGCCGATGCCACTGCGCAGCGCCTGGCCGAAGTCATCGAACGTCTTGGCTACCGGCCAAACCAAATGGCCCGGGGCCTCAAGCGCGGCCAGACGCGGCTGATCGGCATGCTCGTCGCCGATATTCTCAACCCCTATTCAGTGGCCGTGATGCGCGGCGTCGAAACCGCCTGCCGCGAGCACGGCTACAGCCTGGTGCTGTGCAACACCAACCGCGATGACGAGCAAGAGAGCCATCACCTGCGCGTGCTGCAGTCCTACAACGTCGAAGGGCTGATCGTGAACACCCTCGGCCACCACCAGGGCGAGCTGCTGGCGTTGCACCGGGATATTCCCATGGTGCTGGTCGACCGTCAGGTGCCGCAGCTCAATGCCGATATGGTCGGGCTGGATAACGCCGATGCGGTCGAGCAGGCGCTGGACCACCTGCAGGCCCGCGGTTATCGCGACATTCTGGCGGTCAGTGAGCCGCTCGACGGCACCAGCTCGCGGCTGGAGCGGGTGCAAGCCTTTACCGCATCGATCAATCGCCGCCCCGGCATGCGCCAGCAGATCCTGGAGTGTGCGGCTGATTTGCCCGCCTGTCTGGGCAATTTCCTCGGCGCCAGCGGGCATGGCCCGCAAGCGATTTTCACCTTCAACGGCGTGGCCACCCTGGCCGTCACTCGCGCCTTGCACGAGCGCGGCTGCAGATTGTTCGAGGATGTCGGCCTGATCGCCCTCGACGAACTCGACTGGCACCCGTTGGTCGGCAGCGGTATCACCGCGCTGGCGCAACCTACCGAACGCATCGGCGCGATGGCTTTCAACTGCCTGCTCGAACGGTTGCGTGGCGGTAACGCTGCGGCGCAGCGCATCGACCTCAAGGCCGAGCTGATCGTTCGCGGATCGACCAACCCCCGTATCTGAATAACGGACTCACGTCCATTTGCGTTGTATCGAAATGAAACCGGTTTCATAAGGATAATAACAATGCGCTCGAACCCCGTTTCCATCAGCCTTTCCAGCTACGGCGCTGATCTCGTCCGCCAACGTGGCCAGGCCAGTTTCGTGCCGATGCTGGCTGCGGCCGGCGTCAATCGCGTCGAGCTGCGCGAAGAACTGTTCGCCAGCCCGCCGGATTGCCCGCAACTGTCTGCCGCAATTCGCACGTCAGGCATGGAGTGCCTGTATTCCTCGCCGCTGGAGCTGTGGCTGGAGAACGGCCAATTGAACCCGGCGTTGCCTGCCAAGCTACAGACCACCAGGGCCTTGGGCGCGGTGGCACTCAAGGTTTCCCTTGGTCACTATCAGCCGCGCTGTGACCTGACGGCGCTGGCTGCGCAACTCTCTGCGGATGGCCCAATGCTGCTGGTTGAAAACGACCAGACTGCGCACGGCGGGCGGATCGAGCCGATGCTGCAGTTCCTTCTGCGCAGTGAGTCCCTGTCACTGCCGCTGGGCATGACTTTCGATATCGGCAACTGGCGCTGGCAGGATGAATCGGCAGCTCAAGCCGCTCACGAACTGGGCCGCTGGGTGCGCTACGTGCACTGCAAGGCGGTCGAGCGCCAGGCCAATGGCCGCCTGGTTACGGTGCCGCCACGGGCCGCTGATCTGCTGGCTTGGGAAGCGCTGTTCGCCGAGTTCAGCCCGGCAGTGGTGCGCGCGGTCGAATTTCCTCTGGTCGGTGACGACCTGCTGGCGGTAACCCGCGCCCAGGTCAACAACCTCGCTCGGCTTGCGCTGACTACGGAGGTGAGCCATGCCTGACCATGACGTGTTGTGCTTTGGCGAGACCATGGCCATGTTCGTCGCCGAACAAACCGGTGAGTTGGCGAAAGTCGGCCAGTTCGGCAAACGCATTGCCGGTGCCGACAGCAACGTTGCTATCGGTTTGTCGCGGCTGGGCTTCAAGGTGCGTTGGCTGAGCCGGGTCGGCAATGACTCGTTGGGCCGCTTCGTGCTGGACAGCTTGATCAAGGAGGGCCTGGATTGCACGGCGGTGCAAGTCGATCCCGAGCATGCCACCGGCTTTCAGCTCAAGGCCCGCTGCGATGATGGCAGCGACCCCGCGGTTGAATATTTCCGCCGCAACTCGGCGGCCAGTCATATGTCGCCGCAGCTGCTGAACGCACAGTTGACCAGCGCCGGGCATCTGCATGCCACCGGTATTCCGCTGGCGCTGTCGGCCGGCTGCCGGGCGTTGTCGCATGGCTTGGTCGACGCCATGCGCAGCGCTGGCCGGAGCATCTCGTTCGATCCCAATCTGCGCCCATCGTTATGGCCTGACCAGGCCAGCATGATCCGCGAGGTCAACGCGCTGGCAGTCAAAGCCAACTGGGTGCTGCCAGGCCTTGAAGAGGGCCGTTTGCTCACAGGTCGACAAAGCCCAGCTGACATCGCCGCGTTTTATCTGCAGCAAGGCGTCGAGCTGGTAGTGATCAAGCTGGGCGGCGAGGGCGCTTACTTCTGCAGCGCAGACGCAGAGGGCTGGGTGCCGGCATTCGCTGTTGCGCAGGTAGTTGACACCGTCGGCGCGGGCGATGCCTTTGCAGTAGGCGTCGTCAGCGGCTTGCTCGAAGGCTACCCGCTGGGCGAAGCGGTTGCCCGCGGCAACTGGTGCGGCAGCCGCGCCGTGCAGTCGCGCGGCGATATGGAAGCGCTGCCGCTGCGCAGTGAACTGGAACTGTACAACCGGCGCAGCTGCGCCTGAATCGCTGATCGCCGGTTAGCCGGCACCTGGTGCAACAAAAACAACCAAGCTCAGGAGCACACCTCATGCAAACGACCAGCCTCGCGCGTCGCCGGTGGTGGTACATCATCCCGATCGTGTTCATTACCTACAGCCTGGCCTATCTGGACCGCGCCAATTATGGCTTTGCCGCAGCCTCGGGCATGGCCGACGACCTCAAGATCACCCCGGCCTTGTCGTCCTTGCTCGGTGCGTTGTTCTTTCTCGGTTACTTCTTCTTTCAGGTGCCCGGGGCCATCTATGCGGAAAAACGCAGCGTCAAGAAGCTGATCTTCGTCAGCCTGATTCTCTGGGGCGGGCTGGCGACGCTGACCGGGATGATCAGCAATGTGTACTTTCTGATCGCCATCCGCTTTCTGCTCGGGGTGGTCGAGGCGGCAGTGATGCCGGCGATGCTGATCTACCTGTGCCACTGGTTTACCCGCGCCGAACGCTCGCGGGCCAACACCTTCCTGATGCTCGGCAACCCGGTGACGATCCTGTGGATGTCGGTGGTGTCGGGTTACTTGATCAAGCATTACGACTGGCGCTGGATGTTCATCATCGAAGGCTTGCCGGCGGTGCTCTGGGCCTTTATCTGGTGGCGCCTGGCGGCGGACAAGCCGGCCCAGGTGAGCTGGCTCAGCCAGCAGGAGAAGGACCAGTTGCAAACGGCGCTGGCGGCTGAGCAGCAGGGCATCAAACCGGTCAAAAACTACCGCGAGGCGTTCCGCTCGCCGCAGGTCATCGTGCTGTCGTTGCAGTACTTCTGCTGGAGCATCGGCGTGTACGGCTTTGTGCTGTGGCTGCCGTCGATCCTCAAGCAGGCCGCCAATGTCGATATCGTCACGGCGGGCTGGTTGTCATCGGTGCCGTACCTGGCGGCGGTGCTGGCCATGGTCGGCGTGTCGTGGGCCTCGGACCGGCTGCAAAAGCGCAAGCGCTTTGTCTGGCCACCGTTGCTGATTGCCGCGCTGGCGTTCTACGGCTCGTATGCGCTGGGCAGCGAGCACTTCTGGTGGTCGTACGCCCTGCTGGTGCTGGCCGGCGCCTGCATGTACGCGCCGTATGGCCCGTTTTTCGCGATCGTGCCGGAGATTCTGCCGAGCAACGTCGCAGGCGGGGCGATGGCCTTGATCAACAGCATGGGCGCGCTGGGTTCGTTCGGTGGTTCGTGGCTGGTCGGCTACCTCAACGGCGCCACCGGCGGGCCAGGCGCCTCTTATCTGTTCATGTGCGGTGCGTTGCTGACGGCGGTCGCGCTTACGGTCGCACTGCGTACACCCCAGGCTCAGCCCAAGCGTCGCGCTGGCGGCCTGGCTCTGAATCACTAAGGAACTGCCATGAAAAAGACCATAGTCCTGTACAAGCGCTTGTCCGATGATTTGCTCGGTCGCCTGCGCGAGCAGGCTGAAGTGATCTTCGTCGACACCGCGCAGGCGGATGGCCTGGCCCGTCTGCGCGATGCCTTGCCCCACGCCCATGGCCTGCTCGGAGCCAGCCTGCGCCTGGACAGCAGCCTGCTGGACCTGGCGCCGCAACTGGAGGTGGTGGCCAGCGTTTCGGTGGGGGTCGACAACTACGACATCGCTGACCTGACCCGGCGCGGCATCGTCCTCACCAATACCCCCGATGTGCTTACCGAAACCACCGCCGATACTGGCTTTGCCTTGATCCTGGCGACGGCGCGTAGAGTAGTCGAACTCGCCAGTTGGGTGCGGGCAGGGCACTGGCAGGCCAATCTGGGGCCGGATCACTTCGGCACCGATGTTCACGGTAAAACGCTAGGCATCGTTGGTATGGGGCGCATTGGCGAAGCTTTGGCCAAGCGCGCTGCTGCCGGGTTTGGCATGCGTGTGGTGTATCACAGCCGTCAGCCCAAACCTGCGGTCGAGGCACTTTATGGCGCGGCCTGCCGCAGCCTTGATGGGTTGCTGCAGGAGTCTGACTTTGTCTGCCTGACTGTGCCGCTGAGTGCTGCTACAGAAGGGCTTATCGGCGCGCGGGAACTTGGCCTGATGAAACCCGAGGCCATCTTGATCAACATCTCGCGTGGCCGGGTGGTGGATGAGAATGCGCTGATCGAAGCGTTACGTGAGCAGCGCATTCGCGGGGCGGGGCTGGATGTGTTCGTCAAGGAGCCATTGGCGGTTGATTCGCCGTTGCTGCAATTGGATAACGTGGTAGCAACGCCGCATATCGGCTCGGCGACCCACGAAACTCGCCAGGCCATGGCCCGCTGCGCTGTGGACAATCTGCTTTGTGCGTTGGTAGGTCAGCGGCCGCAGAATCTGGTCAATCCGCAGGTTTGGGCTATGCGCTAGCCGGCATTGCTGGGGGGCGCTTTGCGCCCCTTTCCGACCGGTCCGGCGCCCCGGCAAGGCCGCTCCTACACCGACCGCGCAAGGTCCTGACTACGCGGTCAACTGTAGGAGCGGCCTTGTGTCGCGAAAGGGCTGCAGAGCAGCCCCGGCGTACTCCGAAACGGCCGCAATGTAAAAGCCCCCAGAGAGAAGAGCTTCAACAAACCAATTGACATATGTTATTTGTGATCACATATTGAGCCCATAACAACGCCAATATGTGAGTCTGCCCATGACTGATCGCCCAACCCTCCTGCCGGTAATGCGCCCGGTGTCGCGCGACACACTGCAGGACCAGGTCTACCGCCAGATCCGTGAAGCGCTGATGAGCGGCCGCTTTCAGCCTGGCCAGAAGCTGACCATTCGCGGCCTGGCCGAAGCTTTGGGTTCAAGCCCGATGCCTGTACGCGAAGCACTCAACCGCTTGAGCGCCGAAAACGCCTTCGAAGTCACCGAAACAGCCCGCCTGCGGGTGCGCATGATGACCCCGGAGCGCCTGCGCGAAATCCGCGACGCGCGGGTAGCGCTTGAAGGCTTGCTGGCCGAGAAAGCCGTGGTGCTGCTGACCCAGCGCGACCTGGCCGAAATCACTCAACTCTGCGAACAGATGCAGCACGCCGCCGACAACGTCGATGTGGCGCGTTATCTGTGGATCAACTTTGCCTTTCACCGGCGCATCTACGCGGTGGCCAACGCCGAGTTGACCGTCGCCGCAGTGGAGAACTTCTGGCTGCACATGGGCCCATGCTTTGCTCTGGTGGCGCCGGACAAGGCCCACCTGCAACGCTCGATGGAGGCGCACAACCGCATCGTCGAAGCCTTGCAGGCCGGTGATGGTGCTGCCGCGCGGGCTGCAGTCACCGACGACATCATGCAGGCGGCCGACTCGCTGGCGCGCCTGATCGTCAAGAGCGACCGTTCCAGGTCGCCTGCTTCAGGAGTTAAAAAAGCATGAGTGTTCTGAACCGACTGATCCCCTACAGCGGCCTGCGCGTATTGATCTCTGGCGGCGCCGCCGGCATCGGCGAGGTGCTGGCTGCGGCGTACATGGAGGCCGGCGCCAAGGTGCATGTCTGCGATGTCAGCGAAGCGGCCCTGGCGGCGTTTCGTGATCGTTACCCGGACAGCGTGGCGACCAAGGCCGATGTAGGCGACCCGGCGCAGATCGAAGCCGTGTTCAAGGTCCAGCGCGAGCAGTTCGGCGGCCTCGATGTGCTGATCAACAACGCCGGGATCGCCGGGCCGACGGCGGGTATCGACGCCGTCACCGACGAAGAATGGCAGCGCACCGTCGATATCAACCTGACCGGGCAATACCGCTTCGCTCACCATGCTGTGCCGCTGCTCAAAGCCTCGCCGAATGCTCATCTGATTCACATCGCGTCGGTGGCAGGCCGCCTTGGCTATGCCTGGCGTACGCCTTATGCCGCCACCAAATGGGCGATCGTTGGCCTGATGAAATCCCTGGCCAGCGAACTGGGCGAGAGCGATATCCGCGTCAACGCCTTGCTCCCGGGCATCGTCGAAGGGCCGCGCATGGACGGCGTGATTCGTGCCCGGGCCGAGCAGTTGAACGTGCCTGAGGCGGCGATGCGTGACGAGTACCTGCAGAAGATCTCGCTCAAACGCATGGTCACTGCCGAAGACGTCGCCGCCATGGCGCTGTTCCTGTGTTCACCGGCGGCACGCAACGTGACCGGCCAGGCCATCAGCGTGGATGGCAACGTCGAGTACCTGTAACGGCTCGACCCCTCATGCAGTAACGGCGGGGCTGCTGCCCTGCTGCTGACGTATTCGCTTTCTCACCAAGAACAAGAATGGAGAAATTCGCATGTCCAAAAAACGCCCGATCATCATTACCTGCGCGGTCACCGGCGCTATCCATACGCCGTCGATGTCGCCGCATCTGCCGATTACCCCGCAGCAAATTGCCGATGCCGCCATTGGTGCCGCCAAAGCCGGCGCTGCCATTGTCCACCTGCATGCACGTGACCCGATCGATGGCCGGCCCAGCCAGGACGTTGATCTGTTCCGCCAGTTCTTGCCGCAGATCAAGGCCAAGAGCGATGTCGTGATCAACATCACCACCGGCGGTGCGCCAACCATGGGCGTTGAAGAGCGCCTGCAGCCGGTCGCTCAGCTCAAACCGGAGCTGGCGTCACTGAACATGGGCTCGATGAACTTCGGTCTGTACGAAATGCTCGAGCGCTTTACCGAGTTCAAGCATGACTGGGAGCGGCCATACCTGGCGGAAAGTGACGACCGGATCTTCCGCAATACCTTCCGCGACATCGCGCACATACTCAATGCCTGCGCCGAGAACCGCACCCGTTTCGAAATCGAGTGCTATGACATCGGCCACCTGTATACCGCGGCGCACTTCCTCCAGCGCGACCTGCTCAAGGCACCGATCTTCATCCAGTCGGTGTTTGGCCTGCGCGGCGGTATCGGCGGCCACCCGGAAGACCTCGCGCATATGCGCCGGACGGCTGATCGGCTGTTTGGCGACGCTTATCAATGGTCGATCCTGGGCGCCGGGCGCAACCAGATCCCGCTGGGTACCATGGGCCTGGCAATGGGCAGCCATGTACGGGTTGGTCTGGAAGATTCGCTGTGGGACGGCCCAGGCCAGCTGGCCGCGTCCAATGCCGACCAGGTCAAACGCATCCGTAGCGTGATCGAAGCGCTCGGCGCGCGGGTAGCGACGCCGGATGAAGCCCGGGAAATGCTCGACCTCAAAGGCCAGGACAAGGTCGACTTCTAGCCCCGGCGTCACCTCGCGGATTCTGTGCAGCGGGGCGTTGGGCCCGGCTGCCAGTACCTTCAGCATCCACCGGCTACTCAAGCCATGAGGTTTGTGCGATGACAATTACAAGAAACATCGATAGCGCTGCCACACCCCGTGATTCAGCCACGCTGAACAAGGTCATCTTCATCAAGCTGATGCCGTTTCTGATTGCGGCGTACATCCTGAGCTTTCTCGACCGCACCAACATCGCCCTGGCCAAGCATCAGCTGGATGTAGACCTGGGCATTTCGGCGGCGGCCTATGGGCTGGGCGCCGGCTTGTTCTTTCTGACCTACGCGCTGTCGGAAGTACCCAGCAACCTGATCATGCACAAGGTCGGCGCGCGCTTCTGGATCGCCCGCATCATGGTGACCTGGGGGCTGATTTCGGCCGCGATGGCGTTTGTTCAGGGCGAAACCTCGTTTTACATCCTGCGCCTGCTGCTGGGCGTGGCCGAGGCGGGGCTGTTTCCCGGCGTGATGCTCTATCTGACCTACTGGTTTGGCCGCGAGCAACGCGCGCGGGCGATTGGCTACTTCCTCCTGGGCGTGTGCTTCGCCAATATCATCGGCGGCCCGCTGGGCGCGTTGCTGATGCAGCTGGATGGCGTGTGGGGCTGGCGTGGTTGGCAGTGGATGTTCATGCTCGAAGGCCTGCCGGCGGTGTTCTTCGCCTATGTCGTGTGGAAGAAGCTGCCGGACCGGCCGAGCAAGGCGCCGTGGCTGAGCCCGGCTGAGGCCGAGCAGATCGAGCGTGGCCTGGCGGCTGAGCAGGAGGAAGGTGCAGGGCAGGGCGGCCATTCGCTCAAGCAGTGCCTGACGCCGCAGATCTTCCTGGCGATCCTGGTGTACTTCTGCCATCAGATCACGGTGTATACGGTGATCTTCTTCCTGCCGGGGATCATCGGCAAATACGGCGAGTTGACCACGCTGCAGATCGGCTTGCTGACCTCGTTGCCGTGGATCGCCGCCGCCGTGGGGGCGATGGCGCTGCCGCGCTTTGCCACCACCCCGCAGCGGGCGCGGATGATGCTGGTGTGCGGGTTGCTGACGATGGCCGCCGGGCTGGGCATCGCCTCGCTGGCAGGGCCGGTGTTGAGCCTGATGGGCTTCTGCCTGTCGGCGCTGATGTTCTTTGTGGTGCAGTCGATCATCTTTCTGTATCCGGCGTCACGCCTCAAAGGCGCGGCCCTGGCTGGTGGGCTGGGCTTCGTCAACTCGTGCGGGCTGTTGGGCGGCTTTGTCGGCCCGTCGGTGATGGGCATGATCGAGCAAACTACGGGTAACGCCATGGACGGGATGAAGATCATCGCGGTGATCCTGGTGCTCGCCGCGCTGGCTGCGCTGCGCTTGCGTCAAGGGCATGAGCGCAAGGTCCCCAAGGCTGAAGTGCATGGACGCCGACAGGTAGTCTGAGCCGACGCTGGGCTGCTCTGGCTGGCGGTGCCGGCCAGAGCAGCCCATTTGCGGTTGTAGCCTTGGACTATTTGCTTCTGACCTGCTCGAACGACTTGGCCATATCTTTGGCCCAGCCATCGAGTACCGCTTTCACGTCTTTGGTCTGCATGACCTGGTCGGCGTTATCCAGTTCGGCGCCGGCACCTTTGCGCACCACCTGCGCCACCACCTTGTTGTTGCCCGCGTCGATGAAGGCCGCTTCAGTGGCCAGGCTGGTGTCCTGATCACGGATGCCGGTCGCGGTGCTCACGCCGGCTGCGATCAGGGCAATCGGGATCACTTCATAGGCTTGCAGGCTCTTGGTGCTGGCACTCACCCCCGTAATCGCCGGCCGCACGATCAACACCCCTGGGCCTGGCCCCTTGGCCAACGGCATGACCCTGGCCATTTCCCGCTGCAGGGCCTGATCGTAATACTGGGTGATGCCTTGCAGGGTGCTGGCGGGGATCTTGGCTGTGGGCTGCGGCTTTGGATACAGCTGGCTCGGTTCGATATAGACCTTGGTGTAGCGGCGCGCATCGAGCTTTGGATCGACCCAGCGCATCACCGGCGCACCGGAAGGTGAAGTCTCCTGCTTGAGCAAACTGTAGTCCTTGAGAAATCCAGAATACTGATTGGACTCGACGTACTTGCTGGCACAGCCAGACACTGCAAGTGTTGCCACGCACAACGCGGTCAGCAGTAACTTTGACTTCATGTTGTTGCTCCTTGTGGACCGATCTCGGGCGAGATCGCACTGCCGAGGGGAAATCGCCACGTCTCGCGGCCTTTCACACTATCCAGCTGCAGCGTTGCGATTGCTGTCAAACAGGGCACCGCTAGTTGCGCCGTGGCCCAGCATTGCTCATGTAATGAGCGCAGCCGGGTCCAGTACGTGACAGCGCTGTTACTTGGCTCAACTGGGCAACCGTCAATCAGCATAGTCCAGCCATGCGTAAGTAAAGAGTTGGGCTAGGATTAGTTGGAACAGGCGCGGCGGGCATTCGAGCTGCGGACTACAACGAATGCCAAAGAAGGTCTTGACCCTTGAACACCTCACGCCGCGGCTTCTCTCTGCAAGTCCTGATTGGCCTGGCAATCATGTTCAGTACGCTGACGCTTGGCGCAGTGCTGGCCTACCAGGGCTACCGCAGCATCGAACACACCTTGCTGGCCGCGTCGGCCGACACCAGTCGCCAGCTGGCGCGCACTATCAACGAGCGTGCGCAGCGTTTGATCAACCCGGTAATCAGCTCGATCCGTCTGCTCGCGCATGACGCGCTGGCCGAGGCCGTCACGCTGCAGCAGCGGCTTGATCGTCTGCCCTTGCTGGCGGCCAGCCTGGACGCCAACAGCATGCTCAGCGCGGTGTATGTGGGCTATGCGAATGGCGAGTTCATGCTACTGCGGGCCCTGCGCGACGAGGCCGACAGCCAGAGCGTGCATGCGCCTGAAGGCGCCGCGTACCTGTTGCAAAGCATCAGCCTGGACGGCAGTGGGCAGATGCTCGGTGAGTGGCGCTTTTACGACCGAAGGCTGACGTTGCTGCAAACCCAGGCCAAAGCGGATTACCAGTTTGACCCGCGTACGCGGCCCTGGTTTGTCGAGGGCCTGGCCAGCGCGACTGCCCAGTTGACCAAGCCATATGTCTTTTTCACCACCAAGGAGATCGGCCTGACGGTTGCCCAACGCAGCGTCACCGGTCGCGCAGTGCTAGGCATGGACGCCTCGGTCAACGACCTGGGCGGTGAAGTTGCCGACCTGCGGATGACGCCCGGCACGCAGATGGCGGTAGTGGGCAGTGACGGCGAGGTGGTGTTTTACCCAGACCTGCAACGGGTAGTGGTTCAGGACGGCGCGGCGCTGCGTTTGTCGCGCCTGGACGAGCTGGCGGTCGACAGCCTCAACTGGCTGTTCGTCAACAACTACCAGAGCGCAGAACCGGTCCATTATCAGGCCGCCGGCCAGGACTGGTACGGCGTGCAGGTTCCGCTGTCTTCATTCACCCAGCACGACATCCGCCTGCTGATCGCAGTGCCAGCGTCTGAGCTGCTGGGCGGCGCGCGGCAGATGCTGATGGCCGAAGCGCGCTGGACGATTCTTCTGATCGGCATCCTGCTGCTGATCGGCTGGGCCCTGGCGCGGCGCATTGGCCAGCCGCTGCAGGCGCTGACCGAGCAAGTACAGGCTCTGGCCAGTTTCGACTTCAGCCGGCGCGTCGGGGTCGAGTCGCGGATCAGCGAGGTCAGCGCGCTGAGCGAGGTGCTCGGCGGCATGTCGCGCACAATTCACAACTTCCAGGCGATCACCCTCAGCCTGAGCCGTGAAACCAACCTGGAGGACATGCTCCGCCAGGTGCTGGGTGAACTGGTGGAGGCGACTGCCGTCACCAGCGGCGCTGTTTATCTGGCCGGCGAAGACAGCGAGGTATTGCGCCTGGCTGCGCACTATCGCGATGAGGGCTATCCCGCTGACCTGCAGCTTGGGGTGCACGAGCCGCATCAACTGAATAGCGCAGTGGAAAAGGCGATGCCTGGCCAGAGTCCTACCATGGCCGTGGCGCTGAATGACCGCAGCGGCCAGCGCCTTGGGCTGTTGGTGTTGCAACTGGGCCTGGCGCACCTGCACTCGGGCAGCGTTGCACCGGCATTTCGCCAGTTTGTCGAGGAACTCTCCGGGGCGGCCGCAGTGGCCATAGAAACACGCCAGTTGATCGAGGCCCAGCAACGCCTGCTCGACGGCATCATCCAGCTGCTCGCTGATGCCACCGACGCCAAAAGCCCCTATACCGGGGGCCACTGCCAGCGGGTGCCGGTGCTGGCGCAAATGCTCATGGACAGTGTCATTGCCGCGAACAGTGGGCCTTACGCGCAGTTCCACATGAACGCGCTGGAGCGCTATGAGTTCAGGATCGCAGCGTGGCTGCATGACTGCGGCAAGGTCACCAGCCCTGAATACGTAGTCGACAAGGCGACCAAGCTGGAGACGTTGAACAACCGCATCCACGAGATCCGCACCCGCTTCGAAGTGCTCTGGCGCGATGCCGAGTTGCTCTATTGGCAGCGCCTGGCTGAAGGTGGCGAGCAGCAGACGCTGCAAGCAGCACTGGAAAGTACCCGGGCGCAGTTGCAGGACGAGTTCGCCTTCATCGCCAGTGCCAACATTGGCGGCGAGTTCATGTCCGATGCCGATATCGAGCGCTTGCGCAGCATTGGTTCGCGCCCGTGGCTGCGCAACTTCGATAACCGCCTGGGCTTGTCCCGTGACGAGGCAGAACGTCTGGCGCCAGTGGCCTCGTCATTGCTGCCGGCGCCTGAGCAACTGCTGGCTGATCGTGTCGACCATCGGGTGCCATGGGGTGAGCGCAAGCCGCCGGTCGACAAGAACGACCCGCGCAATATCTGGGGCTTTGACATGCGCCTGCCGGCCCATGCCTACAACTATGGCGAACTGCACAACCTGAGTATCCGTCGCGGCACCCTGACTGACGAAGAGCGCTTCAAGATCAACGAGCACATCGTGCAGACCATCATCATGCTCAACACCTTACCGTTGCCCAGCCACCTCAAGCGCGTGCCGGAGATTGCCGGCAACCATCACGAGAAGATGGACGGCAGCGGCTACCCGCGAGGTTTGAAAAAAGACGACATGAGCATCGCCGAACGAGTGATGGCGATTGCTGATATCTTCGAGGCACTGAGTGCGGCTGACCGGCCCTACAAGGCAGCCAAGACGTTGTCGGAGTCAGTCAAGATTCTCGGCTTCATGGCCCGCGATCAGCACATCGACCCAGGGCTGTTCCGCCTGTTTCTAAGCAGCGGCGTGTATCGCGAGTACGGCGAGCGCTTCTTGCGCAGTGACCAGCTTGACGACGTTGATATCGAGCCTTATCTGCGCGCGTTCGCGGAGTTTTGAGGGGCATCCCTTTCTAGAGTTGTAAGTCGTTAGATCGTCGGGGCCGCTGCGCAGCCCTTTCGCGACACAAGGCCGCTCCTACAGGGACCGCGATAGACTTGCCAGACGCGGTAGTCTAGGAGCGGCCTTGTGTCGCGAAAGGGCTGCGAAGCGGCCCCAGCGATCTCGAACCACAGGAAATTCAGAAAAATGCAGAGATCTTGAAAGGGAAGCTCTTGAGCATGCCTGCCAGCTATCGATCGCCCTCACGAAAGTTTGACCGATGAGTCAAATCTACCTAGGGTAGCCCGCTCTGTTTTTCTGTTAGAGCGTTCTATGACTACCCCGTACAAGTTACCGGCAACCGTCTACCTGCTAGGTTTGACCATCTTCACCCTGGTCACCGCCGAGTTCATGGTGGCCGGGATGATGCCGGCATTGGCTGATGCCTTCTCCGTCAGCCTGGCCCAGGTCGGCAACCTGATTGCCTTCTACGCACTGGGCATGGCCGTCGGTGGGCCGCCGCTGACGGTGCTGTTGATCTCTCGTGGCATTGGTAACAAACGAGCGTTGATCGCGTTGCTCGTGGTCTATCTATTGGCCGCCGGCGTGTCCGCCGTGGCGCCGAGCTACACCATCCTGCTGACGGCGCGAGTGATCATGGGCGTGGCCAGTGCGGCCTGCATTGGCCTGTGCATGACGCTGTGTGCCGGCCTGGTGCCGCTGGCCGCGCGGGGCAGGGCGATCGCGGTGGTGCTGGCGGGGCTGATGCTGTCGCCGGTGGCCGGCGTGCCGCTGACCACGGTGATCGAGCAGGTCGCCGGCTGGCGCGCCAGTGCCTGGATGATCGTTGCCTTGGCGCTGCTGTGCACCTTGCTGGTTGCACGCCAGCTACCGCAGGACGTCGCCGGCGAGCAGCCCAGCCTGCGCCGGCAACTGGACGACCTGAAAAGCCGCAGCCTGTGGGATGCTTACGTCACCAGCGGGCTGATCATCGGGGCGACCTTTGCAGCCTTCAGCTACATCACACCGATCCTGATCAACGAAGTCGGCATATTGCCCGCCTATGTCGCCCCGCTGCTGGCGCTGTACGGCGTGGCCAACGTGCTTGGCAACCTGTTCATCGGCCGTATCGCCGAGCGGCACACCTTCCGCGCCTTGGGCTGGGGCCTGGCGCTGCTGGTGCTGGCCATGGCCGGCTTTGCGTTGGGCGGCGAGCATCGCTGGCTGAATTTGCTGTGCTTTATCCTGATCGGTTTTACCGGCGTGGCGCTCAACCCAGCGATGGTCGCGCGGGTGATGAAGGCCGCCGAGCCGGGCGCGCTGGTCAATACCCTGCACACCTCGGTCATCACCGCTGGTTTGGCTTTTGGCAGTTGGGCGGGGGGCGAGGCGATCGATGCAGGCTTCGGCCTGCGTGCGCCGCTGTGGGTTGGCGCGGCGCTGGCCGTGCTGGGCCTGATCAGCCTGGTGCGGCCGTTGCTCAATGCGCGCACGCCTGCGGCAAGGCCGTATGCCTGAGTGAGGCAGGGCGCAACAGTCAGCACTGTTGCGCCCACGTGTTTGCTTAGTGGCCGCCCTTCATGCGGCGCGCCAGCAGATACAGGCCCAGGCCGAACAACGCGGTCGCCGCGCCGATGTAGCCCGTGCTGGTCCAGCCCAGCCCTGCAGTAATCGCCATGCCGCCCAGCCACGGCCCCAGTGCATTAGCCAGGTTGAACGCTGCGTGGTTGGATGCCGCCGCCAGGCTCGGCGCCTCGTGGGCGATGTCCATCAAGCGAATCTGCAGCGGCGCTGCCAGGGCGATCATGCTGCCGACCAGGGCGATGCCGAGCATGACTGACCACAGTGCATGAGCGGCGTAGGTGAAGAACAGGAGCACGGCAATCGACCAGAGCAAAACCAGGCCCACTGCACGAAATTGCAGCCGATCAAACAGCTTGCCGCCGGCAATGTTGCCGATGATGCCGCCTGCGCCAAACGCCGCCAGGGCAAAGGGGATCATCTGGGCTGAGGTGCCGGTCACCTCGAGCATGGTGGGCGCCAGATAGCTGAACACGCAGAACATCCCGGCAAAGCCAACGGCGGCAATGCCCAGCGCCATCCACACCTGCGGCAAGCGGAACGCCTGCAACTCCTTGCGCGGATCGCTGCGTGCTTCATCGTCACGCTGCGGCACGTAGCGCCAGACCAAGGCAATGGTGCACAGCGCGATCACGCCCACCAGCAAGAACGCCGACCGCCAGCCAAAGTACTGCCCCAGCAGGGTTGCCACGGGGTTGCCCAGCAACATGGCCAGGGTCAGCCCGAGCATCACGCGCGCCACCGCCCCGGCGCGCTGGTTACTCGCGACCATGCTCGAGGCCACCACCGCGGCGATACCAAAATAAGCGCCATGGGGCAGGCCGCTGATAAAGCGGAACGCAACCAGGCCACCGAATGATGGGGCAAAAGCTGTCGCCAGGTTACCCGCGGCATACAGCGCCATCAGCAACAGCAGCATGTGCTTGCGCAGTAGCTTGGCGCCGAGAATCGCCAGCGCCGGTGCACCAACCACCACGCCCAGGGCGTAGGCACTGATCGCGTGGCCAACTTGGGGTTCGCTCAGGTGCAGTTTGCTGGCAATGTCGGGCATCAGGCCCATGATCGCGAACTCGCCAGTACCGATGGCAAAGCTGCCCAGGGCCATGGCGGCTTCCATTTTCGCCACGGTGGCTTTGGCGGCGGTTGGGGGAGGGGCTTGGTGTACTGACATCGGGATCCTTGTTGAAATACGCTGAAACGTTTAACTGACCAGTTTATGGATGTGAACACGCTCCGTCGAGGCGGTTCATCGATTGTCCGTCTGATGCTGAAATGCATGCGGAGTACAGATGTACTCCGCAATGAAAAAGCTCATCTCAGCCAGCTTTGCGCCTCTTCCAGAAAATGCATGACTGCCCGTGAGCGCTCGTCCACGCGGGTGATCAACGACAGCTCGCTGTGCATGTCGGCCTGCTCGAGTTCGAGTGTACGAATGCCCGGCATGCTCAGCTGGGTGAGGGTTTGCGGGAGAATGCTGATGCCGATCCCGGCAGCGATCAGGCCGGGGATGCTCATCAACGAAGGTACTTGCATGACGTTGGCAGGGTGCAACTGATACTGCCGACAAAGCTGCAGTATGTGTGAGGTCAGGCCGATGCCGAGCGGGTCCTCGAGGAAGATGAACTTCTCCTGGCGCAGGCTCGCCAGATCGCAGTTGAAGGTATCTGCCAGAGGATGGTTGTCAGGCATCAGCAGGACCAGCCTGGAGGTACTGAAGCAGTGGGTGCGCAGGCGGGCGGGCAAATGGTCCTTGAAGATGCGGGCAAAGCCGATGTCGAGGGTGCCTTCCAGCAGCTTGTCGAACTGGGCCTGAATGCGTGCATCGAGCAGGGTCACCTTAACTTCCGGATAGCTGCTGAAATAGTGCCGAATCAACTGTGGCAGGTTGGCCTCGAGCAGTGCCGAGTGGTAGCCGATGGTGATTTCGCCGATCTCTCCGCGCCGAGCGCGCTTGGCGGCGGCCACGGCCAGCTCACTGGAATGCAGCGCATCCCGCGCATGCGGTAGAAACGCCGCGCCCGCTGCGGTCAGTTCGACGCCGCGGTTGGCCCGGCGAAATAGCGTGACGGCCAGCTCGCTCTCCAGAGTCTTGATCAGTTGACTCAAGGCTGGTTGGGCAATCTGTAAATGTTCAGCAGCCTTGCTGAAGTGCTGAAACTCGGCGGCGCAGACGAATGCGCGCAGATGACGTAGCTCCATGATTCGACCTGTATAAGGCTAGCTTATGAATTTATCCGGTTTTCGATAATTATCTTGCAGGTAAAAGCGCCTAGAGTCGACTCAGAAGCACAACCGTCCGCTACGGGCGCTCGATAACAATAATGATTGAGACACTCATGAAAACGACAGATGCCTCTGCTGCAGATAGTCAGATGTCCAGGAAGGCGGTCACCGCCGCCACCATCGGCACCGCGCTGGAGTGGTTCGACTTCACCCTTTACGGCGCGGTGGCTGCGACGGTTCTGCCCAAGTTGTTCTTCCCGGCCATGGAGCCCACCTCCGGCTTGCTCGCCTCGCTCGCGACCTTTGGCGTAGGGCTGGCCGCGCGGCCACTGGGCGCGATCACCTGCGGCTATCTGGGTGACAAACTCGGCCGGCGCAACTTGATGCTGGCGACCGTCAGCTTGATGGGCCTGGCCTCGGTGCTGATGGGGCTGCTGCCGACTTACGCGCAGGTGGGGATCTGGGCGCCGATCATGTTGGTGATCCTGCGGATCATCCAGGGCTTCGCGCTGGGCGGCGAGTCTACCGGCGCGCAGCTGATGGCTCTGGAACATTCACGTTCGGACCGACGCGGGTTCTATTCAGGGCTTCTCGGCCTGTGCTCGCCGCTCAGTCAGATCCTTGCCAACGGCGCATTGCTTGGCCTGGCCGGGTTGCTCAGTGCCGAGCAGTTCGAGTCGTTTGGCTGGCGCATACCCTTCCTGATGAGTTTCGTGCTGGTGGTGGTGGCAATCTTTATTCGGCTCAAGGTCAGTGAAACGCCTGCCTTCGTTGCCTTGCAGAAGACCCAGACGCCCCATGCAGGCAGCCCGTTGAAAGATGTGCTGAAGACGCACTCGCGGACCATCCTGCGCTTGATGCTGTTCTTCTGCTCGCCGGCGGCGCTGTTCTACCTGATCGTCATCTTCAGCCTGAGCTACCTGGTCAAAAACCTCGGCATGAGCCAGTCCATGGGCTTCATGTCACTGATGGTGGCCAACGTCTGCGCAATATTCGGTGCGCTGGCCGGCGGCTACCTGAGCGACCGTTGGGGGCGCAAGAAGGCCCTGGCTTTCGGCTCCTGCATGACCCTGGCGATCCTGATGGTCTACTTCCCGATGCTCAATACCCAGCAACCGGCAATGATCATGGCGGCGATGGGGTTGTTCCTCGGTTTCACCCAGTTCCAGAGCGGCATCCAGCCCGTCGCCTTTGCCGAAGCGTTCCCGACCAACGTGCGTTATAGCGGCTCGGCCCTGGCCTACACCGGCGCCAACCTGCTGATCGGCGGGCCGATGCCTATCCTGGCGGTGTGGCTGATGAGCCAGACCGGCAATTCACCCTGGTTGCTGGTGGCTATTTGCGCCGCGATCAATCTGGTGTCGCTGGCGATGATTCTGATCGGCCCGGAAACCCGCGGCATCGATCTCGACCAAGCCGACGGCGACGCCACAGTGCAGGCCAACGCCTCGCCCCAGTATCTTAAGTAAATGCAGAGTCCGACCATGAATCGTTCAGTCTTTATTCTCAACGGCCCCAACTTGAACATGCTGGGCCGTCGCGAACCCGAAATCTACGGCACGACGACACTGGCCGAGGTGCAGCACGATTGTGCGCAGCTGGCCAACGAACTGGACCTGTGCTGTGAGTTTCGCCAGACCAACCATGAGGGAGTCATGGTTGACTGGTTGCAGGAAGCCTTCGAGCGCGAGGCGGCGGTGATCATCAATCCCGCAGGCTTTTCGTTCCATTCCATCCCGGTGCTGGATGCGATGAAGCTGATCAAGGCACCGTTGCTGGAGGTGCACATTTCCAACATCCATGCGCGCGATGAGCTGCATCGCCATTCGATTACCTCGACGGTGGCCAATGGCGTGATTGCAGGGCTTGGGGTTGACGGGTATCTGCTGGCGTTGCGGGCGATGGCCAGTCGGCTTGGCTGAGGTCAAAGTCGGTACTTGGCTCTTTAGGGGCTGCTTCGCAGCCCTTTCGCGACACAAGGCCGCTCCTACGCCGACCGCGTTGCACTTGCCTGACGCGGTCGACGTAGGAGCGGCCTTGTGTCGCGAAAGGGGCGCGCAGCGCCCCCAGTTTTGCCAGCCGACATCAATTCAGAAGAATTAACAATGACCATGAGGCACTAGCTCAAGGCCAAAGCACTTCCCACCCGCACTCACCAAGCAGAGTAGAATGCGGCTCGATATGAGCGCATTGAAGGTAGTGATCTTGCTTAGCGCAGGCCCCGTAAGTCGTCCGTTGCTGATTGCCTTCGACGGCCCCAAAGGCACCGGTAAAACCACGCTTCTGGAAACCGTGACCCAAGCGCTGCGGGCACAGGGCAACAAAGTCATCCGCCTGTGCGAGAAGAAAAGTGACCCGTTTCGCGGCGAGACCATGGCGCTGGTCAACCAGGTGGCGCGAACGCCGTGTGCGGACCTTGAGTTGCAAATCTGCCAACGCCTGGCCGACAGCCGCGCCTGGATCTCACAGCACGTCCTGCCCAAACAGCCCGCCGACAGCATTGTTCTGATCGACCGCTGGTATCCCTCCGATGCTGCCTTTCGCCGGCTGGTGCCGTTTGCGCAGATCCTTCAGCTGAACCTTGAGCGTGAGGTGCAGGTACCCGACCTGCACGTTGGCGTCGTCACCGCCCCGCACATTTCATGGGCCAGGGCAGCGGCACGTTCCCGTGGCTTGAACAGTACCGTGATGCACACCCTGCAAGAGCACGTCGCCTCCAGCGAAGCGTTTGAGCAAGCGGTTGCCGAGCACGGATGGGTGTTGTGCCGTAACGAGGCAACCGTCGAGGAGGCGACGATGCAGGTGGTTGCCGAGATTCAGAGTGTGCTGGCCGGCGCCTCAGGCAGGAAGTGACTCATTAACGTCAGGCTCTCGATTGCATTCATGTACCCCGCGAATCGCGGATCGCCAGCGCTGAAGGCTTTGGCTACTGTTTGAGCGTTCTCCAGGCTGTCCCAGGTCGCCAGGTCTGCGAACACGCGATCAGTGCCGAGGGGGCTGTAGGCACGGTATTCAATCAAGCCCGGAAAACCTTTCAACGTTTCACGAAGCCCTTCACGCAATGCCGGAATGTGCTCTACGCATTCTTCCTTGACCAGAAAAACCGCCAACTCGAGTACAGAGGATGTGTGCTGCATGATAGTGACCTTCAGTGTGAGAAGGCGCTATTGTCACCAGCTCATACTGACAGCGTGGTGTCAGTAGCGCGGGCAGCTTGCCACTGGCTGGCCTGGTATTTCATGTAGGTCTGCAGGTCAAGTGCTGGCCGCTCCGGTAATGGCGGTTCGACCAGGTTGATCGAGGTAATGCGATCAACCCTGAAATCACGATAGGCCGCCCGCGTGTTGCACCAACTGCCGGCTGTCCACTTGCCTCCCCAATAAAACAGCCCGATCGGGAAGATCTGCCGCTGCGAGCAGATGCCATCTAGGCGGGTGTAGGTGATTTCCACAGGACTAGCATGCTCGATCGCCCATCGCAGCACCGCCAGATGATCTCGGGTCGCAGTGGGCGTTGATCCCAATGCCCTGATCGGGGCCATGCCAGGATCAACTGCATGGTGGGTAATAGCGGCGGATATCTTGCTCAACAGCGTGCGAGCCGCGCCGCTCAGATCGTTGTCTGCACTGGCGCAAAGCATGTCCACACCGAGCATAAGCGCGTCCAGCTCGAGTCTGCTCAAGGTCAGCGGCGGCAGCTCGAAATCGCTGTCCAGCGCGTATCCCACCCCAGCGGTGCCATAAACAGGGATGCCGCTGAGAGACAGGTCGTCGATATAGCGATAGATCGAGCGAACCGAAACGCCAATCCTCTCAGCCAGACGCTCTGCGCTGATTGGCTGGTGAACGCGGATGAGATTGACCAGCTGAAACAAACGGTCTGCTTTACGCATGCGCGCGGCTCGACGAATAGGTCAAACTGCAGAGCGTTCTCAACCCAGGCAGGCAACAGGTGCCGAGCCAACCACGTCGGGTGTGCATTGATGCAAGTGGCAACTGAAAACTCCTGTAAGCGCCTAGATGCCGTGCGAATTCTGCCTGAGCGAAGAGGCCATCTCAATGCGCTATAACAACGGTTGGCCTCAGGCGCGGTCGATGATCGCTGTACTCGCAGCAGCCCTGATCACGGCAGGGCTCGCCAGTATCATCCAGACCCAGCTGGTACTCAGCGAGCTGATCGACCTGGGTGCGCCAATCACGATACTGGTAAGGCTGCGCACGACCCTGGCGGACTTGATGACTTTTGCGCCGGTCATGATGGCTATTGCAGTCGCAACGCTCACCCCGGCGTTGTTACTGGGGCATTGGCTGTTGCGCAAGATGCCAGCCGTGCCACGTGCGGTGGTGTTCGCTGCTGCTTGCGTGTGTGGGCTGTGGACGGTGTTCTGGCTGATGCGCTCGGTCATTCCGATGCCGGCTATACCCGGCACCAGAACGCTGCTTGGCCAGATGTTGATGGCTTCGACGGGGATTATCGCGGGCTTGCTGTATGCCCATCTGACCTCGCCGAGGCGTATTGACGGAGGCGGCCGGCCACTGACCGTAGTCGCACTGATAGGCATCCCGACCCTCCTGTTTTTTGTCACCGCACCTGCCAGCGTCGAGCCACCTGCTGACGTTGATGCGGATAGCTACAAGGTGCAGACAGTCGCCAGTGGATTGAAGCAGCCGTGGTCGGTTGCATTACTGCCGGATGGCCGCGCATTGGTGACGGAGATGGCAGGGCGGCTGCTGGCCGTGAGCAGCGACGGTCCAATTGCACAGATAAGCCTTGACGGGCTGCCGGCGTTGTTCCAGCAAGGTTCGGTTATCGGCTTGATGGATGTCGTGCTGGACCCGCAGTTTGAGCACAACGGCTTGCTGTACCTGACCATGGGCTACGGCGAGGCGGGCGCCAATGGCACGCAACTGGTGCGGGCAAGACTGGTCGGCAATTCGCTGAACGACGTCCGTGTGCTTTTCAAATCCACGCTCAAGCCCAGCGCCGGCAATAACGGCGGGCGCCTGGCATTTCTCGCCGATGAGACCCTGGTGCTGACTGTGGGCGACGGCAGCACGCGCCGCGAAGAGGCGCAAAACCGGGCCAATTCGCTGGGCAGCGTGGTCAGACTCGACCGCGATGGCCTGCCACCGGCGGACAATCCCTTCATCGATCAGGCAGACACCGCTGCCGAGCTCTACAGCCTGGGCCATCGCAACCCGCAGGGCATCGCGGTCGATCCTGCAACCGGCGAGTTGCTGCTCAGCGAACACGGACCCCGCGGTGGTGACGAAATCAATCGGATAGTGCCGGGCGGCAACTATGGCTGGCCCATCGTTACCGGCGGCATTGACTATCCGTTTGCGCAGGTGACGCCACTGCGTCAGCTGGCCGGCTATGAAGATCCAGTCGTGCAGTGGACACCATCGATAGCACCGGCCGGCCTGGCCGTGTATCGCGGCACGATGTTCCCAGACTGGCGCGGCGATCTGCTGGTGCCTGCGCTTAAAGAGCGGGCGGTGCGTCGAGTAGTGCGGGACGGTCGCAAGGTAGTCGGGCAGCAATTGCTGTTGGCCAACCTCAATCAACGCATGCGCGATGTGAAGGTTGCGCCTGATGGCTCCGTCTATGTACTGACTGACGGAGCGGATGCCACGTTGTTGCGTATTTCCGCCCGCTGACTGCCTGGCAGACGGTGGTCAGGCTTCAATTGACGAATGATGGCCGGTAATCAGCCACTGCCCGTCGATCTGTTCAAAGGTGAACAGAAACCGCGCAGGGACTACACGCTGCCCGCCGTTTTCGCGGAAGACGAACGTATACAGCCCGCCGACCACCACCGTCCCCAGCTTGCGGCTGACGCGCTTTTTGAACACCTGGATGTCACAGACCAGGCCCTCATTGGCCAGGAAATTCTCGAAGTAGCTTCGCCGACTGTCGTCACAGTCACGCACCTGGTTGGACAGGGTAGGGACCAGAATCGCGTCAGCCGCGTACAGCTGTAGCACCTGATCGACATCGCGCCTGGCGACGGTCACTGCCCATTGGTACAGCGCTGCCTTGGCTCCAGCCAGGCAGGCCAGTTCACTGTCGGCATACGGATCTGAGCCTGCATGCAGGGTATCGAGTTGGCGCATGTCATCACCTGTAGTTTCTGAAAATCACCTGATAATGTTATGTTATAACACTTAACTGTGATCAGGGCCTCTCACATGCTCGGCTTCATCCCCAGATTCGATATGTTCGATTCTTTTCCTCCAGGACTGTGCAGTGGCATCAGCTCATGAGCAGTATCGTCATCAGAAATGCCCGGCTGGTGAATGAAGGCGCCGTTTTCGACGCTGACATGCTTGTTACCCACGGTCGCATAAGCAAAATCGCCGGCAGTATCGACGGCATCAGCGCAGCGGCTGAGATCGACGCCAACGGGCAGTGGCTTGTCCCCGGCATGATCGATGACCAGGTGCATTTTCGAGAGCCCGGCGCTATGCACAAAGGCTCGATTGCCAGCGAGTCCCGCGCAGCGGTCGCAGGCGGCATCACCAGCTTCATGGACATGCCCAACACCAGCCCTGCGACGCTCGATCTTGCAGCGCTAAGCAACAAGAAGGCCCGAGCAGCGGCGTCGTCTGTGGCCAACTACGGCTTTCATTTTGGCGTCAGCAAAGACAACCTCGATGTTGTCGCCGCGCTTGATCCACGGCAAGTTGCGGGGGTGAAGGTATTCATGGGCGCGTCTACCGGTGACATGCTGGTAGACGATCCGAAGATTCTGGAGCAACTGTTTGCCACAGTGCCGACAATCCTGTTGGCCCACTGCGAGCATACTCCAACCATTCTCGCCAATGAGGCACGCTATCGACAGTTGTTCGGTGACTGCATTCCGGCAGCGATGCACCCGTTGATACGCGATGCGCGAGCGTGTCTGCGCTCATCCAGCCTGGCAGTGGAACTCGCGAAAAAGTGGGGCACCAGGCTGCATGTGCTGCACCTGACCACTGCGGACGAACTCAGCCTGTTTACCGAAGGCCCGGTGGCCGGCAAGCTGATTACCGCCGAGGTCTGCGTGCATCATTTGCTGTTCGACGACCGCGATTACGCAGGACTGGGTCATCTGATCAAATGTAACCCGGCGATCAAATCCACAGCGGACCGTGATGCCCTGCGCAAGGCATTGCTGTGCGACCGTATCGATGTGATCGGCACCGACCATGCGCCGCACACGCTGGCCGAAAAACAGCGGGACTATGCTTTGGCCCCGGCTGGATTGCCGCTGGTACAACACGCCATGCCTGCGCTGTTCGAACTGGTCGAGGAGGGCATCCTGCCCATCACTCAACTGGTGCGCAAAACCAGCCACGCCGTTGCCGATCTGTTCGCCATCTCGGAACGCGGCTACCTGCGCGAGGGTTACTGGGCGGATCTGGCGCTTGTCGAGCGCCTCGACCAACCACGCCCAGTCGAAAGCGAACCAATTCTGGCGCACTGCCAATGGACGCCGTTTCAAAACAGGTCTATGCGCCATCGGGTTGTCACCACCGTCGTTTCCGGCCAGCTTGCCTGGCACGACGGCCAACTGAACAACCAGTGTCAGGGGCTTCCCCTGGCGTTCGGCAACGCCCGCCAATGACGCTTGAGGAGAACAGCAAATGACCGAAGAGCAACTGCTCGACATGCCCGACGCATGCTACATGGACGCGGCCCAACTCGAGTTTTTCCGCTGCTTGCTGCTGGCACAACGTGGCCAGTTGCAGCAACGGATCGATGCTGAGATGCAATTGATGCGCGAGTTCGAACCCAGCAGCGACCCCTCTGACTTGGGCACGCTTGAAGAGCAGCGGCATTGGCAACTGCGCTTGTTGGAGCGCGAGAAGAAGCTGCTGGACAAGATCGATGAGGCTCTGGAAAGGGTGGCCAGAGGGGAGTACGGCTGGTGCCGGGAAACTGGCGAGCCGATAGGCTTGAGACGCTTGCTGCTGCGCAGTACCGCAACACTGTGCATTGAAGCCAAAGAGCGACAGGAGAGACTGGAGCAGCATATGCGTGAAAGTTGAACCGAGCTAAGTGGGCTGCGCACGCCGGGAGCGCGCTCAGCATCATTTGTCCATCAGCTCACGCGGCGGCGGCTGCAGGTCGGCCAGCAGATTCTTCAGACCATCGCTCCATTGCCGGCGAATATGGCTGTAGTACGGATCATCCTGGTGAATACGCACCGGTGCCTTGGCGGTAAAGCTGTCCTTGGCATACACCAGCAGATCCAACGGCATGCCTACGGACAGATTGCTACGGATGGTCGAGTCGAACGAAATCAAACCACAGCGCAGCGCCTCATCCAAAGGCGTGTCGTAGGTCAGGTTACGGTCCAGGATCGGCCGGCCGTACTTGCTCTCGCCAAGCTGCAGAAACGGCGTGTCCTGGGTGGCCTGGAAGAAGTTGCCCTGGGCGTAGACGTTGTAGATGCCCATTTCGGCGCCGGCGATCTGGCCGCCGACCATGATCGTGCAGCTCAGGTCGATCTGCGCCGTCAGCTTGCTGCGGTCGCGGCTCATGACTTCGCGCAGCGTATCGGCGACCAGCACCGTGGCGTCGTACAGCGAAGTGACATTCAGCAGGTGGGTGCCGCTGCCGCGGCTGCGCTGTTCGAGCAGGCTGACCACCGACTGTGAGGTGGCCAGGTTGCCTGCAGTCTGCAACACGATCAGGCGTTCACCTGGCGAGCTGAAGACGAACAATTTGCGAAAGGTGGAGATCTGGTCGATGCCTGCGTTGGTGCGTGAGTCGCAGATGAACACCAGTCCGTCTGCCACGTGCATGGCGACGCAATAGGTCATGCTGGTTACCTTGTGCTGTGAGTAATGAAGGCCCCGTCGTAGCGAACATGACGGGGCTTGACCGCTATTGGCGATGGACGTGAACGCTGGCCTGCATCGATTCGGTGCCGCCACCGCGACGTACACCGCGGACCGGGCACGCATCCAGGTAGTCGAGGCCGATTGCCAGCTTCAAGTGACGCTCTGGCCGGGTGATGCGGTTGGTCACATCGAAGCTGTACCAGGCGTCATCGATCCAGGCTTCGGCCCAGGCGTGGCTGGCCAGGTGGGTTTCGTCCTCGGTGCACAGATAGCCGGACACATAGCGCGCCGGTATGCCCAAACTGCGGGCGCAGGCGAGAAAAGCGTGGGTGTGGTCCTGACACACCCCGGCACCGCCGTTGAAGGCTTCGATGGCGGTGGTGACTACCGAGGTTGTTCCCGGGCTGTACGGCATCTGGTCGGCCAGACCCTGCATCAGTGCGGTCAGGGCGGCGCGGTCACGGTGTTCGCCGCAGTGCTGGCGGGCAAAGGCCTTGAGCGTGTCATCGGCCTGGGTCAGGTGGCTGGTGCGCAGAAATGGCAGGGGCGACTGCTCGCCGGCCTCGTGCTCGCATTCGGAGTCGATTTCGACCTGGCCGCTGGCGGTCAAGGCCAGATGGCCGTGGGGTTTGTCCAAGGTCAGCACATGCAGGATGTTGCCGTAAGGGTCGATTTGGCTGTTGACCTTGCGCGGCAGCTCCAGCTGCCAGTCGAGGATACGCTGGCGCTCGCTGCTGCGCGGGGTCAGGCGCAGCAGCTGGATGCTGTTGCTGACATCGCTGGCGTAGCTGTAGGTGGTGTCGTGACGGATAGACAGTTTCATACGACCTCCAGGTAGGAATTGTGCACGCTTTGGCCCAGCTGGTGGATGCGGCCGATGAAGTCGGTCAGCCACAGGTGCAGGCCAGCGTCGAGGATTTCGTCGATGCCGGTGTAGCGCAGGCGCGCATTGAGCTCGGCGGCCATGCGCTGGGCGGCGCGACCGGTGTTGCCGGGCAGGCCGGCGAGGATCTGGTCCAGCTCGTCAATACAGGAATGCAGCGAGCGCGGTACATCGACCCGTAGCAACAAGAGCTCCGACACCGGCCGCGCGCTGGGGGCGTTGCGGTAGATCTCGTTGAACGCCTCATAAGAGGTCAGGGCGCGCAGCAGGGCGCTCCACTGGTAATAGCCGCGGGCCGAGTCGTCGCTGACTTCTTCGGAGGTTTCGCCGAACATTTCATAGCGCGCATCGAGCAGGCGCAGGGTGTTGTCGGCACGCTCGAGAAAGGTCCCCAGGCGGATGAAGCTGTAAGCATCGTTGCGCATGATGGTGCCGGAGGTGGCACCACGGAACAGGTGCGAGCGCTCCTTGACCCAGTCACAGAACTGGCTGATGCCATAGCGGCCAAGGCCGTTGCTGGCGATGTTGCGCATTTCGATCCAGGTCGCGTTGATGTTTTCCCACATGTCAGCGGTGATGCGTCCGCGCACGGCGTGGGCATTGGTCCGCGCTGCCTGCAGGCAGCAATAGATGCTGCTGGGGTTTTCCGCATCGAGGGCGAAGAAGTGCAGCATGCGCTCGGAGTCGAGCTCGTTGTGCTTGCGCAGATAGTCGTCCAGGGTGCCCGAGGCCAGCAGCGACATGGCCAGTTCAGCATGCCCATCGGAGCGGCCAGCCTGCGGCATCAACGACAGCGAATAGCTGACTTCGAGCATGCGCGCGAGGTTTTCGGCGCGCTCCAGGTAGCGCGACATCCAGTACAGATCGGAAGCGGTTCTTGAGAGCATCGGTCAGTCCTCCACCACCCAGGTGTCCTTGGTCCCGCCGCCCTGCGACGAGTTCACCACCAGCGAGCCTTCCTGCAATGCCACGCGGGTCAGGCCGCCAGGCACCAGGCGGGTCTCGCTGCCAGACAACACGAACGGGCGCAGGTCGATATGGCGCGGGGCAATGCCTTGTTCGATGAAGGTCGGGCAGGTCGACAGGCACAGGGTCGGCTGGGCGATGTACGCGTGCGGGCGGGCTTTGATGCGCGCGCGGAAGTCTTCGATCTGCGCTGCCGTTGCCGCCGGCCCGACCAACATGCCGTAACCGCCGGAGCCTTGGGTCTCCTTGACCACCAGCTCGGGCAGGTTGGCCAGCACGTGGGACAGGTCGGCAGGCTTGCGGCATTGCCAGGTGGGGACGTTCTTGAGGATGGGCTCTTCGCTGAGGTAGAAGCGGATCATGTCGCCCACATAGGGGTAGATCGACTTGTCGTCGGCCACGCCGGTACCCACGGCGTTGGCCAGTACCACATTGCCGGCGCGGTACACCGAGATCAGGCCGGGCACGCCGAGGGTCGAGTCCGGGTTGAAAGAGAGCGGGTCGAGGTAAGCGTCATCCAGGCGTCGGTAAATTACGTCGACCCGCTGCGGCCCGGCGGTGGTGCGCATGTACAGATGCTCGTCCCGCACGAACAGGTCGGCGCCTTCGACCAGCTCGATGCCCATCTCGCGGGCGAGAAACGCATGCTCGAAATAGGCGCTGTTGAATCGCCCGGGGGTGAGCACCACGGCGGTCGGGTTGTCCAGCGGGCTGGCGCTCTTGAGCGTATCGAGCAGCATGTTCGGGTAGTGATCGATCGGCGCGATGCGCTGCGCGGCGAACAGCTCGGGGAACAAGCGCATCATCATCTTGCGGTCTTCGAGCATGTAGCTGACGCCGCTCGGGGTGCGCAAGTTGTCTTCCAGCACGTAATAACTGCCATCACTGTCGCGCACCAGGTCGACGCCGGCGATATGCGCGTATAGCCCGCGGTGCAGGTTCAGGCCCTGCATCGCGACTTGATAGCCTTCGTTGGCCAGTACCTGTTCGGGCGGGATGATGCCGGCCTTGAGGATGCGCTGGTCGTGGTAGATGTCGTGCAGAAACAGATTCAGCGCCTGCACCCGCTGAATACAGCCGCGCTCGACAATCCGCCATTCGCTAGCACGGATGCTGCGCGGAATGATGTCGAAGGGGATCAGGCGCTCGGTGTCCTGCGCGTCACCGTAAAGGGTGAAGGTGATGCCAGCGCGATGGAACAGCAGGTCGGCCTCACGTCGACGTTGCTCCAGCAATTCCAGCGGTGTATTGGCCAACCAGCGCGAAAAAGCCTGGTAGTGGGAGCGGCAACTTCCGTTTGCCTCATACATTTCATCGAAAAAAGCCCGGGACATACCCACTCCTTGCTACACATCAGCAGCGTTGTCGCATACCGGATCAGCGTTGCAATGAAGGTGCCGAAACGGGCAGGGCGGTGTGGGGAAGTCTCGAATTGATGCAAAAATTGCGATTCAGCGCTATTTAGCATCAGAAAGACGACGCAGTGCAGGCTTTTACGCTCAATCCACGTCAACGGCGGGAGGGCTTGGCGCATCAAACAGGTGCACATTGGCAGGCCTTGCCAAAGTTGCCCCAAACGGGGGCGCTCAGGCGGTGGTGTGGGCGTGCTGGACCAGTTCAATCCGGTTGCGGCCTGAGGCTTTGGCGCGGTACATGGCCTTGTCAGCGCAAACCAGTAACGCATCAAGATCACTGTCGGCAGTTGTGGCATAGACCAGACCGATGCTTGCCGTCACACCGTGCTCGCTGCTCATCTTGAGTTGGGCGATCAATTCCCGTAGGTGCTCGGCAATCTCGACGGCCTCGGCCTGGGGCGTGTTGGGCAGCAACAGGGCGAATTCTTCACCGCCGAGCCTGCCGGCAATATCGCCGTCGCGCAGGCAGGCGCTGATGACCGTGCCGATGCGTTGCAGGACCCGATCACCGGCGGCATGGCCGAAGGTGTCGTTGATCTGCTTGAAGTGGTCGACGTCCAGCATCAACACAGCGACCAGCCCGCTTTGCCGCTCGCACAGGGCATGCTGAGCCGAGGCATGATCGAAGAATGCCCGGCGATTGTTCAAGCCGGTCAGCCCGTCGGTGCAGGAGGCAACGATAGCTAAGCGGTGCGCGTGCTCCATCTCATGCTTCAGGCGCCAGGCGGTCTCCAGCGCCGACGACAGGCTGCGGGTGGCACTGACGACAAAGAACGCGAAGACCATCACCGCCAGGGCAACGCCTTGTTGCAAGGCAGAAGGCTGCAGCAACAACCAGCAGGTGCTGGGCAGCAGCACCAGGGCAATGGACACCAGGGTCATGTTTCTGAACGACGAATAGCACGACACCGCGCTGACCGACATGCCCACCGCGAACAGAATGATCAGCGTCTGCCCGACCAGATCACCGACCGGCATCACGGCAAGTGCGCCCACGCCCCAGGTGCCTGCCGACAGCACCAGGGTGAGCCAGTAGCGTCGTTCCCACTGTTGCAGCGAGCGCTGGCTGGGCACGGCGCGGCGGTAGAGGATGAACATCACGGCACGCAGCAGCGTGGTGAGGGTGAGTACGGTCATCCAGGTGATCACCGCCTGGTGGTCGAAACGCTCCCAGCCCATCCAGCACAGCATTGCTGCCGCCAGGTAGCTGCCCAGCACTGCCGGCGCCGATTGCACGAACAGCTGCTTGAGCCGGTCAGTCCTGACGTGCTCGGTAATCTCGGGGCGAAGGTCGGGGGCGTTCATGGCGTGAGGCCGCAGCTCTGGATACGGGTGCGGCATTGTGTCATTGCGCCAGCGCCGCGCAAAGCGCCCCAGGCGAACGTTCATTGCTGCCATGCGTCATACCCTAAAGCCTGCGTACATTCACTTTTGCCTTGTGGGGAGCTTATGACAGATCAGGACGAGTACATTAAATGGCTCGAAGCGCGTTCCATGCTCAAGATTTCCCAGGACCGAGCCAAGCTCTATGGCGGCCAGTCGCGGCTGTGGATGAACGCCTACGCCGAGTCGCAGCCGCGCCGGGCGATTGAAATATCCTCGGTGTGGTTGACGGTTTACCCCGACGCGATCGTCTCGCCTGAAGGGTCTTCGGTGCTTCAGGCGCTGGGCCATGAAGTGCTCTGGAAGCAATTGTCCGAAATCGGTATTCAGGGCATTCACACCGGCCCGATCAAGCAGGCCGGCGGCATCAGCGGCACTGAGTTCACGCCAAGCGTGGACGGCAACTTCGACCGCATCAGTTTTGACGTCGACCCGCTGTTCGGTACCGAAGAAGAATTGGTGCGCATGAGCAGGATCGCCGCTGCGCACAACGCAGTGACCATCGATGACCTGATCCCTGCGCACACCGGCAAGGGTGCGGACTTCCGGCTGGCCGAGCGGGCCTATGGCTTGTACCCAGGTCTGTATCACATGGTCGAGATTCGCCAGGAAGACTGGCACCTGCTGCCTGACGTGCCTGCGGGCCGTGACGCGGTCAACCTGGCGCCGGCGGTCTGCGACGAGTTGAAGGCGCGGCATTACATTGTCGGCCAGTTGCAACGGGTGATCTTCTTCGAGCCGGGGGTCAAGGACACTGATTGGAGCGCAACACCACCGATAACCGGCGTCGACGGCATCGAACGGCGCTGGGTATATCTGCATTATTTCAAGGAAGGGCAGCCGTCGCTGAACTGGCTCGATCCTTCGTTCACGGCCCAGCAGATGATCCTCGGTGACGCGTTGTATGCCCTCGACTGCCATGGCGCGCGCGGTATCCGCCTGGACGCCAACGGCTTCCTCGGCGTTGAAGCCCGCGCCGAAGGCCCGGCCTGGTCCGAGAGCCATCCGCTGTCGATCACCGGTAACCAGATCCTCGGCGGGATGATCCGCAAGGCCGGCGGCTTCAGCTTCCAGGAACTGAACCTGACCCTGGATGACATCGCCCAGATGTCCAAGGGCGGTGCCGACCTGTCTTATGACTTCGTCACTCGGCCGGCCTACCAGCACGCGTTGCTGACCGGCGATACCGAGTTCCTGCGCCTGATGCTACAGCAGATGCATGCGTTCAAGATCGACCCTGCCTCGCTGATCCATGCCCTGCAGAACCATGACGAGTTGACCACCGAACTGGTGCATTTCTGGACCCTGCATGCCCATGATATGTTCATGTACAAGGGCCAGACCATCCCCGGCAGCATCCTGCGCGAGCATATCCGTGAAGAGATGCATGAGCGCCTGTCTGGCGAGCATGCGCCGTACAACCTGCGTTTCGTCACCAACGGCATCTCCTGCACCACCGCGAGTCTGATCACTGCCACGCTGGGGATTCGTGATCTGGAACTGATCACCGAGGACGATATCGCCCAGATCCAGAAGATCCACCTGTTGCTGGTGATGTACAACGCCATGCAACCTGGGGTGTTTGCGCTGTCTGGCTGGGACATGGTCGGCGCACTGCCGCTGCCGGCCGAAGCGGTCGCCGAGCGCATGCTCGATGGCGATACGCGCTGGATCCACCGCGGTGGCTATGACTTGGCGGGTCTGGCGCCTGAAGAGCAAGCATCCGTACGTGGCATCCCCAAGGCCCGCGACCTGTATGGCAGCCTCGACAGCCAGCTGCAACGCAGCGATTCGTTTGCCAGCATGGTGAAAAAGATCCTCGCTGTGCGTCAGGCCTATGGCATCGCCAGCAGCAAGCAGATTCTGGTGCCGGAAGTCAGCAGCTCTGGCTTGCTGGTCATGGTGCATGAACTGCCTGCCGGCAAGGGTATCCAGATCAGCGCGCTCAATTTCAGTGCTGAAGTTATCAGCGAGGAACTGACACTGGCTGGCTTCACTCCGGGGACCGTGGTCGACATGATCAATGAAACGGTCGAGGGCGACCTCAGCGAGGACGGGCGTTTGATGATCAATCTGGAACCTTACGAAGCGCTGTCGCTGCGGATCGTCAACAGCAGCGGGCATTTCTGAGGACCGGTCTCGTTCTGTGATACCAGCCCAGCGACCGCGCTGGTCTGGTTTCCCTGAGCGTGGCTAAAAGGCAATCGAACCAAAAAGCTGTCTTCTAGGTCAGGATAAAGGTCTAGTCCACCACATGAGAACCTGACCATGCATAACTTTACCGTGGAATACCTCTTCAACGGCGAGCGCCGCACTCACCAGCTCGAGCTCAAGCAAGACAACCTCGCCACCCACGACGCCGCGTTGCACCTGATCATGTTGCACCATGGCGATGGCGAGAACAGTCTGGTCATGCCTGACTCCGATGCGACTCCTGCAGAAGTTCTGGAACAGGCGGTTTTGCTCGGCATATCTGAAGTCAACGTAGTGATCTAATGCGCGGCAGCTGGTAAAAGGACCTTCCGCTGGCGCTATGAGGTCCCAGCGCTTGAAAGTAGCTGAAGGGACTCGTCATGCAGATAACAATCAGGCTGGCCAAAACAGCTGATATCGATGCAATTTTTCACATCCGCACAAGCGTCCGGGAAAATCATCTGTCGCGTGAGCAACTGACGCAGATGGGCATTACGCCCGAAGCCATTGAGCAAGCACTTGTCGAGGCGCCGTGTATCTGGATCGCTGAGGTCGACGGTGCCCCGGCTGGCTTTTCAATGGCTGATAGCGAGGATGCTTGTGTGTTCGCGGCATTTGTACTGCCCCAGTTCGAAGGGCAGGGCCTGGGTCGATGCCTTATGGAACGCGTAGAAAGCTTCCTGTTCCAGCAGCATGAGACGATATGGCTGGAAACGGCGGAGGCCAGTCGCGCCAGCGGTTTCTATCGCAAGCTCGGATGGCGCTGCGTGGAGCAGTTACCTGAGGGCGACATTCGCATGGAGAAGTGCCGGCAGCAGGCTGATACACAGTTGCCGGCGCCCCTGAATTGATTCCTACGGCTCGACGCCGCTGTCCAGCAGTGTCGTGCCATAGGAGTTGTCGACGGCGCATAGCCATTGGTCCGCGATGAATCTAAATACGTAGGTTGCTCTGCGCGAAATCTCGGTTTTGTCACCTGCCTTGTCAGTGGCCTGCAATAACGTTTCCATGACGACGAGGGCAACATCAGCGCCTTGAATGACCTGCATCTCGCCCTGCGTGACAACAATGCTGTGATTGAAGTGCTCCGCAATAGCGACAAATGCGCGGCGGATGCTGTCTTTGCCGGTGACCGTCAAACCCGGTTTGACCACCAGCGCTGCGTCATCGGCATAAAACTCCATCAATGCGTCGAAGTCTTCGGCGGTGATCGCGCGATCAGCAGCCTCGATTGTCGCTTTCAGCGTTCGGGTAAGTGCATCCATTGCAGCGCTCCTGTAGTGACTTGGCAGCTATTTTCGAACCCTCCCATGCGCCTGTCCAATCATCCAGCATGGATGCAAAGCCAGTACCCGTTCTGGCAGGTACATAGTAGCGTTGCGCATTCGACGAACTGCCACGGTCCGTTGTCTGCCTGCCCACGGATCGGGCCAATCAAGAACTAGGATGTCAGCATGCAACGTGTTCAAGCAGTAAACCAAGCGGCGATTGATGACGCGCTGATCGCCTTTGCCCGTTATAAAATTGGGGCGATCAGGATTTTCGACCTGGAGCGCGCCATGAGTTATGAAGTTGGCGAAGCGTTGGCCAACAGTGATCTGGTGAGGTTCTCGATCGCCAAAATGGCTTCTGGTCGTTATCGCATCAGTGATGAAGGAGAGAACGCCATTACCGAAGCCGGTCGCGCTCGCCTCGAACAGCTGCGCGGCTAGCGCCGGCGGTTAAACGCCAACAACCCGCTGCACCTGAAGGGCAGTACAGGTGCAGAGGGTGCCTTGGGCTAGTGCTTAGTCAAAGGTGTTTTTTAACTTCCTTGTCGATATGTTTGCCTTCCTTGTGGCGCTCTTTGTTGGCGTGATCCAGCCCTTTATCGATTTCCTTGCCATCATGCTTGGCACCTCTATCGAGTTCTTTGGCGTCGTGATCTGCGCCTTTGTCGACCTCGCGCACATCATGCCGAATGCCTTTGCCAAGCTCTCCTTCTGCTTGAGCGACGGACACGGTAGTGGACAAGGCGAACGCAATGATGGCTGCGGCAACGGTTCTTTTAAACATGTCTGCACATCCTCGACTGCCTGGAAAAAGAGTTACCAGTCGACTGTAGATCAGCCTCGCTTGAGCCTCCATGAAGTGAAAATTCTTTAACGCGTGTGCCTTACCATCCGAAACCGTAGTAGCGTGGCAACACGAAGTAGCTTGGGAGCAGACGATGAGTGTTCGCAGCTTGATAAAGAACTTGCCGGCAGACCCTGCAAGGCCAGGCTGGGTGTTGGGTTGGGGCGTGCTGCGTGACCGTCATCCGTGGCATCTGGTCGACGTCTATGCCGACCAGAATGCCGCCAGGATAGAGGCCGAACGCCGGGGCGACAGCTACGTCGTGGAGTTTGGCTCACACCGCATCGGTTCCACCGATTTCATCTGCGGCGTCAGCTTGCCCGAGGGTTGACGCCAGGTGGTGCATTTTCAAGCCTGCGCCGAAAGTGTTGTCCAGTTTCGAGGGTTTTTCTCATCTGTCAGGGTCGCGAAGATGGTCGTCACGGTCGAGGTTGGTCCTCGTCCGGACCCAGCTTGTGGAGAGTCAATGATGGATGCGTCAACTAAAACATTAGTATCGATTGCCGTACTCAAGGCCAAGCCTGGTAAACAGCAAGCACTGAAGGATGCGCTGCTGGCGTTGGTCGAGCCGACCCGTGCCGAGCCCGGCAACCTGGACTACGTATTGTTCGAGCTGCGTGATGAGCGTGGCACGTTCTACATGCGCGAAGCCTTCGCAGATCAAGCCGCGCTCAATGCGCACTTCGCCATGCCGTATTTCCAGCACTTTGCTGGCATCGCGGATGATCTGCTGGCTGAGCCATTGCAACTGATCTTCCTTGAGCAAGTGTCGGCGTAGCCAGTCGTTTCGCGATATGACCGACGCGCATCAATGTTGAACTATTCATCACGCCTGTCACCCTAACCTTGTGCAGCTATCTACCGGCTCAGGCAGACCCTGAGCCTCCCCACTGACACACGAAGGTTTGACGAACATGAAGAGTGAACAGGTTGAAGGCGTAGTAGAACAAGTTGCCGGTAAAGCCCAGAGCGCTGTCGGGAAACTGTTTGGTGATTCCAGCCTCGAGGCAGAAGGTGCGGGCCGCCAGGCATGCGGTCAAGTGACCCAGGCCTACGGCGATGCAATGAACAGCGTGTCTTCCTTCGTCAAAGAGAAGCCAGTGACTGCGATGGCTATTGGCGCGATCGCGCTGCTGGTCCTGGATCGGGTGCTGCGCCGCTGAATCCAGGCAGGAACCTCTGGTAATTCTCCCGGTTAGCCGTTGAATGCGAGAGGCACTGCTTGAGCTTCCGCGAGCTCCAGCATCAAACACAATCTGTACTACTTTTGGGCCTCCGTCTGATTAGCTGGAGGCTCAATTGTTTTCGCACCTCCCTGCTGTTCCACTGCAAAGCAGGCCACGGGGAAAAGGGATATGATCCGGTGAGTTTCAAGGCCGCTCGCGCTAACAGTGTTGAAGACTGTGGAGCAGGGCAGCAACACCCACATCGGATAACCTGCCGGAGCGGAAGGTGCAGTAATGTTTCTAAGCCTTGAAGTGCGCAGCTATGAGCGGGAAACCCCTCACCATCACCACGACCACGCGCAATTGGTCCTGCCGATTCGCGGCCAAATGGACATAGACGTAAACGGCCGCGGCGGCTGCATCGATCAGTCACTGGCGGCACTTGTGGAACCTGGCTCAGAGCACTCGCAGCACTGCGATATGGATAGCCGCTTTTTGGTCCTGGATTGCGCGCCGTCCACGCTGGAAACGCTCCACATCGAGCGCCTGGCTCGAAACATCTATGTGCCGATTCCTCCCGCAACGCGTCGGCTCATCGAGTTCGCCGAGTTGATAGGTAATGCCCAACTGTCCATCGCCACCTGCCAGCTGGGGCCTTTGCTGTTGTCCTCGTTGAGCCCGGACACTGCCTGTTCTAACGACCCTATGGAGCGGTTGATTGGTCATCTTCGGAGCAATCCTGGAGCCCATTGGAACAATGAAACCATGGCTCGGTTTGCCAATATGAGCGTGAGCCAACTGCATCAGCGATTCCGGCAAGTGTTCAACATGAGCCCGCAAGCCTGGTTGACCGAGTTGCGTCTGCAGGAAGCACAGCGATGGTTACGTGGAACTGCCTTGCCCATTGCTGAAATAGCCTTGCGTGCGGGCTTCAGCGACCAGGCATCGCTGACACGCACCATGCAACGCCTGAAAGCCACGACCCCGGCGGCCTACCGTCGTGCGCAGCAACAGCCTGGGTAAAAAATCCCGCAGTTAACGACAATACGCACCGCATCAGCTGCTCCAGACTTCACCCATCAGGTTTTGGAGCGCGGGTGAAATGGGTGCGGATCGATTGTTGCTGAAGGGTCTCTTCTACGGAGTGTGTGCGGGCCTGTGCTGGGGGGTGATCTTCCTCGGCCCACAGTTGACCCCCGAACTGAGCGGCCTGCAATTCGCCGTGCTGAGGTTTCTTTGCTACGGCGTGATTTCGGCGGTGCTGCTCGCACCCCGCTGGAAGCGCGTGTGCGCCAAGCTCAGCAAGGCAGACTGGAAGTCACTGTTCTGGCTCAGCCTGATCGGCAACCTCATCTACTACACGCTGGTCGGCACCGGTGTGCAGTTGGTTGGCATCGCTACAACATCTTTGATTGTCGGGCTGATTCCCGTGCTCATCACGCTGGCAGGTCGGCATGACGAAAATGCCGTTGCGCTGCGCAAGCTCGTTCCTTCGCTGTGCTGCGCCGTAGGCGGAGTTACGCTGATCAGTTGGCATGCAATTACCAACGGCGACCGAACCGATATCCTCACCAACATCGCAGGGATCTTGTGCGCGGCGGGCGCGTTAGTGACCTGGAGCTGGTTCGCGGTGAGTAACGCTCGCCGTCTGGTTGAGGTGGCCAGCGTTTCCTCCAATGACTGGGCTCTGCTGACTGGGGTCATGACGGGTGCCCAGTCACTGTTCCTGGCGCTTCCTGTGCTGGGGTGGCAGGCCGGCTCGCACGACAGCGCTGAATGGGTGGATTTTCTGCTGGTAGCTGGCGGAGTGGCTTTTCTGTCTTCCGTGGTGGGCGGCGCGTGCTGGAACCAGGCGAGCCGGCTTCTACCCTTGGCACTGAGCGGGCAAGTGCTCGTGATAGAGACATTGGCGGCGCTGCTTATTGGCTTTGTTTGGGAGCATCGGCTCCCTGACTCATACGAAATGGCAGCGATCGCACTGCTGGTGACAGGTGTCGTCTGGTGTCTGAATTGTCACCGTACTCAGCATCAACCGGGATAGCCGTGTCATGCCGATTTAGGGGACGCGCTCCGGCTGAGCAGTAGGGCAGCGCCAAGAGCCGCCCAAGCACCCATTCGGGAAGACTGGGCGCGAAAGCCTAAGCTAATTCCAAAAAGGTATTTATATTATCTTTTTAAGATCGTTTAGTTTTTAGCGAAAGAAACGCGCAGCGCCTCGCTTGCAGCGTTTTTTGCCTCAGCCAATCCTGTTCGAGGTCATTGTCTGAGGCTCCTGTCTATTTCTTTAACCTGGTAAGGCCTAACAGGCCTTCAGTGGTTCGTTGCCCGGAGCCCTCGTGACACTTATTCAAACCTCTTTGGCAACGGTTCAGGTCGATTTACCTGAACAATTGACCCCACCCCTCGACAATAGCCCAGAGCAGGGCGAGGTTGTCCTCGAGCTGCGAGGCGTTACCAAAGCTTATCGGCGCAACGGCGGCTCGCCGCTGCCGGCTGTCAACAATGTCACGTTGAAGGTCCGGCGCGGCGAGGTGTTGTGCCTGATGGGAACGTCCGGCAGCGGCAAGTCCACCTTGCTTCGCCATATCAACCGCTTGATCGAACCCAGCAGCGGCGAGGTTCTGATCGAAGGTCAGGCCATTAGCGGCTTGAGCCCAAAAGCGTTGCGTGATTTGCGCTCGCGGCGAATCGGCATGGTGTTCCAGCATTTTGGCCTTTTGCCGCATCGCACGGTGCTGGACAACATAGCATTGCCGCTGGAGTTGCGCGGTGAATCCGATGCGGTCCGCCATGCAGCGGCCACTCGACAGTTGCAGGCGATGGGCCTTGAGGGATGGGGCGAGCATTATCCCCATGAGTTGTCTGGCGGTATGCAGCAGCGGGTGGGCCTCGCGCGGGCATTGGTGACTGATCCGGACATTCTCCTGATGGATGAGCCGTTCAGCGCACTGGATCCGACGATCCGGCGAGACCTGCAAAGTCACTTTCTGGCACTGGTACGCGAGCGCGGTATCACAACATTGTTGGTCACCCACGATCCTGCCGAAGCGGTGCGTCTCGCCGACCGGATTGCGGTACTGCGCCGTGGGCGCCTGGTGCAGTCGGGCACTGCGGAACAATTGCTCAAGACGCCGGCTGACGCTGAGGTCGCGGATTTCTTTCGAGACTGCCTCCCAGCCGCTTCGGCTTTGCACGATGTCGCCAGGGTAGTGCTTCATGCCCCGCCAGAAGCTGCGCAGGAGCCACCGGCCAGACCGGGCTTGCGCGGCTGGCAAGCCTTATTGCTGGGGCCGGCAGCGCTGGCGGCGCGGGGAAGGGGTGGACTGTTCTGGCTCGGCTTCGCCGCGGAACTCGCGGCTGTTGCCACTGCTGCGCACGGGATTGCGAACGCGTCCTGGATATCGGTAGTGGTGGCGTTGGCTGTGCTGGCGAGCACGCGTTTCACAGCGTACTCGCTCAGCCGTTCGCCGGTGCGGCGCGCTGTTTCGGGCTGGGCGCTACCGCTGGCGGTGCTGCTGGTCAGTCAGGCATTGGTGATCTGGCGCGTGTTGACGCCTGATGCCAGCCAAGCGCTTTTCCAGTTCCCGGCCAGCCGCGAGGCGGTGTTGCTGACCGCACAGAGCGTGGATGACTTTATCGGCTGGTCACAGGTGACCTTCGAAAGCGCTTTTGTCGGCGTGATCGTTGCGGTGCGCACGGTCATTGAAGGGATCGAAACCCTGCTCGGCTGGCTACCCTGGCCGGTATGCGCGCTGGCATTGGCATTGCTGGCCTGGCGCTCGGCCGGCCTGGCCTTGGCGCTCACCAGCAGCGCAGCGCTGTTGTATATCGGTGTGTTCGGTTTTTGGGAGCGGACGATTGCCACGCTGGCGTTGGTGGGCTCCTCGGTATTGATCGCACTGCTGATCGGCGTGCCCACCGGCATTCTGCTGGCGAAAAGGCCGCTAGCCAGCAGACTGATCACGCCCTTACTGGATGTCATGCAGACCCTGCCGACCTTTGTCTATCTGATCCCGGCAGTGGCGTTCTTCTCGGTGGGCAAGACCCCGGCGGTCATTGCGACAGTGATTTTCGCCCTGGCACCGATGATTCGCCTGACCTCCCTTGGCATCCAGGAAGTCCCCAAGGATGCCGTGGAAGCGGCAATCGCCCATGGAGCAACCCCCTGGCAGACCCTGATCAAGGTGCAACTACCGCTCGCGCGTAGGTCGCTGTTACTGGGGATCAATCAAACCCTTGTCATGAGCCTGTCGATGGTAGTGGTCGCTGCTCTGATCGGCGCGGGAGGACTGGGTTACGACGTCATGACGGCGCTGCGCAATATCAAAGGCGGTGAGGGCGTGCTGGCCGGCGTGGCGATCGTGCTGTGTGCATTGATCCCCGATCGAATCATTCAATCGAGCTTGCGCAAGCAAGACCATTTGCATAACTGAACAGTGAGACTGATCGTGGCAAAACATCTATTGCATAACCTGAGTGCGGCTGCAGTGCTGGTCTCCTTGATCTTGCCTGCCAGCGTGATGGCCAAAGACAAGATTGTCATTGGTGAGCAGAACTGGACGGGCGCCATCGCCATTCAACACATTCTGGGTGAGGTGATCGAAAGCCGTCTGGACGGTGACGTATCGTATCTGTCCGGGGATGTGCCGGTGCTTTTAAGTGCTGCCGCCAAGGGCGACGGCTCGGTGGATGTGCTGACCGACATCTGGCTGCCTAATCAGTCGGCGGCCTGGGCCAGGTATGTCACGGGAGGCACCCGCTCACTGGTCGCCAATGCGCACCCTTATACCGGCGTACAAGGTTTCTACATTCCTGGATATCTACAAGATAAATACGGCGTCAAATCGATTTACGACTTGAACAAACCGGAAGTGGCCAAGCTCTTCGAGCCTCTGGGCGGCGGCAAGGCTGAGCTGCTGGTGGGCCCGGCGGGCTGGGAATCGACGTATATCGGGCAGATCAAGGCCAAGGATTATGGCTTCGCCGACAAATTCGAATCCGTGTCTACGGAAGCCTCTGTGACCTACGCCAAGCTGACTTCGGCGTACAAGGCGCAACGCGGCGTGGTGTTCTACGCCTACACCCCTGACTGGATTTTCTCGGCCTATGATCTGCGTCGTCTGGAAGAGCCCGCATTCGATGGCTACGCCCAGGACAACAAGAAAGAAGATCCTCTCTACAAGGCGGATGGTTGCTGGAAATTTGTCAGCCCGACCGTAGATCCTGACTGGCTGAACAAGAGCCACATCACCTGCGCTTTCCCGGATGCCAAGGTGTATGTGCTGGCTTCCACTGCACTGCAGAAGCGCGCACCGAAAATTGCCGAGTTTCTGCATAACTTCGCCATCGACCCTGCACAGTTGAACGGGCTGATTCAGAAGATTGAAAAGGAAAAACAGCCACCAGAAGTCGCCGCCAAAGCCTGGGTGCAAGCCAATCCCTCTACTGTTGATCAGTGGTTGGCTGGGCCGGCTGCGCACGTGAGTTCAGTCCAATGACTAGAGTGAACCTACGTCTGCTCGACGGCGGCATGGGCCGTGAATTGCAACGAATCGGCGCGCCGTTCCGTCAACCGGAGTGGTCAGCCCTCGCACTGATCGAAGCGCCCGAGTATGTGCTGCGGGCGCACCAGGCCTTTGTGGCTGCGGGCGCACGGATCATCACGACCAACAGCTATGCGGTGGTGCCTTTTCATATTGGCGATGAGCGTTTCGCCGAACAGGGAAGCGCGCTGGCTGATCTCGCCGGACGGCTGGCCCGTCAGGCCGCCAGTGAGAATGCCGATGCGGTCACTGTGGCAGGATCGTTGCCACCCGCATTGGGGTCGTACCGCCCGGATCTGTTCGATCATCAGCGCTCGGTAGCGATCCACCGCGGACTCATTGCTGGACTGCGGGTGCACGTCGATGTGTGGCTGGCTGAAACCCAAAGCTCAATCGCTGAAGTCCGGGCGGTGGTCGAAGCACTGGGTACCGAACCCGCGCCACTCTGGGTGTCGTTCACGCTGCTGGATGAGGAGGGCCGCGAGCCGCGCTTACGCTCGAATGAGCCAGTCGCAGATGCGGTTGGCGTGGCGGTCGAACTGGGGGCCAAGGCGGTGCTGTTCAACTGCAGCCAGCCGGAAGTGATGGCCGCTGCCTTGAACGAGGCACGCATTGTCATCGAAAACCTTGGCGGTGCTGTCGAACTGGGGGTTTATGCCAATGCCTTTCCCCCTGTCAGTGCCAACGCCGAGGCCAACAGCACGTTGCTGGAGATCCGTCGCGATCTGGGCCCGGATTCCTATCTGGACTGGTCGAAAACCTGGGTGGCCGCAGGGGCCAGTATTGTCGGCGGATGCTGTGGGATCGGTCCAGAGCACATCGCCAGCTTGCATGTGCACCTGCACGATCAAAATACTGAGGTGCCCGTACATGAGTGATTTTCCAGAAGATGTTGTGGCAGAACAGGCGACATTTGGTGCCGGCTGTTTCTGGGGGGGCGGAAGCCTCGTTCAGGGCGCTGCCTGGTGTGCTCGACACCCGCGTCGGTTTCGCGCGATCAGAGCTGGGCGACGCCACCTTGATCGAAGTCGTGCAGGTCGACTTCGACGCCCAACTGATTAGCTACAGCCGTCTCGTCGAGCACTTCTGGACACTGCACGATCCCACTTCAATCGATCGGCAGGGCGCAGACGTCGGAACGAAATACCGCTCTGCGCTGTTTTTCGCCAGCGCCGAGCAGGCCCGGCTGGCGCTTGTCGCCAAGCAGCAGCTGGATGCAAGCGGCCAGTTGGCCAAGCCAGTGGCCACGGTCATCCTGGCGTTAGGTGAATTTCAGAAGGCCGATGAGGAACATCAACGCTACCTGGAAAAATACGGAGGCAGTGCCTGTTCCATTTGATGAGCATGCAACGCCTCCTCGCATGTTCATCGAGTCAAAAGCCGCTGGGAGGAGGGTGAGCGTCTATGCGGGCATTAACGCCCGCTCAAGTGCTCGTTCGATATCGAGTTTGGCCTGCGAGGTAATCTCCCCGGGGTGTTGGTCGAACATGTGTGGTGCCCCCGGGTAAACATGAAGTTCTACCGGTACACCGGAGCGAGATAACCTCATTGCGAAGTCGACGTTCTCTTCCAGGAACAAATCCAGCGCACCCACCGACAGAAAGGTGCGCGGCAAATCGTTCAGGTCCTGCTGCATAGCTGGGGAAAAGTAGCCAATGCGCTCGTCATTCAGACCGTAGTTTCCACGCAGCGCTTCCCAGCAAAACTGATTGGCCTGAGGCTGCCAGCCAATTCTTCCGGTGGTGACATTGGTAAACGGCGATTCGGCACTGCCTGAGCGACAGTCCAGCATCGGATAGATCAAGACCTGTCCCATGATCGGGTACTCGCCCCGGTCGCGCGCCAATATGGCCAGGGCTGCAGCTAGCCCGCCGCCGGCACTGTGCCCCATCACCACTAATTTTAGGGTGTCAGCGTTGAGGTATTGATGATTGCCGAATATCCAGCCAAGCGCTGTGTAGCAATCTTCAAGTGGAGCAGGGAATGGATGCTCGGGGGCAAGGCGGTAATCAACAGCGACGATCACCGTTTGCAGGTGTTGCGCCAGATCGGCCAGATAATCGTCCGCCATTTCGGGCTGACCGAGGACGAAACCGCCGCCGTGAACGTAGAGAATCACTGGACAGGTTTTGCCATCACTCACAGCGTCGGGCCTGTAGAGACAAAGACGCAGTTGTGCACCGTCCAGCCCATCGGTCCAGACCGTCTCACAACGCACCTGGTCTCGCGGGGTGAAAGTCGCATGGACGCGTTTTCGGATGCCAGGCAGCGTATCCAGCGACCACGTTTCAGTGCCGCTGGCTAAAAAGCTACGGTAATCGGGGTCAAGCAGTTCATGTGGTTTCACTGTTGCGCACCTTCTTCCCGTCGTGATCAGGCGCCTCTGATCGAAGCGCCCTCAAGATTACGCTACAGCCATGCCTTGATTTGCGCACAGACGGCCGTGGTCGAGATGCCATATCGATCATGCAGCGTCGGCAGCGCACCAGCGTCGAGGAAGGCATCAGGCAGCGCAATTTGCCTGAAGGTTGGCGTCACGCCATTGCGTAGCAGCAACCCGGCAACCGCCTCACCCAAGCCACCGATGATCGAGCTGTTTTCTGCGGTGACGACCAGGCGCCCGGACTTGCGAGCCTCGGCGAGGATGGTCTGCTCGTCCAACGGCTTGATTGTCGGTACGTGCAGCACGGCGACGTCTACGCCATCGGCTTGCAGTGCCTTGGCAGCTTCCAGCGAGCGCATGGTCATGAGGCCGGTGGAGATGATCAGGACATCATTACCAGTGCGCAGCGTCTTGGCTTTGCCGATCTCGAATTTATAGCCGTATTCATCCAGCACCAAGGGCACGTTGCCGCGCAGCAAGCGCATGTAAACCGGGCCTTGATGCGCTGCGATCGCAGGCACTGCCTGTTCTATCTCCAAAGCATCGCACGGGTCGACGATCATCAGGTTAGGCATGGCGCGGAAGATCGCCAGATCGTCGGTGGCCTGGTGGCTCGGACCATAGCCGGTGGTGAGGCCAGGCAGTCCGCAGACGATCTTGACGTTGAGGTTTTCTTCGGCGATGGCCATGCAGATGAAGTCATAAGCGCGGCGTGAAGCGAACACGGCGTAGGTGGTGGCGAAGGGCACGAAGCCCTCGCGGGCCATACCGGCCGCGGCGCTCATCAGCAGTTGCTCGGCCATGCCCATCTGATAGAAGCGATCAGGGTGGGCTTTGGCGAAGATATGCAGGTCGGTGTACTTGGACAGGTCAGCGGAGAGGCCGACGATATCCGCACGTTGCTCCGCCAACGCCGCCAGGGCATGGCCGAACGGTGCCGATCGAGTGGCCTGGCCTTCTGAGGCAATGGAGGCGATCATCGCCGAGGTGGTCAGGCGCTTCTTGGCCGGTGCGCCAGCCGAAGTAGGGGCGGTGTTGCTCATGGGTGTTTTCCTTCTTCAAGGTTGTTCAGGGCCAGATCCCATTCGTGTTCTTCCACGCGAATGAAGTGGGTTTTCTCGCGGGTTTCCAGGAACGGCACACCCTTGCCCATTTTTGTGTCGCAGATGATCACGCGGGGCTGTGCACCTGGGTGGTTGCGGGCTGCATCGAAGGCGGCGACCAGTGCATCGAGGTCATTGCCATCGACCCGCTGGGTAAACCAGCCGAACGACTGCCAGCGATCGACGATGGGTTCGAAGGACAGGATTTCACTCGAATAGCCGTCGGCCTGCTGGTTGTTCACATCGACGATGGCCATCAGGTTGTCGAGCTTCCAGTGCGAAGCCGACATCACCGCTTCCCAGGTCGAACCTTCGTTCAGCTCGCCGTCAGACAGCAGGTTGTAGACGAAGGAGGCCGAACGTTTGCGCTTGAGCGCCAGGCAGGCGCCAACCGCAATGCCCAGGCCTTGGCCCAACGAGCCACCGGTGATTTCCATGCCGGGGGTGTAGGCGGCCATGCCCGACATCGGCAGGCGGCTGTCGTCGGCTCCGTAGGTTTCCAGCTCTTCGAGCGGGATGATCTGCGCTTCGATCAAGGCTGCATACAGCGCAATGGCGTAGTGACCGATCGACAGGTAGAAGCGGTCACGCTGCTCCCACTCTGGATCTTCGGGTCGATGGTTCATTGCGTGAAAATACGAAACCGCAAGCAAATCCGCAGCACCGAGGGCTTGGCCAACATAGCCTTGGCCCTGGACCTGGCCCATTTTCAGCGCATGGCGGCGAATGTTGTGTGCGCGCTCGACAAGGCTGATGGCGGCTGCGGATGAAGGATGGTTAGTCATGATGAAACTCCATTAACTCAACGATTGACCAGGGCGGCAGGGATGCGCAGTACCAGCGTGGCGCCGGCAAACAGCACGCCGGTGATCAGGTACATGCCGATGGCGCTGGAGCCGGTCACGGTGGTGATCCAGCCAATCAAGTAAGGCGAGCAGAATCCTGCGAGGTTGGCGAAGCTGTTGACCGCGGCAATACCCGCTGCCGCAGAAACACCACCCAGCAGCGTGGTGGGCAGCATCCAGAACAAGGACGTTGCAGAGAGGATCCCGGAGGCCGCGAGGCACAGGCTGAGGATGGAAAGGGTCACATTGCCACCCACCATCGCGGCCAGGCTCAGGCCAATAGCGCCGGCGATCATGGGCACGATCAGATGCCAGCGCCGCTCGCGGTGTTTGTCACCACTGCGTCCCACCAACAGCATCGCCACGATCGCGCAGAGGTAGGGCAGGCTGGTCAGAAAACCGATATGCAGTGGATCGGTAACCCCCGCGTTGCGTACCAGGGTCGGCAACCAGAAGGTGATCGCGTACTGCCCCATCACGACGCAGAAGTAGATGCCGGCCAGCAACCACAGACGGCGGTCGCGAATGAACTCGCCGACAGAGGCATGGGTGACTTTCTGCTGATTGTCTTCTGCCAGTTCACGGGTGATCAGGGCCTTTTCTTCATCATTCAGCCATGTGGCCTGATGCACCCCATCTTTGAGGTAACTCAGCACCATCAGGCCGACAACGACAGTCGGAATCGCCTCGAGGACGAACATCCATTGCCATCCCGCCCAACCGTGCACGCCGGCAAAGTGGTTCATGATCCAGCCGGAGAGAGGGCCACCGACCATGCCCGAGAGTGGAATGGCGATGAACCACAGCACGGTCATGCGAGCACGACGATAAGACGGGAACCAGTAGGTCAGGTACAGCAGCAGCCCGGGCGCGAGGCCGGCTTCGGCGATGCCGAGCAAGAAACGCAGTGCATAGAATTGCCAGGCAGTTTCGACAAAGGCGAACAGCGCCGAAATGATCCCCCAGGTGATCATGATCCGGGCGATCCACATCCGCGCGCCGACCTTGTGCAGGATGATGTTGCTCGGTACCTCGCAGAGGAAGTAACCGATGAAGAACATGCCGGCGCCAAGCCCGTACACCGTTTCGCTGAGGGCCAGATCGTTCATCATTTGCAGCTTGGCAAAGCCGACGTTGACGCGATCAAGGTAGGCGCACAGGTAGCACAGCATCAGGAACGGCATCAGGCGCCAGGCTGTTTTACGGTAGGCGGAGGCACGCACGGTCGAAACCGCTTCCAGCGACAGGGTAGTCATGATGGTCTGATCTCTTGTTTTTATTGACTGCCAGGCCAACAGACCCGGCTATGTCATCGATCCAGAACCGCACGGGCCGCGCAGGCCCGCCAGGTGTGATCAGTGAATCAGCATGCCGCCGTTCACATCCAGCGTGATGCCTGTGAGGTAAGAGGATAGGTCGCTGGCCAGGAACAGGGCAGCGTTGGCAACGTCCTGAGCGGCGCCAAGGCGGCCCAGCGGAATGCCTTCGATGATCGCGTGGCGGCGCTCGTCCTGCATCAGCCCGCCGGTGATATCGGTGTGGATCAGGCCGGGAGTGATGGAGTTTACGCGAATGTTGTCAGGCCCCAGCTCGCGCGCCATGGCTTTGCCCAGGCCCAGCACACCGGCCTTGGCGGCACTGTAGTGTGGGCCGCCGAAGATACCGCCGCCACGCTGGGCAGAAACCGAAGACATGCACACGATGCTGCCGGCAGACTGTTGGCGCATCAGCGGGATCACGGCCTGGGACATCAGCAGGGTGCCACGCAAGCTCACATCCAGCACCTTGTCGTAGTCTGAAGGGCGGATATCGAGAGTCTTCAGCGGTTGGGTGATGCCCGCATTGTTGATGAGCACATCGATGCGACCGTAATGCTCGATGACCTTGGCTACGGCCTGCTGAACCTGGGCTTCGTCGGCAACGTTGGCAGCGAGGCCGAGGTGGCCTTCACCGAGCGATGCAGCCGCGTCACGGGCAGCGGATTCGTCCAGGTCAATGATCACCACATGAGCGCCATGCTGGGCAAACGTGGTAGCGGTAGCGCGGCCAATGCCACGGGCAGATGCAGCACCGGTAATGATTGCGACTTTGCCTTGGAGAAGCATGGTGGGACACCTCGAATTGTTTTTATTAAGGTCGATCTGCGAAAAATCGATGACTCAGCTTGTTCTCCACAGGTGACCTGAGCAATAAGCCGAATGTCACTCGATGCTGAAAAAAATTCAGCACTCGTCAAGGCCGCAGCGTGGTGATTGAATGGAAGCAGTCCGATACCTACAAGAAATGCCATGGAGGTGCAATGCGCACTGATGCCGATGCACCGATCATCCTGCCACCGCTGAGAGCAATTCAGGCCTTCGAGCAAACGGCTCGCTTCGGCAACGTCGCCAGGGCGGCCGAAGTGCTGGATTTGACCCCGTCAGCGGTCAGCCATCAACTGGCCAAGCTCGAAGGGATGATTGGCAGGCAGTTATTTGTCCGGGCCGCACGCGGTGTTTCGCTGACGCCGGTAGGGGAGCAGTACCTCAAGGAAATCTCCGGCATCCTGCATAGCCTTGCAGTGGCGACCGAGCGCGCCGCCAGCGATGTCAGCCTCGACTGTTTGCGCCTGCACTCATCGCCCAGCTTTGGTCTGCTTTGGCTGATGCCCCGGCTGGAAGCTTTTCGGGCGAGTCACCCGGATATTCAGCTCAATCTTTCCTGCTCATACGAGTCGCTGCACTTCAGCCGGGACAAGATCGATGTGGATATCCGCCATGGCACGCCCAACTGGCCCAGTTACGAGGTGCGTACCGTGCGCAATGAGAAATTCGCCGTGCTGTGCTCGCCTAAACTGCTTGCGCAATGGCCTGTCGGGTCGGCAGCGGATCTGCTTGACCGCGATCTGGTGTTGTCGGAAGCCACCTTGCTGAAGTGGCCACAGTGGTTTGCCCAGCATGGTTTGGCTCGGCCTGAACGGCCTTATGCACTGAGTTTCGATAGGTCTTACATGTCCTTGGAGGCCGCCAGTCACGGGCTTGGGTTTGCGCTGGAAAGTACCTTGCTTGCGCAGAAGTACCTGGCGGCTGGCACGTTGGTCGAGGTTGCACCGCAATCACTTAGCGCGCCGGTGGCGGCGCATCATCTTGTGTTTCCAAAGGCGCATTCCAACTTTCCACGCGTTCGACGCTTTCTCGAGTGGATGGAAAGTGAGCTGGGTCATGAGTTTGCTTATTGAGGTTGATCAAGCACGCAGTGGGAATGACTTTCAGCCTGCGCCGATCTGTTTCAACAGCGCAGCCACAATGGCCTCGGGCCGGTCTTCTTGCATGAGGTGACCGCAACTCTCGACTCGAATACAGGGCTGCTGGGCAATCAGCTCGGCAAGACGCTCGCCCTGAGCAAATGGAATCCAGGCGTCTTCAGCTCCCCACAAAACCGACACCGGGCAATCAAGTCTTGTGTACAGCGGCTGAATCTCGTCAGTGAACGCTTGATCCATCTGCGCGATCTGCCGATAGAAAGCAGGCTGACCAACTTCACCTACCCAAGGGGCGCTGTAGATGCGCAGCGCTTCTTCACTCAACGGGTTTGCTGCTGAGGTCTGCAGATACGCCGCCAGCAGTGCGCGGTGCATGTACTCCGGCATTCCCGCAAATGCTGCCTCGTGTTGGCGGACATGCTGGACGAACGGCGAACCCCACGGCGCCAGAGCCACGGCGTCGAACAAGGTTAGCGATGCGTAGCGCAGGCCGTTCAGGTAGTACGCGCGCAGAGCCGTGGCACCGCCAAAGTCATGTGCCAGAACATCTGGACGGTTCAGGCCCCATTCTTTGAAGAGCGCAATGAGCACATTGTTCTGGACGGCCAGCGAAACGTCCTGACCCACCCTCATCTCAGACTGGCCGTACCCGACCAGGTCGAAGTAGTACACGGTACGATGGCCAGTCAGGAGAGGAACGATGCGCCTCCAGACCTGAGAGGAAAAAGGCGTTCCGTGGATAGCTACCAAGGGGGCGCCCGATCCCATCTTTCCCCATCTGACGGCGTTGCCTTCGATGATTGACGTGTAGGGTAGATCCAGCATGGCTCACCTCATATTGTCATTTAGCTAAATGACTATATGATGCCGGGATGGACAGATCAATACAGATGAAAGCGATGAGCAGTGAGGTTCGGCTAACGGTACTTCGATTGCTTGCGAACCCTCATGAGCACTTTGCAGAGCAGTGGTCGGCAGATCCTGTCGAAATCGGGGTTTGCATGACCCTTATTGCCAAGGCGCTGGGTGTCGCTCAGCCGACCGCTAGCCGGCATTTGGAGATTCTTGTGCAGGCGGGGTTTGTAACGGTGGCGAAGAAGCACAAGTGGTCTTACTGCAAGCGTAGTGAGTTGATGGTCAGCGAGTATCTTGAATGGCTGGCGCAGGAATTGGCCGTGGAAAAGGGCTTGTAAGAGGTTGTCCCAACCCTACCCGGTTATATGCGCTATCAGCGGTGAGCCAATCTTTCATCCCAATGATCTGCATGTGGATCATGGAATGCCATTTTGGCGTCATCCTGCAGCCAGTTATGTACAGCAATGTGGCCGTCAGAGCACAACGGACATGAGCCACCGACCCTGTCCATTTGAGTTGTTTTCAGAAGGAGAGCAGACGGTATTTTCAGCGGTGTTGGATGCGCGCTGTTGCAGTACAACTCTACGAATGTCCAAACTAGGACGTGCCCTATGATTTACTATAAGGCTCAATCAGTTCAACTCTCATCGCCGAGCTCGACAATCAATAGGTAGCCGCGCTGAAACCTAAGTTGTATGGCATAATGCCTGCATTCACAAGGACGATCCAGGCTACCAATGATCCCTGCACTAAATCCCGCTAAAGTCGCTCTTTTTCAGCGCTTGAATACCACCCCACCACCCCCGTGGATTGGCGCCTCTCCGCACAACTGGGCCGAGTCGGTGCAACCGGGGTTAGGTAGCTTATATGGCCTTTCCAAGACGCAGATGACTCGCTCTGCATTAAGGGCGCTGTGGGCAAATACCTCAATCTCGGTCGAAACCTGCTTTTTGAGCACAATGGCTTGGGGCGGTATGCAACGGGGTAATGGACGGCGGATCTGGTCAGCCCGGGCAAACTGCCTATCGTCTGTGCTGATGTACGAGCAGGGCGGCACACACCTGCCTCGGGGTTTGAAGCCTTCTCCACGCTCAGGAACATGAAAGGCCTGCCAGGAATGGGTCCCGCCTATTTCACCAAGATTCTGTTTTTTGCTGCGCCGTCGCAGGATGCTTACATCCTTGATCAATGGACAGCACGAAGTATGCATGTCCTTAGTGGCCAGGGCACCTACCCAGCGGTACGTAAGGACTACTCATCTGCGGCGAAAGCCCAGAAACTCAGAACCCCTCAAGCCCTTCGCGTGATCGTCGACGATAAAGTGACATCAGCCCATTATGTTGACTACTGCAGCAAGGTCGATGGTCTCGCCGCAAGCCTTGGGTGGCCCGCCCACCAAGTCGAGGAGCGGTTGTTCAGTAGTGGGGGGAGGGCACCTCACCCCTGGAGGGATGAGGTCATGCTTGGCTGGACTGGGCCATCTTGGAATTTCTATCCCTGAGGAACGGGCTGGCAGATTCATCAAGATAGTCAGCGAACCCGCCAAACTTGCAGCGCAGGTCACAAAGCGTAAGGCCGACTTGATGTCTCTACAGTCCATGTATTCCATTAAAGGCTGGCGGGAGATCATTGATTCAGCATATCCACCAGCACCCCCAAACCCACCAGCCGCAGTCGTACGGCAGCTTTGGAAACCTTAAAGTGATGGCTTAAATTCTCCAATACGAGCTTAAAATTGCCATAGTTCACCGCTTGCTTATCAACATACAGAATCCCGTGGCCTCGATTGCGGATTCCGTATATCCCTGCTATCAAAGCGAACCTCTCCAGCAAGGCGCGACGCGGTAGCAGCAGGTATGACGCGAACGTGTTGGCCTGCCATTCCAGTCGTTCAATGTCGCTGCGCGGGATGCGGAGGCTGGCAGCAATTTCCAGATCATCCGAACGCATCTCTTCATGCTCTAGGTAATGACCATGACCTAGAAAAAAATGCCCTAGCTCATGAGCTAATGTAAATCGGCTAAGCGGAGCTTCACTGTCATCGGTGAAAATATTGATCTCTGGCGGGTGGAAGGATATCCGACCAAGTGCCGACTTGGACTGATCTCTGAAGTGGACGGTCAGCCCGCTGATGCTCTGTTCCTGGGCGATCATTGCCTGAAACTCCACGCTGCCGCCCATATACCCAGCAGCCTCTAGAAGCTCTTGCGTACGCTTCTCGATGGCCGCCTTAGAAACAAACGCGACCCGCCCCTTTGCCGGCGGGCGGTTCACGATCAGCTTATTAAGTACTACCAGATCGTCTTTGACCCCATGCATGAAGTCCTGCATCACGCCTTGCCAAGCGTTGGTGAAGCCGACGGGCGTCGAAGCGTAAGCAGTGTATGTCGAGGGTTGGTAATGGGGCTCAACCATCCCGTGCTTTATCTGCGCACGCTGTCTGGCGGCCAAGCTCAGTGCCCGCATAAGAAGGGGGCGTGAAAGCTCCCATTTAAACCCGTCTTCATCGAAATGCCTGACTAAAGCCACGCCTTTATTTTTTGCGAATTTAAACGCACCGGCTTGAAACGCACTGGCCGAAGCGAAAATCCCTTTAACGTTGGCGCCCGTGACTTGGACTATTTTCGAGCAGAACTCTTCGACATCATTTACCGGGATTGTGCTTCCGTAGTGTTTGCACTCAATTAGCACAATCATCGAAGGCTCAGTAAGTTCCGGGCGTTTCACCTCAATAGAGATGTCAAAGACTATAAAGTCCTCACGCTCGCGCGAGTAATATTTTTTCTTCCTGAAGATTTGACTGAATTTGGGAGAAAACCAAAGATCACCTTGTTCCAGTTCGCGCTTCAGGTAGTCGTAGACCCGCTCCTCGAAGAGGTCACCTTTTGCATACGTGCTGAGCTTTTCATTTTCCATCGAGTGAGACGGCTTATTCATGAAGCTGGTTCGCTAGGGTAGAGGGTTGTGGCATCGAAGGCCCAAAGCATAGCGCGATACGAAGTGACACCCAGTGGACACGCTTACGATAGCGAAAAGCCATGAATGATCCAAGTCTTCTGCAGTAGCATGAGCCACGTGGAAAGCATGCGACAGCATTCAAGCTGAAGGGGTTTAGCTGAACAGGCAGATCAGCGTACATACGTCATTTAACATAATATACATTATGCGCAGCTTAGTGTGGAGCTACCGGGCGTGGGTTGGCCAGATCGAAAGCCAGGCACCGTTCCCTCTAACACCATTCCTCGGATCGGCTAGCCTGTCGACATCGACGATCAACCGAAATGGATCTGCAATGAGCGAACCGATTTATCACCACTACGTCTCAGCTGGTTATCTGAGAGGTTTCGCCAAATCAGGCAAGCATGACGTCGTTCACTGTGTGGACCTGGTCGCAAAAAAAGCGTTTCCTGCAAACGTCCTGAAAGTTGGCGGTGAGGACCATTTCAACCGCCTGCATGGTCACCCTGATCCGAACGCACTTGAAAGAGCCTATGCAGACCAGATTGAAGCTCCAGCGCTTACTGCGCTGAAGCGCGCGTTGACGGTCGGCAGTTTTCCTAGCGCGACGGAGCGTGAAGCTATCTTGCTGCTTTTCTCCCTTTTCGCGGCAAGAAATCCAAAGGATCGACGCGCCCTAGAAACGACGATTGAACCGCTTAATAAGGTGCTGGCTATCTCCGCGCTAGGCCCAGACAGTATGAATTCGCAGGAAACGCACGCTGCTCTGAAAATGAACAGCTCGAAACACGCAAGCCTTGAGCTCGACCTGATCCATGTAATTCATCGGTGCTTGCTGGACAGAAAATGGCGTTTCTTAAGATCAGCCGATGATTCCCAAGGGTTCATCACATCAGATTACCCAGTGAATCTCATTGAGCACCCTTCAAAAGTAAAAGACGACTGGGGCCTCGGATTTGCTATGGAGGATATGAGCGTTTTCATTCCGCTAAGCAGCAAATACGCCCTATTGGGTGACTACAACGCTCCTGAGGCCGTGGTTCAGATAACAAAGTCAGGAGTGGCTGCGTTTAATAGCCGGATCATCTGCAGCGCTACCAGACAGATTTATGCCTACAGCGACCAATTTGAATTCTTTGGGCCTGATGATCAACTTTTAACTGGTAGCAACCTGCCTGACGTCTTTTGAGGCCCTATTTCGAGGCTGTCGCATATTCCTCAAGGATATAACTCAACTAAATATTCATTTAGTCGAGTTAGGTATCAACATCAGGCATCATCCCGAATGCGCGCCTCAACGCCATGCTGGCGTCCACCGGAATCAACTATAACTGCCCCGCCGACGCTAGCCTAATCCATCGATATGGGCGTCAGTTCTCGTTATTAAAGTATCAACCTCCCTGCCTTCATCCAACCACAGTGACGATACTCGCCTGCTGGTAAGCTCCCGAAGCTCGTTCGTGTTGGACATTCAGCTTGAACGAGTCTCCTGCTGAATTGATAATCGCGGCCCCTCCGACTCACGCAAGGATCTGCCGTGAACAAGCTCTATCTCGCCCTCCCCCTGTGTGCACTGCTATTGCAAGGTTGCGGTGTGACGATGGCCCGCTATGAACCCAGCTACCAGAATGTGCAGCAACTGAAACAGAATGCCCCCCTGCAGCCGTTGCAGGGCGCACAGGTGAAGGCTGATTCAGGACAAGGCTCGTTGACGGTTCGCTTGAACCCGATTTCGTCGCCGGAAGGCAGCGTACCCCTGCACATACAGGCTGCAATCAACAATGAACTGCGCCACGCAGGGTTGCTTGATCCGCGTTCTGACCGTCTGCTGCAGGTGCAACTGATCAAAAGCAAACTCAATAGCGGCGTTGCCAACGGCCATGGCGAACTGGCTGCGCGCTTCACCGTACGCAGGGGTGACCATGTATTGTACGAGACAACCAAGGACGTTGAGCGGGATTGGGGCAGCAGCTTCTTCGGCCCAATTGCCATACCGGCGGCGGCAAACAACTACAACCCTATGGTGCAGGAGCTGCTTAAAAGCCTGTACACCGACCCGCAGTTCGTCCAAGCGCTGAGATGATGAAGAAAGAGCCGCAATCGCGGCTCTTTCTTGGTGGACGTCAGATGCGAGGAACCTGCAAATCAACCGCAGAGTATTTCGTGCGGTTTACCTCCACCCAGTTCTTAAGCAGCGCATTGACTTGCCGGCTGAAGGTATCGGTTACAGCAGCCTTAGGCGTGTTGCCCGCCAGCGGAAGGAACCAGATCCCCATCCAGGTATTGATTGCGTCGTGATTGCTGGCCTTGCCCAGGGATTTGCCTTTGTCGTCCAAGGTCTCGAGGCTCATGGTGTATTGATCAGTGGCCAAGGCCGGGATGATCGTCAACGTCAGGCCGCTGATAAAGGCCATCGCTACCTGGCCACCCCCGGGTGCGTGGTTGTATACCTTCAGCCGGAGGTTGTAATCGCCCGGTTGTTTCTCAAACTCGTCAAATGTCACGCGCCCGAATAGACCTGAATCACTGAAAACACGCTTGAGCTCGGGCTTGAGCATGTCACGCGCTTGCGGCACTTCGTTTGCTTTGGCGCTCCCAGGGTCGCCCTGCAAGAAATCGAAATCCACATAGACGTTTGGCTTGTTCGAGTAGCTGGCCATCGATGGCAGATCCACGGGTGCCACTTCATCCTTGGTGAAGCTTGCACATCCGCCAAGGCTCAACGCCAGAACGAGGCCAATCGCTTTTCCATACTGCATGTTCACTTCCTTGCTCGATTACGGAGGTACCCTTCACACAGAAGGCGCGGCAGATTCTAGTGGGAACGGTGCTACCTCAAAAGACCTACGACCTGAAAATTGATTACGTCCTCATCCTCCAGGCCGCGGCCATCATTACTGCGTCACCTCCCGCAGCACCTCGTCCTTGACCACAGCGCCGCCAATCGGCGCCTTCAGCAGCAGGAAGTACGCCACCGCCGAACACAACGCCACCACCGCGCTGATCATGAACGCCGTATTGAACGACCCCGAGTACTGAATACTGAAGCCCGTAACGATCGGCGCGACCGACCCGGCAATGTACCCACCAAAGTTCTGGATCGAACCAAACGAGGCCACCCGCGGGCTGTCGACGATGGTATTGACAATCATCCACGCCGTGGCACTGGCCATGTTGATGCTGAACAACGCCAGGCACAGCAGGATCACACACCCGGTAAGCCCGGTAACGTACGACAGCGGCAATGTAAACAGTGCAGCCAGCACCAGACCGGTGATCACGCTGAACTTGCGGCTGCCAAGAATGCTCATGCCCCGCTTCACCAGCCGATCACAGAAGCGGCCGGCGACGATGGTCCCTACCGCACCAAAGCCATAGGCCAAAGACACAACCCAAGCAGTTTTGTACAAGTCCAGACCATGCTCGCGCTCGAAGTAACCGGGCAGCCAGGTCAGGTGCAGCCAGAGCATGTAGATCACGCCCATGAAGCCCAGCACCGCGCCCCAGGTGCTGCGGTGCTTGAACAGGTCGAGCCAGCCGGCGAAGTACGACACCTTGGGTGCTTGCGGGTCGGCGGCAGGTGCCACGTGCTCGGTGGGAAGCGGTTTGCCTCCAGCCGCCAGTTCGGCCAGGTACTGCGCCTTGCTTTTGTAGAAGGTCAGCCAGCACACCGCCAGCACCACGCCCAGCAACCCAGTAATGATGAACATGCCGCGCCAGCCGTAGTTGACCATCAACAGCGTCAACAAAGGGGGTGCCAGGCAAGGCCCGAGGCAGGTCGACGACCAGACAATGCCGGTAGGAGTGCCGCGTTCGTTGGCATCGAACCATTCCGACAGCGCCTTGGCAGCCGAGGGGAACATCGGCGCCTCGCCGATCCCCAGCAGCACGCGCAGGCCCATGAAGCCGGCGAAGCTGTTGACCAGGCCGAACGTGGTCTGCGCCACCGACCAGGCCAGCAACGATGCGCCGAGGGCGATCTTGCTGCCCAGACGGTCGATGATCATGCCCATCGGTAACTGGGCAAATGCGTAGGCAATGGAGAACGCCGACAGCAGGATGCCCATCTGCGAGGGGCTGATCATCATGTCTTTCTGGATCGAGGTGTTGGCGATCGACAGCGCACTGCGGTCCAGATAGTTGACGATACCGATCAACAGCAGGAACACCACCGTGATGCTCTGGTACTTCTTCAATTTGTTCATTGCGTGGCCTTTATTATTATTGTTGCAGCGCGTTCAGCGCCTAGGCGATCCGTCATTGCTGTCGCGTTCATCCATGGTCGGTTACGGTTGGATCAGGGTTGCCGGGCGGTCACTGCCGCGTCGAGCAGGCCGCGGCGGCTGAGGCTGTCAATCAGCGAGCGCAGGCCGAAGTTCCACTGCGGCGCCTGGTCGCTGGTGGTCACCCGATTACTCAAGGCGCCCAGCTGCGCGCTGCTGATGGTGACTACGTCGCCAGGCTTGTGAGTGAAGCCATTGCCCGGTTGATCGCGGTCTTGCTTGGGGGCGAACAGGGTACCGAGGAACAGCACCAGGCCGTCCGGGTACTGGTGATTTTCGTTTAGGGTCTGCTGCACCAGGTCGAGCGGATCACGGCTGATCTGCTGCATCGAGCTGCGGCCCGAGAGAATGAAGCCCTCCTCCCCTTCAACCCGCAGGTCGACCTCGGCGTTACGCACGTCGTCGAGGCTGAAGCCTTCGTCGAACAGGCGCAGCAGCGGGCCCAGCGAGGTCGAGGCGTTGTTGTCCTTGGCTTTGGACAGCAGCAAGGCACTGCGCCCTTCGAAATCGCGCAGGTTGACGTCGTTACCAAGCATGGCGCCCTTGATGCTGCCGTCGCTGGACACTGCCAACACCACTTCCGGTTCCGGGTTGTTCCAGCTTGACTTGGGGTGGATGCCGATGTCGGCGCCATGGCCGACTGCCGACAGAGGCTGAGCCTTGGTGAAAACCTCGGCATCGGGGCCGATGCCAACCTCCAGATACTGCGACCACAAACCCTGCTCCACCAGCACGGCGCGCAACGCCTCGGCCTGGGCCGAACCTGGGACGATCTGCGACAGGTCGGCACCGATTCGACTGGCCAGGGTGTCACGGATCGCATCGGCCTTGGCCGGGTCACCTTTGGCCTGTTCTTCGACTACACGCTCCAGCAGGCTGGCAGCAAAGGTCACGCCGGCAGCCTTGACGGCCTGCAGGTCGATCGGTGCCAGCAGCCAGGGTTTGCTGATGTCACGTTGGCGTGGATCGCTGTTGGCCAGCAGTGCCGACAGCTCGGTCAGCGCATCGGCCAACGGCAGAGAGCGCAAATAAGCCACCGGGTCAGCCACTTCGAGCAGCGCCGAAACCGTGGCGACGTGGGCGCTGATGTCATGCACCGCACCCTCCTTCACCAATACCACTGCCGGACCTTGCTCGGGCAGCCATACCCGCCCTACCCAACTGCCACGGTTACAAACGGCGGCATTGTGGCTCAACGGCAACGAAAGCTTGGTGTTCGATTGATCTGTCATGTCTCTACCTTTTTTGTAGTTGTCTGTCAGTGACCAAGCGCGGCCACTTGCAATTGGGCGGCGAGCTGGTTGAGGTCTGCGACCAGGGTCGGCGCCAGGCTTACGCCCTGCGCCAAAGCCTTGCTGCGTAGGGCCAGGCCGGCTTGCCCAGGCAGGCGCACCGGGCGCTCTGGATCGACCGGGCGGCTGGCGAGGATCAGTTGGCCGAGGAAGCTGGTTTCTTCAGTAAACGCCTGCAGGCCGCCAAAGAAGCGCGGGTCGATCACCACCGCAGTGGCTGATGCGCCCCACTGGTCTGGGGAGTCCTTGCGGCCATGGCCGGCCAGGCCGGAGGTCAGGGCTTCGACCAGAATCGCCAAGGCAAAGCCCTTGTGGCCGAAGGCCTGGCCGCCCAGTGGCAAGATGCTGCCCTGCGGGCTGGTGAAGAAGTCCGCAGGGTCGTCACTCACCTTGCCTTGGTTGCTCATCAGCACCGGGTGCGCCAGTTTGCTGCCGTTATCCCGGCATTGGCTGACCATGGCCATGGTCACGGTGGACATGCTTACATCCAGCAAGATCGGTTCGCCGCCGGTAGGGATACCGGCGGCAATCGGGTTCGGCGTGTAGATCGGGTCAACGCCGCCATGGGCGCAGACCAACCCCACCGACGGATCCGAGGAATACACCATCGCGACCAAGCCACGGTCGGTGTATGGCTTCAAGTAGGCCGCCAGGCAGCCAATATGCGCAGCACGGCGGACTACAGCGATGCCGATGCCCTGCGCGCTGGCCCCGCTGGCCGCACAGTCCAGTGCGCGGCTGACGCAGTAAGGGCCAAGTACATAGTTGCCGTCGAACAGGCTGGCAACACCGCTGTCGGAAACCTGCTCCAGCGCTGCTGCCTGAGCCTTGACCTGGCCACTCAACATGCCGCCAATGTAGCGGCTGACCAGATTCAGACCATGGGTGCGGTGGCCGAGCAGCTCGCCTTCGAGCAGCACTTGGGTCACCACCTGGGCGACCTCCGCGTCAGCGCCGGCGCTTGCAAACAGGCGTTCGACAAACGTGCCGAGCGCGTCCACCTCATAGCGTTTGGCTTCGCTCATGCGCTCAGCTCCCCTTTTGGTTGAGCGCTGCGCTGCTCGGCTGACCATCCACCAGGCGCTGAATGCCCAGCGGGTTGGCGTTCTGCAAGGCCGGCGGCAGCATGGCATCAGGGATGTTCTGGTAGCACACCGGGCGCAGGAAGCGGTCGATGGCCAGGGTGCCAACCGAGGTACCACGGGCATCGGAGGTCGCCGGATACGGGCCGCCATGTACCATCGCGTCGCACACTTCGACGCCGGTCGGATAGCCGTTGAGCAACACCCGGCCAACCTTCACTTCCAGTGCGCCAAGCAGCGAGCCGTGGTCAACCAGGTCTTGTTCATCGGCCAGCAAAGTTGCTGTGAGCTGACCGCGCAGAGCGTTCACGGCTTGCAGCAGTTGCTCGGCATCATCGACCCGAACCACCACAGTGCATGGACCAAACACCTCTTCCTGTAGCAGTTCATCCTGCTCCAGCAGCAGGCTGACATCTGCCTCGAACAGCTGCGGCTGGGCCTGATTGCCCTGTTGCCGGGCACCGCTCAGGTGCTCGATGCCAGGGTGCGCGAGCAACGTCCGCAGGCCTTTGTCGTAGCTGCGCAGGGTGCCGGGGTTGAGCATGGTTTGCGCCGGCTGATCAGCCATGTGCCCGCGCAATTGCTCGATAAAGGCAGTGAAGGCTGGCGAGCGAATGCCCAGCACCAGCCCGGGATTGGTGCAGAATTGACCGCAGCCCTGTACCACCGATGCGGTCAGGTCCTTGGCCAACTGAGCACCGCGGCTTGCCAGCGCCTTGGGCAGCACCAGCACCGGATTGATGCTCGACATCTCGGCAAATACCGGGATCGGCTGCGGTCGCGCTGCCGCCATATCGCAGAGCGCCCGGCCGCCTTTGAGCGAACCGGTAAAGCCCACCGCCTGAATACCCGGGTGTTTGACCAGTGCCTCACCCACGCCGCTACCGAAGATCATGTTGAACACGCCAGTCGGCATGCCGGTGCGCTCAGCAGCACGGATCAATGCTTCGGCAACGCGCTCGGCAGTTGCCATATGCCCGCTGTGGGCCTTGAACACGACCGGGCAGCCGGCAGCCAATGCCGCAGCCGTATCGCCCCCTGCGGTGGAGAACGCCAGCGGGAAGTTGCTGGCACCGAACACCGCCACCGGGCCAACGCCGATGCGGTATTGACGCAGGTCGGGGCGTGGCAACGGCGTGCGCGCTGGCAGCGCCTGATCAATACGAGCGCCATAGAAATCGCCACGCCGCAGGACTTTGGCAAACAAACGCATCTGGCCGCTGGTACGACCCCGTTCGCCTTGGATTCGAGCGCTGGGCAGCGCGGTTTCCTGGCAGGTCAGGTTGACGAAGTCATCACCGAGGGCATCGAGCTCGTCGGCGATCGCCTCAAGAAACTCAGCGCGGCGTACCGCCGGCAAATTGCGAAACGTTGGGAACGCAGCACTGGCCGCTGCCACGGCGTTGTCGACCTCGGCCAGGGTTGCTTGATGAAAGCCGCCCGCCAGCTGCTCGCCGGTATGGGCATCGATGCTGTAGACCAGGGTGTCGCCCAGAGCACTGCGCTGGCCGCCGATGAAGTTGAATCCGTTAACGTGCATAAAAAAAGTCGCCTAGAAAGATGAAGGGGGGCTGTCAGTCAGGTCACGGCACCGATCTGCCAGGGCACGAACTCGTTCTGCCCGTAGCCGTGCTGTTCACTCTTGCTGCGCTCACCCGAGGCGATGCGCAGCATCTGTTGAAAGATGTAGGCACCGCGTTCTTCGATGCTGGTGGAGCCGTCGGCGATGCCGCCGCAGTTGACGTCCATGTCCTCTTCCTGGTGCTCGAACACCCGGTTGTTGGTGGCCAGCTTGATCGACGGTGCAGGCGCGCAGCCGTAGGCCGAGCCACGCCCGGTGGTAAAGGCAATCAGGTTGGCGCCGCCGGCGACCTGGCCGGTGGCTGAGACGGGGTCGTAGCCTGGGGTATCCATGAACACCAGACCTTTGGCGCGCACCGCTTCGGCGTACTGGTAAACGTCGACCAGATTGCTCGAACCGGCCTTGGCCACCGCGCCGAGGGATTTCTCCAGAATGGTGGTCAGGCCGCCAGCTTTGTTACCTGCCGAAGGGTTGTTGTTGAGCTCGGCGTTCATGCGCTGGCAGTAGTCTTCCCACCAATGAATGCGTGCGATCAGTTTCTCGCCGACCTCACGGCTCACCGCCCGGCGCGTCAGCAGGTGCTCAGCGCCATAGATCTCCGGTGTTTCCGAGAGGATCGCGGTGCCGCCCGCCGCAACCAGGCGGTCGACGGCATTGCCCAGTGCCGGGTTGGCGGTAATTCCCGAGTAACCATCGGAGCCGCCGCATTGCAGGCCGACCACGAGGTGCCGAGTGCTGACCGGCTCACGTTTGACTCGGTTGGCGTCGGCCAGCAGCGTCTTGACCTGCTCGATGCCGGCGGCGATGGTCTTGGAGGTGCCGCCAATGCCCTGGATGGTGAAAGTGCGCAGTTGCTCGCTGGCCTTCAGGCCCTGAGTTTCCAGCAGGCTCTCGATCTGGTTGGTTTCGCAGCCCAAACCGATGATCAGCACCGCGGCGAAATTGGGATGTATCGCATAGCCTGCCAAGGTGCGGCGTAGCAAACCCAACGCTTCGCCACTGGGGTCCACTGCGCAACCGACACCGTGGGTCAGGGCGACCACGCCGTCGATATTCGGGTAGTCGGCGAGTGCTTCGGGGTGGATATCGCGGCGGAAATGGTCAGCCACTGCCCGGGCGACGGTTGCCGAGCAGTTCACCGAGGTGAGGATGCCAATGTAGTTGCGCGTGGCGACGCGGCCGTCGCCGCGCACAATCCCCTGAAACACGGCTTCGGTAGCAGGCAGGCTGCGTGCATCGACACCAAAGGCATAATCGCGGGAGAAGTCACCCATCTGCACGTTGTGCACATGCACGTGATCGCCAGGTTCGATGTCTTGCGAGGCAAAACCGATGATCTGGCCGTAACGGCGCAGTGGCTGGCCGTGCTCCAAGCGCTCGGTGGCGACCTTGTGCCCCGACGGAATGGGCTGGCGCACGGTGATCGCCTCGCCGGACAGCTCAAAGCCTTCAGGCAGCGCCTGGCGTGCAATCAGGACGTTGTCCAGCGGGTTAAGGCGGATGACCGCAGGGTCGGCGCAGCGGGCAATCAGTTCCATGGGACCTCTCAGGTGCGGCTGACTTCTTGTTATGGCGTCGCCCGTTTGCTGCCGGGCGAATCTGCCACCACTGTATGAAGCCTTACCGATAATTCCCAATGAGATGAACCGATCACCTGATAACCATAGGTTATCGAAGCATGGAATCAGGCCCGATTTAGAAATCGCTGCCGCCGCCCTCCTCCCTGCGCCGCTGCTTGGCGAATTCCAGCAGGATATCGATGAATTCCCGCGCAGAACCCGTTGGCGGCTGATCCTTGCGTGTGATCACGCCGTACTCCAGCGGTGACAAGTGCAGTGGGCTCTGCAGCTCCTTGAACAGGCCGCTGCTTAGCTGCGCGGCAACCATCGAGCGCGGCAGCATGGCGATCATCGGCGCCGACTGCAGCAACTGCAGGAACATCGGCATGGAAATGGTTTCAACGCTATCGGCGGGTGTGGCAATGCCGGCCACCTTGAAGGCCTGCTCGAGTCGCCCGCGCAGCGGCGTGCCCAGCGGATACAGCACCCATGGCCAGTCCGCGAGCGCCTCGAGCGGCGTGCTGGCCAGCTGATTGAGCGGGTGGCTGCTGTTGACCACCAACGCAAATGGCTCAGGTTCCAGCGGCTGGAAGTCGAACACCTGGCTGAAGCGCTCCTCGGTGAAACGGCCGATCATGATGTCGAGCTTGTTCTGCTCGAGCATCGTCAGCAGGTGGTCACTGGAATGTTCCACCACCTCGATCGACAACAACGGGCTACGTGCTTTGATCGCAGCAATGGCCTGCGGCAGCACGCGCGGCGTCGAAGCGAAAATCCCGCCCACCCGAATAAATCCATGGCCGCCCTTGCGCAGGCGGTTGAGCTGGTCGACAAACTGCTGCGACTCGGCCAACGCCCCCTGGGCGTACTTGACCACGTACTCGCCAAGCTCGGTCGGCGGCATGCTGCGCGGCAGGCGCTCGAACAGTGCAAAGCCAAACTGCTCCTCGAGATCGCGCAGCATCTTGCTCAAGGCGGGCTGGCTGAGGTTCATCAGGTTGGCGGTGGCGTGCATGTTACGGGTACGGGCCAGGCTGTCGATCAGCACCAGGTGCTTGAAGCGTAGCCAGTTGCAGAAGCTGGAGTGGATGATGTCGGACGGCATCAGAAAACGGCCTCAGGCAGATAGACAGGCATGGCTATTGTGGGTCTCGCAGATAATGCAGCAACGTTTCCAGCGCCACCGAGCGCGGCCGTGAACGCAGCGTCAGCAGGCCCAGGTTGGCCAGGCTGATCGGCAGCTCCACCGGCAGGATCGCGACCATCCCGTACTGGGCGTAATGCGCGGCGACATCGTTGGGCACCACGGCGATCATGTCGGAAGCCTGCAGCATGGCGGTGGTCGCCAGAATCGACGCAGTCTCGACGATGTCCAGCGATTGCACCATCCCCCCGGCCTGCAGCGCACTCTCGACCCGTCGCCGCATCGGGCTGCCGATCGGGTGCAGGATCCACGTCAACGCGACCAGATCAGCCATCTGCAATGTGCTCGCTGCAGCCATCGGGTGGCCAGCGCGGGCGATTACGCGCATCTGTTCACCGCCCTCGAACAACTCGATATTGAGGTCCTGGCTGTCGCTCTGATCCGGCAAGCGCCCCACCACCAGGTCGAAGTCACCACGCAGCAACGCCGGCAGCAAGGTATCGCTGGTGCCTACCTCGAGCGAGATGCGCACCTTGGGGTGGTCGCGCTTGTAGGCCAGCACGGCCTTGGTCAGCAAACCCGGCACCGGTCCCATCACACTGCCGACCCGCACCAGCCCGGCGGCGCCACGCGCAAGCTCGGCGATCTGCGCCTGGGCGTGCTCGAACTCGTGCAGCGCACTCTGCGCGTAGCGAATCATCACCTCACCGTACAGGGTTGGCTGCATGCCGCGCGGCAGGCGCTCGAACAGGCGCACTTCAAGGCGCTCCTCGAGCTGTTGCAGCAGCAGGCTCGCCGCGGGCTGGGTGGTGTGCATGGCCGCAGCAGCGCGGCGCAGGTTGCCGAACTCGCCCAAGGCGTTGAGCAGGGTTATCTGCCGGCTGGAGATCTTCAGCGGGCCAAGGCTGTGTGGCGCCTGCGAGGTGTCTGCTGGGGTCTGAGGCATATCAATTCTGATATCCATACTTAGGAATTGGCGATTATGCCTGTATCGCTCGGCAACCTACAGTCAGGTCTCCAGAGGTCACCCAGAACAAGAGACTGCCATGAGCATACGCATTACCCACCTGAGCGTTCGCGACATTCGCTTCCCGACTTCGCTGTCACTGGACGGCTCCGATGCCATGAACAGCGCGCCTGACTACTCGGCCGCCTATGTCGTGCTGCACACCGATGCCGGCGAGCTCGAAGGCCACGGCTTGACCTTCACTATCGGCCGCGGCAACGAGATCTGCGCCGCTGCCGTACAGTCACTGGCGCCGCTGATCGTCGGCCAGACCCTGGAAGAGATCACCGCAGACATGGGCGGCTTCTGGCACCGCTTCACTGTGGGCGACAGCCAACTGCGCTGGCTCGGGCCGGAAAAAGGCGTCATCCACCTGGCCACTGCCGCCATCGTCAACGCCGTGTGGGACTTGTGGGCCAAACATGAAGGCAAGCCGGTGTGGAAACTGCTGGCCGATATGAGCCCCGAGCAACTGGTCGCCTGCCTGGACTTCAGCTACGTCACCGACGTGCTCACCCCAGAAGAAGCCATCGCCCTGCTCCGCCGCCAGCTGCCGGGCAAGGCCCAACGCGAGGCGCAGATGCTTCGCGAGGGTTACCCCGGCTACACCACCGCGCCCGGCTGGCTCGGCTACAGCGAAGAGAAGATGCGCCGCCTGGCACGCGAAGCGGTCGAGGACGGCTGGACCCATATCAAGCAGAAGATCGGCGCCGACCTGGAAGAAGACATTCGCCGCGCCAGCATCCTGCGTGACGAGATCGGCTGGGAGCGGACCTTGATGATGGACGCCAACCAGGTCTGGGGCGTCGAGGAGTCCGTCAGCAACATGCGCCGGCTGGCAGCCTTTGCGCCGCTGTGGATCGAAGAGCCGACCAGCCCCGACGACATTCTTGGCCATGCCACGATCCGCCAGCGCATCGCGCCAATTGGCGTCGCCACCGGCGAGCATTGCCACAACCGGGTAATGTTCAAGCAAATGTTCCAGGCCGGCGCGCTGGACTTCTGCCAGCTCGATGCGGCACGCCTGGGCGGCCTCAACGAGGTGCTGATCGTGCTGCTGATGGCTGCCAAGTACGACGTGCCGGTGTGCCCGCACGGGGGCGGTGTCGGCCTGTGCGAGTACGTGCAGAACATTGCTCTGTTCGACTACATCGCCGTTTCCGCCTCGCTGCACAACCGGGTGCTGGAGTACGTCGACCATCTGCATGAACACTTCATCGACCCCGTGGTGATCCGCCGCGGTCGCTACATGCCGCCGCAGCGCCCGGGTTACAGCATTGAAATGCACGCCGAGACCCTGGAGCGTTACCAGTATCCCGGCGGTGCAGTCTGGCTGGATATCCAGCGTGGTTGATTGACCTGCCGCAGCGCGACGCACCACCGCGGCGCGCTGTTACTAATAGCTTTCGGGGAAAAAACAATGACAATCCTCACACAACCGACAGCGGCCGCCGCGCCTGCTGTTGCGGCTGATCAGCGCCTGAACAGCCTGCTCCTGCGCAAATTGATGCCGCTGCTGGTCATCGTCTATGTAATGAGTTTTCTCGACCGTACCAACATCGCTCTGGCCAAGGCGAGCATGGGCGTTGACCTCGGCTTGTCGGCTGCTGCATACGGCCTGGGCGCAGGTCTGTTCTTCCTGACCTATGCCTTGGCCGAGGTGCCGAGCAACCTGATCATGCAACGGGTCGGCGCGCGCTTCTGGATTACCCGCATCATGATCACCTGGGGCCTGTTGTCTGCCGGTATGGCCTTCGTCGAGGGTGAGACTTCGTTCTACGTCATGCGCCTGCTGTTGGGCGTGGCCGAAGCGGGCCTGTTCCCTGGCGTCATGCTCTACCTGACCTACTGGTTCGACCGCGAGCAACGCGCCCGCGCCACGGGCTATTTCCTGCTCGGCGTGTGCCTGGCCAATATCCTCAGCGGGCCGCTGGGCGGTGCCTTGCTGGAGATGGACGGCGTGCTCGGCTGGCATGGCTGGCAGTGGCTGTTTGTTCTGGAGGGGCTGCCCGCGGTAGCACTGGCGTACGTGGTCTGGAAAAAGCTACCCGATGGGCCGAGCTCGGCGCCGTGGTTATCGGCCGCAGATGCGCAGGACATCGAGCGCCGGCTGGTGGCTGAACGGGCCGCAGCACCACAGCAGAGCAAGCTCTCGCAGATGTTTCGCGACAAGCAGATCTGGCTGGCGATCGCCGTGTACTTTGTGCACCAGATCACTATCTACACCGTGATCTTCTTCCTGCCCGGGATCATCGGCACTTACGGCGCACTGTCGCCCTTGCAAATTGGCCTGCTCACGTCGGTGCCGTGGATCGCTGCTGCAATCGGCGCGGCAACCTTGCCTCGCCTGGCTACTTCACCAAATCGTTGCCGCACGCTGCTGTTCTTCGGCCTGCTGACCATGGCCGCAGGGCTGCTGCTGGCTTCGGTAGCCAACTCGTTCGTTGGCCTGATCGGGTTCTCGCTGACGGCCCTGATGCTGTTCGTGGTGCAGTCGGTCATCTTCGTATTCCCGTCCAGCCGCTTGAGCGGCAATGCGCTGGCCGCCGGATTGGCATTTGTCACGACCTGCGGTTTGCTCGGGGGCTTTGTCGGTCCATCGGTGATGGGCTTGATCGAGCAGGCAACCGGCAGTACTCGCAATGGCTTGTGGGTCATTGCTTCGATGCTGGTTGTAGCTGCGCTGCTGAGCATGCGCTTGCGCCAGGGTCAGGAGCAATAACCGCCATTGGTCGGCGAACCACACCCTGCAAACGACCGCTACCGGCTCACCAAGCTCATAACTACTGAGGGTGGTGCAACGGCATCACCCCTCACTCCTGTGCTTGGCCTGCCTGCTGGCAGGCCTTTTTTATTCAGCCGAGGGAATGATCATGCGCGAGCAACTGACGATGGGTGGCGGCAGTGTTGAAGACGACTGGCCAGAACTGGTTCCGGACCGCCCCGATGGGCAAGCAGACGACCCGGATGCCGACCCCAACCTGACTGACCCGGACGAGCGCCCTGGCGTCCCCGCCAGTGATCCGCAATCAGGCGCCTGACCTGGCCGTACATATCCAGCAGACAAAACAAAGCCGCTCCCTTTCAGGAGCGGCTTTGTTCAGACAGCCCGACAGCAACTGGTGCCTACCGCTGGTTCAGGCAGTAGGCAGCATCGACTGGTTGGCACCGGGGCTGGAGGCAGGTTTGCTACCCGATGGCCTCCAGCTTACTTCACTGATCCCATATCGTTCAGCCATGGGTCTGCTGACCTTGCGAATCTTTTCACGACCAAACTTGGGAATGATACCAATACCGGCGTCACAACTAGCCCAGTGCCAAGCCTCGGCGTTATCCATCCGATCCAGCCGGATGATGAAGCTGCGCGTTTCACCGTGCAGCTTGTAATCGACGATATAAAGCTCTGGGGTAGGCATCGCAGGGGGCCTCCTCTTCTCCATGGATGACAACTAGTGGAACCGGCGTGATCACGAAGATTCAAATTTTTGTCGAACAATGCACATCAACGGTTAGCTACGCCTTCAACTACGCTCAGGCGCCGGCTGGATCAAGCTGAAGAATCAGCCCGAACCCACCCAGCAAAACCCAGAAAACCAGGAACAACCACGGTGTGCGGATCGAAAACAGCAGCGATTTGCGGTAACCGCGATGGGTCGACTCGGACTCGCTGAACAACGGCCAGTCGTCATACGCAAAGCCCATGCTCGGCTCGTTGTTGAGCAAGTGACTTTGCTTGAAGTGCCAGTGGTCAATGATGTTGTACGACGCGCGAATGCCTGGCCAGGCGTTGAGGGAGCTGATAATGCCCAGCAAGGCCAGGAATGCCGGCACAACCAAGGTGAACAGCCTGCCCCAGCTTGGATTGCCGTTTGCCATGCACGACGCATAGGCAATCACCAGAAATGACTGCGCCGACAGATAGGCATCGGTACGGTTGGCAAGGATGGTGGTCTCGAACTGAATTTCTCGGCGATAGAACTCCAACCGCTCGCGGGGGGTTTCGAATGTTACCCCCTGCGGCGGCGGAGCGAGATCCTCGCTGGTGACCGATGTGATGATGCGTTCTGTCATTACTACTCCTCTTAGCTGCTCGTGACGGGTCCAAGGCGTCCATTGGTTACCGGGTCTGTGGCAACGCCTGGGGTCAGTACGACCTTGCGGCAGCGTTCTTGCTGTTCATCGAACATCTCATAGCCGCGCACCGCATCTTCCAGGCTGAGGCGATGGGTGATGATTGCTTCGGGATTGAGCCGTCCTGCTTCGATGTGTTCGAGCAGTTCAGGCAGGAAACGTTGGACGTGGGTTTGGCCCATCTTGAAGGTCAGGCCTTTGTCGAATGCGTCACCGAACAAGAACCCATGAATGAAACCGGCATATACGCCGGGCACGCTGACTACGCCTCCGCGGCGCACTGCTGCCATACACTGGCGCAGCGCCTTGCCGTTGCTGCCTTCAAGCTTCAGCGCAGTCAACACCGATTCAGCGGTGCTGCCCTTAGCCTCGAAGCCCACGGCATCAATGGCCGCGTCAACACCGCGCATCCCGGCGGTCTGGCGGATGATGGTGTCCGCAGGGTCGTCGTCATGATCGAAATCAATCGGAATCACGCCGTAGGCGCGCTGGGCGTAGTCAAGTCGATAGGCATGCTTGTCGACCATGAAGATCTGCTCGACCCCGAGCATGCGCGCGCACGCGGCGCTCAACAGGCCTACCGGCCCTGCGCCATAAATAGCCAGGGAGGAGCCTTGGCCGACTCCGGCATTGGTTACAGCCTGCCAGGCGGTTGGGAGGATGTCCGACAGAAACAGGACTTTGTCATCACTCAGCGTGCCTGGCACCTTGAATGGTCCGACATTGGCCTTGGGCACCCTTACATATTCGGCCTGGCCGCCAGGAATACCGCCATACAGGTGGCTATAGCCGAACAACGCTGCACCAGAGGGGATCAGCTTCTTGTTGAGGATCGCCCCACGTCCGGTATTGGTCGTCTCACAAGCGGCAAACAGGTCATTCTGGCAAAAAAAGCAGCTGCCGCAGGCGATCACGAACGGGATGACAACACGATCTCCACGATGAACCGCGGTGACTTCGCTGCCCACGTCTTCAACAATCCCCATGAATTCATGGCCAAGAATATCGCCCTCTTCGAGCGCAGGAATCCTGCCGTGATACAGATGCAGATCGGAGCCACAGATGGCAGTGGCGGTTACTCGCAGCAGAATGTCGTCCTTCTCTTGAATGCCAGGATCAGCAACAGTATCAACCCGGACATCTCCAGCGCCGTGAAAGGTCAATGCGCGCATATTTGTCGCCTCCAAGTGCAGCTGCTTAGTAGTTACGAGCCGGCCCAAATGGGATCGGCTCCATCAACATTCGCTGCGACTGACCAGCGGCGCCAAATACCGCCCTGCAAGATTTCAGGCGTGAACGCTCCATTGAACCGAATCGATACTGATCGGCAGCTCATCGATAGTGTGGATCAGGCCGCCCGCTATTGCCTCCTCAGCATTCAAGATGCGTGGTTTAGCCAGCAAGTAGTGCTCTATATCCAATGGTTGTTCAGCGCCAGCCGTGCGCTCCGCGACTATTTGCGCGTAGAACTGCAAGTCGTAATCAAGGCTCATGGCGTACTCGGACATACGTGCGTGATCGACTGAGCCGTGCAGCGTCCAGTGGAATGGGTGAAACAGGAACTTGCTCATGCGACAGGCCGTGCGCTGTTCGCCCGCCAAAAACAGGATATTACCCATCGATTCGACGGTGCCGAGGTTGTGCGTATGCACCAGTACCGGCAACGAGCGCAGAAAATTGTACAGCGTAAAACCGTAACTGCAGTCACCGCCCATGGTGGCGATGTTCAACTGAAGGGTTTGCGCGCCTTGGTTGAGCGCTCGCGAACAGGTGTTGATCAGGTTACCGCAGGTCGAAGAAGTGATCGGGCCGGTGAAGTGAATGATGTGAAGGGCCATGCGTGCCTCCGGAGGTGGCGGGCATTGGATGCCGGTGCATATACCAAGGTGGAATCGTCGTATGGGGCAAAGTTCAAAATGCTTGGGGCCGCACCGAAACAAAGCGCCCACTGGTCAACCCACGCTGAACCCTGAAGCTCACGCAGCGGTCGCAGTAAAAGACTGATTCTGCACAAGGACTCCACCGTGAGCGACATTCGCATCGGCATATCCGGGTGGCGTTATGGCCCCTGGCGCAAGGACTTCTACCCGGAAGGCCTGCGCCAGAAGGATGAACTCGCGTTTGCATCACGAGCAGTCAACAGCATTGAAATCAACGGCTCTTTCTACGCGCTGCAAACCCCGGAACGATATGCGCAATGGCGCGATGAAACACCAGACGACTTCATTTTCTCGGTCAAGGCGCCGCGCTATATCACCCATACCCGCCGGCTCAAGGACATCGAAGAGCCGCTGGCGAATTTTTTCGCCTCCGGTCCACTGATGCTGGGTGACAAGCTCGGCCCGATGCTGTGGCAGTTCCCGGCCACGATGAAGTTCGATGAAGTACGCTTCAAGGATTTCTTCGAGCAACTCCCTCGCGATCGCCGGGCCGCCTGCCGCTGTGCCGAACAGTGCGCAGAACGCCTGCGCGGAAATGGCGCGACCGCCATCACCGGCAATGCCCCCTTGCGCCACGCCATCGAGATCCGTCACGAGAGCTTCCTCTGCGCCGCCTTCATCAAACTGCTGCGCAAACACAACATTGCCCTGGTAGTCGCCGACAGCGCCGGCAAATGGCCGTATGTCGAAGACGTGACCGCTGATTTTGTCTACATGCGCCTGCACGGCGATGTCGAGCTCTACAGCAGCGGCTATACCGCACGCGCCCTGCGCCGCTGGCGCCAGCGCATCGAAGCCTGGAGCCAAGGTGGCCAAGCCGAAGATGCCCATCTGGTGGTGCCCGGCGCACCGCGCAAGCGTGCCCAGCGCGACATTTACTGCTACTTCGACAACGACCAGAAAGTCCATGCCCCTTATGACGCACGGCGTCTGTTATCCAAGCTCAAGCTCGATGGCGAACTGGTCACCGAGCCTGGCGTCGAACCGCAGGTGGATCTATGAACCAACCGCTACACGAAGCGCGCTGCAGCGTCGGCAGCGTTACGGCCGTGCATGGCCTTAACGTGCTGACGATCAACGTGCACAAAGGGTTTACCTTCTTCAATCGGCGCTTCATCTTGCCCGAGCTGCGCGAAGCGGTACGCAGCACCGGCGCCGACCTGGTGTTTCTGCAAGAAGTACATGGCACTCATCTGCAACATGCCGAGCGCCATCCGACCTGGCCAACCACGTCGCAATACGAGTTTCTCGCCGACAGCATGTGGTCGCAGTTCGCCTACGGGCGCAACGCGGTGTACCCCCATGGCGACCACGGCAACGCGTTGCTGTCCAAATTCCCCATCGTCGAGCACCGCAATCTGGATGTCTCGATCGACGGTAACGAAGAGCGCGGCCTACTCCACTGCCGCCTGCAGGTACCCGGGCACGATCAGGTACATGCGGTGTGTGTCCATCTGGGCCTGCGTGAGGCTCACCGGCAACGCCAGGTGCAGCTGTTGCTGGAATTGCTCGACAGCTTGCCGGCCAAGGCGCCGGTGATTGTCGCCGGCGACTTCAACGACTGGCGCCTCAAGGCCGACAGCGTGCTCAGCGAGCATCTGGTCGAGGCCTTTGGCGACCGTTTCGGCATGCCGGCACGCAGCTTCCCGGCACGCCTGCCGCTGCTGCGGCTGGACCGTATCTACCTGCGCAATGCCTCGCCGCGCTCGGCGCAGGTGCTGTCCAAATACCCATGGTCGCATCTGTCCGACCATGCCCCCTTGGCCGCGGAGATCAGCCTATGACGTTATCCTGGACTGAAGGCAACACTGTGCAGTTGCTGATCAATGGCGAGGAGTTCTACCCCCGTGTCTTCGAAGCAATGGGTGAAGCGCAGGAGGAAATCCTGCTCGAGACGTTCATCATCTTCGACGACAAGGTCGGCCAGCAGCTGCAGCGGGTGCTGATCGAGGCTGCCCAGCGTGGCGTGCGGGTCGAGCTGGTGGCTGACGGCTACGGCACCGGCGAGCTGCCCGATGCGTTCATCGCAGCAATGACCGAAGCGGGTGTGCGCTTCCACGCCTTCGATCCGCAGCCGAAAGTGGCTGGTATGCGCACCAACCTGTTCCATCGCCTGCACCGCAAGATCGTGGTCATCGATGGTGAGCGGGCGTTTATCGGCGGGATCAATTACAGCGCCGATCACCTGGGCGACTTCGGGCCGATGGCCAAGCAGGATTACGCGGTGGAGGTCACCGGTCCCGTGGTCGCCCAGGTGCACGCTTCGAGCATCAGGCTGATGAAGCCGGTGCTGGCCGAACCCAGGCGGGTCAAGCCGGTCACCGAGCCGGCGGGGTCGGTACGCGCGGTGCTGGTCGAACGTGACAACCGCAAGCACCGCAACGATATCGAAGAGCAGTATCTGCAGGCTATACGCGGTGCGCGCAAGCGCATCATCATTGCCAATGCGTATTTCTTCCCGGGCTACAGATTGCTGCGCGAGCTACGCAATGCCTCTCGCCGCGGCATCGAAGTAACGCTCATTCTGCAAGGGCAACCGGACATGCGTTGGGTGCGCGCGCTGTCGCGGTTGCTCTACAACTACCTGCTGCGCGACAACGTACGGATTCACGAATACTGCCAACGCCCGTTGCACGGCAAGGTTGCTCTGGTCGATGACGAATGGTCGACAGTCGGCTCGAGCAACCTCGACCCGCTGAGCCTGGCGTTCAATCTGGAAGCCAACCTGCTGATCAAGGACCGTGCGTTCAACCAGCAACTGTACGAGCACCTTAGCCAACTGGCTGGCAATCACTGCAAGGCCGTCACCCTTGAGCGGATGATTCGAGGCTACTGGTGGCGAGCGCCATTGATTTTTGCCGGCTTCCACCTCACCCGCTACTTCCCGCGGATTGCCGGGGTGCTGCCAGCCCATCGGCAACGCCTGAAATCGCTGCAACCTGAAGTCAGCACCCAAGGTGAACTGCGTGAGGGCAATACCTGATGGAACGGAAAACCTGGCTCACCTGGGGCAAGCGCCTGTTCACCGTGCTGTTCATGCTGATGATCCCGGTATTGCTGTACTACCTGGCGCGCAACCTCGATTGGAATGAAGTCCGTCAGTCGCTGCTGGCCTACAAGCCTGGCACGTTGATCGTTGGCCTCGGCCTGGCCTTGTGCAGTTATCTGGTATTCGCCAGCTACGATCTGCTGGGGCGCGCCTACACCGGGCACAAGCTGCCTGCTCGGCAGGTACTGCCGGTGGCCTTCGTCTGCTATGCGTTCAACCTCAACTTCACCACCTGGGTCGGCGGCGTCGCACTGCGCTACCGCCTGTACGGGCGTCTGGGCCTGGATAACGCCACCATCACCCGCATCCTCACTTTGGGGCTGTTGACCAACTGGATGGGCTACCTGCTGCTGGCCGGCAGCGTGTTTGCCATGCGCCTGGTCAAGCTGCCTGAGAGCTGGTCGGTGGGTGCCACCGGGCTGCAGCTGATCGGTGTGCTGATGATCGCCGTGTCGGTCGGCTACGTACTGGCCTGTGGTTACGCCAAACGCCGCACCTGGCATATCCGCAAGCACGAGATCACCCTGCCCTCGCTGCGCCTGGCGCTGTGTCAGGTTGCCTTGGGCGCCAGCAACTGGGCGCTGATGGCAGTGCTGATCTATTGGCTGCTGCCGGGTGATCTGTTCTATCCGTCCATTCTCGGTGTACTGCTGATCAGCTGTGTGGCGGGCGTGGTGGCGCACATCCCGGCCGGGCTTGGCGTGCTGGAAACGGTGTTCCTGGCCCTGCTGCAAGGCCAACTCAGCCAGGGCAGCCTGGTCGCCGGACTCCTCGGTTATCGCACCCTGTACTACCTGATACCGCTGGTTCTGGCGGTGATCGCTTATCTGATTCTGGAGAAACGCGCCAAGGCCCTGCGCCAGCAGGACAAGGCGCAATTGCACAAAACCTGAGCGTCAACAAAAGCGGCCGACCGTAAAGGCCAAGGCCCGGGAGACAAACCATGTGTATCCGTGCCTTGCTTTTACTGGGCGCATGCCTGGCCAGCAGTCACGTGCTGGCTGAGGCCTGCGACGTCGTCACCCGCTCCTCCAGCGAGGCGGTCAAGCCTGTCGAAGGCCACACCTGCTACAGCTACAGCAACATGCCCGCCGAGGCCATCGACTGGTCGTGCAGCAACGAGAGCAAGGAGATGCTCAGCACCGACAAGCGCAAGGTCGCGAAATGCGCCGAAGGCAGTGTCGGTAGCTGTATTGCCCAGTTGACCCAGGAAACCCTGGCCAACCCCAAGTCGATGGGCCGCGATGAACCCGCCACGCGACCAGCCATCGCCAAGGACGCCCGGGTGATCACGTACTACTACGACACGCCAAGCCTGGGCCAGGCGCGCACGGATTGCGAACGCAGCAACGGCATCTGGCAGACCCACTAGAAGCTGCCGGACACAGGTCGGCCCCGGCATGGCTCGAAGCTGCTCAACCTGCAGCAGCCTCGAGCCCCACCGGGGCCGATTTCAGGACGGCTCAGGGCGAGATGGGATCGCTGGCCGGGAAAGTCTCATCAAGGGCGTTGTCGACATTGCTCTCGTTCGGCTGCGCAGTCTCGCCGCATTTGCAGTCGCCCATGCGGCAAGGTTCGCCATTACGGTGACCGCTGGCGCAGGCTTCGCAGCAGTAGCCCTTGCCGTCTTGCAGGAGGGTGTTGGCGTTGATCGTGCAGGCGCAGTCAAGGCATGCACAGCGTAGTTCAGTCATGATTCGCGGCTCCGGTTGGATGCTTCATCGTCTACAGGTGACACCTCATCGGTCCATGGCTCGCCATCCAGCGGCGCAGAGCGCGCCAGCTCGGCTTCGTCGAGGCCAACGCCGCCGCCAATCTCCTCGGCGTCCACTTCACGCAAGACCTGGTCGGCCGGGTCGCCACCATCACCTGGCTCGTGCGGGTCGCGCGCACCGGTCTGATCGAACAGAGTGTCTGGGCTCAGGTCGTCGAGTGTCACGTTGTCTTCGTGCAGACTCTCGGTCAGTGTCTCGCCACCGGTCATGCCGCTCTCGGCCACGCGTTCTGGCGGGAAGTCATGTTCGACTTCAGCCAGTGAACGTTCGTCGCCGGCCCTGCCTTGGCGCTCATCGTCGCGGTCGCTGAAGTCCAGCTCGTGCACACTGCCCATCCGATCCTGAATATCGTCGATCTCGGCAGGGGTGCGGGTTTTCGGGTCGTTAGGCTGAGCCATGTGCGCTCTCCATCAGGTGGGTTCATAAAGTCGACCACCCCGGTTCGCAGATGACTCAAATTTGTTTATCGGGTGCAGATCAAACCTTCAGCGCCGTTGATATCCACCCGCTCGTCACAAATGGAACTCCCTGCGCCGCCCTCGCCTCCCAACTTCAGAGAGCCTGGAGTTTGAACAGGAGCCCGAGATGAGCGAACCCCTGCAGGAATACCAACGTAAACGCGATTTCAACGCCACCCCCGAGCCCGCCGGCAAGCCACGCCGCAGTAAAAAGCCACAGGCATTGCAGTACTGCATCCAGAAACACGATGCCAGCCACCTGCACTACGACTTCCGCCTGGAACTGGACGGCACCCTGAAGAGCTGGGCAATCCCCAAAGGCCCTTCACTGGACCCAAAAGTGCGCCGGCTCGCTGTCCACGTCGAAGACCATCCGCTGGATTACGCCGAATTCGAAGGCAATATCCCCGACGGCCACTATGGCGCCGGCGACGTGATTGTCTGGGACCGTGGCGTGTGGGAACCCGAAGGTGACGCACATGCAGCCTACGCCAAGGGCAAGCTGCGCTTTCGCCTGCAGGGCGAAAAACTCTCAGGCGTGTGGAACCTGTTTCGTACGCGTCTGGTAGGCAAGAAAGAACAATGGATGCTGGTCAAATCGCATGACGGCGACGCCCGTAGTGAAGACGAATACAGCATCGTCGAGGCCCTGCCTGACAGCGTGATCAGTGACCGCACACTGGCGCCCCGCAAAGCAGCCAAGGCGCCCGCCAAAGCGGCCAGGAAGTCACCTGCCGCTGCCAAGCGCAGCGCCAGTAAAACCAAAGCAGAGCTACCTGAAAAACTCCAGCCCCAGCTGGCCACCCTTGTCGATGCCGCCCCTGCTGGCGACTGGCGCTACGAGGTCAAGTTCGACGGCTACCGCATCCTCGCGCGGATCGACGGCGATGATGTACGCCTGTTTACCCGCAATGGCCACGACTGGAGCGCGAAGATGCCCCACCAGGTCGAGGCCCTGCGTGCGCTCAAGCTAAAGCAGGCCTGGCTCGATGGTGAAATGGTGGTTGCCAACGAACAGGGCGCTGCAGACTTCCAGGCATTGCAGAATGCCTTCGACACGCAGAACGACGAGCAGATTACCTATTACCTGTTCGACCTATTGTTCCTGGGTGGCGAAGACCTGCGTCAGGTGCCGCTGCAAGATCGCCGTGAGGCGTTGCGCCAGTTGCTTGAGCACAACGAACGTGACTGCCTCAAGTACTCGGCCGACTTTGACGAGCCGGTCGAATCGCTGCTGCAGAGTGCCTGCAACCTGGAACTTGAAGGGCTGATCGGCAAGCGAGCCGACAGTGTCTATTCAGGCCGACGCAGCAATGACTGGATCAAGCTCAAGTGTCAGCTACGCCAAGAGTTCGTGATCGTCGGCTACACCGACCCCAAAGGCAGCCGCAGCGGTTTTGGCGCCTTGCTGCTGGCCCTGCACGACAAGCCCAGCGGTGAGCTGCGCTATGCCGGCAAGGTGGGCACCGGCTTTACCGCAACGACGTTGGCCAGTATCCATGCACGCCTGAAACCTCTCGAAGTCGCCAAGCCGGCGCTCGCCAAACCTCCGACCGGCGCAGATGCGCGGGGCGTGCATTGGCTCAAACCGAAACTGCTGGCGGAAATCGCCTACGCGCAGATCACCCGCGACGGCAGTGTGCGCCATGCGGTTTTCCACGGTCTGCGTGACGACAAACCGGCCAAGGCCATCGACCTGGAGCGTGCCATGCCCAAAGCCGCCGTTGCTAAAAAATCCGCTAACAAACCCAGCGATGAAGAAAACCTGGGTGAACTGCGCCTGACTCACCCCGACCGGGTGATCGACGCCAGCAGCGGCGCCACCAAGCGCCAGGTGGCCGAGTACTACGCCGCAGTCGCCGACTGGCTAATGCCACAACTCAAGGACCGCCCTGTGGCACTGGTGCGCGCACCGGATGGACTGGAAGGCGAACTGTTCTTCCAGAAAAACGCCGGCCAGCTGCACCTGCCCGGTGTGCTTGGCTACGACAAGGCCGAGGCTGGCCAGGCGGCCATGGTCATCAACAGGCCTGAAACCTTGCTTGGCGCGGTACAGATGAACACGCTCGAGCTGCACACCTGGAACGCCACCGACAAGGACTTCGACAAGCCAGACCGCTTCGTGCTCGATCTCGACCCAGACCCCGCCCTGCCCTGGAAAGCAATGCTGGAAGCGACCCAGCTGACCCTGACCCTGCTCGATGAGCTGGGTCTCAAGGTGTTTCTCAAGACCAGCGGCGGCAAGGGCATCCACGTTGTAGTACCGCTGACCCGCCGCGCCGGCTGGGACGAGGTCAAGGACTTCAGCCATGCTCTGGTCAACTACCTGGCCAAGCTGTTCCCCGAGCGGCTGAGCGCCGTGTCCGGCCCAAAGAATCGCGTCGGGCGGATCTTTATCGACTACCTGCGCAATGGCAAGGGCGCTACCACTGCCTGCGCCTACAGCCTGCGCGCACGCGAAGGTCTGCCGGTGTCGGTACCGATCTGGCGTGAGGAGCTGAGCGAACTCAAAGGTGCCAACCAATGGACGATCAACAACCTCCACGAGCGTTTGGCTGAGGTTGAAGATCCGTGGGCCGATATGGCCAAGACGCGCCAGTCAATTACCGCTGGCATGCGCAAGAAGATGGGGCTCAAGTGATGGTGGACTGGATCGACCTTTTGCAGTGGCCGGCCATGCTGCTTACCGTGATTGCCGCCTGGTGCATCGGCTCACGCCGACCGCATCGGCGCCGGATGGGTTTCTGCTGCTTTATCAGCAGTAATCTGTTGTGGGTGATCTGGGGCTGGTCCATCGAGGCCTGGGCATTGATTGCCCTGCAGTTCTGCCTGGGGGCAATGAACCTGCGCGGCTGGAAGAAAAACCTGCAGGCCGAAATGAGTCACTGACCGTACAAGGGGTTGCCGCGCAACCCCTCTTCGGCGCGCCTCAGGAGGCTTTACGTGTGCGCTTCGCGGGTTTCTTTTCCGTAGCCTTGGCAGGCTCGGGCGCTTTCTTCTTGGCGGCACCGGGCTTGCCCCCGAGGCTGCGTTTGAGCAACTCGGTAAGGTCGATGATATCTGCGCTTTTCTCGCCCTTGCCGCCCTCGGCCTTCTCCACCACGGCGATCTTGCCCTTGCTGGCCTTCTCTTCGACCAGGTCCATGATCGTCTGCCGGAACGCATCATGATATTCGTCCGGCGTCCACGGCCCGCTCATGTCTTCAACCAGGCGCTTGGCCATGTCCAGTTCGCGTTTGTCGACCTTGATGTCGGTGACGCTCTTGTCCAGCTCCAGGGTATCCAGGCCGCGCACCTCTTCAGGCCAGCGCAGAGTGATCATGACCAGTGCATCATCCAGCGGCCGTATCAGCGCCAGGTGCTGGCGGGTATGCAGGACTACCGTGGCCAGGGCCACCTTGCCGGTGCTTTCCAGGGTTTCGCGCAGCAGCGCGTAGACCTTGCCACCGCGCTTGTCAGGGCTCAGGTAGTACGGGGTATCAAAGTGCTGCAGGGGAATATCGCCGGCCTCGACAAACGAAAAGATATCGATGGTCTGGGTGGCCTCAGGGCGCGCCTTGCGGATTTCGTCTTCGCTGATCACCACATATTGGCCTTTCTGGTACTCCACGCCTTTGACGATGTTGTCCTTGTCGATTTCCTTGCCGGTGACTTTATTGATGCGCTTGTAGCCGACTGGCTCCATGCTGCGTTTGTCGAGCCAGTCGAAATCGACCCGCTCGGTACGCACGGCGGTGTTGAGTGAAACGGGGATATGCACGAGGCCAAAACTGATCGCGCCTTTCCAGATTGCCCGGGCCATGGTCAGCTCCTGAAATTGCTAGGGTTGCTCTGCTGGAATGGCCGTAACGTTTTTAGCTGCATTCCAGGTCGGTATTGCCGGGGGCGCTGCGCGCCCCTTTCGCGACACAAGGCCGCTCCTACAGGAATCTGCGCAAAACCCACTGTAGGAGCGGCCTTGTGTCGCGATGGGCTGCAAAGCAGCCCTCACTTTACTGACTGTCCGGCGCGATTAAGGTTTGATCGGGATGCTGCACGGCCTGGATCAACGCTCTGAACCAATCCTCAAGACCAGGCGTCAATCGCAAAAGACACTCAAGGTGCCCCGTCATGCCACAAGCTCAAGTCCAGGCTGTACTCGATTATCTGAAGCAGCAACACCTGCTGCTGACCACTGCCGAGTCCTGCACCGCAGGGCGCATGGTTGCGTTGCTGGCCGAAAGCCCAGGCACCGGCGAGGTGCTCGAGAGCGGCTATGTGGTGTACTCGCCTGAAGCGAAAAAACGCCTGCTGGGGGTGAGCGATATCACCATCGAGCGCTATGGATTGACCAGTGAGGCGGTAGCTTGGGAGATGGCGATGGGTGCCCTGCGCGACAGCACAGCTACCGTTGCAATCGCCACCACCGGAGTTGCCGGGCCGGAGAGCGCCGACGGCATAGCACCGGGAACGCTGTGCTTTGCCTGGGCCTTCGCCGGCGAGCCGCTGGCGGTTTTCACCCGGACCCAGCGCTTTTTCGGAACGCGCACCGAGGTGCTGCAACAAGGTGCGCTGTATGGATTGACGCGCTTGAGCCACTACCACCAACGCTGGTTACGCGGCGAGCGGGCTTGATCAAAATCGGCTCACGGCTGAGTAAGGTTGAGGTTACTGTGCGGCCAGGCGCCTTGACCTTCTGCGACGACCATATCAACCACCTCGCGCAGCCCCTGGCGCTTATCTCGCCCGGCCAATCTCGCATGTTCGAGGCATTCCTGCTGCCGATCAGCACTGGTGCCCTCAGTCAAAATGCGCTGCGCCTGCATGAATGCCCGCTCGGCATCGACCGAGTCAGGCGGGTGCTGCCCGCGCAGCTGCGCCAGCCAACCCAGGGCGGATACCGGCTGTTGCTGTTCAAGCCCGATGAACTGCCCATGGCGACCATGGCGCATGGCTCGCCAGTAGTTCTCTTGGGTAATCCAGTGTGTTTCGCGACTGGCCGGCGCCGGAGCGTAATGAGGCATGACGCAACACTCCACCAGATGACGAAACAAACCCGCAACGCACAGCGCATCTTCCAGCCGAGGGCAACCATCACTGATACGCAGTTCCACCGTGGCAAAGCGCTGGGATGGCCGCAGCGCCCACCAGAAGGCGCCATCGACGGCCAGTGAGCCGGTCCGCTGCAGCAATCCGCGATAGCGCTGATACGCCGTCCAGTCTGCGAGCGGCTCAGGTAGGCCCATATGAGGCCACTCGCCGCAAATCGCCCGGCGGTAGCTCATGTAGCCGGTGTTCTCCCCACTCCACAGCGGTGAAGAGGTGCTCAGCAGCAGGAACATCGGCAACCAGTACACCACCTGATTGATCAGCTGAATGCGATCGCAGCCAGGAGGTACGCCTACGTGCACATGCAGGCCCGAGAGCAGACTGCGCCGCGCCACGTGCTGGTAATCATCGAATAATTGCCAGTGTCGCGGAGTGGTCCTCGGACGCTGGCGTTGCCACTGCGCGCTGGGGTGACTGCCAGCACAATAAAGGGCAACGCCCTCCTCGGCCAACGCCTCGTTCAGGCGCTGGCGGCTGTCACCGAAAAACTGCTGGGCCTGGCGTATATGATCGAATATCGGCGAGGCAACTTCGATCTGGCAGCGGAACATTTCTTCGGCAAAATATTGCCCCATGACTTCGCGGCATAGGTTACCCACAATTGGCGAAGGTGCAGCCAGCACCTTGCCGGTGGCAGTTTCTACCAGCAGGTATTCTTCTTCGATGCCGAAGGTACAAGGCTTGAACATACGCTCATCCGATTCGGGTGACGCTTAACGCAACTGCAGCAATCCGCTCGACCTGCTCATAACCTGGCTCACTCAGCTGTTCGCCGAACACATCCGGATCAAGCTCGCGGTAGACCCAACTCCAGCGTGGCCCGGCCAGCAGAGCACGGGCGGCTTCAAGCAATGGGTCACGGCCCTCGATCATGGCCACTCCGGTATACAGCAGCAGCGTACCGCCGGGGCTCAGACGCTCACAGCCTTGTTCGATGATCTGCAACGACAACTGCGCGCCGAGTGAGCCGCCGCCATGGCGATACTGGCGCTGCTGGGTGTCGAGCATGTAAGGAGGATTGGCGACGATCAGGTCGAATGTGCCAGTGACGCCGTCGAGAATATTGCTGCGCTGGATCGAAACATTGGTCAAACCTGCCAGAGCGGCATTGACCGTGGTGTAACGCAGCGCCTGCGGGTTGATGTCCACCGCACTGACCTGAGCATGCTGGGCGGCCTTGGCAATCAGCAGCGCGCCGACCCCGCTGCCGCAGCCAATATCAACCGCATGCTGCACTGGCGTTGTGCAGCGCTGTAAATGCTCGTGGATGACTTGGGCAAATCGGTAACTGTCCGGGCCGAAGAACACTGCATCGCTGGCCTCGGTCGGATAGGCCGAATGCACCAGTAGCAGATCTTCCAAACTCGACCAACGCACCTTGCTGCGCAGCGCCTCGCCCTGCTCGTCCAATACCTGGGCCTCGGCCAATTGCTGCAGTTGGTCTGCCGACAACAGCCCCGCAGTAAATGGCCTGCTCCAGCCAAAAACGTCGCGCAGTGTGCAAGCGCGCTGGGCCTCGGGTCGCGCATTGTTGCGCGCATGAGTCGCCGGGCTGACGCAGATGAACCGATAGCCGTCAGCACGCAGACGCTTGCCTAATTGCAACAAGGCTTCATCAGCCTGAGTCTGTTCTTCGCTGGCTGGAATCAATGAGCGTCCTCCTGGATAAGCCCGGTAGCGCGAATGTACGCGCGGGTAGCTTCCAACCCCGCCGGCAAGGCATGCCGATTACCCGCCATACGTGCAATGAGCGTTTCCAACGGTGCAGTCGAAGGCTTATGCGCGTTGCTTGGCGCGTCGAGCTGCAGCCCGGCCTCCCAGCTTCCGGGGGCAACGCGGCGAATTCTCGGGCCTTGCCAGTCGGCGCTGATCCAGTCATACCAGAGCTGCTTTTCATAGGCACTGAACACGCCGAACATAGGTGCAGTGGGGCCCTCCATGACGCGCCAGAAGCGGCTCTCGGCGGGATCCTTCCCGCGCACAACCCATTTTTGCGCTTGCAGCGCATCGAGGAAGTCGGCCATGCCGTCAGGTTCAGCCAGCCATTGATTGATGGTGCGGCCCTGCAGGCGGCAATGGTCGGAATGCATGAACTGGCCGAACAGACGCTTGCGTTCAAGCGAGCTGATCAGTTCCTGTTCAAGATCGAAGCTGGCGATAAGCGCTGTGGCGGATTCGCCGAGTTCGTTCAGCCGATAACCCTGACGAACCCGTTGATAGTAGACCCCTGCGTCGCTTTCCGGCAGCAATTGCAGCAGCGCCTGAATCGATTTGTGCGCGTGGCCGGTGGCAGCATTATCGATGGTCACGTGCAGCTGGAAATAGTGACCGTCGATGCCCAGTTCTGCCAGCTCATAGGTGGTGATCAACAGGTGCAGCGGCGGTTGCTCATAACCAAGGTTGTAGCCAATGGCCTCGGCCTCGAAGGCATCGCCGTGTGCGCCGAGTGCCAGTTGAACAGCACCTTGCAGATAACGCTCATCGGCAAGCGGCAGCAACTCCAGGCAGCCAAGGCGGCTGAGCAGGCGCTGATAGATCAACACGTGGTTGCAACGCGGGTCGCCGTCGCCCAGTTCTTCCAAAAAGGTACGGATGAGACCGTGGTAGCGCGGGTCCTGCCAGTGCTGCAAAAAGCCATGCAGCCAGGCACCATCGACCGCTTTGGTCGGAGCCACTTGCTGGATGTACCACAGCGCCTGGGCGCGGTTGGTAAAAAGACGGCGTGGCCCGCCTTCGCGGCGCTGGGTCAGATAAGTCGCAAACTCCGCAGCCACCTGAGCAGTATGGCGCACCGCCCAGTCGCTTAACTGAGCAGGTGTGGCCGGCAGATCATCGGCCAACTGATCGGCGCGCTTGAGCTGTTTGGCAAGCCATTGCGCGCTGTCGACGCTATGGCCGTGCAGGAGTGCCTGGTAGCGCTGTTCGAAGCTGTCTTGCGTGGCCAAGGCCGGAACCATGGGGGCGGCCTTGCGGGTCATCACCGTCATGACTCATTCCTCGTGCACTTATTGGTTTTTGTTGTCCTGCGGCATGGGCTCTGGCCCCGGCGCGGGTTGTGGAGCGGGTGTCTGGTGCTGCTGCATTTGCAATGAGGGCTTGCTTTCATCGGCATCTTTGGCTGGGTGGCTGTCATCGCGGTCGAAACAGCCGCTCAGTACTGCCAGGCTGCCGAGCAGGCAAACGGTAGGTACTAGACGCATGATCTGTCTCCTTAAGCAACGCCGCGCCGGCGGGACCGGCGCGGCGTCATTTCACTTACGAACGTCCGCCCTTGCGGCCGGAATCACTGGACTCACCACCACCTGACTTCTGTCCGCCCTTACGGCCGGCTTCAGAAGCCTTTTCGCGATCATTAGCGAAGTTGCCCGGGTTTTTCGTTCCACCCTGGCTACCGGTCTTGTTGGTGTCTTTCTTGTCCATGGTGCGTAACCTCTCGTAGCTACTGGAATGCACGGTGATGAGCCGCACATAGCTGGGAGTGCCGCGATAACTGCGGATTCGCTTTATTTCCGAAAGGTTCGGACCAATGGCATTAAAAGCCCGATCAGGCGTTATTTAGCGCGCAACGCTTGGGCAGGTTGCTCGAGCTGGCGTTGCCGACGGCCAAGCCAGCCGCCGACGCCGGCCCAGCTCAAGGCAAGGGCCGCGCCGATCAGCATCGCCAGTTGTGGATGCTCGCCGAGCAGGTCGAGGCCGCGCTTGAGCCAACCACTCAAGGCGTCGCCACCGCGGTAGACCACCGTGTCGATAAAGCTTTTGGCCTTGTACTTGGCTTCAGCCGGCAGTACCGTGAAGAGCATTTCGCGACCTGGTCGCACCAGCGCGTATTCGCCAGCACGGCGTACCACCATTACCACCACGAATACGGCAAAGGTCGGTGCCAGCGCTAACCAGACAAAGCCCAAGGCCATCACCAGCGGGACGCCGATCAGCAGTACCCCGACACCCAGGCGCCGCGCGAGCCTGCCGGTGATGAAAAGCTGGGTGAGGATCGCCAGCGCCTGCACCACGCCGTCGATCAGGCCGAACACCTGGGTCTGCTGCGTCCTATCGGTGAAGGTTTCGCTGACAATGCGTGCCTGTTCAAAGTACAAAAATGTGCTGACACTTGCGAGCAGTACCACGAACAGGGCAATGCCCAGCAAATACGGCGAGCGCAATACCGCGGTGGCGCCGGCAAAAGGATTGCCGCCCAGCGGCTTGTTCGGCGGCAGCTCAGCCGTCAGCTCCAGAGGATGCTGCGAACGCCAATGCTGCAGGTAAGCGCTCGCGGCGATGCTGCCGAGCAGCAGCAGGCTGGCCAATAACAGCAATCCACTGTGGCCCAAGGGCGCGACCAGCAAGGTCCCCAGCACTGGCCCAGCCAAGCCACCGGCGCTGGCCCCGGCCGCAAGCAAGCCGAACAGGCGCTTGCCCTGCTCAGTGGAGAAGAGGTCAGCCAGCACGCTCCAGGCCAGGGAGATCGCCAGCAGATTGAACACCGACAACCAGATATAGAACGCACGGGCCGTCCACAGCGCCTGTTGGTCAATGGCAAACAGCCCGGCAAACAACACCAGGTTGCTGACAAAGAAGCCGTAGGTCCACGGCAGAATGCGCTTGCGCTTCACCCTCGATGCCAGCCAGCCAAACAGCGGCAGGGCCACCAGCGTGGAGATGAAGGTGCCGGTAAACAGCCACTGCAAATTATCGATGCCGCCGGCGATGCCCATGGTTTCGCGCACCGGGCGCAGCATGAAGTAGCCGGTAAACAGCAGAAAGAACATCGCCAGGCCGGCGACCATTGCGGGCCCTTCGCCAGGGTGCAGATTGAGGCTGTTGCCCAGCCGCTCACGCCAACGGCTCATGGCCTTAGCCGAACAGTTTGATCAGCGCGCGCTGTTGCGCCTCGCTCAGCAACTGACCATGGCCGGCTTTGAGCTGGTCGATCTGGCGATCGGGGCGGCCGGTGGCGGGGATCACCGCCGTCACGGCCGGGTGGCTGATGGCGAACTTCAGAAAAAGCTGCGCCCAACTGCTTGCGCCCCCCTCTGCTGCCCATTCGGGCAGGGCCATGTCTTTGACCCGGGCAAACAGACGGCCATCGTCAAAGGCACGATTGATCAGCACCGCAACGCCCTTGTCCTGGCACAACGGCAACAATTCGCGAGCGGCCTCGGGCGCATTAACCGAATAGTTGATCTGGACGAAATCCAGCGGCTGCTTGCGCACGATCTGCGCGACCTGCTCATGGCTGCTGGACAGGTAATGGGTGATGCCGACATAGCGGGTCTTGCCCTGCGCCTTCAGTTCACGGGCATAAGGCAGCTGCCGCTGCCAGTCGCGCAGATTGTGAATCTGCAGCAGGTCAACCTTGTCGGTGCGCAGGCTGCGCAAGGTGCCCGCCCACTGCGCCTCGGCAGCGGCTTTGCTGTCAGCGGCAATTTTAGTGGCGAGGAAGCACTGCTGATGCCAGCCGCCCTCCTCCAGCAGCTGGCCAAGAATGGCATCGGCACCGCCGTAATTGGGCGAGGTATCGATGATACGACCGCCGCCCGCAAAGAACGCCTGCAGAACCTGCTGGAGCCGCTGATATTCGGCACTTCCTGCTTCCACTTCGAAGCTGCCGGAGGTGCCGGCGCCAATCACCGGCAGCGCCTCGCCAGTGCTGGGTACCTTGCGGGTCAGCAGGCTGTCGGCGGGAGCTGCAAACAACCAGGGGCTGCTGGCCAGCATGGCCAATGCTGCACCAGTGCGTAGGACATCACGACGCGCATACATGGAAAAGCCCCTGTCATAAACCGGAAACCTTCAAGGCTAGCCGTGATGGCGCGAGCTGTCGGGGCATTCTGTATCCGGATGTTTGGCCGCGTGGCCAGGGTCAGCCGAGCAGCAGACGCAGGTCCAGCCCCTGTTCAGTCATCGGTGGGCACCAGTAGTAGCCGCCGGTCAACGGCCGGCTAAAGCGATACAGGGCATCCACCACGCCGTCTTCCAGGCCGCTCATGCGCCGCAGCTGTACATCGAACGCGTCGAATGAACGGCCAAGCGCGACAAACGCCAGGCCTGCGCCGCGGTCGTCAGCCCACGACACCGAACGACGCACCATGAACGCTTCCGGCGCGTAACTTTCCTGGGCGGTACGTTTGACGTGCGCCGACTCCGGCGCATCGTCGAGCTCTTCGTTATCTTCAAGCCGGCGGCCGATGATGTCGTCCTGCTCAGCCTGCGGCAGCGATTTGAAGTAGCTGAGGTCATGCTTCCACAACTGGAACGCTGCGTAGCTCGAACCCGCCAGGCCAGGCTCAGCGTCGGCGACGATCGCAGCTTCGACTGCGTCGTCATCGCTTGGGTTTTCCGTGCCGTCTTCGTAACCGGTGAGGTCCCGACCGCCCTGGTGCAGGAAGCCGTCGATGCTGTCGACCAATTGCAACGCCGGCGCCAGCTGCGCGATCAGTGCCTGGGTGCGCAGATAAAGGTCGCCACGTTCTTCGCCACGCAGCCACAGCCACAGGGCGTGCTGGGTGCTTGGGTTGTGGACCACTGCATCGAGTTCAGGGAACGCCTGCAAACCCGGAATTTCCCGGCCCAGCGCGGTCGCCAATGGCAGGCCGACGCCAGCAATCAGGCTGCGCCCGTCAACTTCGGCTAGCAGCGGATCGAGTACGCCAGGCAGGGCTTGCGCGCTGTGCAGGGTAAAGAACAGGTGACGGGCATGAACCGGCACCGGGGTGGCAAGCAGACCTTGCTGGAACGGCATGACAGGCGAATCCTCGGCAAAAGCGCGAATCCTACTGCGCTCACGGCTCGACCGCAACGCGGCCAGATCGCGCAGCAGCAACCGTTTGCCAGGGATCCGTTAACAAAACTTTACCAAGGCATGGCCTATTGCGATTACCTCTCATAAAAACCCCACCTACACTGCTCGCAATCCATTGCTCGAGACCGCCGCCATGACCGCCTCACCTTTGCTCACAGCCATGCTGCCGATCGCCCTGGGCATTATCATGCTGGGCCTTGGCCTGTCGCTGACCCTCGCTGACTTTGCCCGGGTGGCCAAGTACCCCAAACCGGTGGTCATCGGCCTGGCGTGCCAGATCCTGCTGCTGCCGTTGGTGTGCTTCATGATTGCCAATGGCTTTGGCCTGGAGTCTGCACTGGCGGTGGGCTTGATGCTGCTGGCGGCCTCGCCGGGCGGCACTACCGCCAACCTGTTCAGCCACCTGGCCCACGGTGATGTCGCGTTGAATATTACCCTCACCGCGGTCAACTCACTGATCGCAATCCTGACCATGCCGCTGCTGGTCAACTTGTCGCTGAGCTGGTTCATGGCCTCCGATCAGGTCATCCCGCTGCAATTTGCCAAGGTCATGCAGGTGTTTGCCATCGTTCTGCTGCCAGTGGCGCTGGGGATGATGATCCGGCGCTGGGCGCCGACCTTTGCCGGGCGCATGGAAAAGCCGATGAAGCTGGTGGCGGCATTGTTCCTGGCCTTCACCATCGTCCTCGCGCTGACCAAGGACTGGCAGACGGTGCTTGAGTACGCGCCTGTGGTGGGTGCGGCGGCATTGCTGTTCAACCTGCTGAGCCTGGGTGTCGGCTACTACCTGCCGCGCCTGCTGAATATCCCCAAGCGCCAGGCGATAGCGATCGGCATGGAAATCGGCATCCACAATGGCACCCTGGCCATTGCCTTGGCGCTGAGCCCGTCACTGCTGAACAATCCGACCATGGCGGTGCCGGCGGCGATCTACAGCCTGATCATGTTCTTTACCGCCGCGGGCTTTGGTTGGTGGGTCAGCCGTGGTCATCAGGCTGAGGGGGTAGGCGAAGTACGCCGCGAAACGGTCGGCGACTGAAACGGTTACTTGAGCGCAGTGCTGCTGCGCTCACGCAATTGACGCCTGAGCACGCGCAGGGGCGGCGCATAGAAGAAGCCAAACGACACGCAGCCCTCGCGCCCCTTGACCGCGTGATGCAACCGATGCGCGCGGTGCAGCCGTTTCAGGTAGCGGTTGACCGGCCGCAGCCGGCGCGGCCAGTGCCGGTGAAACAGCCCGTCATGGGCCACTACATACAGCAGTCCATACCCCGCCACGCCAGCGCCAACCCACTGCAACGGCGCATGCCCAGCCTTGCCCAGCGCCACCAGTGCTGCGGCAATCAACGCAAGGGCCACGAGGTAGACATCATTGGTTTCCAGCACGCCCAACTGCGGCTGATGGTGCGAGCGGTGCAACCACCAGCCCCAGCCATGCATGATGTACTTGTGCGCGAGCGTGCCGACGCCCTCCATGGTCACCAGGGTGCCGAACAGGACGGCCAGATTGAACAGCATGGGAGAATCCGCAGTGAGAGTGGGCAAAGCAGCAAGGTTACCACTGCCTGCTGTAGGCTTCAGCCCGTCAGGCGTAGAGAAACGTCGTTATGAAGCCATTGTCATGTTTCTGCCGTTGACCCTTGCCAGCCTGTGGCGTAAGGTCCGCAGCGCAATTTCGCACCCTAACAGGAGTCCTGCATTGGACAGTAGCCCCAGTCGATTGCGACAGGTCCACACGGCGAGCTAGTCCGGCAGTGCTTTTGCCACTGTCTCGCCGGTAACGCCAGACGGTGGTTCATCGGTCCCGCTCGGGACGATGTTCTCCCTTTTGCTTTTTCCGCCCTCGCCCTCGCCCACGGCGAAGGTGCGGTGGTCCTGCGCATTCTGTTTTTCGCTCGCGTCGTCAAGGTACGACGCTGATACGGGCATGCTGCCCGTAGAAAGAGGTTTGCTATGGATTGGAAAATATTCTTGCTGCGCGTCAGCGTGGCTCTGGTACTCGGTGCACTGATCGGTGCAGAACGCCAACTGCGCCAACGCCTCACCGGCCTGCGCACCAACGCGCTGGTCAGCACCGGCGCCTGTCTGTTCGTCCTGATGACTCAGGCGGTGCCCGGCATGGCCGCCACCGACGCCTCGCGGATCGCTGCCTATGTGGTGTCCGGGATCGGTTTTCTCGGCGGCGGCGTGATCATGCGCGATGGCTTCAACGTGCGCGGGCTCAATACCGCAGCAACGCTGTGGTGCACGGCAGCAATCGGCGTGCTGTGCAGCGTGGGTCTGTTGCTTGAGGCGACGCTGGGCAGCCTGGTGGTGCTGTGCGCGAACATCCTCCTGCGCGATATCGCTCAGCGCCTGGACCATCAGGAAGTACTGCCGGCCAGTGAGGTCGAGCAACGCTTCGAGGTGCGCATCGTCTGCCGCGGCGAAGATGAGATACAGGTACGCAGCCTGATGCTGCACAGCCTGAGCGACCCAGGGCTGCGCCTGCAGTCGCTGCACAGTGAAGACCTGCCCGACACGGTACGCCTGGAAGTACGCGCGCAGTTACTGGGCAACGCTCAGGCCGCTGCTCAGCTGGAGCGTCTGGTCAGCCGTGTCAGCCTGGAAAAAGGCGTGAGCGCGGTGCGCTGGCAAGTTCGCGAGCCGGCAGCTGACTGAACGCTGATCAACCCTGCGCCTGGGCCATGCAATAGCGGTCCCGGCCCTGGCGCTTGGCTTCGTAAAGCGCGGCGTCGGCTTCAGCTACAAGCGCTTGCGAACTGATCGGTTGCTGCGCCGGATGAGCCACGGCGATACCGGCGCTGGCCGACACAATGCCAAACGGGCTGCCGGCGTGCTCGATAGCCAGCCGGCGTAGTTGCTGCAAGGTCTCCTGCACGATCTGACCAGCCCCGTGACCATCGGTGTCAGGCAGCAACAGGGTGAACTCTTCACCGCCATAGCGCACAGCGAGATCCGCCGGCCGCTTCAGCGCCTGCCCCAGTACCTCCCCGACTCGCCGCAAACATTGGTCGCCTGCCAGGTGGCCATATCGATCGTTGTAGGCCTTGAAGAAGTCGAGGTCCATCATCACCAGCGCCACCGGATAACCTTGACGTCGCGCCCTGGCGATCTCGACATCCAATACGGCATCAAGCCGGCGTCGGTTGCCGAGCCCGGTCAGGCTGTCGGTCAGCGCCAGGTCCTTGAGCGTCTGGTGCGCCTGATGCAAGGCGCGCTCAATGACAATGCGCTCACGTAGCTGACGCAGCACCACCCAACCGAACAGCGAAAGCCCGAGCAGCAACACCAACAAAACGCCGATCGACTTGATCACGTCCTGGCGCCATGCCGCCAGAATCGCATCGCGCGACAGGCCGGCCTGCACCACCAACGGGTAACTGGTCAGCCCACGGTAGGCATATAGCCTGGGTGTGCCGTCAACCACCGCTACAGCCTGGACCATACCCTCGTTGGCATACGGCAGGTGGTTACGAAACACTTCGCTGTCCGCCAGGCTGCTGCCCAACACCTGCTCGACAAACGGCCTGCGCACCAGGATCGTGCCGTCGCGCTTGGCCAGGACCAGCGCGCCGCTCTGGTCGATCTTGAAGTCGCCGTAGTAACGCACGAACCAGTCGACTCTGATTGTGCCCAACAGCACCCCGGCAAAGCTGCCATCGGGATAACTCAGCCGGCGCGAAATGGGGATGATCAATTCTTCGGTAGAACGGCTCTTGACCACGGAGCCAATCCTGATCTGCCGGCCCGTATGCTCACGGTGATAGATGAAGTAGTCGCGGTCGGCATTGTTGGCCTTCGGCGCCGTGACCGTGTGATCGGTTGCGAGCCAGGTGCCGTCGGCGCCGTACACGAACAGGCCATGCAACTGCGGCATTATCTGTACTTGTTGGCGCAAGAGCGCGTGCAGCCGTGGCCGATCGAGGTTGGCGAAGCCATCGCCCTCAAGGCGCTCAGCCAATGCGGCGGTAATGGCATCGACCTGCCGGATCGAGTCCTCGGCGTGCTGAGCACTGGCTCTGGCAAGGTTGACCACCGAGTTTTCCGCAGCGGTGAAGGCTGCGCGATAGTCACGCCAGATCCGCCAAGCCTCGGTCGCGACGAATACCAGCATGACCACGGCCATGAACGCCAACACCAGGCGAAACATCGCCACGGCGCGGCCTTCACTGCTGGCAACGAGAAGGCCGGGCTCATCTGGCTTATGGGTAAAAGGCATGCAAATCCCTTACGCTCGCTTGGCCTTTGACTATAGATCAGCGATGTTTGCGCGTACCCAGTTCGATCCAGGTCGGCGCGTGGTCACTGGCCTTGGGCTCATTACGGACCCAGGCATCGACGCCCGCGTTTTTCAGATACGGCGCCAGCTCGGCATTGAGCAATAAGTGGTCGATGCGCAACCCGGCATTGCGTTCCCAATGCTTGCGAAAGTAATCCCAGAAGGTAAACACCTGCTCATCCGGGTACAGATGCCGCAACGCGTCCGTCCAGCCCTGGTCCAGCAGGCGTTGGTAACAGGCCCGCGATTCGGGCTGGAGCAAGGCATCCTTGCGCCATGAGCGCGGATCGTAAATATCCTGGTCGGTGGGCACCACGTTGAAGTCGCCGGCGAGCACTGTCGGGTGGCCACTGTCGAACAGCCCCTGGGCATGTTCGATCAGACGCTCGAACCACTCCAGTTTGTAATCGAACTTCGGCCCCGGTTGCGGATTGCCATTGGGCAGATACAGGCATGCCACCAGCACACCATGGACAGCGGCCTCGAGGTACCGGCTCTGCGGATCGTGCTCCATGCCTGGCAGGCCGCGGCGCACCTCCAGCGGCTCGGCGCCGCGGGCCAGAATCGCCACGCCATTCCACGACGGCTGGCCCTGAAACAGGCAGCTGTAACCTGCTGCTTCGATGGCCTGCAGCGGGAACGTCTGATCCGGCGCCTTCAGCTCCTGCAGGCAGGCGATGTCCGGCTGCTCGCGCTCAAGCCAGGCGAGCAATGCCGGCAAGCGGCTGCGGATGCCGTTGATATTGAAGGTGGCGATCTTCAGCGCTTTCATGCGTCAGGGTCGTTGACGTGGGCCTGCACCGCTTCCTGCAGGGCGTTGACATGGGCCTCGTCGGCCAGTTGTTTCAACGCCAGCCAGTCGTCCCAGTCCAGCCCGCCGTCATCGCGCAAGGCTTCAGCAGTGCGGATCAACTCGTGGTGGTAGGCGTCAGGCGACTCGCGCCGGTAGCTGACGTCATCATATTGCGCGTACCAGGCCGCCAGTTCGGGAATGCTGCGATCAATGCTCATGCGTTTACTCCTGCCTGAACCTTTGAATGTCTGAACCCTGCTCGCCGCGCATCGTTCCCATTAGTGCGCCAGCGGCACATCGGCTGCAAAAAAATTAAACCTTTGCGACATACCAATGCTCAACCTTAGGCGACATTGACGTCGCGCCAACGCAAAGGTGTGAGAAATGAACAATCTGTTCCTGAAACGAATCGGACTGTCCGTCGCCCTGGGCATGGCCTCTTTGCATGCAATGGCGGCAAGCTCCGACGACTTCGTTGACGCAGCTGCCGAATCCGGCATCGCTGAGGTCGTGACCAGCAATCTGGCCCTGGAAAAAACCCAGAGCGCCGACATCAAGACCTTTGCCCAGCAGATGGTCGCAGACCATACCAAGGCTAACCAGAAGCTCGGCGACATCGCCAAAAAGCATGACATCAGCGTGCCTGACGAGGCCGCGCTGACCGACAAGGTCAAGAAAGTCATCCTTGAATGGCGTGATGAGTCGTTCGACAAGTCCTACGTGAACAACCAGGTCGCGGCGCACGAAAAAGCCGTCGAGCTGTTCAAGAAGGAAGCGGCTTCAGGCGACAAGCCAGACCTGAAAGCTTTTGCTGGCGAGACCCTGCCGACACTGGAGAAGCACCTGGAGCATGCCAAGGATCTGCAGGCTAAATACAACAAGTAACCCGAACTGGCGAGGCTATGTATTTATGAGTAACGACCCACTTCGTGATGAAGTTCTGACCCGCCTCTTGCACGCGCACCCGCAGGGGCTGGGCAAGGAAGTGCTGGATAACTATCGCGGCGAGAAAGTCGTGGCCGGTATGCTCAAGACGCTGCAGGACGACGGCTTGATCCATGATGGCAGCGTTGAGGTTGATGCCGAGCATCAGATCAGCGTGCAGTATCCGATCAAACTGTCCAGCGCCGGCGTCGAAGCCGCCAAACGGGTCGAAGCCTAATTGACTCGTTCGCTCCTGCACCTGGTGCAGGAGCAGCTCGCGCCGCCAAGGCGCGAGCTTCCCTTTTCAAATCCCAGCCTTAGTGCTTCTTTTCGATATCGCGCGGTGGTACTGCGGGGCCCTGTGGGTCTACTTGCGGATCGTCGAGGTCTGGCGAATCCGGATCAAAACCCAGGTCGTTATTGTCAGTAGCCTCATCCGATGAGTGCGGGCCTTTGCTCGGATGCTGGTGCTCGTGGTTTTTCTCGTTGGACATATGCAGATCTCCCGTGAATGTCTATGGAAGAACCCTGCACGCCAGTAAAGTTTGATTTATTCCTGACACGCCACGGTCCCGTAGGAGCGGCCTTGTGTCGCGAAAGGGTCGCGTAGCGGCCCCAGATCTCAGCTTCGCCGCCAACATTGCCGGGCCAGCTTTGCTGGCCTTTCGCGACACGAGGCCGCTCCTACCCCGTCCATGCAAGGCAGGGCTGCTAGTTTCAATCCGTAGTACCGCGCTGCAAACTGGCCAGCGTAGCGCTGCGGCTGGCAAGCTCTGCCTTCAGAAAATCGAGCTGGCGGGCCTGCTCAGCGCACAGTTCGCGTTTCTGTTCCAGTTGCTGCGTCTGCCCTTCCAGCTGGCGACGTACTTCATCACTGGCCCCCTGCGCCTGCGCCAGAATCGTGCGCAAACCCTGCACTTGGGCGTCGCGCTGCTCCAGTTGATCATTGATGACCTTGAGCTCGGCGGCGGCCTGGCGGGCCTCGGCCTGCAGCCGCTCGTTTTCGCGATGCAGGCGAGTGGCCTCTTCCTGCCTGACGATCAAGCTCTGCTGCAATTGGCGCAGCTCGACCTGCAGTTGCTGCACCTGCGCCTCGTGCCGGCGCTGTTCTTGCTCACGCTGCTCGCGGCTGGCGCTGCGGTAGTGCTCGAGTGCGTCGCGGGCGTGGCGATGCTTGTCCTCCAGCGAAGTTATCTGTTCATCCTTGTCGGCCAGGCGCAGCTGCTGCTCGCCGAGCGCCTGATTGAGGCTGGCGCTGCGCAACTGTTCGGTTTGCAACGTGCTCTGGGTAGACGCGAGTTTTTCCGCCTCGGCCTGCAGGGCACTGGCCTGAATCTGGATTTGCTGCTGCGCCGCAGCGAGTGCCTGCTGGGCAATGCTGAGCTGAGCCTGGAGCTGATCACGCTGCTCGGTGAAGTCGCTTTCAGCTGCTTCGATGCGTGCATCGCTCTCTTCACGCAACTGATCCGCCAGTTGTGCGACCAGGCGCGCCAAAGGCTCACTCAGGTTGTCGGCAGCCAATTGCGTCGCCGCTGGATGTTGGCTCTCAAGCTCCTTCAGATAACGGTGAATGGTTGTCTTGGAGCCGGTATTACCCATTTCGATACGTACCGCATCAATGCTCGGGCGCTCGCCACGGGCGATCAAGGCCTGCCGCGCCTGCTGCACTACGGCCTTGTTAATTCCGCCACGGGCCATGTCTGCTCCTACGATTTCGTAATGTGGTACGTACTATGTAATTACGTACTAAGTATCGGCGCTTCGATAAGCTTTCGCAAGGCGTTAGTAACATTCAATAATCACGGCTTATCGCATGTGATAGCGCCAAACTTGCGCTGCGCGGTGCGCTGACGCCGGCAACCTGTACAGCACGGCGAAATCGCGGTTTCCATAGGCGTCCAGAAGTGGCTAGCAAATCGCCATCAGTCATAAGGCTGTCATTCACCTGTCGTATTTTCAGGAGACTACCCAGGGCCGGGAAACGAACAGCAGTGATCCGCCGAACCCCCTCCTCTGCCAAGCTTCTGCCGCTGCTTCTACTGATGCTGTGCGCAGTCACCCTGACTTTTCTCTGGGGTCTGCATGCAACCCAGAAGAACGCCGCGCGCCAAGAGGCGCTTGCGGCCAAGGCCGCCGAACATCTGAACCTGGCCAGCGTCGTCGCGCAGAGCCTGCGCCAGTTGGTTGATCGTACTCAGGCTGTGGGTCGCAGCACGCTGCAAGACGTGACGAAGCCAGCCCGGGATCGCGCCAGCCTGGTGAAGATCCTGGCCGCAGACCCGCTGCTCAAACGCATGAGCCTGTACGACAGCAACGGTGCACGGGTCTTCTCCAGTGATACTGGCGAACCGCAACGCCTGCCCAGTGAGTGGCTCGACCAACTTAAAACCCACGTCGCGCGCTACGGTTTCAAACCTTTTCTGGTACATGCGCTGCCCAATGCCAGCGACACGTCGGAGCGACGCATGACGTTCCTGGTGCCCCTGTCCAATTTGCCTGGCCGCCAGATCAACAGCGTGCTGCTGGTGCAGCTGGATATCAGCTACCTCGCCCTGCTGTTCCAGCACATCGATCTGGGCGCCAGTGGCTTGATTCGCCTGCTTCAGGATGATGACCAGGAGCGCCTGCGTATCGATAGCAGCGGCGTGGTTGTAACCGGCGATGCCCTGCTGCCAGTGTTGCCAGCCACTGGCGCAGACGCCGGCAGCCTCACGCAATACGCCGGCGATGGCACTTATCAGAGCTTGTACCGGCGAGTCGCCGACCGCGCCTTCAGCGTTGTCGTCAGTCAACGCCACGAAGAAATCCTCAAACCCAGTACAGCCAACTTTGCCCGGCAGTTTTGGCTGAACCTGTGCATGACCATCATGATCCTCGCCAGCCTGGCCTGGAGCCTGCGTTTGCTGAGCAAGCGCCAGGAGGCGTTCTGCGCCCTGGAGCAGGCGCAGCAGGTCAACCAGGAACTGATCGAGCGCCTCGAAGAGGCCCATCGACGCAGCAGCCACGCAGCGGCAACCGATCACCTCAGCGGCCTGCATAACCGTCGCCAGTTCGTCGAAGTCGCCAGCAAGACGCTTACCCGCCAGCGCGGCAAGCGCCGCTTGATGGCAATCCTGTTCATTGACATGGACCGCTTCAAGTCGATCAACGACTCGCTCGGCCACCGTATCGGCGACCTGCTGTTGCAGGCCGTCGCCGGGCGCATTCAACGCATGCTGGAAGACGGCGACGAAGCCTCGCGTTTCGGCGGTGACGAGTTCGTCGTGCTGCTCGCCGGTGAGCGTACTGAGGACCAGCTGGATAACTGGGTGCGCGCCCTGGTCGAAAAGCTCTCGGCCACCTACGCGCTGGATGGCCAGGAGGTCAATACCAGCCCCAGCGTCGGCGTCAGCATCTGCCCGCGCGACGGCCAGGACATCGACGCGTTGATCCGCAACGCCGACGCTGCCATGTACTCGGCCAAGCAGGCCGGGCGCGCGCAGTATCGCTTTTTTGACCCGTCGCTGAATGTCAGCGACCTTCATGCGTTCAACCTCGAGCAGGCGTTTGGCAGTGCCCTGGCCGAGCGTCAGTTCATCTTGCATTTCCAGCCGCAGATCCGGCTCGACAATCTGCAGGTGGTGGGTTACGAGGCCCTGGTGCGCTGGGATCACCCGGAGTTCGGCCTGCTCTACCCTGACCGCTTCATCGGTCTCGCCGAGCGCAGCGGCTTCATCGTCGCGCTGGGTTGGGAGGTGCTGCGCATGGCCTGTGAGGAACTGGCCCGGTGGACCGCTCGCGATCCACACACACGGATCGCCGTCAACGTCTCGGCGCTGCAGCTGCGTCAGGCCGATTTCAGCGAACGATTGTTGAATGAGCTGGGCCAGCTCGGCATCGCCCCGCAACGCCTGGAACTGGAAATCACCGAGACCACCGTGCTCGATCCGGAAGGCACTGCGGTCGATCACCTGCAGCGCCTGCGCGCCGCGGGTATCGGCATCAGCCTGGACGACTTCGGCAGTGGTTACGCCGGCTTCGCCCATCTGCACGCGCTGCCACTGAGCAAGCTGAAGATTGACCGGGCACTGATCGCGCCGCTGTGCAACAGCTACGACGACAGCCCGATCGTGTCCTCAACCATTATCCTGGCCAAACGCCTGGGCCTGGAGGTGGTTGCCGAGGGCGTCGAAACTCGCGAACAGGTGGTTTGCCTGAAGCTCGCCGGCTGCGACGTCGCTCAGGGTTATCACTTCAGTCGGCCGTTATCGCCTACGCAACTTCACGAGTATCCGCCCTTCAAAGCCATCGAACAGCAGCTCTGCCTGGAGCACTGAGGCTCTGCGACCACTGGACCAGCCCCGTGTTGGTCAGCAGCCTGCCGCTGGTTTATTGTATGGGCTCAGTTTCCAACAATGCCTGCCCCATGACCGACATCGAGCGCTATGTTCGCGCAGCCACGCGTGACAACACACGCCGCAGCTACCAGGCCGCCGTCGAGCATTTCGAGGTGCGCTGGGGCGGTTTTCTGCCGGCCACCGCCGACAGTATCGCCCGTTACCTGGTCGAGCACGCCGAACAGCATGCGGTCAGTACGCTGCGCCAACGGCTGGCGGCCCTGAGCCAATGGCATGTAAGCCAGGGCTTTCCCGATCCAACCAAGGCGCCATTGGTGCGTCAGGTGCTGCGTGGCATCCGCACCTTGCACCCGGCGCCGGCCAAACAGGCCGCACCGCTATTGCTGCAACATCTGCAAACCGCCGTCGCCCGCTTTGAACAAGAAGCGCAACTGGCGCGTGAACGAAATGACATGCCCGGCCTGTTACGTGCGCGCCGGGATGCGGCCTTGCTGCTGCTCGGTTTTTGGCGTGGCTTGCGTGGCGATGAGCTGGCGCGCCTGCGCGTCGAGCATATTCAGGCCCAGGCCGGTGTCGGCCTGACCCTGTACCTGCCTCGCAGCAAAGGCGACCGCGAGGCTCTTGGCGTGCAGCACCGCACCCCGGCGCTGAAAGCGTTGTGCCCGGTGACGGCGTACCTGCAATGGCTGGAAGTGGCGGGCATTGCCCATGGCCCAGTGTTTCGCAAGCTCGATCGCTGGGGCAACTTGGGCCAGGCGCCACTCAACAGCAACAGCCTGATTGCCGTGCTGCGTGGCATGCTCGAACGCGCCGGGGTGCCCGCCACTCTCTATAGCGGCCACTCACTGCGCCGCGGCTTCGCCACTTGGGCCACGGCCAATGGCTGGGAGCTGAAGTCGCTGATGAGCTATATCGGCTGGAAAGACGCCAAATCCGCGCTGCGCTACATCGATGCAGCGCAGCGCTTTGGCGATCTGGCAGTCCTGCCCGCTGTTCAGGAGCGCCTGCTCATTCCCTGAACGAATGGCGGGCAATCCCCGCCACTTCCGGGCGGATCATGTACAGGTCGCCTGCATCCGGATAGTCGAGCAGTTGCGCTGGGGTCATGCCAAAGCGGGCGGTGGTGATGTACAGCGTGTCCAGCTCGGGGCCGCCAAAGCAGCAGCTGGTCGGCCGCGGCACCGGCATTACCACCTGGTCGCTAAGGTGACCGTGGCGGTCATAACGCAGCAGGCAACTGCCGTTGAACTGGCACACCCAGATGCCGCCTTCCTTATCCAGCGCGATGCCATCCGGGCGACCCAGCTCGGCCGGCGTTTCGGCAAACAGGCTGATCTCGCCCAGTACGCCACCGGCGAGATAGTCAGCCCGGTAGATCGAGCGCGCCACCGAATCGACGAAGAACAGGGTCTGCCCGTCTTGCGACCAGGCCAGGCCGTTGGGCAAGGACATCTCGCGGTGAATCACTTCGCCATGCATTTCATGATCGAAACGGTACAGCGCGCCAGTCTTGCCGCTCGGGCCTTCGTCCATCAAACCGGTGACGAAATAGCCCTGCGGATCACAGGCGCCGTCGTTGAAGCGGTAGCTGGAGCGGTGATGCACAGGCGCCGAGTACTGACGGACCTTGCCATCGGCAAGGTCCAGCAGCGCGGCGCTGGCATCCTCGGTGAAGATCAGATTGCCCTGGTCGGTCAGGGCCAGCGCGCCAATCCGTGCGGCTGATTCGTAAACCCGCTCGACATCGCCTTGCGGCGTCAGTCGGTTGATGCGTCCGCCGGAAATATCGACGAAATACAGCAGGCCCCTTTGCGCATCCCAGACCGGGCTCTCACCGAGGTCGGCACGGGTGCGCGCGAGCTTGACCGGCGCGTAATGGCATTCCTTGATGCGGCTCCAGCGCTCGGCCACTTCGCTGAGGCTGGCGGCTTCGACCCGGGCCAGATCGCGCGGATAGCTGACGCCGCTGTTCTCGCAGAAGCGGGTTGCAGTGAACTGGCCGTTGCTGGCGCGCAGTATGTAGCCAGTATCGCGACACATCTCGCTCGCGAGGTAGAGCATGCCCGGTGTGACCCACTCGGGCTTGAGGTCTTCGCTGGGCTGGCTCACGCCCCACATGCGGGTCTTGGCCACAGGAGAAATCGCGTTGACCAGAATGCCATGGGCCAGGCCTTCCATACTCAGCGCGTTCATGATCCCGACCTGGGCCATCTTGCCGGCCGCGTAGGCCACCAGCCCTGGCTGGGCGTAGCGCTGGTACATGGCGCGGTCTGAGGTGGTCAGTACGACCCGCGGCGCCGCCGAGCGCTTGAGGTGCTTCCAGGCGTGCTTGGCCAGCCACACCGGCGCATGCACGCTGATGCCCAGCGCACGCTCGAGAAATGCCTCCTCTTGCTCTTCGATGTCCTGATAGCCGACCCAGCCGGCGTTGTGAATGAGGATGTCGAGTTGGCCGAACTGCGCGATGGCAAGATCGATCAGCTGCTGGCAGCCCGCCTCATCGTCCAGGCGGCCAATATGCGCAACCACCTCGCCACCCTCGGCCTTCAGGGCCTGCAAAGCTTCAGTTACCAGCGCCTGATCTTCGCCTTCGCCGACGCGATCAGTACCCAGGTCGCTGATCACTACCCGTGCGCCCTGAGCCAGAAGGGCCTTGGCGTAATCCAGGCCAAGCCCCTGGCCCGCACCGGTAATAATCGCGACTTTATTTGTGAATGGCATCGACGAATCCCCCCGATTCTCATCCACAAACGATAACAATAAAAAAATCAATGACTTAATACTAAAAGCATGCAACCTTGATATCTAATAGATATCACCGAAACCCTGCAAGCGGATGGCTCCGCCCGGCCGGGTTACTCATATAGATAGCGCCAGTACAGGCGTCCAGGCTTCTGCGCCGCCCAAGCACACATTATGATGGCGCGCTTGCAGAGGGCCTGCGAGCGCACCCCTGCACCAGTTCGCCTCGATGAAGGAAAGTAGAATGATCGAGACCCGTTTGCTCAGGCAGTTCATCGCCGTGGCCGAGGAGTTGCACTTTCACAAGGCAGCAATTCGTCTGCACATGGCGCAGCCGCCTTTGAGCCAAGCGATCAACCGCCTCGAGGACAAACTCGGCTTCAGCCTGTTTCTGCGTAACAAGCGCGGGGTCAAGCTGACCGCCGCTGGCATGGCATTTCTGGAAACCGCTTATCGCACCCTCAAGGAACTCGAGCAAGGCATCGAGTACGCCCGCAATGTTTCCGAGGGCGTGTGCGGCAAACTGACCATCACGGCCATTTCGATTGCCTATTACGAGTCGCTGCTGAACTCGCTGCGGCGCTTTCGCGAAAGCTACCCGAACGTGCGCCTGACCATTCGCGAGATGCCGTCAGCGTCCCAGGCCACCGCCTTGCTGGCCGGTGAGGCAGACATCGCCTTCATGCGCAAACTGCCGCTGCCGCCGGACATCATCGAATCACGCCTGATTCTCAACGAACAGATCGTCATGGCCTTGCCAGCCCATCACGAAAAGGCCCGCCACGCCAACGTCGACTTGCGCGAATTCGCCGAAGAAGACTTTGTATTCACCCCGCAGGCATTGGGTAACGGCTACTACAGCCAGCTGATGGCGCTGTGCGAGTCGGCAGGCTTCTATCCCAAGGTCGTGCAGGAAGCGTCGCAAATCCACACCTTGATCGGCCTGGTGGCCTGTGGCTTCGGTGTGGCCCTGGTGCCTGAATCGATCGCCAACTCGACGCTGCGTGATCGGGTGCTGTTCCGCCCGATCAAGCCTATTGGCGATCAGCCCAACGCCAGCATGGGCCTGTACATGAACTGGAACAACCAGAACGCCTCGCCGGCGCTGGGCAGTTTCATTTCGATGCTCGACCTCGGCGCGCCCAAGCGCTTCAGCGACACCCTCCTTGACCTCGCGGCCCAGGAGAGCATCCTCAAACGCGACCTACACCGATAGCTGGTTGTGGCGCAGCCAGGTATCAAGCGCCAAGGCGGTTTCGAGGTTGTTACGGCGCAGCTGCGAGTTGAAATAGCCTTCGGCGTGATCTAGCTGCCTACTTAGCTGAGCGCGATCGATCACAGCGAACGCCGGGCTGTCCGCCTTTGCCAGCAGCTGCTGGGTGCGCTCCCGCAGAAAGCGCTCGTACGCCAGATTGGCCGAGGTCGGATAGGGGCTTTTCTTGCGCGCCAGCACGGCCGGCGGCAGCAGATCTGCCGTCGCCTGTTTGAGCAGCCACTTTTCCTCGCCCCCTTTACCTTTGATCGACCACGGCACGTTGTGCACGTACTCGACCAGCTCGTGATCGGTATACGGTACCCGCACCTCAAGGCTTGCGGCCATGCTCAGGCGGTCCTTGCGGTCGAGCAGGATCGGCAGCCAGTGATGCAGGTGCAAGTGGCTGATCTCGCGCATCCGCCGTTCAACAGCATCGTCGCCCGGCAGATGCTGCACCTGATCCAGCGCCTGGTGATAGGCGCTGTCCTGATAGCCGGCAAAATCGCAGTGGCGGTTGAAGTCCGGGTTGATCAGTTTTGCCTGCAGCAGTTGCATCCGCGACAACCATGGCATCCGCGCCGCGGCGATGGCCTGCGGATCGCGACACCAGGCATAACCGCCAAACACCTCGTCCGCGGCCTCGCCTGAGATCGCCACCGTCGAGTGGCCACGGATGGCTTTGAACAGCAGATGCAGCGAGGTATCGACATCGCCAAAGGTCGCCGCTGAATCATTGGCCAGATACACCGCCTGCCTGGCTTGATCGGCAACCAGCTCGCGGTTGTCGATCAGGATGGTCTGATGCCGGCTGCCGATATGCGCGGCGGCGGCCAGGGCATACGGCTCATCGCGCTCCGGGCGGAAGGCATCGGCCTGGAACTGCTCGGCCTGGCCGACAAAATCCACCGAGAACGAATTGACCGTACCGCCCTGCTCGGCCTGCAACTTGCGCTGGGCCATCGCTGTGAGAATGGTCGAGTCAAGCCCGCCGGACAGCAACGAGCATACCGGTACGTCGGCATACAGCTGCTCACCCAGCGCTTTACCCAACAGCTCGCGGGTGCGCTCGATGGTGGTCTGCAGGTCGTCCTGATGCTCACGTCGCTGCAACTGCCAATAGCGATTGAGCTTGATCTGGCCGTTCGGCCGCCACGACAGCCGGTGCCCCGGAGGCAATTCGCGAATGCCCCGCAGGGCCGTGCGCGACGTGCCACGCGACAAGCTCAGGGCATCGACCAGCCCCACCACGTCGAGCTGTTTGTTGAAATCCGGGTGGGCCAGGATCGCCTTGATCTCCGAGCCGAACAGCAAGCCCTGGCCGTGTTCGGCGTAGTACAGCGGCTTGACCCCGAGGCGATCACGCACCAACAGGAAGTGCCCGTCCCGCTCATCAAATACGGCAAAGGCGAACATCCCCGACAGCTGCTCGCTGCACTGCTCACCCCATTCCAGGTATGCATGCAGCACCACTTCAGTGTCGCTGCGGGTCTGGAACTGATGCCCGGCCAGGCGCAGCCGCTCGCGCAATTCGTTGTGGTTGTAGACCTCGCCGGTATACACCAGCGCCACTTGCTGGCCATTGCCAAAGCGGTACGTCATCGGCTGTACGCCGCCAGCAAGGTCGATGATTGCCAACCGCCGGTGACCGAGCAAGGCATGCCGGTGGCGCCAGCTGCCGCTGGCGTCCGGGCCGCGCAGGGCCAGGGTGTCGGTCATTGCCGCCAGCAGCGGCGCGTGTTGCTCCAGGTCGCGACTGAAGTCGACCCAGCCTGTGATTCCACACATGGTTGCCGCTCCTTATTGATCAGCCCCAGCGGCCGGCACCCGCCCGACCTCCGTTTGCAGGCGCTTGGCGATGTCCAGCAACTGCCGCTCGCTGTCGCGTCGACCCATGATCTGCACCGACAGCGCTGCCTCGCCATCCGGGCTCAGGCAGATCGGCACGGTGATGGCCGGCAGGCCGCTGAAGCTGGCCAGCGGGGTGAAGCTGATCTTCTGTGAGTAGTCGCTGTCGGCAGGTGATGGGATGGTCGAGTCGCCGGGCTGGGGAACGCGCCGGTCGAATGGACGGTTGGGGTCCATCGGGAATACCACGAAGTCCACCTGGGCATTGTCGAACCAGCTGTCGATGCCAGCGCGGACTCTGTCCATCCGTTGCTGGATGGCGTTGTATTCTTCGTCGCTGACTCCGGCTCCGACGGCCAGTGCGCTCTGCGTCGACCAGTGCAGCTCGCAGTCAAACACCTGCTGCCACGCCGCAGAGGCCAGCCACGCATCACGGGCGCAGAGTTGCCAGGCGTCGCCGCGGCACGCCCACAGTTCAGGCATGTCGACATCACTGTCGGCCATTTCCAGTTGCACAACTGCCTCGCGCGCTTGAGCCAGCATGGCGAGCATCTGCGCGCTGGTCAGGCCCGGCTCATGCACATGGCTGAGAAAACCGACCCGGTACTGCTGCTTGAGCGGCAGCTGCTCGCCGAGCAGGCCATCGATGCCGAGCATCGGTAACAGCAGCTCGAGGTCGTCGGCGCTGCGCGCGACCCAGCCGAGAGCGTCCATCCGTGGCGACAGGGGGAATACGCCGGCCAGATTCCCGGCCTTGTGAGTCATGCGCAAGCCGACCATGCCACAGTGCGACGCAGGCCAGCGGACCGAGCCGAGCACATCGGTGCCCAGTGAGATATCGCACAGCCCCGCCGCCACCGACACCGCCGAGCCAGTGCTCGAACCCGAAGGATCGATGCTCGGGTAAAGCGGGTTGCGGCAACCGCCACCAAAGGCGATGTTCAGCTCGGTGGTGGTCACCTTGCAGGTCAAGGCCACGCGTGGGTCAAGCCAGGTCAGCGCTTCGGCGCTGCGCCCTGGGTGGTGGCGGTAGCTGCGCAGGCCCAGTCGGGTCGGCAAACCCGCGACGTCGACAGTGTCCTTGACGCCCAGGCGGAACCACGGCGCGTCGGCCGGGCGGGTACTGACCAGGCAGCGGTAGTGGCCGTCGGCATGCACCGCCCATTGCTCATACTGCGCTGCCCAATCGGCGGCCAGTGCTGGATTGGCCTGCAGTTGCGCATAGCGCTCGCGCAGAGTCAGGGCCAGGTAATCCGGCACCTGTTGGCCAGCGGCTGCAGGGCCGCAGTTGGCCAGGTAGGCGTCTATTGCATCTTCGGTCTTAACGTGTGACATCTGTGTATTCCTTGACAGTTGATGCCGCCGCCCAGGCTTGTGGTTTGCCTGTGGCGGACAGCGGTAGGTGATCGATATGACGGATATGTAGCGGGCGCGGTGTGCCGGGCGTGAGCTGAGCAAATGCGTCCAGCACATCGCCAGCGCTAACTAACGGATCGGCAAGCAGAATGCTGTAGGCCTCGCCGCGCAGGCCGTCGCGCAGCTGCACACAGACCAGGCTGGAGCAGCCCACCAGCACGCCCAGTTCTGCGCCTAGCCGGGCCAGGTCGAGGCGCACACCGTTGACCTTGATCAGGCTGCTGACTCGGCCCAGCCACCGCACGCGGCGAGGGCCGACGACCTGTACCAGGTCGTCACAACGGTGGCTTGGCGCCGCGCAGGCTTGACCCAGCTCACGGGCAATGCGTGGGCTGGCAATTTCCAGAGGCGCGGGCTGGCCTGCGGGGGTCAGTAGCTGAACATCCTCAAGCAGGTTCCACGGCTGTTCCGGTGTACTGCTGGCATCCAGTTCGCGGACGGCAATTGCGCCGGTCTCGGTCGAGCCGAGCACCTCGATGAAACGCACCTGCGCACTGGCAAACTGCTGGACCACAGCCAGTGCGCCGGGTGGCAACATTGATGCGCTGTGCACGATCAACAGCGGGCGCTTGCCAGCCAGGCGCTTGAGCAGCGCTGGCAGCAGTTTCCAGGTACTGGCAATGGCGAGGATCACGCACTGGCCGTGGCCATCTAGCGTTGGCAGCTGCTGTTGTTCGAACGAGCACAGCTGTAGCGCCGCCGCGCTTACTCGCGCTCCGGTTTCGCCGAGGATCTGCCCATAGCTGTGGCTGACCGGCGCAAAACTGATGATCTCACTGACCTGCGGCGCCCAGCGCAGATAGATCAGCAGCGCCTCCTGCTCCATCTGCGCGCGGCTGCGCAGCCACTGGCGCGGCGCGCCGCTGGAGCCGGAAGTGTGGAACACCTGCTCGGCGTTCACTCGGCGGCCTGCAGGGTGAGCTGGTCTTCGAGCTTTTGCGCAACGAAGCGCTGCATCTTGTCCAGAGTCTCGAACCAGAAGCGCACATCGTCGCTGAGGTAGTCGACCTCGATGCTGAAACCGTCCTCGACGGCGGTAATCACCTCGACCGCCATCAGGCTGTCGAAGCGCTCACCGAGAAAATCGCGAAAGCTGGCCTGGCTGTCGATGTCGAGCACCTCGGGGCCGAGCAATTGGGCGAGGGTCTGGCGGATCTGTTGTTCGATGGAGAGGGTGTTCACGAGCCGGTGCTTCCTTGTTGAGTGCTTGCGTTGATCAGTGCCGCGCCCGCGCTGTAGAACACCTGTTCAGGCGCGATCGGGTCGAATTGCAGATAGATGAAAGCTGTGCAGTAGCGGCTGCGCAGCCCTGCGTACAGGCCGTCGGCCAAGTTCTGCTGCGCGAGCAGGTCGCGCTCGCTGGAGAGTGTGATGCGCACATGAAACTGCGCAGGCTGGCCGTCACGGTCCTGACTGGGCAACGGCATGCCGGCGCTGAACACGCAGTCCAGCGGCAGCGGCGCGAAGAACACCATGCAGTGCGCGGGGTCTGCGCCCAGGCTTTTGAGTACGCGGGTAAAACCCAGCGCGATGCGCTTGCGCTCGATCAGCGGCAGCGGCGCGCAGGCGACGGTAATGGTCGGCATGCTCGGGGTCCTTATGACAGTTGCAGGTTGGGCAAATGGCGGCGGCTGCCGTCGACGAATGCCTGCAGCAGACGGCCCAGGCAGGCCGACAGCGCATCACTGCCTTCCAGGTACAGCGGCGACCAGGCAAAGCCTTGCGCGGTGCTGACCTTGTCGAGGAAGAAACGCAGGTGAGCGATGTCCACCGGCAACTCGAACGCCAACGCCATGGCCACCGCCTGATAGGTACTGAGCAGGTCGGGGATACGTTGACCGTGATTGGCGAAACCACCCTGACGAACCTTGTGCACCGCAAGCAGCGCATTAGCGGCCTGCTGCACGGGGTGGCCGAGATAGGCAAGGCAACTGAGCGCCTGCAAGCCGGCGCGCAGCGATGAGGCGCCGCGCGGGTAGGCGCTATAGGCGACGCGCCCGCTGTCTTCATGCTGGCAGCTGCCGACAAACCGCTGCAGGCCATCCAGCGCCACGCCGCTGCTGTCGCCCAGCGACTGCAGGATGGCGACTGCGGCTGCAGTCGAGACCATGTCCGAGCCACGACCTTCCCAGAAGCCAAAGCCGCCGTCCGGGTTTTGCAGCGAAGCCAGCCATTGGCCGATGGCCTGACGGGCCTGTGGCTGCTCGGCAAACGCCCCGGCTGCCAACCCCCAGGCAGTGCAGCGCACCTCGGCACCGCGGCCGGGCATGTACATGATCCCGGCCTCGTTAGGCATCTGGCAGCCTTCGATCCAGCGCAATGCCCCAGCGCGCTGGCCGCTGTCGAGGCTGCCGCCGAGAATGCCGGCGGCGCTGGTCAGCACATCCGCCGCCGTGCTCGCTTCGCGGTAGGTGTAGCCGCCACCGGGTGTGGCCAGGCTGGCGATATAGGCAGCGACTTCATCCGCCAGCCAGGCGACTGGCTGCCCAAGTGCCTTGAGTGAGCCGACCGCGCAGAACACCGCCCAGACGTCTTCGCCGTCATAACCCTGCCAACGGACAAATCCGCCTGCGCTGCTGCGCCGGGCAACAATCCAGTCGCTGCAACGCTGTGCGTCCAGTGGTAGCGCTTGCAACTCCGCCAGGCTTGCGGTGGCTCGATAAGTCGCCCACAGGCACGCGGACTCGGCAGACTCGCTGAAACGAAAGCCGCCGTCAGCCAGCTGCTGCGCCTGCAACCAGGCGATCAATCGCGCCCGGTCCCACGCGGGCACCGGCAGCCCAGCCCGTTGCAGTGCGCGGGCGGCCATCACGCCATAAAAGCAGGCGCGGGTATCGGCGACATCGCGTTTGGCAAACTCAGCCGACCAGCTCAGGCCACCATTGGCGCATTGCAGCCCCTCAAGCCAGCGGTACAGCGGCTCACGCTGCTGGACCTCGCCTTGGCAGACTTCGAGCAAGGTGCGCAGCGCGTAGTGCGTGGCCCAGGCATCTGCCGTCTGGCCGGGGCACATGGCGTAGGCGTCGCCGTCGAACAAGGTGTGCAGCCACACGGCAGTGGCGTCTGTGCCGCTGACCGGCGCAGCCAGATCCTTGAGGGTTTCGGTGCAATAGAACGTAGCCCAGGCGTCGGATGGCATGCCCTTGCTCCAGGCGTAGCCGCCATCACGGTTGCGCCGCGACTGGATATACGCCTGCAATTGCGCCACATCGGCACTGCCCAGGCGCTCGACCCAGGCCAGGCTGCGGATCGCCGCGTAGGTGCACCAGAGGTCGGCCTGATGATTGGCCAGCCCCTGCCCTTGCGGAAACTTCGGCAGCACCGCGCTCATTGCGCACCGCCAACAAAGCGCAGATTGGTTTTTTTCCAGCTCTTTTGCGAGGCGCCGCTCTTGCTCAACACCGACAGGTTGTTGATGAACAGGATGCGGCTCCAGCGCAGGCGCATATGGGCTTGCGAGTGGGCCTGCAGGCGCGCCTCGATGGCCGCCTCCTGGCCAGTGTCCCAGAGCACATCGCGCTCCAGAATCAGTGCGGCGCTGTCCTTGTCGCGGTCGACTTCGATCATGTAGCCCGTGGCGTCGCAGTTGCCGTAAACGACTTCCTCGACAGCGCGAATATCCAACGGCACACCGCCGACTACCACGGCATCGTTGTCGCGGCCATTGATCAGCAGGCTTGGGCTGAGCTGGCCGACTTCGCAAGCGCCGCTGATGGTCACGCTGTCACCGGTATCCAGCCGCAGCAAGGGCCGTGCATACAGGTTCAGCGGTGTCACCACCAAACGCCCGCTGAGGCCTTGCGCCAGCGGCACCAGCCGGCCGTCTTCCAGCAGCAGTTCGAAGTAGTTGGTGGTGCAGGCCAGACGCATGTGTTGATCTTCGCCAACCGTCGCCAGGGTGCCGGTCTCGGTACTGCCATAACTGGCATCGAACACCTCGCACTGCCACCAGCGCGCCAGGCGCTGGCGAAACGGCTGGGTGTTGACCTCGCCCAGCAGCATGATCGCCCGCACCGACTGGGCAAAACCGTCGAGCATCTCCCGTTGTTTAAGGTAGCGAGTCAGCTGGACCAGCACGCCTGGGGCAATGAACAGCACGCTCGGCTGGTACGTGGCAAAGGTCTTGCACACCCGCTCCCAGTCGGTGATACCGGTAGTGAATGGGTAAAGGCGCACGTGGGAGACGTCCAGGTAATCGCAGACGTTGGCGATCAGATCGCCGACCGGGACGATATCCGACGGCATCAGGTTGGCGACCCGCGAGCCCGGGCTGAGCACCGCGCGCCATTGGCTGGCGACGCTGATGGCATTCCAGATGATGTCCTGCTTCAGGCGTGGCGTTGGCGTCGGTTCGCCGGTGGTGCCGGTGGTGGCGTAATAGCGCGCCGCATCACCCAGGCCGACCGTGCAAAATTCCAGCGGGGTAGCCTTGAGGCTGGCCTTGGGCGTGACCGGCAACTGGGCGAAGGCTGCGCTGCTGAAAGGGCCGATGTCCGCGTAATAGCGGCTTTTGCAAGCACGCTCCCAGGCGGCCTGCAACTTGTCAGTGTAAAAATTCTGACAAGGCATATTCCTGCCGAACTGGCGAAGTTCGCCCTCGGCTGCCGCTACGACTGAATGGTCGTTTTCCTTGTGAACCAACATCGCCCCGCCCCTCTCGAATAAGTTGCGCCGAGAATTGGCGAGTGCAGACCTTGAGTAAAATACTTTTGGCGAAGCAGCAGTGATAGATCGAAAGTATTAGTAGCCCCTCAAATACAAGGTTTCAGCGCCTGTCAGCGGCTGCCGCCTGCGCCCCGCCCCCGCGCGCTATGGGGCATCTGCGCATATCAGATTGAGACCTTTATTGTATTTCCCTCGAGCTGTCGTCGCTGCGCACTATCGCCGCTCCTTGCAGCAGGTGCAGGGCGAACGACGACACTCAGGGAGCGACACCGATCATGCTGACCCAAGGCGCCAACGTGCTCGACGGCCCACTGGCCTGGAGCCTCAATTCCTGGCGCGACCGCAGCGCTGCGCAGCAACCGCTGTATCACGACCAAGCTGCCCTTGAGCAAGCGCTGGCAAGCGTGCGCCAGGCCCCCACGCTGGTCAGTCGGCAGTCGATCAGCCTGCTTACGGCCTTGCTGGCCCAGGCCCAGCAGGGCCGTGCGTTTGTCTTGCAAGGCGGTGATTGCGCCGAAGACCTCACCCAGACCGATCAGGCCGCGCTGAATCGCTTTCTGCAGCTGATGCAGGAGATGAGCCAGCTGCTGACGCGGGGTGTTCAGCGACCGGTGATCAAGATCGGCCGCCTCGCCGGGCAATACGCCAAGCCACGCTCCAGTGATATCGAAACCCGTGATGGTCTGAGTCTGCCGGTGTATCGCGGCGATATCGTCAACCAGGCCGAGTTCAGCGCAGCAGCGCGGCGGGCAGATCCGCAGCGCTTGCTTGCAGCCTATGCGCACACGGCCGCGACCTTGCGCGACATCCGCAACCTGCAGGGTTTCATGGACAGCGATGGCCTGTGCGATCAGGCGCTGTTCATCTCCCACGAAGCCTTGCTGCTGGAATACGAACAGGCGCTGACCCGGCAACAGGACGATGGCTGCTGGTTCAACCAGGCCACCCACCTGCCGTGGATTGGCCTGCGCACCGCCCAGCCCGACGGCGCCCACGTCGAATACCTGCGTGGGGTGAGCAACCCGGTGGCGGTCAAGGTCGGCGCTGAAACCTCGGCCGGCGCACTGCTTCAGCTGATCCAACAGCTCAACCCGCACAGCCAGCCGGGCCGACTGACGCTGATCCATCGCATGGGCGCGGCACTGCTGGAGCAGCACCTCGGGCCGCTGATTGACGCTGTTCAGCATGCTGGCGCACGGGTGTTGTGGCTGTGCGACCCTATGCACGGCAATACCCGCACCCTACCCTGCGGCACCAAGACCCGCGCTTTCGATGACATCCTGGCGGAAATAGAGACGGCCTTCGCCGTGCATGCCCGGCATGGCTCGATCCTCGGCGGGCTGCACCTGGAAATGACCGCTGAAGCAGTCACCGAATGCCTCGGTGGCCCGGGCCAACTGCAGCCGGAGGATCTGCGCCGCTGCTACCTGAGCAAGGTTGATCCCCGCCTGAATGGCGAACAGGCCTTGGCCTTGGCCCAGCACTTGAGTCAGATGCCGCCATGCCGTTAGCCATCTACGTTTTTTCGCTGTGCACCTTTGCCTTCGGCTTGTCCGAGTTCGTGGTCGCCGGGCTGGTTTCGGCAATGGCGGCCGACCTGAGCAGCTCAGTCGCCGCAGTAGGCGCGGCGATTGCTGCGTACGCGCTGGGTGCCGCCATCGGCGCACCGTTGCTGACTGCGGCACTGGCGAGTTGGTGTGACCGCTCGCTGATGCTGCTGACGGTTGCAGTGCTGGGTGTGGGTAGCCTGCTGCTGGCAAGCGTCGAGCAGGTGTGGACCTTGCACCTGGTGCGCTTTGTGATTGGCCTGGCCCATGGCGTGTTCATGGCGATAGCGGCCAGTGTTGCAGTCAAGCTGGTAGCGCCCGCGCAGGCCGGGCGGGCATTGTCGGTGGTATGGATGGGCTTGACGGTGTCGTTGGCACTCGGGGTGCCGTTGGGCACGCTGCTAGGCAGTTTCTGGTCGTGGCGGGTGATATTTGTCGCGCTGGCGCTGCTCGGTTGTTTGAGCTTGATCGGCTTGCTGCGCTGGATGCCGGTTCAGGCCGGTGCGGCGGCGGATGCTCAGCCTGGCGCGGGGTTGAGCGGCCTGCGCGCCGTGCTACTGCGGCCGTTGTTGTCCGTTGCCGGGGTGTCCATGCTGGTCAGCGTCGCGGTGTTCAGCTTTTTCAGCTACGTGTCGCCGTACCTGCTGGAGGTGAGCCAGGCCGGGCCTCGCTTGTTGAGCGCGGGCATGCTGCTGTTTGGCGCCTGTACGATTGCTGGCAATCTGGTGGGCGGGTATGCCGGCGACCGTTTTGCGATTAACCGCTGCCTGCTACTGGCGCTGCTCATGCTGGTGGTGACGCTGATGCTGCTGTATGTCTTCAGGCAGTCGCCATGGGCCGTGCTCGGCCTGGTCGGGGTGCTGGGGGCGGTGTTCTTCGCCATCGTTACGTTGTCCACGTTGCGCCTGCTCAACCTGGCTAAAACCCTGGCGCCGCACGCCAGCGGCGTGGCCTCGGGGTTGAACATTGCTGCGTTCAACCTCGGCACCGCACTAGGCGGCGGGCTCGGTGGCCTCTTGGTCGGTCAGCTCGGTCTGGCGTGGTTGCCGCTGGCAGGCGTTGGCGCCGCTCTGTTGGCAATTGCCGTGCTCCTCAGCCAGACGCCTGCTGATGTGCCCTATGAAGCTGAAGCTCAGCGCTGAGCCTTGGCGCACTGCCACAGGCGGGCAATATCGCTGGCGCGCGCCTGCAGCAGTGCCGGCGCCTCGCTGCACGCCTGAGCCAGGGTCATCGGCCCACTGGCCAGCGCAAACGCGGCATCTATGCCATGGGCGTACAGCTGCTGGTAACCCTCGCCCAGGGTGCCGGCCAGCACCACCACCGGCACACCATGACGTTTGGCAACCCTGGCCACACCCATCGGCGTTTTGCCGCGCAAGGTCTGCGCGTCAAAGCGGCCTTCGCCGGTGATGACCAGATCGGCGCCCTGCACCAGTGCATCCAGCCCGGCCAGCTCGGCGACCACCTCCACTCCAGCGCGGAAACGCGCGTCCATGAAGGCCTTGGCCGCAAAGCCCATGCCGCCGGCAGCGCCGCTACCGGGCGACTCCCTGAGGTCGTTACCCAGCAGTTGCGCGCATTGGTCGGCAAAATGCCCAAGGGCGAGATCCAGCGCTGTCACCTGCTCAGGGCTGGCGCCTTTTTGCGGGCCAAAAATCGCCGAGGCGCCGTTTGGCCCACACAGCGGGTTGTCGACGTCTGCTGCGACTTCGACCTGCACCTCTGCCAGGCGCGGATCAAGCTTGCTGGCGTCGATCCGGGCCAGTTGCGCCAGGGCCAGGCCGCCTTCGGCCAGCGCCTGCCCATCGGCATCGAACAAACCCAAGCCCAAGGCGCGGAGCATGCCGCTGCCGCCGTCGTTGGTGGCACTGCCGCCAATCGCCAGGACGATGCGTTGGGCACCCGCAGTCAAGGCCGCGCCAATCAGCTCCCCGGTGCCCCAGGTGCTGCTGCGACAGGCGTCGCGCTGCTCGCCGGGGACCAGCTGCAAACCACTGGCTTCGGCCATTTCGATGATTGCCGTGCGGCTCTCGGCCAGCCAGCCCCAGCTGGCTTCGACCGCCTGCCCCAATGGCCCACGCACCACTTGTCGGCGCAGCTCACCGTGACTGGCCGCAACAATCGCCTGCAGCGTGCCTTCGCCGCCATCGGCCATCGGACACTCGACCAGCTCGGCGTCCGCCCACACCTCGGCCAGGCCGCGTGCGATGGCCTGGGCGACGGCAGCAGCGTCGAGGCTGTCCTTGAACGAATCGGGGGCGATGACAATTTTCATGGGGATTCTCCTGATCCTGTTGCAGCGATGCTGACAGTTGCGTCAGCCGCAGGCCTCGGTCAGATGCACAAAAGCCCGCCGCCGTTGTTTGGGCAAACGCCTTTGCTGCTCGGCTCAGTCGGCCGGCAACAGCTGCAAGCCCAGATACAGGGTCAACATGCCGTCCAGCCGCTGTGGGTCGACCTCGCCCAGCTCGGCGATACGTTCCAGGCGATAACGCAGGCTGTTGCGGTGAATACCCAGTGCATCGGCACAGGCCTGGCTCTGGCCATCGTGGGCGCACCAGGCGCGCAAGGTATTGAGCAACTGCCCGCTGGCGTCCTTGCTACGGATGCGCAGCAAGGGCTCGAGCAATTCATCCAGCGCGTCGTCGTTACGGTGGCGCCACAGCAGTGCTGGCAAGCGGTAGCGGGTCAGGTTCAGCAAGCGCTCGGCAGGCAGCACTTCGCGCCCATAGGCAAGCAGATCACGCACCCGCCGGTAGCCGCGTCGCAATTGCTCAAGGCTTTGCGCTGCGGGGCCGACGGCCAGGCGCTGGACTTGCCAGCCATGGCGCTGCAGACGTTCGAGCAGGCGTTGTTCGTCCAGCGCCACTGCCGCTGGACGACACCACAACAATGACTGGCGGGCCGGGCTAACGCACCAGCCATCCGGATAACGGCTCATCAACCAAGTGGCCAAGGCTTCTGCAGGCGGTCCGGACTCCAGCTCGAAAAGGCACGGAACCCGCGCCAATTGGGGCTTGAGGCCAAGTTGCTGGGCCTCGTCGAGCAACCGCGTCGAGTCTCCACTACTGCCCAGCAACAATGCCAGCAAGTCATCACAGCGCTGGCGTCGCCATTGTTGCTCGACTTGCAGATGACGCTGGGCCAGGAGCATCTCGGCGGTCATCCGCACCAGCTCACCGTAGGTGCGCAATTGCTGTGGATCACCGGTCAGGCCGAGCACGCCGATCAAGCGGCCGTCGAGCATCAGTGGCAGGTTGACGCCGGGCTGCACGCCCTTGAGGCACTTGGCCGCGTCATTGTCGAGTTCGACGATCCGGCCGTTGGCCAGTACCAACTGGGCGCCTTCATGGCGTGTGTTGATGCGTTCTGCTTCACCGCTGCCCAGTATCAAGCCCTGACTGTCCATGACGTTGACGTTGCACGGCAGAATGGCCATCGCCCGGTCGACGATATCCTGTGCCAGGTCATGGTCCAGTTCGAACATTCAACGGTCCTTGCAGTGATAGGATTTGGGCCGCAGCACAGCGGCCAGCGCTGATCCCTGTGCACAAGCACAAAGACAGCCGCGCTGCGCTCGCCGAGACTCGTCAGGGCGAGCGCCGAGACAGGCGACGCGGTAACAATCATAACAACAGAGATCCCGATCATGGCACACAGCTCTGCCCCTGACCAAGGCCACGATAGCACCCGCAATGCGCTGTACCGGCGCATCACACTGCGGCTGATTCCATTCATTTTCATCTGCTACCTGTTCAACTACCTCGACCGCGTCAACGTTGGTTTTGCCAAGCTACAGATGCTCGATGCACTGAAGTTCAGCGAAACCGTCTACGGCCTCGGCGCCGGGATTTTCTTCATCGGCTACGTACTCTGCGGCCTGCCCAGCAACCTGGCGCTGAACCGCTTTGGGCCGCGGCGCTGGATCGCGTTGATGATGATCGCCTGGGGCAGCCTGTCGACCTGCTTGATGTTCGTCACCACGCCGACCGAGTTCTACGCCCTGCGCCTGCTCACCGGCGCCGCCGAAGCCGGCTTCTTCCCGGGCGTGGTGCTGTACCTCTCGCGCTGGTTCCCGGCGGATCGACGTGGGCGGATCATGGCCCTGTTCATGTCGGCAATCCCGGTCTCGGGGCTGCTTGGCGGGCCGTTTTCGGGCTGGATTCTGCAGCACTTTGCCGCCGGCCAGCACGGTTTGGCGGGCTGGCAGTGGATGTTCCTGATCCAGGGCCTGCCGACGGTGGTGCTGGGCGTGCTGGCGATCAAACTGCTCAGCGACGGTTACCAGAAAGCGCCGTGGCTGAGCCCGGCCGAGCGGCAGATCATCGAAGCCGACCTCAACGCCGATGCAGCGCGCAAGCCGGTCACCAGCGGTGACAGTGTGCTGTCGGTGCTGACCAATCCGTTGATCTGGACCTTTGGCTTCATCTACTTCTGCATCCAGAGCGGCGTGTACGCGATCAACTTCTGGCTGCCATCGATCATCAAGAGCATGGGTTTTGACAACCCGCTGCTGATTGGCTGGTTGAGCGCGATCCCTTATCTGCTGGCCGGCGTGTTCATGATTCTGGTAGGCCGTTCGGCTGACCTGCGCAACGAACGCCGCTGGCACCTGGTGGTGCCGATGCTGATGGGCGCGATCGGCCTGCTGATCGCGGTCAACTTTGCCGGCAACCCGCCAATCGCCATTCTTGGTCTGTCGATCGCGACCATGGGCGCCCTCACCGGCTTGCCGATGTTCTGGCCGATGCCGACTGCGTTGCTCAGTGCTGCCACTGCCGTTGCAGGTTTGGCAATCATCAACTCGGTCGGGCAGATGGCAGGCTTCCTCAGCCCGTATCTGGTGGGTTTCATCAAGGATCAGACCGGTTCGACCGATGCCGCGTTGTACTCGCTGGCTGGGCTTATCGTGATCGGCAGCCTGGTGGCCCTGCGCGTCACCCGTGCTGGCGCCTTGAGCAGCGCCCGCGCCGATTGAAACGGCTGACCGTTGCCGGGCCTGGCGCCCGGCAACCCCTCACCGCCACAACGCGACAACCCCGCCCTCCTTGCCCAGCACCGGGTCCAGCTCCGGCAACGCGACCTTGGCAATCCGCGCCACCGCCTGCGTGTGGCCTCGGGCGTTGGGCCGCTCGACCTCGTAGTCTTCTTGCCCCCGCGGGTAACCGCCAACCACGACAAAGTCCTCACTGCAGGTCACGCAGCGATGGCCGGTACCAGCCGGCAGCACCAGGACGTCGCCGGCTTTGACGCTGATGGTCTGCCCGGCGGTACCGCCCAGGGTCAATCGCGCCTCCCCCTGCGCTACGCCCAGGACTTCATGCGCGTTGGGGTGGAAATGGTGATAGGGAAACACGCCATCTCGCCATAACGCAGGCCAGCCGTGCACTTCGAACAGCGCCTCGAAGGCCGCCGCCCGGTCCGTGCCGCTGGGCCACTGCATCGAGTAGAGCAACACCGGCAACACGCTGTTCGGCGTCGAGCCGTCGTCGGCGAAACGTAGCTGGCGCGGCTTAACAGGCCGCGGCGCGATAGATTGCTGCTGGTCCATGGTCTGCCCCTCACAGGCTTGTATTCTGTTGAGAAGCTTGAATGCCGTCAGGCGTTCCATTTCAAGCAGGCGCTCACTGCCTCAGGCTTTTGCGCTATGGTTGCAGTCTGACCGGCACTTCGAACCGGCCCACGACAATAACAGCACGGGGAGCGCCCATGACCGCGCCTGCCACCGACACCCGCGCCAGGGAACTGGCTGCGTTTATCGACTGCCACTTCGCCGAACGCGGCCTTGCGCCGGAAGCGGTGATCGCCGAATCCTGGTTTCGCAGCATCAATCAGCACCATCTCGACCCAGGCCTGCGCCATGTCGACAATATCCTCAGCGCCGCCGAGATTCGCCAGCATCAGGCTCAGCACGAGGCCTACCTGAGCATCGCCGGGCAAGGCGTCAACGGCCTGGCCCGGCGAGTGGTCGATGCGGGCTTCGCCGTACTGCTCAGCGATGCTGACGGCATCACCCTCGATGCCCGCCTGCCAGCCGATCACGACCGTTATTCACGCGCTGGGCTGATCGTCGGCGCCCGCTGGGACGAATCGATAGCCGGCACCAATGGCATCGGCACAGCGCTGGCCTCGGGGCAGGCGCTGACCATCCACCGCCAGGAGCATTTTCTTGCGGCTAACGCCCGCCTGAGCTGCTCGGTGTCACCCATTTTCGATGCGCAGAATCAACTGCTAGGCTGCCTCAACGCGACCTGTCTGTTCAACGACGGGCCGAAGCAGGCGCAACACCTGACCCTGCACCTGGTGACGCTGTACGCGCGGCTGATCGAGAACACCCATTTCCGGCAACGCTACCGCGACCGCCTGACCCTGGCGCTGAAGCCTCGTGACGACATCACCGATCTGGCCAATGAGCAATTATTGGCGCTGGATGAAGGCGGCCGGGTGATCGGTGCTAACCGGGCTGCATTCATGGCCCAGCCTGGCGCCCTGCTGGGCTTGCGCATCGAGCAGTTGCTGCCTGCCAGTATCGATGAGTTGCTGATGCTCACCCGCGGCGGCGCTTGCGGCACCCAGCTGCGCGAGCCTGGCAGCGAACTGATCATCGAAGTCGGTTTGCGTGTGCCGGCTGGCTACGGGCTGCGCGCCAATACTGTTGCACCTGCCCCAGCTGCAGCGCGCCACCCCACATTGGAAGCGCTTGCCGGAGGCGACAGCCAACTGCAGCAAAGCGTGCAGCGCCTGCGCAAAGTGTTGGATAAAGACATCTGCATCCTGATCACCGGTGAAACCGGCACCGGCAAGGAGGCGTTCGCCCGTGCTGTGCACCAAGCCAGTCGCCGTCAGGCCGGCCCGTTCGTTGCGCTCAATTGCGCGGCGATCCCCGAGTCGTTGATTGAAAGCGAGCTGTTTGGCTACCGCAGCGGCAGCTTCACCGGCGCCAATCGCAAAGGCATGAAGGGCAAGCTGGAACTGGCCAATGGCGGCACGCTGTTCCTCGATGAGATCGGTGACATGCCTGCGCACCTGCAAACCCGCTTGCTGCGGGTGCTGGCCGAGCGTGAGCTGCAGCCACTGGGGGCCGAAGCGCCGGTGGCGCTGGATATCCAGGTGGTGTCGGCGACTCACCAGGATCTGGCGGGCATGATCGCTGAAAAACGCTTCCGTGAAGACCTCTACTATCGCCTGTGCGGCATGCGCATGAGCCTACCGGCGCTACGCCAGCGCAGTGATCGCGCCGAGTTGATCGAGCACCTGCTGCAGCGGCTGCCCGAAGCGCAAGGGCTGCAGTTGGACGCAGAGGCTCGGCGCTGCCTGCTGGGCCACCCCTGGCCTGGCAATGTGCGCCAATTGCTGAACACGCTGCGCTATGCGGTAGCGCTGGCGGAGGATGGGGTGATAAGCCTGGGTTGTCTGCCGGAAGAGTTGCTGGCGAGTGCGCCGCGAGTCGCAGTACATGCACAACCACTGCGCCTGGAGGCCCAGGTCGAGGATGCTGAAGCCCGGCATCTGCTTGATGTACTGCGACGCGAGCATTGGAACATCAGCGCGGCAGCAGAATCGGCGGGAATCTCCCGTTCGACCCTGTACCGCAAGATGAAACGCCACGGGATCGTCCCGCCGAATCAGGCTGACTGATGTCAGCACTGGCCGACGCGCGAGCGTGCCGGCCAGTCCTTACTCAGCCCTGGATATACACCACCTGCGTGCGCGTGTATTCATACAGCCCATGCTTGCCATCCGCGCCGCCCACCCCGGACTTGCGTGCTCCGGCGTGGAAACCCTGCATGGCCTCGAAGTTCTCGCGATTGATGTAGGTCTCGCCAAAATCAATCTCGCGGCTGGCCTTTAGCGCTGCGTTCAGGTCGCGGGTATATAGCGACGAGGTCAGGCCATACTCGCTGTCATTGGCCAGGGCAATCGCTTCGTCCAGGTCGTCGATGATCTGGATCGGCAGGACCGGCCCGAAGATCTCCTTGCGCATGATCTCCATGTCCGCCGAACAGCCGGCCAGCACCGTCGGTTGATAGTGGAAGCCCGCGCCAAGATCAGCCACCTGCCCGCCGGTGACCACCTGAGCGCCCTGCCCGACTGCCGTGCGCACCATCTGCGCGACCTTGTCCAGCCCGGCCTGGTTGATCAACGGGCCCATGTCCAGGTCAGCCTGCAGCGACGGGTCGCCGTAGCGCGTGGCGGCCATCGTCTGCGCGACCTTGTCGATGAAGGCCTCCGCCACGCCGCGTTGCACATAGACCCGCTCGGCGCAGTTGCACACCTGCCCGGTATTGATCACCCGCGAGGCAACGATCGCACGCACGGCCAAATCCAGGTCGGCGTCGGCCAGCACGATAGCGGGTGCCTTGCCGCCCAGTTCGAGGTTGAGCTTGGTGATGTTCGGCGCTGCCGCAGCCATGATCCGCGCGCCGGTGGCGACACTGCCGGTGAAGCTGACCAGGTCGATGCCAGCATGGCTGGTGAGGCTGTGGCCGACACTTGCACCTTGGCCGCCGACCACGTTGAACACCCCTGGCGGTAGATCGGTTTCGGCTACCAACCGGGCAAATTCGTAGCAGTTGATCGGCGTCTCTTCGCTGGGTTTGATCACGATGGTGTTGCCGGTCAGCAGCGCCGGCGCCATCTTGCGCGCAATTAGGAAGAACGGGAAATTCCACGGCAGCACCCCTGCCACCACGCCGAGGGGCTTGCGCAGCAGGAAGATGTGCTCGTTGGCGCGGTCACTGCTCAGCACTTCGCCCTCCAGGCGGCGCGCCCATTCGGCCATGTAGTCGAGGTAGTCGGCAGTGAAGTTGACCTCCACCAGGGCCAACGCTGGCACCTTGCCCTGCTCCTGGGTGATGATTCGCGCCAGGCGCTCGGCATTGGCCCGCACCTTGATCGCAATCTGGCGCAAGTAGCCGGCGCGCTCGATGGCAGGTTTTGCCGCCCAACCTTTTTGCGCACGGCGCGCTGCGGCAATCGCACGTTCGACCTGCTCGACGGGTGACTCTGGCACCGCCCCCAGCAATTCACCATTGGCCGGATTGAACACCTCGATCAGCTGCTCGCTGGCCACAAAAGCGTTGTCGATATAGTTCTGGTACGGATTATCGCGCATGGTCATGTCACTCCTTGGAAGCATTGTCGGCAAGCGGCGTGGCGGCCGCAGGCTTGGCGCTGAACTGCTCCCAGACACTGCCTTCGCGTTGCAGGTCATGGGCGCGCTTGATCAGGTATTGGTGCACCTGCTCCACCTGCTCGGGCTTGAGCGCTTCGGCAAACGAAGGCATGCCGTCCGGGACGCGCCCGCCATAGAGGATGCCGAGGAACATCTGGTGTTTTTCCGCGGTGAGCTTGCGCAGATCCGGCAGTACGCCGCCGCTGACGGCATGGATGCCGTGGCACTGCGAGCAGTTGCCGTCGTACAGCGCAGCGCCGGCAGCTACGGTTTTTTCGTCAGCAGTGAGCGCTGGCGGCTTAGGCGTGTCGGCCGGCGGTGGTGGCTCACGCAAGGTGGCGTTGCCGCCGATCTTGTAGGTCAGCACCTGGGCGAACGGCTGCACACCGGCGCGCAGCGACAAGGCCCCGGCAAAGGTCGAGAACGCCCCGCCCCAACCGGCCATGAAGGTCACGTATTGCTCGCCATCCACCGAATAGGTGATCGGCGCAGCCATCACGCCGCTGGCAGCCGGTGATTCCCAGAGCTTTTTGCCATTATCGGCGGCATAGGCGATCACCCGGCCATCGGCGCTGCCTTCGAACACCAGGTTGCCCGCCGTGCTCAGGGTGCCGCCGTTGAAAATGGTGATATACGGCACTTCCCAGGCAGGTGCCTGCTTGACCGGGTCCCATGCGATCAACTTGCCTGACCAGGTCTTGGCCATTTCCAGCAAGCCTTCAGGGCCTTCAGGCATCATCCCGGTACGCAAGCCCAGCTGGTACACACTCTTGAACGGGTGACGCTTGGGCGCTTCCGGGATGTGCTCGTAGTAGGCCGACATGATGTGCGCGGGAATGTACACCAACCCGGTGTTGGGGTTGTAGGACATCGGGTGCCAGTCATGCGCGCCCCAGAATGCAGGGGTCACCAGCTTGCGCTTGCCGTCTTTCCAGTAGGCGGCTGCCTCATCATCGACGATGGGCCGGCCGGTCTTCATGTCGATACCCTTGGCCCAGTTGACCGGCACGATATTCTTCGCCGAGAGCAACTCGCCGGTGGCGCGGTCGAGTACATAGAAGAAGCCGTTTTTCGGCGCCTGCATCAATACCTTGCGCTGTTTGCCGTTGATCGGCAGTTCAGCGAGGATCATGTGCTGGGTGGCGGTGAAGTCCCAGGCATCTCCAGGTGTGGTCTGGTAGTGCCAGGCGTATTCGCCGGTGTCGGCATTGACCGCCACGATCGACGACAGGAACAGGTTGTCGCCCTTGGCCTGGCTGCGCCATTTCGGGTCCCACAGCGAGCCGTTGCCGACGCCGATATAGAGCAGGTTCAGCTCCGGGTCATACGCAAACGAATCCCACGCCGTGCCACCGCCGCCCTGCTCGACAAAGGCATCGCCGTGCCAGGTCTTGCTGGCGATCTCCATCGCTTTGTCTTCCGGCGGCAGTTTGGGATCGCCAGGCACGGTAAAGAAGCGCCAGGCCTGCTTGCCGGTCTCGGCATCATAGGCGGTGACGTAGCCACGCACGCCAAACTCGGCGCCGCCGTTGCCGATCACCACCTTGCCGTTAACCACCCGCGGCGCACCGGTGATGGTGTAGCTGCGTTTGTCGTCGCTGCGGGTGTCGACCGACCATACGCGCTTGCCGGTCTTGGAATCGATGGCCTCCAGGCGGCCATCGAGCACGCCGACATAGACCTTGCCCTGCCACACGGCTACGCCACGGTTGACCGCGTCGCAGCAGGCCTCACCGGCCCGATGGCGATCGGACTGCGGATCGTACTTCCACAGCAGCTTGCCGTTGCGTGCGTCCAGGGCATACACCACCGAAAATGGCCCAGTGGTGTACATAACACCGTCGACCACGATAGGCGTGGCCTCGACGCCACGGTCCAGATCGAGCTTATAACTCCAGGCCAGGCCCAATTGATTGACGTTGCCGTCGTTGATGGTGTTCAGCGGGCTGTAGCGTTGCTCATCGTAGGTACGGCCATGGCTCATCCAGTTGCCGGGCTCTTTGTCGGCGTCGATGATGCGCTTGCCATCGACCTCGGCGGCAAACGCCGGGGCCAGACAAGCCAACGCCAGGACGGCGCAACCTGCGGTTCTCATCAAGGCACCCGGCATGGGCCGGCGGTGCGGACCTGATTGGGTCATCGGGGGAATCTCCGTTCTTGTTATTGGCGACACCCAGGGAATGTGTCGTGAAGAACAGGAGCAACGGCTGTGCCAGTATTGCTGATGGTGCTGGAGTGGCCGTCCTAGAGGGAGTTGTTCACGGATGGCCGCAAGCCGGCGACCGCTTCAATAGATGCGGTTTCGGCACACTTGGCGCAGGAATGGAACAGGTGTGTCAGTCCGAGAGAAGCTTCGATGGTAGGCTGCGAAGACGTCTCAGCAACAGACTCCCGATCAGCGTTGCAAGGACGAATGCCATCGCTAATGCCCACAGCAAGTCCCCATCTGCCAACGCGACCCCCGCGCTGCACAAGCCGCCAACGGTAAATACGAGCGTGTTATTCAGCGCAGCTGCCGTCCCTGCAATCTCAGGATGTAGGCTCAACGCGCAGGTAGTCGCTGCCGGGCGCACAATCGTTGTACCGGCACTGCAGACCACCATCGACAGCATGATCCCGGTGACGGTCGGATTTAGCACATACAACCAGAGAAGCATCGACAGCCCGGCGACGCCGATCAAAAGAAGCCCCAATCTGATCTGCGCATTCACCTCGATGCGCTTGTTCAAAGCACTGGCAACCACGCCGCCAATGATATAAGCCGCACCATAAGCAATGAATATCAGTGAAAGGGCGTAGTCGGTCATTCCCAAGAGATCCATGAACAGCAAGGGGGACGTGACAATGAATGAGAAGTGGCAAGCAAATGCGATTGCGGACAGCATCGAATAGCTTATGAAGCGTCGATCCTTGAACAAGGTGCGATAACCGCTCCGTGGGGCGACAGGACGTGCAGCGTCTGTGAGTGAAACAGTACACAGCAACACCGCTAACGCTGCGAGCACGACAAATGCCTGAAAGCTGCCCCGCCAACCAAGCCACTGTTGCAAAAAACTGCCTGCCAGCGGTGACAGGGAGATAAACAAACCGCTGGCGGTGGTCAGTAAAATTCGCATCGAATTGCGCCGATGGTCGCTATACAAGTCTTGAACCAGTGCATGGCTGAGTACAAAGCAACCGCATCCAGCGGCCTGCACCAAGCGGAAAACCATAAAGGACGAAAAGTCCCAGGCATAAATACAACCCACGGCGCCTGACGCCGCCGTTATCAGTCCGACTAACAACAGGCGTTTACGGCCAAGGCGATCGGATAGCGGTCCGATCCAGCACTGCGACAGCGCGACCCCGATGGCGAACAGGCTGATGGACCAGGCGATATCTCGGGTTGGGACCGAAAATTGTGAAGACAACGCTGGGAATGATGGAAGTATCACATCCAGGGGGAATATCCCAAGTAAGCTCATCAGTATCAATACAGTAACCAAAAGCCGATTTTCAGACGGTTGTACTTTTAGCACTACGCACCTCAACGCTGCGAATTTGCGGCATGGTTACTGGCGGATATTGCGTCTCCAGGCTGCATCAAGCATCGCTGCGTCGTCATGCGCGTTGCAATAAGCCTAGGCAGGAAAAAAATCCCATAGCGTTGTGAGGGATTTCGCTAACTACCAGCTGCGTATAAACATCATGTTGACTACTCGAAAATGATGTCAGCGCTGGGCGACACCAGGCTACACACATTTGCAGGCAGGATCAGGCAACAACCGAGCTGTTTTGCCCTTTCAAACCCCACCGCTTGCCTGTAAAAAAGGTCATCCCCCTCCCCACTCAAGGACCTTCCCCATGCTCTATCGCCCTCTTGGCCAAAGCGGCCTGCAGGTTTCTGCCCTGACCCTGGGCAGCATGATGTTCGGCGAGCAGACCAGCGCCGAGGACTCGCTGCGGATCATCGACAAGGCCTGGGATCAGGGTGTCAACTTTGTCGATACCGCCGACGTCTACAACGGCGGGCGCTCGGAGCAGATTGTCGGCGAGGCGGTGGCGCGCAATCGGCAGGACTGGGTGGTTGCGTCCAAAGCCGGCTTCGGCGCCATAGACGGTTTGCCCAACCGCGGCGGGCTGTCGCGCAAGCATCTGTTCAATGCCATCGAAGCCAGCCTGACCCGAATGGGTACCGATTACCTGGATATCTACTACCTGCACCGCGAAGACCACAACGTGCCGCTGGAAGAAACCGTGCGGGCCATCGGTGACCTGCTGCAACAGGGCAAGATCCGCTACTGGGGCGTGTCCAACTTCCGTGGCTGGCGCATCGCCGAGATCTGCAACGTAGCCGAGCGCCTGGGTGTGGCCAAGCCGGTGGTAAGCCAACCGCTGTACAACATCGTCAACCGCCAGGCCGAACCTGAGCAGCTGACCGCTGCGGGCTATCACGGGCTTGGTGTGGTGCCGTTCAGCCCACTGGCACGCGGCGTGCTCAGCGGCAAGTACGCACCGGGCTCGGAGCCAGACGCCGGCAGCCGTGCCGGGCGCCAGGACAAGCGCATCATGGAAGTGGAATGGCGTCAGGAGTCACTGACCATCGCGCGCAAGATCCACGCCTACTGCGAGGGCAAAGGCGTCGGTATCGTTGAGTTCGCGATTGCCTGGGTGCTGAACAATCGGCTGGTCAGCTCGGCGATTGTCGGGCCGCGCACCGAGGCGCAGTGGGACACCTATGCCGGGGCACTGCAGGTGAAGATCACTGCCGAAGATGAAGCCTTCATCGATGCGCTGGTGACCCCAGGCCATGCGTCGACCCCAGGCTTCAACGATGTTGCCCACTTCGTCAGCGGCCGCCTGGCACGCTAACCAGGCCACTCACCTGCCCCTGTAGGAGCGGCCTTGTGTCGCGAAAGGCGCGCGCAGCGGGCCCGGCTATTTGCGGTGCTGCATAATCATGGGGCCGCTACGCAGCCCTTTCCGACCGGTCCGGCGCCCCGGCAAGGCCGCTCCTACAGGCCGCTTGACGACCCAAGCAGGTGGCTGATCGCGGTCTTGAGCTTCATCGGCCGCACCGGCTTGTGCATCAAGGTGTGGCCAAGCAGGCGCACCTGCTGCTTGAGTTCGTTGCTGTAATTGGCGGTGATCATCAGCACCGGTATGGCCCGGTGGCGGCAGGCGTTGATCGCCGCCACCGCCTCGATGCCGGTGCGGTCATGGTCCAGGTGATAATCGGCGATCAACAGGTCGACCCGCGCCTGTGGCAGAGCGACCTGCCGCTGCAGGTCCGCTTCGCTGGCCGCCGTGGTGACCTTGCAGCCCCACTGTTCGAGCAAGCTGCGCATGCCGGCGCAGATCGCCCCGTCATTATCCAGCACCCATATTCGCGCGCCCTGCAGCGATTGCAGCTGCGGCAGGTCCGGCTGCAACGCTGAGCCTTTGCTCACAGGGCGCTGGCAGCACGGGACTTCGACCGAGAACACCGAACCTTTGCCGGGCACCGAGCGCAGCTGGATGGGATGGCCGAGGATACCGGCGATCTTGTCGACAATCGCCAGGCCCAGCCCCAGGCCGCGATCCTGGTCCGGCCGCTGCGCCTCGCCACGTTTGAACTCCTGGAACACTTCGCGGCACTTGTCCGCTGCGATGCCGATGCCGGTATCCCACACCTCGATCAACACCTTGTCGCCGCGCCGTCTGCAGCCGAGCACGATCCGCCCGCTGGGGGTGTAGCGCACGGCGTTGCTGAGCAAGTTGCGCAGGATCCGCGCCAATAGCTGCATGTCGCTGCGCACGCGCAAGCGGCTCGGCACGTAGTCCAGACGCAGGCCTTCGCTGGCGGCGACGGTGGCGTGCTCGGCGGCGAGGTTGTCGAGCAGGTCGCTCAGGGCGAAGCTGGCGACGTCGGCGCGGATCACACCGGCGTCGAGCTTGGAGATATCCACCAGCGTGCCGAGCAGGCTCTCGACCCCGTCCAGGGCGTTGCTGACGTTGTGGATCAACGGCCCGGCGCTGGGCTGCTCGAGCAAGGCGCTGGTAAACAGTCGCGCGGCGTTCAGCGGTTGCAGCAGGTCATGGCTGACCGCCGCCAGGAACTTTGTTTTCGAAAGCGTGGCCTGCTCGGCATCAGCCTTGGCATCGCGCAGGCTGGCTTCCATGCGCCGGCGCTGGTCGATTTCGCCCAGCAATTGCCGGTTCAGACTGGTCAGCTCCGCAGTACGCTCGTGCACGCGCAGTTCGAGGTGCTGATAGGCCTGATGCAGCGCCTCGGCATGGGCGTAGCGCTCGGTGATATCGGTGAAGGTGTTGACGAAGCCGCCTGTGGGCAATGGATGCGTGCGGATCTCGAGCATGCGCCCGTCGAACAGGCGTTGCTCCAGCTCCGGCAGCGGCTGGCCGTGGTCGTCGCGGCTGGCGGGCGTCAGCAAGGCCAGCTCGCTGTCGGCGATCACATCGGCAAACTGCCGGTGGCTGGCAATCGGTGCTAGGCCGCTGACCTCGAGAAAGCGTCGGTTCCACAGTTCCAGCACGCCCTCGGCGTTGACCATGGCCAGGCCCTGCGACAGGTTGTCGACCGCCCGCTGCAGCAGATACGACTTGTGCGCCAGGGCCTGCTCGCGGCGGTGGTTCTCGCGCAATTTTACCCGGGTGACGTCAGTAAACAGCATCACCCGCCCGCCATCGCGGGTCGGTCGTTCGCTGACCTGCAACCAGCGCTCGTTGCGCAGCCGATACAACGGTTGCTCGTCGCTGCTGGCACGGGGTTCTTCGCGCAGCAGGTTGTGCATCAGGCGTTTCACCTCGACCAGTTGCATGCCGCTGGCCACGCGTAAGCGGCTGTTGGCCCAGAGCGCCTTGAAGCGTCGGTTGAACAGCACCACGCGCAGGTCGGCATCGAACAACACGAACGCGTCGGAAATACTCTCGATGGCGTCCACCAGCCGCTGGTGGGCGGTTTCGGCGCGCTGATGCGCTTCGCTGAGCAGCAGGTGGCTGGCCTTCAGTTCGACCAACACCTGGTTCAAGGCATCCGTGCGCTCGCGCACCTGCTCGGCCAACACCACCGAATGCTGGAACGCAGCAAAGGCATCGTCCGGCCGCGCCGCCCCCGATTCCAGCCGCTCGATCAACGCCGCATTGATGCGTTTGAGCTTGTGGTTGTCGCGTTGCAGCTGGCTGATCTGCTCAGCTGGCGATGCACTCGCGGGGCCGTCCGATGGCAACGCCGGTGAAGGTCTGGTTGATATGCATGCCATTGAACTGCTCCCCATAGGTGTTGAAGCCCAGCACCTGCTGGCTGCGCAACAACGCGCTGACCTCGGCCACAGCAGCGCCCTCGCCCTCCAGCTCGAGACGGCGCAGTACGCAGTCGCAGCCGATGGTCAGCAGTAACGGCCCGAGGCGCTGGTGCAGGCCCTCGAACAACGATTGCAGATTGGCCAGCAGCGGACCGGGGCGCATTGCGGTGAGAACGATGCCGTTCTCCACCGCGCAGTAGAAGCTCAGGCTGCCATCCTCATGTACCTGCTGGATGGCCCGCACGTAGTGGTTCTGGTTGATACGCAGCGCCAGTGGGTGCGCTGCAAACAGCCGGTGATCAAGCGCCGCAACGGGCACGCCGATCAGCTGGGCGTACTCTGCGGCGGCCGGCTCGGCATTCAGCTCATAGACCCGACGCAGCTGACGGTCGGCGCGGGTCACCACCAGTTTTTCGCTGCGCGGCTGGATGTGGTCGGCGCTGAACACCTCGAACTCAAGCCAGGTATTGACCAGCAGCAACACTGCCGCACCGCTGTGGAAGGCCCCGTCGTAATACACGTGGGTGCGGCTGAGGTGATTGTCATCGCCTGCCGAACCGCCGAACTGGGGGATATCGCCCAGCGCCGCGGCCAAGGCAGCCAGCACCACCTCCTCACGGCTGGACAGCCCGTCGAACAGGGTCAAGGCGAAGCTGTGCGCCTTGATCGGCGCCAGGCTGTTGCGCCGGCAGTCTTCGACCAGCTGCGCAACCAGTGCCTGCGCGTCGAGCAGGCTGAAGCCGGGCACGGCTTCGACCAGGCCGGCAGCGATGGAAAAGTAGCGCCGGTCAAAGCCTACTGCGGTGATACAACCGCGCGCATAGCCCTCCGGGGTCAGCTCGCCGGCACTGGTGCAGCCGGCCAGCCCAACCGCCGGAAATTGCGCCTGTAGCGCAGCCGCCAATGCCGGCAGATCGTACTCGGCCGAGCAGAAAAACAGCACAAAGCCAAGCTCGGCATGCTGCAGTTGATCAGCCAGCTCACCGGCTGCCTGAGTTGCACAGGTTGCCCGCGACAGTGCGCTGAGGACGCCTTCGCTCATAAGTGGATTTCCGAAAGAGGTACAGCCATGGCCGCAGAATAGGCAAGCCTGTTGCTCAGTCGAATGCTACTTGGGTAGGGGGTCGGGGTGGCATTGGTTGTACGCGGTCCTCGCGCTAACTACCAAGGGCTGTGGCCAGACGTTGCAGGCCGGCGATAAGCGCCAGGTGCAGCGGATAGAAGGCATAACCCCAGCGCCCGACCCGCGGTACCTGCCAGCTTTCCTGCCGTGACAGCCACAGGCCTATAGGCAACGACAGTGCAGCGGTGCTCAGGATGACCAGGGCGATGGGCGCCAACGGATGCGCGAGCAGCCAGCTGTTGGTCATGTTGCCCGCCACCGCCAGTGCACACGGCAGCATCCAGCAGGCGCCGCCATAGCGCCTGGCGATCAGTATCGCGGCGGGGAGCAGGACCCCCGGTAAGCCATACATCAGATGATCACTGAACAGTGCTGCTGTCAGCGCAGCGCTCAAGCCGAGCAGGCAGGCCAGTGTTTGTCGATGGTGTATTGCCCAGGCCAGCAACAACCCGAGCGTCAGGGTCGGGATCACGTTGAGGGTCTGTGAACCGTTGTCCAGCCAACGGTAGGGTGCTTCGGACAGCACGCCAAATACCAGCAGCCAACCGAGATAGCGCGCCGCATTGCGGCTGGGCCAGACGCCCGGGGCGCTGCGCCCGACGTTGATTGCCAACGCCAGGCAGAACAACGGAAACGCCAGGCGGCCGATGACGAACAAACCGTCGGCAGCTGGCCATAGATAGCGCAGGTGGTCGGCGACCATGGTCACGATCGCCGTCCACTTGACCAAATCAAGCCCGGCCGAGCGCACGGTTACTGCCCGGCCTCGGTGCTCGCCATCGGCTGCAGGTACTTGGCGGTCCATGCCGCCAATGGCAGCGGCGGTTGTTGGTCAATGATGCGGCGCCAGATCAGCCCAAGGTCTTCCAGGTTGAACATCGAGTTGGCCGCTGTACCTGACCAGGCCGTGGGGGTGCCAACGATCCACTGGCCAGTGCTGTCGCGGCTGGCCATCTGGAAACGGAACGTGTAGTTGCCGGGAATGCCCATGCGCAGGTCGGTCACCACCAAGGCATCACCGACCTCGTCGTAACGCAGCCAGTCACCGGTGAACCAGCGCAGGCGCGCGTGCAGCGGGTCATCGACAAGGGGCTTGGCTGCCTCAAGGTTGCGCGAATGACGCAGCATTTCCGGCGGCTCGCGATCGAACACGCTGCTGATGCCCTCAAAGTAATGACCGTCGGGGGTTTTCGCCAATACCCGCCAGACCAGGCTGTTGAACGCGATAGGGATTGCGCGCACCTCGGTTACCGCCACCCCTTGCTGATCCAGCGCAGCCTGGAACCTTTGCTCGGCCTGCATGCGTGCGCCTAGGCCGAAGCCAAGATAGGCCGTGCTGAACAGCAACGCACCGGTCATCAGCGCAATCGCCCTGCCCTGCATGCCGCGAATCGCCGCGAACAGCACCGTAACCAGCAGCGGCAAGGTGTACACCGGGTCAATGATGAACACCGCCGCCCAGCTCTCCGGAATCAGCTGTAACGGCCAGAACAATTGGGTGCCATACACCGTGAAGGCGTCGAGCACGGGGTGCGTGATCAGCACCAGCCAGAACGCTGCAAACAGCCTCGGCCAGCGATACCCGCGCTCTGGCCAGTACTTGTGGCCAAGCCAGGTCACCAGCCAGGCCAACAACAAGGCCAGGCTGGTGAGTACGAAGACCGAATGCGAGAAGCCGCGGTGGAAAGTCATCTGCGAGACCGGATCGGCATAGCGGATGATCACATCGAGGTCTGGCAAGGTGGCCAGGGCGGCGCCATAGAGCAATGCCCGGCGGCCTTGAATACGGCCCAGCACAGTGCCTTGCAGCGCTGCGCCGAGCACCGCTTGAGTGAGTGAGTCCAAGGTCAGGTTTCCACAAAAAGTCTGTTGGCAACCTACCTGCATCGCCGGCCAGTGTGCAAACGCTATCGCCGCAGCGCAGCGTTGCACCCGTCTGGCAACTCAGCCAGCTGTGAGCGGCGCGGGGCTCACAGCAACTGCCAGGTGTACGCCAGAATCAGCCTGTTTTCGTCGATATCGCTGCGATAATTCGAGCGCGCCACCGCGTTTCTGACGCGAATCCCCAAACCCTTGAACACCCCGCTCTGCACCGCATAACCAATATCCAGGTCGCGTTCGCGGTCCTTGCCCTCGAAACCGCGGCCGGTATCGACATTGTTGCCGGTTATGTAGCGCACCGTCGCGGTCAGGCCAGGGATGCCCATGGCGGCAAAATTGTAGTCATAGCGCGCTTGATAGGAACGCTCATCGGTGTAGGCAAATTCATAGGTGGGCACCTCGTTGCCCAGCGGGGTGATATTGGCGAAAACTCGGGGGAACGGGCTTTCGCCATAGATGCCCTGATAACCGACGTGCAAGCTATGTCCACCATGCCGGGCCGTCAGCAACGAGAAGAACGCCTGGTTGTCGATCTGGCCGAGCAAGGCGTCGCCGTCCTCGCGGGCAGTGAAATAACCCAGGTTGGCGCTGAGCACCCAATCGCCCAACGGTTTGCTGTGCTTGAGGCCGACAAAGCCTTGCTGGTAGATGTCTTCGAGCTGGCCGTACCAGAGGCTCGCGCTGGTCTGCTTGTCATTGAAGACATAGTCACCGCCCAGGTAGTTGAACGCGTCACTCGCGACCTGGCGCATCGGCACATGGCCAAGCATCGCGTTGAGCTTGTCATCACCGCCCTCGTTGCGCAGGTGCGTCGAAGACAAATGGCCAGCCTGCACGGTCAGCCCGTTGATCTCGGCGGAGTTGAGGCTGACGCCCTGATAGGTAGGCGGCAGCAGACGAATGTCGCTGAAGGTCAGCACCGGCAGGTTCGGCTGCAGCTCGCCCACCCGCAGCTCGGTTTGCGACACGCGTGCCTTGAAGGTGCCAGCCAGGCGACTGTAGTCGCTTGCCGCACGCCCGTCGCCATGCACCGGCAACAGGCCGCTGTTGACCCGGTCCGGGCTGCTGTCGAGGCGAATCCCGAGCAAGCCCAGTGCATCCACGCCGAAACCAATCGGACCAGGGGTGTAGCCGGACTTGAAATCGAGGATGAAGCCCTGGGCCCACTCCTCGGCCTTGGACTGTTGGTTGGCGCCGACGATGTCAGAGAAATCCCGGCTGAAATAGTAGTTGCGAGCACTGAGGCTGGCTTTGGCGTCTTCGAAAAAGCCGCTTTCAGCAGCTAGCAGGGGTTGGCTGAGCAGGGTTATGCCCAGGGCGACACAAGGATTAGGGTTCATCGCGAAGCTCTCATGATCTTGTTTTTATGGATGGATCGCTACAACGGTTTTGCACTACGGTTTTCAGGAATTACGGCGCAAGGCATCCCCCGCCTGCGGCCGCCGCAAACGCAGTAAGCCATGCGCAGCCAAGCCGAACAGCAAGCCCCAGAACGCCGCCGACAAGCCCAGAAAGGCAACACCGGAGGCCGTCACCAGAAAGGTGAACAACCCGGCATCACGCTCGCTCGGTTCGGCCAGGCTGCGGGCCAGTGCCTCGCTGATCGCGCCATACAGGGCGAGCCCGGCCAGGGCGGCAATCAATGCAGCAGGAAAAGCGGCAAACAACGACATCAGGGTCGCGCCGGCGATGCCCAGCAGCAGATACAAGCCACTGCCGGCCAATGCCGCGATGTAGCGTCGGCGCGGGTCTTCGTGGGCTTCACGGCCGGTGCACAGGCTGGCTGTAACGGCGGCGAGGTTGAGTCCATGGCAGCCGAACGGCGCCAACAGCATGCCGCCCAGGGCACTGGCACTGATCAACGGGCTTGCTGGCGTCTGGTAACCGGCATTGCGCAGCACGGCCATGCCCGGCATGAACTGCCCGGTCAGGGCCACCAGCACCAGCGGCAAGGCCAGGCTGAACACTGCCGAAAGGCTGAATTGCGGGGTGATCAACTGCGCGCTGGCCAACTCCAGGACCAGCGCCTCACTGCGCAACTGGCCGCTGAGCACAGTGATCAACGCGCCAACGGCCAACACCGCCGCCACCGCATAGCGTGGCTGCAAGCGCCGCATCAGCACATAGGTGATGAACATCGCCATCACCAGCATCGGTTGCACCGGCAGGGCGCGAAATACCTCGACGCCAAAGCTGAACAGGATGCCGGCTTGCATACCTGCCGCAATCGAGCCCGGCAGGCGTGCGATCAAGCCGTCGAAAGCGCCGCTCAGGCCAATCAACAGCAAGATCAGGTTGGCCACCAGATAGGCACCGACCGCTTGCTCGAGACCAATCTGCGGCAGCGCAGTCACCAGCAGTGCCGAACCTGGGATCGACCAGGCGATAACCACTGGCACCCGATAACGCAAGGTCAATACCGCGCCAAGTACGGCGCTGCCCATCGACACGGCCCACACCCACGATGACAACTGGCCGTGGGACAGGCCCGCAGCCTCGGCGGCATGGAAGATGATCACCAGCGGGCCGGCATAGGAAATCATCGTCGCCAGCAGGCCGGCGACGATGGCAGACAACGAACAATCCTTGATCAGGTCTTTCATGGGACCTCTGGCCAGACCGGGGCCGGACGGGATGTCCGGCGTGGGTTGTTCAAGCAACGTCAAGTGCGGGCGATTACGCCTGCTGCAGCGCTCGCGGCCGGCCGCTGCGTTGCTCCGCCTCACTGTCCGGCGCGCGCTGCAGCTGGAAGTCGAAACGCAGCTCGGCGTAGCGCCCGCTCACGCCCCGTGCACCGTCTTCGCGCAGCTGCACTTCGCCGACCAGGCCGTCGCGGGTGGCGTAGGCGAAGTCGTCCCACAGGTACTTGTCGCCAGCCAGGTTGATCTGCGTAGTCAAGTGCCGATAGCCCGGCGCCGAGATGAAGAAGTGGATGTGCGCCGGGCGCTGGCCATGCCGGCCGAGCAGGTCCAGGCACTCCTGGGTCGGGCCTTGCGGGTCGCAGCCGTAACCCGATGGCACGATCGAACGCGCACGGTAGTAGCCCTCGGCATCGGTGACGATGCGCCGACGCAGGTTGTACTCGGACTGGCTTTGGTCGAAGAACGAGTAGGTGCCACGGGTGTTGGCATGCCACAGGTCAACCGTGGCGCCGGGCACAGGCTGGCCAGCCGGATCGAGCACCTGGCCTTCGAGGAACATCACCGTGGCTACGCCCTCCTCGCTGCCATCGTCCATGCGCACCTGGCCCGCGGCAATCGGCGCGCCGGCGACATACAACGGCCCTTCGATGGTGCGCGGGGTGCCACCGGCAAGGCCGACGGCGGCGTCCTTGGCGTCCTGGAGCAGGTCGAGGAAGTGCTCGATACCCAGGCCCGCGACCAGCAGCCCGGCCTCACCACGTCCACCCAGGCGGTTGAGGTAGTCGACGGCGTGCCAGAACTCGTTTTCGCTGATCTCAAGATCCTCGATCAGGCGCGCGCTGTCCTGCAGGACGCGCAGGATGATCTGCTTGAGCCGAGGGCTGCCTTCATCGTTGCCAAACCCTGCGGCTTGTTCAAAGAACTTGGTCAGTTCGTCAGTGTGGGAAATCTTCACGGTCATGTTTGCGTACCTCGAATAATTGTTCTTGGGCGAGTCGGGCTCGATCAACGGTCGTCGCTGTGGACTGACGAGGGATGCCGGCACAGGCCGGTCACTTCGATGGCCATGTACGGGAACAGCGGCAACTGCATCAGGGTGTCGTGCAGTGCCTCGACACTGGGTACGTCGAACACGCTGTAGTTGGCGTAGTGCCCGGCAATGCGCCACAGGTGACGCCAGGTGCCGTCGCGCTGCAGGCGTTGGGCCAACTGCTTTTCGTCAGCCTTGAGCTGGGCGGCCCGGGCCGGGTCCATGTCGACGGGCAGGTTCACGGTCATCTTCACGTGGAACAGCATGGGTTTCTCCTTGGGTAAGGTCGCAATCAGCGCCGGGCGAAACGCGCCAGGCGGGTTTCATCCAGGTTCAGGCCCAGTCCGGGCGTGCGCGGCACATGCAGTTGGAAGTCGCTGTAGCGCAGCGGCTGCTCGACGATGTCTTCGGTCAGCAGCAGCGGCCCGAACAGCTCGGTGCCCCAAGTCAGCTGGCGCAGGGTCAAAAAGGCATGGGCCGAGGCCAGGGTGCCGACCGCGCCTTCGAGCATGGTCCCGCCGTACAGGGCGATGCCGGCGGCTTCGGCGATCTGCGCGGTACGCAGCACGGCGCGGGGGCCGCCGTTTTTGGCGATCTTCAAGGCGAATACGCTGGCAGCACCGTCGGCGGCCAGGCTGAAGGCGTCTTCCACGCTTTCGATCGACTCGTCGGCCATGATCGGCGCCGGGCTGCGCTGGTTGAGGCGGACTTGCCCGCTGCGGTTGATCCGCGCGATTGGCTGCTCAATCAGGTCGATGCCGTTGTCGCCAAGCACCTGGCAGGCGCGCAAGGCCTGCGACTCATCCCAGTACTGATTGACGTCGACGCGCACGCTGGCGCGCTCGCCCAGCTCACGCTTGATCGCCACCACGTGGCGCAGGTCCTGCTCCAGCGGGTTGGCGCCGATCTTCAGCTTGAACAGCCGATGGCGGCGGATCTCGAGCATGTGCTCGGCTTCAGCGATGTCGCGGGCGGTGTCACCACTGGCCAGGGTCCAGGCCACTTCGAGGCTGTCGCGCACCCGGCCGCCGAGCAGCTCACTGACGGCCAGGCCCAGGCGTTTGCCCTGGGCGTCGAGCAGGGCACTCTCGATGCCCGACTTGGCGAAGGTGTTACCCTTGGCCAGCTTGTCCAGCTTGAGCATGGCGGCATTGATGTTGTCGGCCGGCATGCCGGTCAGCGCCGGTGCCAGGTGCGCGTCGATGTTGGCCTTGATCCCTTCCGGGCTTTCGTAGCCGTAGGCCAGGCCACCGATGGTGGTGGCTTCGCCGATGCCATCGACGCCGTCGCTGCAGCGCAGGCGCAGCACCACCAGGGTCTGTTGCTGCATGGTGTGCATCGCCAGCTTGTGCGGGCGAATGGTCGGCAGGTCGACGATGATCGCCTCCAGCCGGTCGATAGTCGGGCTTGTCATGCAAGGCCTCCAGTTGCGTCAGTCAAAGGGTTACGCCTGGGCCAGCGTGGCCAGGCCGTGGCGCCGGCTGCTGGCCAGGTGCACGGCCATGGCCAGCGCGGCAATCGCGCCAGGGATGGCAAAGGCGATGAAGTTGAGTTGCAGCGGCAGGTTGATGCCCATCAGCGCGCCGCCCAGCAGCGGGCCGACGATGGCGCCGTTGCGGCCGATACCGGAGGCCCAACCGAGGCCAGTCGAGCGCATCGACAGGCCATAGAGCTGAGCCGCGCCGGCGTACAGCAGGATTTGGGTGCCGATGGTGGTGGCGCCGGCAACGAAGATCAGCAGGTACAGCACGGGCATCGGGCTGTTGACCCCAAGCAGGCTGATCGACAGCGCCGCCGCGACAAAGAAGGCGATCTTGACCTTGACCAGGTTGTAGCGATCACCCAGCCAGCCGCCGAGAATCGCTCCGGCCATGCCGCCGAAGTTCAGCGCCAGCAGGAACGACAGGCTGGAGCCCAAGCTATAGCCGGCATTGGCCATCAGTTTCGGCAGCCACGAGCTGAGCGCATAGACCATCAGCAGGCAGCAGAAGAACGCCAGCCACAGGGCCAGGGTGCGCACCGCCAGGCCGTCACGGAACAGCTCCAGCACCGAAGCGCCCTTGCCTTTGCGCTCGCTCGCCTGGAGCACATCGTCAGCCTGCACGTCGCAGTCCGGGTCAAGCCGTTTGAGCAGCGCACGGGCTTCGTCGCTACGGCCCTGACGCACCAGAAAACCAATCGACTCAGGCAGGTAGTAGAGGATCACCGGCAACAGCAGCAAGGGCAACGCTGCAGCAAAGAACATTGACTCCCAACCAAAGCGCGGCAGCAAGAAGATGCCGACACCTGCCGAGAGCATGCCGCCCAGCGAGTAGCCGCTGAACATGATCGCCACCAGCGTGCTGCGCAGGCGTTTGGGTGCGTACTCGTTCATCAACGCCACGGCATTGGGCATCAAGCCGCCGCAGCCGAGCCCGGCGATGAAGCGGTAGATGCCGAACTCGCTAGGGCTGCTGGCAAAGCCGTTGAGGATGGTCGCGCCGGAGAACAACGCGAAACAGATGGCAATCCCCTTCTTGCGCCCAATCCGGTCCGCCAGGCTGCCGAACAGCAGCGCACCGAACATCATGCCGAACAGCGCGTAGCTGCCCAGCGCGCCGGCTTGCAGCGGGGTCAGGCCCCACTCTTTCATGATCACCGGCAGCACTACGCCATAGATGAACAAGTCGTAACCGTCGAATACCAGCAGCAGGCCGCACCAGGCCATGACCATCCAGTGGAAGGGTGAAAAGCGCGCGTTATCAATGATCGGGTGAACATCCAGGGTTCGCATGGCATCGGTCTCTGTTGTTTTTGTTGTGAGAGGTAAACGCAGGCTGGGCGACCGTCAGCCGAGGTCGCCGCCGCCGACCGGCAGGGTTACGCCGGTGATGTAAGAGGCCTCGTCGGAGGCGAGGAAAAGGATCGCGCTGACCTGTTCGTCAATGCTCGCGTAGCGCTTCATCAGGCTGCTGTCCAAGGTCTGGGCAACGATCTGCTGGTACCAGGCCTTGTCCTGCTCGCTCTGCGCATCACTGTTGCGCGGCACCCGCCGAGGTGGCGCTTCGGTGCCGCCGGGCGCAGTGGCGTTGACCCGAATGCCGCGTTCGGCGGTCTCGAAGGCCAGGCAGGCGGTGAGTGCGTTGACGCCGCCCTTGGCTGCGCCATAGGGCACGCGGTTGATGCTGCGGGTGGCAATCGACGACACGTTGACGATGGCGCCGGCGCCACGCTCGAGCATGTACGGCAGCGCTGCATGGCAGCACCACAGGGTCGGGAACAGCGAACGGCGCACTTCGGCCTCGATCTGTTCCGGCTCGTAGTGCTCGAAAGGCTTGGCCCAGATGGTCCCGCCGACGTTGTTGACGAGGATGTCGATCCGGCCGAAGCGCTCGACCGCGCTGGCCATGACCCGGGCGCATTCGGCGTGCTGCTCGAGGTCGGCAATCAGCGTCAGCGTGCCCTCGCCGGCCAGTTCATGAACCAGCTCGGAACGGTCTACGGCTACCACCTGAGCGCCTTCGGCCTTGAGCCGCCAGCACACGCCGCGGCCAATGCCCTGGGCCGCGCCGGTGACCAGTGCGACCTTGCCTTGGAATCTGTTGCTCATCTCTGCTCTCCCCAGCGCCGCCTTTGTCTGCACGCGGCGACGCTGCTGCCATTGGCAATAAAAAAGAGGCCAGCCGCACCCGCACGATGCGGCCAGCCCCCAAGGAAACTCAGGCCGCGGCGGCGAACTTCTCGTAATAGAAGTTGGCCGGGGTGATGCCCTGTTCGCGTATGTACTGGCTGACCGCCTCGACCATCGGCGGCGGGCCGCACAGGTACACGTCGACATCGCCGTTGTTCAGGTGCGCCGGTTCGATGTGCTGGGTGACGTAGCCCTTTTGCGGGTATGCACTGTCAGGGCTGGCCACGCAGGCGCTGTAGGTGAAGTTGCCGATGCGCGCAGCCAGCGCCTGCAGGCGGTCGAGCTCGACCAGGTCGAAATCGTTGGTCACGCCGTAGATCAGGTGCAGCGGATACGCGCTGCCGACTTCGGCGATCTTCTCCAGCATCGCGGTGAATGGCGCCAGGCCGGTGCCACCGGCCAGCAGCAACAGCGGCCGCTGGATCGGGCGCAGGTAGAAGCTGCCCAACGGGCCGGCCAGGCTCATGCTGTCGCCAGCCTTGGCCAGGCTGGTGAGGAAGCTGCTCATCAGGCCGCCGGGGACGTTGCGGATGAGGAAGCTGACCTCGCCATCCTTGGGCAGCGAACTGAACGAATAGGCGCGGCTCTGGCCGCTGCCCGGCACCTGCAGGTTGACGTACTGGCCCGGCAAGAAGGCCAGGCTGCTCAGTGCTTCACCCTTGATCGACAGAGCGATGGTGCTGGCCGACAGCTGGCGGACATCGCTGATCTCGGCCTGAAAACTGCCTTGCTCGGCTTTGCACAACTGAGACGATGCCGGGATGCGCAGCACGCAGTCGGATTCGGCGCGCATCTGGCAGGTCAGCACGTAACCCTGGCCGATTTCTTCTGCGCTGAGGGCGTCTTCGATGAAGTCCTCACCCAGCGCATAGCTGCCCGCCTCGGCCTTGCACTTACAGGTGCCGCAGGCGCCGTCACGGCAGTCCAGGGGAATGTTGATGCCTTGCCGATAGGCCGCATCGGCAACGGTTTCGTGGCCTTCGGCATTGATGAAGCGGGTGATCCCGTCTTCAAAATTGAGTGCGATCTGGAAGCTCATGTTGCACCTCGCGGACGAGCCTGCCCGCAGCGCGCTCTGCGGCACGCTGGTCAGTACTCGTCTTGACCAGAAGTCAGATGTGGTAGATGTCGATGACCTGGCGAACGTAGTCGTTCTTCAGCACCACTTTCTTGGCCTTGATCAGCGGCTTCTCGCCGCGCAGATCCAGGGTGTAGAAACTGCTGCCGAAATAACTGTCGGTGGTCTTGTAGCGAAAGCTCAGGGTGTGCCAGTTGAAGCGCACCTGACACTGCTCGGCGCTGTGCTCGACAATCTCGATATTGCTCAGGTTGTGCGAGGTGCGTGTATCCGGCACGGTGGCGCTGGAGCGCTCGGTCTGGATGCGGAACACGCGGTCCTCCAGCCCGCCGCGGTTGCCGTACCAGATCAGCGAAATCTCGCTTTGCGGGTCTTCGGTGAGCTGGTCGTTGTCATCCCACGATGGCATCCAGAAGGTCGCATCGCTGGCATACAGCTCCAGCCACTGCTCCCACTGGCCATCGTCGAGGTAGCGCGCTTCGCGGTAGAGAAAGTCGCGTACGGTGTCGTATAAAGCGCTCATCGCACGGCCTCCACTGGGATCAGCTGCGGCTCCTGCTCGAGTGCCTTGAGCATGGTTTCCTGCCAATACTTGTGCTGCAGCACGAACAGGCCTTCATCTTCGGTCCGCACGCCTGACAGCAATGGCTTGAGCTCGATCTCGCGGGCGGCCTCGTCGGCCCCTTCGACCCAATGCTCGGCGCCGCGCGACATGTCGTTCCAGCCAGTGCCGCCGCCATAGCCGGTCTGGCACGAGCGGAACTCTTCGAGATCATCCGGGGTGGCCATGCCACTGACGTTGAAGAAGTCTTCGTACTGGCGGATGCGCTTGGCGCGGGCCTCGCTGCTCTCGCCCTTGGGTGCGATGCAGTAGATGGTGATTTCGGTCTTGTTCACCGAAATCGGCCGGGCGATGCGGATCTGCGAGCTGAACTGGTCCATCAGGTACACGTTCGGGTACAGGCAAAGGTTGCGCGAGTTCTCGATCATCCAGTCGGCACGGGCCTGGCCGAAATCTGCCGCCAGTTGCTCGCGGCGCTCGTAGGCCGGGCGGTCTTCCGGGTTGGCCCAGCGTGTCCACAGCAGCAGGTGGCCGTGGTCGAACGAGTAAAAGCCACCGCCCTGTTTGGCCCAGGCGCCGGCGCTCATGGTCTTGATCTCTTCAGTGCTTTCGCGTTGCTTGCGCTGATTCTGGGTGGCGGCGTAGTTCCAGTGCACCGAGCTTACGTGGTAGCCGTCGGCGCCGTTTTCGGCGGTGAGCTTCCAGTTGCCTTCGTAGATGTAGGAGCTGGAGCCACGCAGCACTTCCAGACCGTCGGGCGACTGGTCGACGATCATGTCGATGATCTTGGCCGACTCGCCGAGGTGTTCGAGCAGCGGTTTCACGTCGGCATTGAGGCTGCCGAAGAGAAAGCCCCGGTACGACTCGAAGCGTGCCACCTTGGTCAGGTCGTGCGAGCCGTCGCAGTTGAAGCTGGCTGGGTACCCGGCATTGCTCGGGTCTTTGACCTTGAGCAGCTTGCCGCTGTTGTTGAAGGTCCAGCCATGGAACGGGCAGGTGTAGCTGGCGCGGTTGCCACGTTTGTGCCGGCAGAGCATCGCCCCGCGGTGGCTGCAGGCATTGAGGAAGGCGTTCAGCTGGCCGTCCTTGTTGCGCGCAATGAACACCGGCTGGCGGCCCATGGTCAGCGACAGGAAATCGTTCTTTTCAGGGATCTGGCTTTCGTGGGCCAGGTAGATCCAGTTACCTTCGAAGATGTGTTTCATCTCCAGGTCAAACAGGCGCGGGTCGGTGAACATCTCCCGCTTACAGCGGTAGACGCCCGATTCCCGGTCGTCCTCGAGCATGGCATTGAGGTAGTCGAATCCCAGGAACATGGCCAGGGTCTCCATTGTTATTGTTCAGGCCAGGTCAGGTTAGGACGAGTGCGGCGGGGGCAATATCCGGATTGTGCAGAGTGCTATCCGTTTTCTGCAGGCTTGGCTGGTGTGGCGCCAGAACGGCGCCAGCGGGGTTCAGGTGCGGCGTTTGAATGTTTCCGAGGGCAATTCGGCGAACTGCTGACGGTAGCTTTCGGCAAAGCGGCCCAGGTGCATGAAGCCGTAATCCATCGCCAGCTCGGTCACGCTGCGCACCGAGCAGCTCGGGTCGGCCAGACACTCGTGCAGGCGCTGCAACTTGCGCTGGCGTACGTACTGCTTGGGCGTGGTGCCCAGATGCCGATCGAACAGCGCGTACAGCGAGCGCAGGCTCATGCAGGCCTGCTCGGCCAACGCCTCGGCCGGCAGCTCGAGCTTGAGGTTGCGTTCGATGTAATCGAGGATGCGCTCCAGGCTGGCACCCGGCGTGCCGAGGTTCTCCCGCTGCACGTTGGTGCTCATCAAGGTCAGCAGCTTGCTGGCGACGATCTGGCTGTAGTGGCCCTGCACCCGCGGCAACGAGTCACTGACCTCCGCCTCATGGCAGACCATGCCCAGCAGGTTGACGAAGCCGTCCAGCTCATCCAGCCGGTAATGATTGCGCAAAAACCGCACGCCGCCGCTGGGCCGCTGCCAACGCTGCTCGTCGCAGATCGATTCGAGCAGCCGGGTGGGCACCTTGAGGATGAATTTTTCGCAGTCTTCCGAGTAGGTCAGGTCGACCGGATCATCCGGGTTGATCAACAGCAATTCGCCCGGCACCAGGTGGTGCTCACGCTGCGGCCCGCGCCACAGGCAATTGCCGTGCAGCAACACCTGCAGGTGGTAGATCGTTTCAAGCGCTGGCGAAGTAACCCGCACGCTGCCGCCGTAGCTGATGCGGCACAGGTCCAGCTCGGCCAGTTTGCGGTGGCTGAGGCTGGCTTGCGGGTGGGTAGTGCGCGACAGGCCGATGCAGTGCTGGCCTACATGCCGGTTGACGTAATCGGACACGGCATACGGATCAGCGTGGTGAAACACACTGCTACGCTCGCTCAACAGGCGGTTTTCCATAGGCAAGGCACTCGGCTCATTCTTGTTATCGTCGCCGCTTCCTACTGCCTGAAACGGCGAGTGGTCGCGGTCGTACACGCTTAGTCTATCGGGCCGGTCGCCGGGTACAGCAGGCAAGTGACAACCGGTGGCTTGGCTACACACTACGCAATGCAAGCGCTGCCAAGCAATGCGACCTCGCTAACGGCCGGGCGAACAGCGCGCCCTTGCCGCCAGCAATTGTCCGATTATCGAACGCAGGCGATAGGCGCAGGCTCTAGATCAGTCTTCGCCCAGGGTTGATAGCCATTTTTACTGACACAGCTTGCAATCATCCGACTACACCGCTCGGTTACTTTCCTCACACCGCAATCGGCGCTTCTGCTACAAACGCCTGCATGCCCCCTTCTCTTTTGCTTCACCTCAAACGTCGCTGGCTCAGCTGGCTGTGCATGGCCGTGCTCATGATCGGCCTGCCGGCGGGCTGCAGCGTGCTGCAACACAAAGAGCGCGAGCTGGTGTTTCGCATCGAACCCGGCCAGGCCAGCTGGTTCCGTGGCTTGCCCGCAGGTGTGCAGGAACTCGACCTGCGTCCGCGCACCTTCACCGCCAACCAGAGCCTGCATGCCTGGTGGTGGCCAGCCAAACGCGCCGACGCCCCGGCCATCCTCTACCTGCACGGCGTGCGCTGGAACCTCACTGGCCAGCTGTTTCGCATCGAGCAACTGCATGCCATGGGTTACTCGGTGCTGGCCGTCGACTACCGCGGTTTCGGCCAGAGTCGCGGCGACCTGCCGTCCGAGGCGACCGTCTATGAAGATGCGCAGGTGGCCTGGGAGCGCTTTGCCCAGCTGCAACCGGACCGCAACAAGCGGCTGATCTTCGGTCACTCGCTCGGTGGCGCGGTGGCTGTGGAACTGGCAGCCGAGCTGAGCCGCCAGGCGCAAAAAGACGGCAGCCCGAGCGCGGCGCGCGGCTTGATCCTGGAGTCGACCTTCACGTCCCTTGGCGATGTTGCTGCGGTGGTAGCCGATACCGCCCTGCCAGTGCGCTGGCTGCTGTCGCAGAAATTCGATTCGATCGACAAGATCGACCAGGTCGGCATGCCGGTGCTGCTGGTGCACGGCCAGGACGACCGCTATGTACCGCCGCGCTTCAGCCAGCAATTGTACGAGGCCGCGCAGCAGCCCAAGACCTTGCTGCTGGTGCCTGGCGCCAGCCACAACAACAGCATGAGCCTGGCCGGCCCGCGCTATCGGCAGGCGATCAAGGCACTGCTCTAGCGGGCTATTGCACCGGCAGGAAGTTCATCAGCAACAAGCTCTGCGCGTAGTTCAAACCGATCCGCCGATAACGTTCATCGAGCAGCTGCGCCAACAGGTCGAGCCGGGCGACGATCTTGCCGAACTCGACCGCGAAGCTGAGGTTGCTGCCCTCTTCGGAAATCTCGTTGGAGAACAGCAACAGCACGCCATTGGCGTCCTGACGCTGGCTGAGCATCCAGGTGGCTTTTTCGATGTTGCGCGCGGCGTTGTTGACGAACAGCGGGTCGATGGCATCGGTAATGTAGAACTCGCTGCGCCCGCCGTGGGCGGTGATCAGCATGCTGCCGATGGCATATATGAAGGCGCCGACCCGATCGCCGCGAAACTCCGGGCTCAGGGCATAGCTGAGGGCTGCCAGATCACGCCGCTGACCGAGCTGCGGCAGCGGCTGGCGTTGCTCGATGGCCAGGCGGATCTGCCGCTCGGCGGTAGCCGCGTCAAGGTAGCCGGACTGCTTCCACTGGTTGGGATTGCGCGCGTACAGCTTGTTCATCAGCAGGTACAGGCTTTGCAGGTTGTCACGCATCGCCAGGGTGGCCATGCGGTCGACGCTGGTCTGGAACAGTTCGCTGGGTTTGCCGTCACTGAACTGGCTGACGATGTCGCGGCCCTGTTGCTCGGTGCACGCGCACAGCAGGGTCAGGGCGCCGGCCAGCAGCAGGCGGGGGCAGGTTCGCAATACAGGGACAAGCATCGGCACCGGGGTCTTGATCAACGACGGGGCCGGGGATCGGCTCTGCCTGACCAGACATAGAGCGCGAAATGGCGAAAAAGTGCAGTTGCGCAGGCCAGTCAGGCCCGCGCAACGCTTAGCCGATTACATGGCGTGACGCAACAACTCGATCATTTGCGCATGCAACGCAGGGTCACCGCAGGCCACCACACAGCCGCCGTTCTGTGCCGAGCTGCCATCCCAGGCAGTGATCACCCCACCCGCCCCTTCGATGATCGGCATCAAGGCCTGCACGTCATACGGCTGCAGGCTGGCCTCGACGATCACATCGACAAAGCCGCTGGCGAGCATGCAATAGGCGTAGCAGTCGCCGCCATAGCGCATCAGCCGCGCCTGGCCGGCAACCGCTTCAAAGGCGGCCTTGCGCGCCTCGGTGTCGAACATGTCCGGCGTGGTGCACATCAAGGTAGCAGAGGCCAAATCGCTGCAGGCACGGGTCTTCAGCGGCGTGCTGCCGAGCCAGGCGCCCTCAGGAGTACCGATGAAGCGCTCGCCGGTAAACGGCTGGTTCATCACCCCAACTACCGGCTTGTCGCCGTCGTTGAGCGCAATCAGAGTGCCCCACAGCGGTAGCCCGGTGATGAAGGCGCGGGTGCCATCGATCGGGTCAAGCACCCAGGTCAGCGGGCTGCTGCCCACCGCCACGCCCTGCTCTTCACCGAGGATGCCGTGGCTTGGGTAGCGTTCCTGGATCAGCGAGCGCATGGCGTCTTCGGCGGCCTTGTCGGCCACGGTCACCGGGTCGTACAGGCGCCCGCCCTTGTCCTCGACCGCCAGGTTGGCGCGAAAATACGGCTGGATCGCAGCCGCAGCGGCCTGCGCCAGCTGCTCGGCAAATGCACGGTATTCGCCGATCTGTTCAGCGTTCAAGGTCATGATGGCGGGCCTCTGGCAATGATAGGGGGTGGCATCATACCCGAGCCTGCCGGGTGATGGCGTGCGGCCTTGCGTGCGGGGTTGAGGTAGTCTAGCGGCCAGCCAACTGTTCATTTGCCAAGGAGCACCCCGGATGCCATGCACCGTAGCCGCACTGGTACTCGCCGCCGGCCACAGCCGCCGTTTTGGCAGTGACAAACGCCAGCACCTGCTGAGCAGCGGCCAGACCCTGCTGCAGGCCAGCCTGCAACTGCCGTGCGCGCAGTTGGACGAAGTCTGGTTGGCGCTGCGTGACGACGACCCTGCCCCGCTCGGCCTGGCTGATAACGTACGCATTCTGCAATCGAGCAGCAGCCGGCTTGGCTTGGGCCACAGCATCGCTGCCAGCGTCGAGCAGATCAGCACCGCGTCAAATGCTCAGGGCTTGCTGGTGATGCTGGGTGACATGCCGTTCATCCAGCCTGCCACCCTCGCCGCGCTGCTGGCCAGCGCGGACAGTCACCTGATCATCCGCCCGACGTATCAAGGCAAGCCCGGCCACCCGGTGCTGTTCGGTCGTGCGTGGTGGCCGCAGTTGTGCAGTCTGACCGGCGATGAAGGCGCCCGCAGCGTGCTGCAGGGCAATCCGCAGGTGGTGCGCAGTCTGGAGCTGGGGGATGCTGGGGTGTTGCTGGATATTGACCGACCGGGGGATGTGCCTGATCTGGATGAACAGTAGGTTGCCGAGCGACTGCGGCAGGTTCGAGTACGTCGGGCGCCAACGGCCACGAAAGCACTCCAGCGATCACCCACACAGCTGTTCATCGCCAGGCCATCGCTGTAGCTTGCCCGTCAGTTCCCCAGTGAAGTGCCCTCCATGAACCCCAAGACTTTGCGCGATGCGTTCTCCGGCCTGAGCGTGTTCTTCGCTGTCGCACAAGCGCGCAGCTTCACCAAGGCAGCAGCGCGGCTGGGTGTATCTCAAACAGCCGTCAGCCACGCCGTACGTGGCCTGGAAGCCCGCCTGGGCGTCAGTCTGCTGTCACGCAACTCGCGCAGCGTGACGCTGACCGAGGCCGGAGAGCAACTGATGGCGAACGTCGCCCCGCAATTCGAGGCCATCGATACGCAGTTGCAGGCGCTGACCGAGTTGAGCAACAGCCCTACCGGCACAATCCGCATTACCGCCTCCGATCACGCGGTACGGGCGGTGCTGATGGCCAGGCTCAAGGTGTTTTTGCCGGCACATCCGGGGATCAAGGTCGAGCTGTCGACCAACAGCGGCTTCGTCGACATTGTTGCCGAACGTTTCGATGCCGGGGTGAGGCTCGGTGAGTCAGTGGCGCAGGACATGATCGCCGTGCGCATCGCTGCCGATGCGCCCTATGCAGTTGTCGCTACCCCGGCTTACCTGCAGCGTCATGGCATAGCGCACACGCCAAGCGACTTGTTGCAGCACAACTGCATCAACCTGCGCCTGCCGACGCGGGGCAATTTATGGGCATGGGAGTTTGCAGTCGATGGCCGTGACGTCAATCTGCGCGTGGACGGGCAACTGATCTTCAACAACACATCCGACGCCGTCGAGGCTGTCCTGGCCGGACTTGGCGTCGCCTACCTGCCTGCGGAGCTGGTCGAGCAGTATGTACAGTCCGGGCAGTTGCTGCAGATGCTCGACGGTTACAGCCCGGTGTGGCCCGGCTTACACCTTTACTACCCCAGCCGACGGCAACCGTCGGGGGCGATGGCGCTGCTGATCGCGGCACTGCGCGTCTAGTCAATTGCCCTGCCCAACCCGCTAAACGCGCTCCAGTCACACACGCTATGTCGGCATTTATCAATCTGATTCATAGCTGCATGCAGTTTATGCAGGTTTCTAGTGGCGCCCATCCCGCCTACAGTGTCGTCTCTGCGCCAATTATTAGCGCACTCCACTGGATTTCAGGACTCCTGCAATGGCCAGAGAGCATTACAGCCAACTTCAGGCGTTGATCGTCGTCGCCCGTGAACGCAGCTTTACCCGTGCCGCTGCGCAGTTGGCCATGTCGCAATCGATGCTCAGCCATACCATCCGCGATCTGGAAACGCGCCTGGGTGTGCGCCTGCTGACGCGAACAACGCGCAGCGTCTCGGTTACCGAGGCAGGCGAACGTTTGATTGCCGAGGTGGCACCGCGCCTTGAGCTGATCGAAGCAGAGTTGCACGCGGTCGCCGAGCTCGGCGACATGCCCAGCGGCACCTTGCGTTTCACCGCCAGCGACCACGCCATCGACACCTTGCTCTGGCCAAAACTGCAGAGCCTGCTGGCACTCTACCCGCGCTTGAACCTTGAGCTGCACAGCGACTACGCCTTCACTGATATCGTCCAGGGCCGGTTTGACTTTGGCATACGCTTGGGTGACAGCCTCGGCAAGGACATCCACTCGGTGTGCATCAGCCCGGACATGCGTCTGGCAATCATCGCTGCGCCCGCTTATTTCGCCGAACGGCACATGCCAGAAACCCCCGAGCAACTGAGCCAACATGCCTGCATCAACCTGCGCCTGCCGACCCAGGGCAACCTGTATGCCTGGGAACTCAAGCAAGGCGAGCGCGAAATCAGCGTCCAGGTCGAGGGCCGGCTTGTGTTCAACGGTATCTACCAGGTGCTCAATGCCGCCCTCGACGGCCATGGCCTGGCCTATGTCCCGCACGATCTGGCTGCCACCCATCTAGCCGCTGGCCGGGCGGTGCCGGTGCTTGAAGCGTGGTGGCGCAGCTTTCCTGGCTACCACTTGTACTACTCGGCGCAGCGCGAGACCTCACGCGCCATGCAGGTCGTGATCGAAACACTGCGCCTGAACTAAATAAAACGAGCAACGCCGCCGACCGCTGGAGCAGCCTCGGGCTGCACCTGAACCACCTTGTGCTAGTTTTTCCGCATGGGGTGCGCAGGGCCTGGGGCATTGGCGGCCTGATAAAAACTAAAGATCCATCCAACCGACTGATTACGGGTGAGCCATGCAGCTTCGAATCAACCAAAAGACCTACGAGGTCGATGCCGACGCGGATACTCCACTGCTGTGGGTCATCCGTGATGATCTGGGCATGACCGGCACCAAATACGGCTGCGGCCTGGCCCAATGCGGCGCTTGCTCGGTGCTGGTCGACGGCAACGTGGTGCGCGCCTGCGTCACGCCGATTGCCGGCGTGGTCGGCCGTGAGGTCACCACCATCGAAGCCATCGAAGCTGACGATGTCGGCAAGCGCGTGGTCGCCGCCTGGGTCGACAAGCAGGTTGCACAGTGCGGCTACTGCCAGTCCGGCCAGGTCATGGCCGCCACTGCCCTGCTCAAGCACACCCCCAAGCCCAGCGATGAGCAGATTTCTGCGGCGATGATCAACCTGTGCCGCTGCGGCACCTACAACGCGATCCATGACGCCGTGCATGCACTGGCCAAGGAGGACGTGGTATGACCAAGCCAATCGTCTACCCCGCCGATCTGCTCACGCTGGATCAACCGGTCAATCTGTCGCGCCGGCGCTTTCTCGCCGGCAGCGCCATTGGCGCATTGGTGCTGGGCTTCGGTTTGCCGCTAGGCACCTCGCGGGTACAAGCGGCTGCAGCGGCAGCCCCGGCGCTGGGCACTCAGGTCCCGGCGTTCCTGGAGATTCGCCCAGACAACAGCATCCGCCTGCTCAGCCCGTTCATGGAAGGCGGCCAAGGCACCTTCACGGCAATGGCGCAGATTGTCGGCGAGGAGCTGGATGCCGATCCTGCCACCTTCCTGGTCGAAGCCGCGCCGCCCGGCGAAGCTTACGTGGTGCTGGAGAACGGCATGCGTATTACCGGCGGGAGCATGTCGGTGCGCCTGAGCTACCCGGTCATGCGGCGCCTGGGCGCGCTCGGCCGGGCCATGCTGGTGCAGGCCGCCAGCACCAAGCTAGGCGTGCCGGTCAGTGAACTGAGCACCGAGCCGGGTCGGGTCATTCACGCCAGCTCCGGGCGTTCGCTGAGCTACGGTGAGTTGGCCGGCGCGGCCATGGACCTGCCGGTGCCCGATCCGGACAGCATTACCTTGCGCGACCCGAGCCAGTTCCGCTGGATCGGCAAGCCGGTCAAGCGTATCGATGCCTACGACAAGTCCACCGGCAAGGCGGTGTACGCCATCGACCTGAAAGTCGACGGCATGCTCCACGCCGCCGTGCAGCACGCGCCACGACTGGGCATGACCGTAGCTGATGTGCGCAACGAGGCGCAGGTCAAGGCCATGAAGGGCGTGCACTCGGTGCATCAGCTGCCGGGCGCAGTGGCAGTGGTTGCCGAGCGCTGGTGGCACGCCAAGCGCGCTGCCGAAGCGCTGCAGGTGCAATGGCAGGAGCCGACCGCGGACTCCAAGGTGCGGCCGATGCCGGCGGACTTCTCCAGCGACGGCTTCCGCGAGCACCTGGCGGCGCAGACCGGGCCGCAGCGCGAAGAAGAACTCGAAGGCGATTTCAGCAAAGCCCTGGACGGCGCCAAGACCAAGGTCGAGGCCACTTATCACAATCAGTTCGTCAACCATGCGCAGCTGGAGCCCCCTTCAGCACTGGCCCGCTACAACGACGATGGCTCGCTCGAAGTCTGGTTGCCGAACCAGGCTCCCGACATGTTCCGCGCCGACATCGCCAAGCGCACCGGCCTGGATCTGGCGCAGATCACCCTGCACTCGCCGCTGCTCGGCGGCTTCTTTGGCCGGCACTTCCTGTATGACAGCGCCAACCCTTATCCGCAGGCGATCGCCCTGGCCAAGGCCGTCGGCCGGCCGATCAAATTGATCTGGAGCCGCGAAGAAGAGTTTGTCCGCGACGTGCTGCGACCGATGGCGGTGGTCAAGTTCCGCGCCGGGCTCGACGCCAACGGCATGCCGGTGGCAATCGAAGCGGTCAGTGCTACCGAAGGCCCGACCGAGGCAATCGCCGGCAGCCCTGCGGAAAAAGGCGACCCAACGGCACTTGAAGGTTTGTCTGGCAAGGCCTACGCGATCGCCAACCGCCGCGTCGCGCAGATCTACGTCAAGGGCCCGGCAATGCTCGGCTACTGGCGCTCGGTGGGCAACTCGATGAACGACTTCTTCTATGAAGCCTTCCTCGACGAACTGGCCGACAAAGGCGGCCAGGATCCGTATGCGCTGCGCATGCACCTGCTGCAGGGCAACCAGCGCCTGAGCACCCTGCTCAAGGAGGTGGCCGACTTGTCCGGTGGCTGGAAACGGGGCCCGTTCACCGCTGAAGACGGCAGCAAGCGTGCCCGCGGCGTAGCCATGGCCTCACCGTTTGGCTCGCATGCGGCAGTGATCGCTGAAGTCTCGATTGAAAACGGCCAGGTCAAAGTGCATGACATCTGGCAGGCGATCGACCCTGGCAGCATCGTCAACCCGGCCATCGTCGAGGCTCAGGTCAACGGTGCGGTCTCGCTGGGGCTGTCGCAAGCCTTGCTCGAAGAAGCGGTGTACGTTGATGGCAAGCCGCGTGCGCGCAATTACGACCTGTATCCGATCCTGCCGGCGGCACGCATGGCCCGGGTGCATGTACGCATTGTCGAAAGCGGCGAGAAGATGGGTGGCATCGGCGAGCCACCCTTGCCTGCGGTCGCCCCGGCAGTCGCCAACGCGGTAGCGCAGCTGACCGGCCAGCGCATCCGCAGCATGCCACTGTCACGCTATACCTTCAGCTAAGTGGCCCAGGACGACCTGCACATGACTCGAAAAAGCCTTGCAAGACCCTTGGCCCTGTTCGCCGTGCCGTGCCTGATCGCGGCCGGCCTGCTGGCCTGGTATGTCACCCGTGAACCGGCGTCGCCGTTCACCGCTACCACCCAGAGCAACGCCGACCCGGCCTTGATCCAGCGCGGGGAGTACGTCGCCCGCCTCAGCGACTGCGTGGCCTGCCACAGCCTGCCGGAGGCCGCGCCCTTTGCCGGCGGCCTGAAGATGGCGACACCGCTGGGGGCAATTTACGCCACCAACATCACCCCCGACCCCGATCACGGTATTGGCAAATACAGCCTGGCCGAGTTCGACCAAGCCGTGCGCCATGGTGTCGCACCAGGCGGGCGCCGCTTGTACCCAGCGATGCCCTACCCGTCCTATGCCAAGCTCAGCGACGAAGACGTGCAGGCGCTGTACGCCTTCTTCATGCAGGGCGTGCAAGCGGCCGATCAGCCCAACAAGCCCGGGGAAATCCCTTGGCCATTGAACCTGCGCTGGCCAATTGCACTATGGAACGGCCTGTTCACCGAGGCCGAACCCTACGCCGCCAAGCCTGAGCAGAATGCCCAGTGGAACCGTGGCGCCTACCTGGTGCAGGGCCCCGGCCATTGCGGCAGTTGCCATACCCCACGGGGCATCGCCTTTGATGAAAAAGCCCTGAGCGAGCGCGGCACTACCTTCGTCTCCGGCGCCTTGCTCGACGGCTGGTACGCGCCAAGCCTGCGCAATGACCACAACACCGGCCTGGGCCGCTGGAGCGAAGCCGACATAGCGCGCTTCCTCAAGACCGGGCGCAACCAGCATGCGGTGGTGTACGGCTCGATGACCGAGGCCTTCAACAACTCGACGCAGTTCATGAGCGATGAAGACCTGGCCGCGATCGCCCACTACCTGAAGTCGTTGCCCGGCGACCCGAAACGCGATGGACCGCCTTGGCAGTATCAAGCCGTATCGGCAGCGCAGCAGCTGGACAAACCAGGGGCGCATACCTATGTCACCGCCTGCGCCAGTTGCCACGGGCTGGATGGCCGCGGTCAGGCTGAATGGATGCCGCCACTGGCCGGAGCTACCTCAGCGCTGGCCGAGCACAACGCCTCGGCCATCAACATCACCCTCAACGGCGCCCAACGGGTGGTTGCCGCCGGCGTGCCGGATGCCTACCGGATGCCGTCGTTCCGCGAGCAGCTGAGCGATCAGCAAATCGCCGAGGTACTGAGCTTTGTCCGTAGCCGCTGGGGCAACACCGGCACTGCAGTGCCCGCCAAGGACGTGGCCAAGCTGCGCGAGCACACCGACCCGGCCAGCAGCAGCCCGATCATCCTGCAGATGCGTTGAAAGGAACCTCACGCCTGCTGCGATGCTCAGTAAGACAGGAGTGCTCGCGCGTCGATTCCCGGCAGCGAGCATGACTGCACAGCGCTCACATAGATCAAGGAACACCGATGGAAAGCATTGACCTGATGGTCCTGCGCACCGCCCGCGACTGGTTGGCGGCTGGCGAGCAGGTGCTGCTGGCGACCGTTGCCCGCACCTGGGGCTCGTCGCCGCGCCCGGTCGGCTCGATGATGGCCCTGCGCGAGGACGGCCGGGTGATCGGCAGTGTTTCCGGCGGCTGCATCGAAGATGACCTGGTCCACCGCTATACCCGCGCCTACGGTGGCAGCGGTGTAACCGACGGGCTCCCGCAGGTGGTGTGCTACGGCGTCAGCGCCGATGAGGCCCACCGTTTTGGCCTGCCCTGCGGCGGCACCCTGGAGTTGGTGCTCGAATTCAACCCCTGCCACAAAGCCCTTGGCCTGCTGCTGGAGCGGCTGGATGCAGGCGGCCTGGCCCGACGCAGCCTGGATCTGGCCAGCGGCACGGCGACGCTGGAGCACACTTCGACGCCAGAGCAATTCAGCTTCGACGGCGCGCGCATGGTCAGTACCCTTGGCCCTGGCTATCGGATGTTGCTGATCGGTGCCGGCGCTTTGGCTGAGTATGTGGCGACCATGGCCCAGTTCAATGGCTTCAAGGTCACCGTGTGCGATCCGCGCCCAGAGCACATGGCGGGTTGGAGTGTTGCCGGTGTCGAGCAGGTTGTGGGGATGCCGGATGACGTGGTGCGGGCATTCGCGCCGGACCTGCGCACCTGCATTCTGGCCCTGAGCCACGACCCCAAACTGGATGACCTGGCTCTGCTCGAAGCCCTGCACGGCCCGGCGTTCTATATCGGCGCGATCGGCTCGCGGCGCAATAGCCAGCAACGCCGTGAGCGGTTGATCGAGCACTTTGGCGAAACCGAAGCGTCACTCAAGCGGCTGCACGGCCCCATCGGTATCTACATTGGCAGCAAGACCCCAGCCGAGATCGCCGTGAGCGTGATGGCCGAGATTCTCGCGTGCAAAAACAACGTCGAACTGCCGGGCGAGCTGTCGGTAACCGAAGCCAAACGCGCGCATGAGCTTGAGTTGCTGGCCGGTTGAGCAGCACTAAAGTTGCTGCAGCAGCTTCACCCGCTTGACCGATCTGACGTACAGTTTCGCAAGTAGACCAAGGCCAAGCCCTTCCGATGGACAAGTACGCCCCACGCCAGTGGCTCCCCCACGAAAAGCCGACCATTCCCGGCTCGCCGTCGACCCCGCTGCATCCACCCCTGACCCGCCTCGCCTACGGCGCGGTGGGCCTGCTGGTGGCGATCACCGGCGGCCTGGGCAATGCCCTGGTGACCGCCAACCTGACCTTCCTGCAAGGTGCACTGGGTGCCACCAGCGCCGAGATGGCCTGGCTGCCGGCGGCGTTCGTGATGACTAATGTGTCGATGAACCTGCTGCTGGTGAAGTTTCGCCAGCAATTCGGCCTGCGCGCATTCACCGAAGTGTTCCTGGTGCTGTATGCACTGGTCACCTTCGCCCACTTGTTCGTCAACGACATAAACTCGGCCATCGCCGTGCGCGCAGCCCACGGCATGGTCGGCGCGGCGTTGAGCTCGCTGGGCCTGTACTACATGATCCAGGCCTTCCCCGAGCGTTGGCGACTCAAAGCCATGGTGCTCGGCCTGGGTGCCTCGCAGCTGGCGATACCGCTGGCGCGGATCTTCTCCGAAGACTTGCTGCAGATCGCTGAATGGCGCGGTTTGTACATGTTCGAACTGGGCCTGGCGCTGACGGCACTGGGCTGCGTATTACTGCTCAAATTGCCGCCCGGCGACCGCTTCAAGACCTTCGAGCCGCTGGATTTTCTCACTTTCGGCCTGATGGCCAGCGGCACCGCCCTGCTCTGCGCCGCGCTGTCGCTGGGGCGCATCGAGTGGTGGCTGGACACGCCGTGGATCGGCATGGCGCTGGCGGCCTCGATCGGTTTGATCTGCGCGGGGCTGGCCATCGAGCACAACCGCAGCAACCCGCTGTTGATGACCCGCTGGCTGAGCAGCGCCGCGGTGATCCGCCTGGCTCTGTGCGTGATCCTGATCCGTATGGTCACCTCCGAGCAATCGACCGGCGCGGTGGGCTTTCTGCAAACGCTCAACCTGGGCACCGAGCAACTGCGCAGCCTGTATGGCGTGATGCTGCTCGGCGCCGTGGCCGGCCTGGTCACCAGTGCCCTGACCATCAACCCCAAGCACCTGGTCCTGCCGCTGTTCGGTTCGCTGGCGCTGATGGCGGTCGGCGCCTATATGGACAGCAGCTCGAGCAACCTGACCCGGCCAGCGCAGATGTACCTGAGCCAGTTCATGCTGGCGTTTGGCAGCACCTTCTTCCTCGGCCCGTCGATGGCGTTGGGCATCGGCCACGTGCGCGCCAACCCGCGCAATCTGGTCAGCTTTTCGGTACTGTTCGGGATCTGCAACAACCTTGGTGGTCTGCTCGGCGCGGCCTTGCTCGGCACATTCCAGACCGTGCGCGAGAAATTCCACTCGAGCAACCTCAGCGAGCAGTTGAGCCGCCTCGAACCCCTGGTCAACGCCCGGGTCCAAAGCGGTGGCGGCAGCTATGCTGGAGTCATTGCCGACCCGGCTCTGCGCACTGAAGTTGGCACCCGCTTGTTGGCCAACGCCGCCACCCGCGAAGCCAACGTGCTGGCGTACAACGATGTGTTCCTGCTGATCGCCGGGATTGCCCTGCTGACCATGCTCTGGATTTCGCTGCGCAGCCTGTGGGTCTGGCACACGACCCGCCAGGCGGCCCTTTCCGACTCAACCCGCGGCGCTTCGAATCAATGAATGAAGAAACACCGATCACCTCTACCAACGCCATTGCCGAAACTCCGGAAGGTCAGACCCCGCCCACACAACCGAGCAACCCCGGCGGCTCGCGACGGGTGCGGGTATTGTCTGTTCTGACCTTTGCCGGCGTGGCCCTGGCCGGCATCCTGCTGGTGCTGTATGCCTGGCAACTGCCGCCATTTGGCAGCGCTATCGAGAGCACCGAAAACGCGCTGGTGCGCGGCCAGGTCACGCTTATCGCGCCGCAACTGTCCGGCTATATCGTCGAGGTGCCGGTGCAGGACTTCCAGTACGTCAAGGCCGGCGACCTGCTGGTGCGCCTTGACGACCGCATCTACACCCAGCGCCTGGCCCAGGCGATTGCGCAACTTCAGCAACAGCAAGCGGCGCTGGCCAACAACCTGCAACAGCGCAAGAGCGCCGAGGCGACCATCGTCCAGCGCCAGGCGGCGATCACCGATGCTGCCGCCCAGGCCGACAAGAGCCAGGCTGACCTGCGCCGCAATCAGGCGCTGGTCAGCGACGGTTCGGTATCGCGCCGCGAGCTGGATGTCAGCCGCGCCAATCATGCAGCATCAGTGGCAAGCCTGGCCCAGGCCAGGGCCGCGCTGGAGATCGCGCGCCAGGACGTACAGACGGTGATCGTCAACCGCGCCTCGCTCGAGGCCTCGGTGGAAAACGCCAAGGCCGCGGTCGAGCTGGCCCGCATCGACCTGGACAATACCCGCGTAACCGCACCGCGCGATGGCCAGCTCGGTCAGATCGGCACGCGCCTGGGTGCCTATGTCAATTCGGGTGCGCAGTTGATGCCGCTGGTGCCGGACAACCACTGGATCATCGCCAACATGAAGGAAACCCAGATGGCCAAGGTGCGCATTGGCCAGCCGGTGACCTTCAGCGTCGATGCCCTCGATCACCTGAAACTGCGCGGCCACGTGCAGCAGATCTCGCCCGCGACCGGTTCGGAATTCGCCTTGCTGCAAGCCGACAACGCCACCGGCAACTTCGTCAAGATTGCCCAACGGATCCCGGTGCGGATCACCGTCGACCCAGACCAGCCCGATGCCAAGCGCCTGCGCCCGGGGATGTCGGTGGTGGTCGGCATCGATACCCGCGCCGAGCATTCAAGCGAATAAGCTGCGGGTTACAGCCACCAGGCCAGCACCAACGGCAACCAGACGAACGACAGGATCGTCGAGCACATCACCAGGTTGGCGACCTCTTCAGGTGAGCGCTTGGCGCGTATCGCCAGCAGATAGTTGAACACGGCCACCGGCATCGACGATTGCAACACCAGGATGGCCTTGGCCATGGTTTCCAGATCAAGCAGCTCACCCACTGCCCAGCCAACCGCACCACCCAGAACAATCCGCAGGCCACCCAGCAGCATGCCCTTGCCGACCTGCTGCAAGCGGATGCTGGCCAGCGACACGCCGAGGGTCAGCAGCATCAACGGGATGGTCATGCCGCCCAGCAGGTTGACGGTATTGGCCAGCCACTTGGGCAGCTCCCATTGCAGAAAGATGATCGGCATGGCCCCCGCCAGGCTGATCACGATCGGGTTGCGCAGCAGCGCCTTGAACGAGCTGGCGCCGCCGGCTACGGCAATGCCCACGGTGAACTGGAAGATCGACAAGGTCAGAAAGAACGCCACCGCCAGCGCCAGACCATGCTCGCCAAAGGCGTACAGGCTGATCGGCAAGCCCATGTTGCCGGTGTTGGGGTACATGAACGCCGGCAGCAGGACGCGCCAGTGCAGGCCAGACAAGCGGCTGACCAGCAGCCCGACCAAGGCCATGCCAGCCATGCATAGCACGCAGGCCAACGCCATGCTGGTAAAGGCAGACTGGTCCAGCTTGGTCCGGCTCAAGGTCGACAGCACCAGGGCGGGTGTGCCGATGTTCATCACCAGCCGCGCGATAAATTCAGTGGGGTAGTCGATACCGCTGCGGGCCCAGCCGTAGCCAATGCCCGCGACGATAAACACCGGTGCCAGAACAGCGAACAACGAAGCCAGCATGCCTTGCCCTCAACAGCGATCAGCGCCGATCGCCCGAAAAAGATCCCAGTATGCCCCAGCAGCCCCGCAGCCGGCGTTTTGGCGTTGGATAAAAAGCAAACGAATCAGCTGCAATCAGAGCATGCCCATCGCTGCTCGCAACGCCAGCAGGTAAGTATCAACGCCAAACCCACAGATCTGACCGCGGACCACCTCGGCGAACACCGAGTGATGACGGAACGCCTCGCGGGCATGAATGTTCGACATGTGCACTTCCACCACCGGCACTTCCAGAATCGCCAGTGCATCGCGAATGCCGTAGCTGTAGTGGGTCCAGGCCCCGGCATTGATTAGCACTGCATCGACCCGCTCTTCGTAGGCCTGGTGAATGCGCTCGCACATCGCCCCTTCGTAGTTGCTCTGGAAGCTCTCGATGCGCGCGCCGAGTTCCTCACCCAGCGCCTGCAAGGCCTGATCGATGTCTGCCAAGGTGGCCGTGCCGTACTGGCGTGGGTCACGCTTGCCGAACATGTTGTGGTTGATGCCATGCAGCATCAGGATATTGACGCTCATGGCGCTACTCGAGTGGGATGGTCAGTTGGTTGATCACGGCACGGGTTTCAGGCCGCACCCCGCGCCACCAGGCAAACGCCTCTGCCGCCTGCTCGACCAGCATGCCAACGCCGTCGGCCAGCTTCGGCACGCCCTGCTCGCGGGCCAGCCGCAGGAATGGCGTGAGGCCTTTGCCGTAGGCCAGCTCATAGGCCAACTGGGCGCCGCTCAACACGTCCGCAGGCACCGGCGGTAGCTCACCGCTGAGGCTGGCCGAGGTGGCATTGATGACGATGTCGAAGGTCTGGCCCTGCAGCTCTTCGTAACGGCTGATGCGCAGCAGCGGGTGGTCGACTTCATTGCGCAGCGCCACGGCCTTGGACATATCGCGGTTGACGATGACCAGCTCCAGCGGCCCCGCCTGCAAGAACGGCAGCAACGCACCGCGCACCGCACCACCGGCGCCGAGCAACAGCACCCGGCGGTTGCGCAGCGGCTGGCCAAGGTTGCTTTCGATATCGCGCAGCAAGCCGATGCCATCGAAGTTTTCCGCAACGATGCGGCCGTCTTCGAACTTCAGCGCGTTGGCAGCCCCGGCCAACTGCGCGCGCTCGCTGCGCCGGTCGGCCAGCTCGAAGGCGCGCAGCTTGAACGGCGCGGTGATGTTCATGCCCAGCCCGCCGGACTCGCGAAATGCCAGGACCTGCGCTTCGAAGCCGTCGAGCTCGCCTTCGATGGCGCCGTATTCAAGTACCTGCTCGCTGACCTGGGCAAACAGGCCGTGAATCAGCGGCGACTTGGTGTGGTTGATCGGCCTGCCGATCACTGCATAGCGGTCAGTCATGCTGCATCTCCGTGACTGAACAAGACCCCATCTGCCTGCATTGCAGCGATCTGTTCTGGGCTGAAGCCAAGCCCTGCAGCGATCTCGGCGTTGTGCTGGCCGAGGTCCGGGGCGACCTGGTGAATGGTGGTATCGCAGTCCGAGAAGCGGAATGGCAGGTTAGGCAAGCGCAAAGTGCCGTAGCGCGGATGCTCCTGCTCGATGACCATGTTGCGCGCCTTGATCTGTGGATCGGCCAGCACCTCGTCGATGCGCTGAACCTTGGCGCTGGGGATGTCGATGCTGTCGAGCAAGCCGAGGATATCCGCCACCTGCCGCGCGCCAACCCACTCGCGCACCACCGCCAGAATTTCCTCGCGATTGGCGTTGCGCCCGTTCAGGCTGTGGAAGCGGCTGTCGCTGCCAAAGCCGCTCGGGCCGCCGTTGGCTTCGAGCATGGCGGCGAAGCGCTGCCAGGCGTCGTCCACCTGCGCGGCGATGACCAGGTCACCATCGGCGGCGCGGAACACCCCGTACAGGGTCGACGTCGGCATGTCATGCCCGGTCTGCTCGGGCAACACGGTGCCGTCGGACAGCGTGTAGCACTGCACCGCGTACTCGTGCATCGACACCAGCGTGTCGTACAGGGCCATGTCGATATACTGTCCGCGACCACTGTTGACCCGACCCAACAGCGCCGCGTTGATTGCAGCTACGGCATGAATGCCGGTGTACATGTCACCCAGCGAGATACGCAGCAACGGCGGCGCCTCGCCCGGCACGCCGACCATCTGCATGATCCCGCTCTTGGCTTCGGCGATCAGGCCAAAACCTGCGCGGTGCGCGTCAGGCCCGGTGTGGCCATAGGCCGAGATCGAGCAATAGACCAGCCGTGGGTTGCGCGCCGACAGCTCGCTGTAGCCCAGGCCGAGCTTTTCCAGCGCACCGGGGCGGTAGTTTTCGATGAAGACGTCGGCCGAGTCGGTCAGGCGCTGCATGAAGGCCTTGCCGCGTGGGTCGCGCATGTTGACGCTGACGCCCTGCTTGCCCATGTTCAACTGCAGAAAGTAACCGCTCTGCTGCTCGTCCAGGGTAAAGGCATGCTGGCGGCCTGCGTCGCCTGAGCCTGGGCGCTCGACCTTGATCACTTCGGCGCCCAGCGCAGCCAGGCAGCGGCCCACGTACGGGCCGGCGAGAAAGTGGCTGTAGTCAATCACGCGGATACCCGCGAGTGGTAGTGCCTGACTCATGCCTGCGCCCTCCTTGGGACCATCAACCGGTGCTCGCCACGCTGCACCACTTCGCCGTGCTGGTTGATCAGCTCAGACGGCAAGACCACGATGCCCCAGTCCGGGCGGCTTTTGCTTGCGCGCATCGAGCCGACGCGCATGCGCACGTGGAGCACGTCGTTGACCTTGATCGGCAGGAGAAAGTCCCAGGTCCAGCCCAGCGACATGCCGGGCACGAAACGGTATTCGCACTGGGTCTTGAGGCCGTCGGCAATCGAAAGGCCGAACAAGCCATGGGCAACCAGGCAGCCGAAGTGGCTGGCGTTGGCATAAGCCTCGTCGACGTGCACCGGGGTGTGGTCACCGGTAAGGTCGGCGTAGGCCAGAATGCGCTCACGGGTCACGGTATAGCTTGGGCTGATGCACTCGTCGCCTTCACGGGCATCGTCCCAGAATTTTTCCACTACGTTCATGCTTGCTCCTCTGCTCGTGGGTCAATCGCCAATGCCTGGGCCACGCAGCTGACCGGCCGGGCCTGGATCAGCTCGATCGCCAGGCCATCCGGCAGGCGGAACCAGTTGAAGCCCTGCGGCAGCGGCGTGACGCCGAAGCGTTGTGCGGCAGCCAGGCTGGCCTCGAGGTCTTCACACATGATGCCCAGGTGGGCCATGCGCCCTTCCGGGCCGGCGAAGTCCGGCTGGTGGATGAACTGCAAACCGCCCAGGGTCCAGTACTGCGCAGGCTGCTCCAGGCTGCCCTGGACTTCACGCATGGTCATGCCGCACACCTCGCTGAAAAAGCCGATGTGCCAGTGGATGTCCTTGACGAAGAATGCAACGTGTTCGAGGTAGGCTTTGGCAGTCACTTGTAGTCCCTCTTCTGATAGTCGGCCATGGCGCGTTCGATGCCTTTGATGCAGGCCACCAGGGTCGCGTTGACCGGCGTGGGCACGCCATGGCGCTGGCCCCAGCGCACGACCGAGCCATTGATGAAGTCGATTTCGGTGATCGAGCCTTTTTCCAGGCTCTGCAGCATCGAGGTGCGAAAACTCGCCGGCAGGCCTTCGGCAGCCAGTTGCCAGGCGGCTTCTGGGCTGGTCAGGCTGAGGCGGATCCCGGCCCGCTCGGCGACCGCGATGGCTTCGGCCACCGCTGCCTTGGCGGTGCTCTCGAGCAGCGGTTCGCTGTACAGCTGGCCATAGCTGAGCATGGTGATGCCGCTGAGCGCGCCGGTGGCGACGTTGACCAGCAGCTTGTCCCACATGGTGCCGAGGATGTTGTCGCTGACACTGGTGGCCAGCCCAGCGCCGTTGAAGGCGTCGGCGATGGCCTGCACCCGTGGCGTCAAGTGGCCGTCGAGTTCGCCAATGAAAGTCTGCTTGCCGGCAACCCCAGCGCGGATCGAGCCGGGCGCCAGCAGCACGCCGCCGACGTAGGTCTTGCCAGCCAGTACCCGCTCACGGCCCACTGCCTCGGCCAGAATGTCCTCGTGACCGAGGCCGTTCTGCAATGACAGCACCAGCGTCTGCGGACCGATCAAGGCGCTGGCGCCGGCAATTGCTTCAGCGGTATGGAACGACTTGACCAGCACCACCACCAGATCGGCCGCGCCGACCTCTTCAGCATCGACGCTGGCGTTGACCCGAACATAGCGCTCGCCACGCTCATCGTTGACGTGCAGGCCGTGCTGGTTGATCGCATCGACATGCGCCTGGCCGCGGTTCAACAACCAGGTTTCGTGCCCCGCCTCGCTCAAGGCAGCGCCAATGGCGCAACCCAGGGCGCCGGCTCCAAGAATGCAGATTTTCACGTCGCAAGCCTCCTGTGCTTTGCGACTACATTAGGCAGGCGGGGTTATTTGGGCTATACAATGGCCTCAATAGCACTATTGAGAATTACAATAATGACTCCGTTGGATGCCCTGCCCGATCCCAAGCTGCTACGCCTGTTCGATGTCCTCTACAACTGCCGCAGCGTGACCCGCGCCGCCGAACAGTTGGGCCAGAGCCAGCCGACCATCAGCATCTGGCTGGCACGCTTGCGCGAGCAGCTGAACGACCCCTTGTTTGTGCGCACCCCGGGCTGCATGGCGCCCACGCCGCGGGCTGACCAGTTGATCGGACCGTGCCGCGAGGTGCTCGAATCGCTGCGCCGACTGACCGCTTCCGAACCACAATTCATCGCCGCTACCGCGCAGCGGCGTTTTCGCCTGTGTGTCAGCGATGCCAGCCACATCACCCTGCTGCCGAGCATCCTCAACCACCTGCGCTCGCACGCGCCGGGCATCCGCCTGGAAGCGGCACGCATCGACGGCAATACCGAAAGCGCGCTGGAGTCCGGCGAGGCCGACCTGGCCATTGGTTTTGTGCCCTGGCTGGGCGGCGGCATGTACCAACAGGTGTTGTTCGAGCAGGACTGGGTGTGCCTGAGCAACCCCAAGCATGCCACCGACGGCGAGCCCATGAGCATCACCCGCTACCGGACCGAGGGACACGTGCAGGTCAGTGCCGGCACCGGCCAGAAGCTGCTCGAGGCGGCCCTGACCCGGGCGGGGATCGAGCGCCGGGTGATGCTCGAGCTGCCCGGCTTTCTCGGGCTGGGCATGGTGGTCGGCTCAACCGACCTGATTGCGACGCTCCCCCGCCATATCGGCCAGACCCTGGCCGCCATGCATGGCCTGCAGATGACCGATTGCCCGCTTGCGGTCGACGGTTTCACGGTCAAGCAGCACTGGCACGCGCGCTACCACCAGGACAGCGGCAATCGCTGGTTGCGCGAGTTGATCCGGCAATTGTTTCAGCCGCCACGGCTGGCCGATAGCCGCGGCTGAAAGCGCGCGTCGCCGCCTCGCTATACCTACCGTTGATCCTGCGGCCGATGGTCGCAGGCACAGCCCCCTTGGCAAATCCAGGATAACGCTTAAAATCGCGCCTCCTTTTCGCCAGTCAACCTGCTACAGGCATCCTCGCTACCGGTCCGCAACGGCCCGGTCCAGCCTGCGCGGCAAAAAGGCACACATCTGCTGATTTCTTCTTGAGGTATGTATGTCTCCGCGTTTGCTGGCCATGGCGCTGGCGCCCCTGCTTGGGTTGTTCATCATGGCCCTGGGCAATGGTTTCATGTCTTCGTTGACCACACTGCAACTGGGTACGGCGGGCGAATCGGCGACGATGATCGGTATCGTCTCTTCGGCCTACTTCATCGGCCTCACGCTGGGCGCGCTGTTCAATGACCGGCTGATCCTGCGCATCGGCCACATCCGTGCCTACAGCAGCTTCGCCGCGCTGATCGCCGCCACCAGCCTGATGCAGGGCCTGTTCTACGACACCACCTGGTGGATGGCCATGCGCCTGATCAACGGCTGGGCTGCCGTCGGCGTGTTCCTGGTGATTGAAAGCTGGTTGCTGATGGCCGGCGACGCGAAGATCCGCGGGCGCCTGCTGGCCCTTTACATGATCGCCTTCTACGGCGCTGGCGTGCTGGCTCAGGCGGCGTTGGGCGAGATCACTGGCCTGGGCGCCAGCGCGCCCTACATGGTTGCCGGCATGCTCGCGGCGCTGTCGGTGCTGCCGATCGTGATCCTGCCGCAGGTATCGCCGGTGCTCGATCAGGTCGAACCGCTCAAACCCCGGCAACTGCTGGGCGTGGCCCCTACCGGCCTGGTCGGCTGCTTTGGTTCGGGCGTTGCGATTGCAGCGGTATATACCCTGCTGCCACTGTACCTGCAGCGTATCGGTCTGGCGGTAGGTGAAGTCGGCACCATGATGGCCTGGGTGATTCTCGGCGCCATGCTGCTGCAGTATCCGGTGGGGCGTTGGTCGGACCGCAAGGACCGCCAGGATGTGTTGATCACGCTGGCCGCGCTGTGCACCGTGCTGTCGCTGGTGATCGGCCTGCTGCCGGCCAACTCGGTGCTGTTGCCGGCAATGCTGTTCCTGCTCGGCGGCTGCGTGTTCGCCGTGTACCCGGTGTCGGTCAGCAGCGCTGCCGACCGCGCCCCGGCGGATGCGCTGGTGCCGATGATTCAGGGCCTGCTGCTGATCAACTCGCTGGGCTCGGCAATGGCGCCGCTGGCGATTTCGCCGGTTATGACCTCGTACGGTGAAGTCGGCCTGTTCTGGGCCTTTGCCGTGATCAACCTGGCCATGGTCAGCTTCTTCCTCTGGCGCCGCGGCAAGCGCCCGGCACCGGAACATCCGGCGCCGTTTGCCGCGAGTACCACGTTCTCGCCGAGTGGCGCCGAGCTGCGGGTGACCGAAGAACTGCGCCACGCGGTGCAGGAGCACCCGTCGATGGCTGAAACCCAGGCGCCAGCGGCTGCCGCAGAACACGCTTGACCCGCGCCGGGGGCATGACCGCTCGTCGCCCGACGGGCACCCTGCCCCCACTGGCGTGGCCGAACACATGACGATCATCCTTACAGGAGATTTACCATGGTTCGCTTCCGCCCGCTTCCGTTAGTTCTCGCCTTGTCGTTGGGCCTTGCTTCTACCGTCAGCATTGCTGCCACTGACATGAACAGCGGCAAGACCACCACTGAGCAGTCCTCCGGCGACCAACCGCGTGGCAGCACCGCCGGTGACGGCAGCAGCGTCAACACACCAGGCGGCAGCCCGGATAACGACAGCAGCGATACCGGTACCGATTCCGATGGCGCAGACGGCAAGACCCCAGGCCCAAGCGACTCGAGCAGTGCCGAGCAAGACGATCATTGATTGCAGGGGCGCTGTGGGGGACTACCTGCAGCGCCATGCTTTACGCCCAATCAGCGCCAGTGGCGCTGTTCTTCGACTATCTGTTCATGGGCCTGGAACATCAGCGGCAATTGCTCCTTGAGCATGTCCAGCCAGGTCCGTACCTTGGCATCCAGATAGTGCCTGGACGGATAGATCGCATAGATCTCCCGCTGCCGCAGACGATGTGGCGCCAATACCCGACATAGCCGTCCCTGCTCGATCGCCCTGGTCGCGGAAAAATACGGAATCAAGCCAATCCCCATACCCAGCTCGGTAGCCTGCAACATGGCATCCGCGACGTTGGTCAGGAAGGTCTGCTGCGGTTGAATCACGCAGCTCTCGGCCGCTTGTTCAAACACCCAGTCCTCTTCGAACAATGGGTCGCCCATGCGCATGCACACATGCTGCTGCAGGTCCTCTGGTCGCTCGGGCACGCCGTGACGTGCCAGATAGTCTGGTGAGGCACAGAGGATGCTGTAGATGCCGCCCAGGGGAATGGCGATCAGCTGCGAATCCGGCAAGCCGCGGCCGATGGTGATGACCACGTCGTGGCCCTCATCGAGCGGATCGGGGTTGCGCTGCGACAGAGTCAGCTCCATTACCACTTCCGGGCAGGCCGTCTGATAGGCCGCCACCAGCGGCATCATCAGCAGGCCCAAACCATGGGTGGAATGCACCCGCAGCCGCCCGCGCGGGGTCAGGTGGGCACCGCGCGCCTCGTCCATGGCCTCTTCACTGAGCAACAGGATCTGCCGCGCCCGCTCGAGAAAACGCTCACCCGCCTCGCTCATGCGCAAGCGCCGGGTGGTGCGGTGCAGCAGGCGAGTCTGCAACTGGTTCTCGAGCTCGGCGACGATGCGTGAGACCTGGGCGGCAGAGATGTCGAGGGCATTGGCGGCGCCCGCGAAACTGCCGCAATCGACTACCCGGGTGAAAGTCCGCATGGCATGCAGCATGTCCATGGAAGCGCGCTCCTGAAATTTAATTCGTACATCAAGAGCAGCAATCTATCACGCTGCAGGCCATTTATTGTGAATCGCCAAGCAATGCATCATGGCTCATACGTAATCGAGGAGCCCATCATGAAAGCCGTTATCGCTATTTTCGCCCTGTTCAGCTCGCTGGCTACCACCGCTGCCTATGCCGACCAGAGCGACAAGCAGCCAGCCCCAGCAGCAGTAGAGCAATATCATTACGGCATGCCTTTGGACATTGCCAAGGTAATCTCCATTACCCCGGCAAGCGACATCGAAGACTGCAAAGTGGGCACCGCGCGAATGGCCTATCTGGACCCACAAGGCCAGCGCCACGACATCAGCTTCCGCGAGATGGGCAACTGCTCGCAGATGTAATAGATCAGGCCCCGGCCAGCAGTTGGGTGATCCACTCGACCTGCTCGGTAAACAGCCGGGCCTTGGCCTGCGGCACCTCCTGCGCATGCTCGAAGTGCGCCAGGGTCTGCTGGCGCTGACGCAGCACGCGGCGCCACTTGCCCAGAAATGCTTCGCTGCGCTGCTCCATCAAGCGCGGGCCAAACAATAGCTGCTGCGGCGTATAGACCACGTCAGCAGCCGGCACGGCAACGATGATCTCGTAGTCGAAGCGGTTCTCGCGCAGCACCTCTTCATGCTCGATGCGGTAACCGTTGTTCATCAGCCAGGTGCGCAGCTCCTGCTCGCCACCGTTGGGGTTCATGATCAGCCGCTCGCTGCCAGCCAGGTGATGCTTGCCGCGCTCGAATATCTCGCACATGGTCTCGCCGCCCATGCCGCACAGGCTGACCACATCGATCCGGTCGCCCGCTTCGATCGCCGCCAGGCCATCCGCCAGGCGCACGGCAATACGCTGCTCCAGGCCATTTTTAAGCACCTTGCGCTGCGCTGAATGAAACGGCGTCTGCGCCACTTCGCCGGCCACCGCAAACTCGATCGCCCCGCGCAGCATCAACGCCACCGGCAGGTAGCCGTGATCCGAGCCAATATCCGCCAGCCGCGCTGCAGCCGGCACGTTGGCCGCGACCCGCTCCAGCCGTTGCGACAATGTGTGTTCGTTCAAGCCCTGTTCCTTTTGCGTAACCGAGGCTGAGCGCTCGGCCAAATGGCCGCGATTTTGCCCGGCAATGCCTACTATTTCAATTTCAATGGCCCAGCGGCGGCTCGACCGGCCCGGCTCGCTCACGTAGGCTTGCGCCTTTCCTCCCGTGCTAGGCATCTATTCCCATGGCAAATGCAGACATTACCTTCATTCCAGACCCAGACCCGGAGTCGATCTCCTCCGACGTGACCGGCTTCGGCAATTTGCTGGTGAGCACGCAGATCCCGACTCGGGCCGATGGCAGCCTGGAGCTGGGCGGTATTGTCGAGCAGAGCGAATGCACCCTGCAGGCGCTGAAAACTGCTCTGGAGCGTGCTGGTAGTTCCATGGACCGTGTGCTGCACTTGACTATCTACCTCACCGACATGGCCGACCGGCCTGCGTTCAACGAGGTGTACCAGCGCTTCTTCAGCCAGCCATGGCCAGTCCGGGCGGCGGTGGGCGTAGCAGCGTTGGCGGTAGAAGGCATGCGCGTAGAAGTAACCGCAATGGCCGCCAAAGCCTGACACGGTCCCCCTGTAGGAGCGGCCTTGCCGGGACGCCGGACCGGTCGGAAAGGGGCGCGTAGCGGCCCCACGATTTGTGCCACGCCGCACAATTGCCGGGGCCGCTTTGCGGCCCTTTCGCGACACAAGGCCGCTCCTACAGGGGACCGCGTAAGCCGCACTTCCATGACCGTTTTAAATTGCAGGAAGCCCCATGCGTCGCCATTTCACCGTTCTACTGCCAACCCTCGGCCTGTGCAGCCTGGCCCATGCCGAGCCTGCAACCACCTTCAACCTGCTCGAGCCGGTGGTGGTCACGGGCACCTATGCGCCCAACCAGAGCTTCGACCTGCCCTACTCCATCGACACAGTGGAACGAGCGCAGATCGCTGATGGCCAGTTGGGGGTCAACTTGTCCGAGGCGCTCAATCGCGTGCCCGGGCTGGTGGTGCAGAACCGGCAGAACTACGCCCAGGACCTGCAGATATCTTCCCGCGGGTATGGCGCTCGGTCGGCATTTGGCATTCGCGGGATCAAGCTGCTCAGCGACGGAATCCCGGCCAGTACGCCCGATGGTCAGGGCCAGGCGGCCTCGCTCAACCTTGATGTAGCCGAGCGTATTGAGGTGCTGCGCGGCCCTGCGTCGGCGATCTATGGCAGCAATGCCGGCGGCGTGATCCAGATGTTCTCCCGCGATGGTGCCGGGGCGCCCAAGGTCGGCGTCGACACCACCTTTGGCAGCGATGGTTTCAACAAGAACCATGTTTACGGTGAGGGCGGCAACGACTATGCCGGGTTCGTGCTTGATGCTTCGCGCCTGGACACCGACGGTTACCGCGACCACAGTGCGGCCCGGCGCGACCAGACCTTTGCCAAGGTGCATGTGCGGCCTGATGAGGACAGCCGCCTGGCACTGATCTTCAGCACCTTGGAGCAGAACGGTACGCAGGACCCGTTGGGACAGACCTGGCAGGGTTACAAGGATGATCCACGCTCAGTGAGCAGCCGCGCCGAGGAATACAACACGCGCAAGAGCATCCATCACCAGCAGGTGGGGATGAATTACGAGCGTTACTTCGGTGACGCGACCTTGCAGTTCAACCTGTATGCCGGCAAGCGCAGTGTGATTCAGTATCTGTCCATTCCGAGAGATATCAACGGCGTAATCACTGCGGCAAACCAGCGCGGTGGCGGCGTGGTCGATTTCGACCGAGAGTTCCACGGTGGCACCTTGCGCTGGATTCAACCGATCGAAGTCGCCTACGGTGCGCTGACCCTCACTGCCGGCGCCGATTACGACCGCAGCACGGACGACCGCCGCGGCTTCCAGAACTTCAGCGGCGACACCCTGGGCGTCAAAGGTGAACTGCGTCGCGACGAGAAAGACACCGCCACCAGCCTCGACCCTTACCTACAAGCCCACTGGGAACTCGACCGCTGGACCGTCGATGCTGGCGTGCGGCGCAGCAGCATGGAAATGGAGGTCAACGACAAGTACTTGGCCAATGGCGATTCCAGCGGCTCGAAAAAGTATCAACGCACCACCCCGACGCTGTCGGTGATGTACGCTTTCACGCCTGAGCTGCACGGCTACGTAAGCGCTGGCAAGGCATTCGAGACGCCGACCCAAGCCGAGATGGCCTATGCGCCAGGCGCAGTAGAAGGTTTCAACTTCGGCCTCAAACCCGCGACCAGCACACAGTACGAGATCGGTCTTAAAGCACGCCCGGACGAGCGCACCCGGATCAACCTGGCGCTGTTCGAGATTCAGACCGAAGACGAAGTGGTGGTACTCGCTTCAAGCAACGGTCGCACCAGTTACCAAAACGCCGGCAAGACCCTGCGACGCGGCCTGGAGCTTGGTGTGCAACGGGAGCTGAGCGAACAATGGCAGGCCAACATCGCCTACACGCTGCTTGATGCAACCTATGACGAATCCGTCAGCCAAGGCAGCAGCACCATCGCGAAAGGCAACAATTTGCCCGGCGTACCGCGCAGCAGTCTGTTTGCAGAACTCGTGTGGAAACCCCATCCAGGCATCAGCATGGGCCTGGAAGGCCAATACCGGAGCAAGGTTTACGTCGAAGACAGCAATCAACAAACTGCTGCCCCTGCTTATACCGTCTTCAATTGGCGCACCCGCTTCGAACAGAACCTTGGGCCGTGGACCTTCCATCAACTGGTGCGGTTGGACAACCTTACGGATCGCCAGTACGTCGGCTCGGTGATTGTCGGCGACGGCAACCAGCGCTACTACGAAGCAGCCCCCGGCCGCTCCTGGTACGCCGGCGCCGGCCTCGAATATCAATTTTAAAGCTCACCCCAACTGCAGCGGCCTTGACGCAGGCCGCTGCAGCCAGCCTCAGCCAAGCACTCGGTCGATAGTCAACGGGAACTCACGCATCCGCTTGCCGGTTGCGTGATACACCGCATTGGCCACCGCCGCCGGCACCCCGACGATACCGATCTCGCCGACACCCTTGGAGCCGAGCGCGTTGACGATCTCGTCCGGCTCATCGACGAACAGCACGTCGATGTCGGCGAAGTCCGCCTGCACCGGAATGTGGTATTCAGCCAGGTTGTGGTTCATGTAGCGGCCCAGCTCATGGTCGATCAAGGTCTCTTCATGCAGCGCCATGCTCACGCCCCAGACCACCCCACCAAGAATCTGGCTGCGGGCCATCTTCGGATTGATCACCCGGCCCGCTGCAATCGCGCTGACCACCCGGCCAAGACGCACGGTACCGAGCTCTTCATCGACCCGCACCTCAACGAATACCGCTGAGTGCGTCGCCGTTGCATAGCCGTCACGGCGGGCATCGGGCTCGCACACCACCTTCGCCTCCAGGCCACTGCGCGGCAATATCTCGCCCAGCGGGTAACGGCGGCGACCAACGTGCAGCTCACCCTCACTGATAACCATGTCCTCAGCCGGATGCCCGGCCAGCTCCGGATAGCAGCTACGCGCCGCCATCAGCAGTTTGCCGCGCAGCACTTCACAGGCCTGGCGTACCGCTGAACCGACCGACGAAACGGTAAACGAGCCGCCCTGCAACGGCGCGGTCGGCAGTGCCGAATCGCCCAGCAGGAAGGTCACCTCGCGCGGCGCCATGCCCATGGCGTCGGCGGCGATCTGGGTCATGACGGTATAGGTGCCGGTGCCGATGTCGGTGGTCGCGCTGCTCACCACCAGTTGGCCATGGGCATCGAGCCGCGCACGGGCGCTGGCTTTCATCTGCATCGCCTCCCAGACGCCTCCGGCCATGCCCCAGCCGATCAGTTCGTGGCCTTCGCGCATGCTGCGTGGCTGCGGGTTGCGCGCAGCCCAGCCAAAGCGTTCGGCGCCTTGGCTGTAGCAGTCCAGCAGGGCTTTGCTGGAATACGGCTTGCCCTCGTTGCCGTTGCTGTCGGCGAAGTTCTGCCGGCGCAACTCGACCGGGTCCATGCCCAGTTCCACCGCCAGCTCGTCCATCGCACATTCCAGGCCAATCAAGCCCAGCGCCGCGCCAGGCGCACGCATGTCCAGCGGCGTGTAGACGTCCAGCGGCACCAGGCGATAGTCCAGGGCTACGTTGTCACACTGGTAGAGCATGCCGCTCCACTCGACCACGTGCTCGGTGAAGTCTTCGAAGCGTGAGGTTTGCCCGGTAGCCGCGTGATGGATGGCCTGCAGCTTGCCCTGCGCATCAGCGGCCAGGCGCAATTGCTGCACAGTGCGTGGACGGTAGCCGAAGGTGAACATTTGCTGGCGCGTCAGGGTGACGCGCACCGAGCGCTGCAGTTGCAGCGCCGCCATCACTGCCAGTGGCAACTGATACTGCGGGCGCAAACCAGAGCCGAACGCGCCGCCGACATAGGCTGCGAACACCCGCAGTTTCTCCTTGGGCAGGCCGAACACGCTGTGCAAGTAGTCACGGCAGTTCTGCGTACCTTGGGTCTTGTCGTGGACTTCAAGATTGCCGCCTGGGTGGTAGATGACCGTGGACGCATGCGGCTCCATCGGGTTGTGGTGTTCGATCGGCGTGCTGTACGTAGCATCGACCCGGACCTGGGCAGCGTCATAGGCTTGCTGGAAGTCGCCGCGGGGTTTGGGTAGCTCAGCCGGCGCGGGATGCGCCTGCCCGGCAAGCAGATCGGTCTGATGGGCGTCGGTTTCGTATTCGATGCGCACCAGCGTGCCGGCATGCCGGGCCAGTTCGAGGTTGTCGGCGACGACCAGTGCCAGCGGCTGTCCGCTGTAGAGCACGCGGTCGTTGTACAGCGGGCGAAACGGCGAGCCATCGGCTGAATCAGCGTCTTCGTACTGCTCATCCTCGCCCGCCAGCTTTGGCCGGTTCTGATGGTGCAGCACTGCCACCACGCCTGGCAGGCGCAATGCTGCCTCGCAGTCGATATGGCGCACGCGGCCGCGGGCGATGGTGCTCGAGACCACGCTGCCGTGGAGCAGATCAGGGGTTGGGTATTCTGCCGCGTAACGGGCCTGACCGGTGACCTTGGCCGGGCCGTCGACGCGGTCCATGGGCTGGCCGCTAACGGGTTTCAAGGTATTCATCAGGCAACTCCTGTTGCGGCAGCTTCGGTGAAGGCGCGGACGATTGCCGCATGGGCCAGCTTGATCTTGAAGGCGTTGTGCGCCAGTGGCTGGGCATCGGCCAAGAGCATGTCTGCCGCTGCGGCGAAGCTTTCGCTGCTGGCAGCACGGCCCTGCAGCAGTTGCTCGACCGCAGGGTTGCGCCACGGTTTGTGCGCCACGCCGCCGAGGGCCAGGCGGGCGCTGACGATGTTGTTGCCGTCCAGTTTCAGCGCGGCGGCAACCGAGATCAGCGCAAACGCATAGGACTCCCGATCGCGTACCTTGAGGTAGTGGCTGTGCTGGCTGAACTGCGGCGCCGGCAGCTCGATGGCGGTGATCAGCTCATCGTCTGCCAACTGGTTGTCGCGCTGCGGGCTGTCACCTGGCAGGCGGTGGAAGTCGGCAAAGTCGATCTGGCGCACGCCAGCCTTGCCCTGCACATGTACCCGCGCCTCCAGCGCTGCCAGCGCGACGCACATGTCCGAGGGGTGCACGGCAACGCAACTGTCACTGGCACCGAGAATCGCATGAATTCGGTTGAGGCCATCGCGAGCTGGGCAGCCCGAACCCGGCTCGCGCTTGTTGCACGGGGTGCCGGCGTCATAGAAGTAGTAGCAACGGGTCCGCTGCAGCAGGTTGCCGCCGGTGCTGGCCATGTTGCGCAACTGCGCCGAGGCACCGGCCAGGATCGCCTGGCTGAGCAGTGGATAGCGTTGTTCAACGAGGGGATGCCAGGCCAGGTCGGCGTTGCTCACCAGCGCACCGATCAGCAGCCCGCCGGCCTCGGTTTCGCTGACCTGGTCCAATGGCAGGCCGGTGATGTCGATCAGGTGTTCGGGCTGGTCGAGGTTTTCTTTCATCAGGTCGAGCAGGTTGGTGCCGCCAGCGATAAACCGCGCGCGTGGGCCGGTAAGGGCCAAAGCGCCGTCGATGCTGGTGGGCTTGCTGTACTGGAACGGAGTCATGGCCGTGGCCCTCCATGAATCAACGGCAAGGTCGCTTCCACGGCATCGAGAATATTGCTGTAGGCACCGCAGCGGCACAGGTTGCCGCTCATGGCTTCCTTGATTTCGTCACGGCTGCGCGCGCGGCCTTCGTTGGCCATGCCCAGCGCCGAGCAGATCTGCCCAGGGGTGCAGTAGCCGCACTGGAAGGCATCATGCTCAATGAAGGCTTGTTGCAGCGGGTGCAGGCTGTCGCCGTCGGCAACCCCTTCGATGGTGGTCAGCTGGTCGCCATCGCACATGATCGCCAGGGTCAGGCAGGCGTTGACCCGGCGGCCATTGCGCAGCACCGTGCAGGCGCCGCACTGGCCGTGGTCGCAGCCTTTCTTGGTGCCGGTCAGGTCGAGCTGCTCGCGCAACAGGTCAAGCAAGGTGGTCCAGGGCTGCACCTGCAGCTGCCGGGGCGTGCCGTTCAAGGTCAGGCTGATGGCCTGGCCGCTGTGGTCGGTCGGGGTGTCGCTCATGGTCGGGGCCTCATCACGGTCGGTCGGGCTATGTTTTCAGGTACGACCGGGTGGGAAGCGCAGGCGTTCAAGCTAATTGACCAGTGCCGGCTCGCCATTGGGCAAACCGCAGGTAATGTCGGGGGCTGCTGCGCACCCCTTTCGCGACACAAGGCCGCTCCTACAGAGAACCGCGTCAGCAGGTAATGCGCGGTCCGTGTAGGAGCGGCCTTGTGTCGCGATTGGGGTGCGCAGCGCCCCCAGAATTGCTGCCTTGCATCGAATTCAGGAGGAATACGAAGACCTTGGAAAGGATGACCGTTACAATGCCCGCCTAAACCGTGACAGCCCGAAAAAATAACGCCATGTCCTTGCCCAAGAATCACCTGGAACTGCTCAGCCCTGCCCGCGACGTGGCGATTGCCCGCGAAGCCATCCTGCACGGCGCTGACGCCATCTATATCGGCGGCCCGAGCTTCGGCGCGCGGCACAACGCCTGCAACGAAGTCGGCGAGATCGCCGAACTGGTCGGGTTCGCCCGGCGCTACCATGCGCGGGTGTTCACCACCATCAACACCATCCTCCACGACAACGAGCTGGAGCCAGCACGCAAGCTGATCCATCAGTTGTACGACGCCGGCGTCGATGCGCTGATCGTGCAGGACCTTGGGGTGATGGAGCTGGACATCCCGCCGATCGAGCTGCACGCCAGCACCCAGACCGACATCCGCACCCTGGCGCGGGCGCGCTTTCTCGATCAGGCCGGCTTTTCCCAGCTGGTGCTGGCGCGTGAACTCAACCTGCAAGAGATCCGCGCGATTGCCAGCGAAACCGATGCGGCCATCGAGTTCTTCATCCATGGCGCGCTGTGCGTGGCGTTCTCCGGCCAGTGCAACATCTCCCAGGCGCAGACCGGGCGCAGTGCCAACCGTGGCGACTGCTCGCAGGCCTGCCGCCTGCCGTACACGCTGAAGGATGATCAGGGCCGGGTAGTCGCGTTCGAGAAGCACCTGCTGTCGATGAAAGACAACAACCAGACCGCCAACCTCAGCGACCTGGTCGATGCCGGCGTGCGCTCGTTCAAGATCGAGGGCCGCTACAAGGACATGGGCTATGTGAAAAACATCACTGCCCATTACCGCAAAGAGCTCGATGCGATTCTGGAGAACCGCCCCGAGCTGGCGCGTGCTTCCAGTGGCCGCACCGAACACTTCTTCATGCCCGATCCGGACAAGACCTTCCACCGCGGCAGCACCGACTACTTCGTCAGCGACCGCAAGATCGACATCGGCGCGTTCGACTCGCCCACCTTCACCGGCCTGCCGGTAGGCGTGGTGGAAAAGGTCGGCAAGCGTGACATGCAGGTGGTCACCGAGGTGCCATTGAGCAACGGTGACGGCCTCAACGTGCTGGTCAAGCGCGAAGTGGTGGGTTTTCGCGCCAACATCGCCGAACTCAAGGGTGAGTTCGAGGAAGACGGTGCACCGCGCTACCGTTACCGGGTCGAGCCCAACGAGATGCCAGATGGCATGTACCGGCTCAAGCCTAACCATCCGCTCTCGCGCAACCTCGATCACAACTGGCAGCAGGCGTTGCAGCGCACCTCCGCTGAACGCCGGGTCGGCGTCGCCTGGCAGGCGCAACTGAGCGAACAGCGTCTGCAACTGACTGCCACCAGTGAAGAAGGCATCAGCGTCAGCGTCGCCCTCGACGGCCCGTTTGGCCCAGCCAACAAGCCGCAACAGGCGCTCGATCAGCTGCATGACCTGCTCGGCCAACTGGGCACCACCCAGTATCACGCCAGCGCTATCGAGCTGGAGGCGCCGCAGGCGTTCTTCATCCCCAACTCGCAGCTCAAGGCCCTGCGCCGTGAGGCCATCGAAGCGCTGACCGCAGCACGGATCGCTGCCCACCCACGCGGTGCACGCAAGGCCGAAAGCAACCCGCCGCCGGTGTATCCGGAATCGCACCTGTCGTTCCTGGCCAACGTCTACAACGAGAAGGCCCGGGCGTTTTATCACCGTCACGGTGTGCGGTTGATCGACGCTGCCTACGAGGCCCACGAAGAGCTGGGCGAAGTGCCGGTGATGATCACCAAGCACTGCCTGCGCTTCTCCTTCAACCTGTGCCCGAAACAGGCCAAAGGCGTGACCGGCGTACGCACCAAGGTCGCACCGATGCAGTTGATCCAGGGCGATGAAGTGCTGACCTTGAAGTTCGATTGCAAGCCGTGTGAGATGCATGTTGTCGGCAAGATGCGATCGCACATCATCGATTTGCCTTCTCCGGGCAGTGGCGGCGTGCAGCAGGTGGTCGGGCATATCAGCCCGGAAGACCTGCTCAAAACGATCATCCGCGCCCCGCATTGATCGGCCTGCCGCAGCGCCTTGTCAGCGCTGCGGCTCGCCCGCCAATCCCGCCAGCGAACGCAGCCAAAACCTGGTACGTTAGTACGCAAAATACTGCTGTAAACGAGAATTGTTTCCAGATATGATCCCGCGCATCTTCCCCCTGTCAGGATCGTATCGTCCATGCGTCGTGCGTTCGTTTCCCTTTGTCTGCTCAATGTAATCTCCCCTGTCGCGCTGGCTGATGCCGAACCGGCCCCAACGGTCGAGCTGCAAGCCGTCAACATCGATGCCGCCAGCGAGCGCGAACGCGCCGATGGGCCTGTGATCGGCTACCGCGCCACCCGCTCGGCCAGCGCCACCCGCACCGACACCGCCCTGCATGAAACCCCGCAGTCAGTCAGCGTGGTGCCCAAGGACGTGCTCGAAGATACCGGCGCAACGCGCCTGCAGGATGCGCTGGATTACGCCGGCGGCGTAGGCCGGGCCAACAACTTTGGCGGCCAGGGCCTGACCAACGTCACCGTGCGCGGCTTCACCACCGGTGAGTACTACCGCAACGGCTTCCCGATCAACCGCGGCTACCCCAACGCGCCAGACGCCAACACCGTCGAGCGCCTGGAAGTGCTGCGCGGGCCGGCCAGCAGCCTGTATGGCCGTGGCGATCCTGGCGGTACCTTCAACATCGTCAGCAAGCAGCCGCTGCCAGAATCCAAGGTGACCTTGGGCAGCCAGTTCGATGACCAGGGCATGCACCGCGCGACCCTCGACGCCACTGGCCCGCTCAGCGAAGACGGCAGCCTGGCCTACCGCCTGAACGTGTTGGGCGAAGGCGGCGAGAGTTTCCGCGACGACGTTGACAGCGAACGCTATGACGTCGCCCCGGTACTCAGCTGGCAGGCCAACGACAGCACCAAAATCGTCTTCGAAGGCGATTTCATGCGCAACAACCACCCGCTCGACCGTGGTTTGACCCGCTATGACACCCAGCGCGGCAGCGCCTCGCGTGACACCAACGTCTGGGAGAAAGGCAGCGACAACCTGCTGCACAACGACAACAACATGGCTCAGCTGCGCTTTGAGCATCTGCTCAATGACAACTGGACCCTGGCGGGCGGGATGCAGTGGCTGGATGGCAGCTTGAAAGGGAATGCGGTTGAGGCCAACAGCCTGCAGGCTGATGGCCGCACCCTTGGTCGCAATTTCAACTATCGCAAGTTGGAGTGGACCGACCGTGACTACCAGCTCAACCTGACCGGCCACTTCGACACCGCAGGCTTCGCTCATACCTTGCTGACCGGTGTTGAGTATGAGGACTATGACTACAAGTCGATTATTCAGCGGTCTTCGGCGGCGTACCCGATCGACATTTATAATCCGGTACTCGGTCAGCCGCGCCCTGCCATTGATCGCACCACAACCCATGACAAAGAGAATCTGAAAACTTGGTCGGCCTTCGTCCAGGATCAAGTCGCCTTGACCGAGCGCTTTAAGGTGTTGGCCGGGGTTCGTCTGGAACGTTTCGAGCACGAGTATGAAGATTACCTGAGCACCACTCGTGACTTCAGCAAGGCAGAAAACGCTGCCACTCCACGCCTGGGTGCAATCTACGACCTGACCGATACCGTCGCGGTCTATGCCAACACCGCGCGTTCGTTCAAGCCCAACAGCGGCGCGAGCCTCCAAGGTGGCGGTTTTGATCCAGAAAAGGGCAAATCCTACGAGCTGGGCGTCAAATGGGAGCCACTGGACCGCCAACTCAGCGTCGACGCAGCGATCTACCACATCGTCAAAGAGAACGTGCTGACCCGCGACCCAGCTGATCCCACCGGCACCTTCAGCGTCGCCGCTGGGGAAGTCCGCAGCCGTGGTCTGGATATCAACGTGGCCGGCAACCTGACACCTGAGTGGCGGGTAATCGGCGGCTACGCTTACGTGGATGCCGAAGTCACCAAGGACAACACCCTGCCTACCGGCACGCGCCTGGCCAATATCCCGCGCAACAGCTTCAGCCTGCTCAACACCTATGAATTCCAGGACGGCCTGGCCAAAGGATTCGGCATGGGCATGGGCGTCAAATACGTGGATGACCGCAAGGGCCAGACGGCCGCCAGCACCTACACCATGGAGCAATACACCGTGGTGGACCTACTGAGCTTCTATCAGCTGAATGAGCATGTGCGGCTGAATCTGGACGTGCGCAACGTGTTCAACAAAGGCTATGACGAGAGTGCGTTCAACCGCTACGCCTACCCAGGTGAGCCACGCACTGTGCAGGCCGGGGTTGCCTACACCTTCTGACGTTGATCAAACGCGCCCCTTTGAAGGTGTTCTAGAACTGCGCTTGTCGTTGGATCGTCGGGGGCGCTGCGCGCCCCTTTCGCGACACAAGGCCGCTCCTACATAGTGCAAAAAATCATGGCGAACGCCGTCCTGTAGGAGCGGCCTTGTGTCGCGAAAGGGCTGCGCAGCGGCCCCAGCTATCTCAAACCAGAAAAACAAATCACTTACAAACCCTTCTCCCGCGCCTCACGCAAGCGCCGCTCGATTTCCGCGGTCTGCTCTTCCAGCTCCTTGATCGAAGTGGGCGTAATCACCTTGTCGATCGTTTCGGTATCCGGGTCCGGCCGCTCCAGCGGCTGACCTTCTACGCGCTGCCCCTGCTGGGCCTGCTCGGAGGACAGTGGGCGTGGCACCTTGTCGCCGGTGTGTTGCGGGTCGTGCTCGGTCATGGCGTGCTCCTTGAGATATCTGCCTGTACTTCAGCAGATCGCACGCTGGCGCAAAAGTTTGATTGGGCCAAAGGTGAGCGCACAGTGGCGAACACCGCACGCAGCAGGCAACCGATCGGCTGCTCGGCGAGAAACACCTGCTCCAGGCACTGCTCGGCAGCCTCAAGGTGGCTGTGCAGGCGATGGCGCGTCTGGGTCTCGCCACACAGGGCAAACAGTGTCGACTTGCCGGCGTCCTTGCCCAGGTCCTTACCGGTATCCGGGTCACAATCGCGCAGATCATCCTGCAACTGGAAGGCCTGGCCCAGCTCGCTGGCAAAACGCTGCAGAGGCAGACGCACGCCTTCATGGGCATGACCCAACAGGCACGCCATGTCCATGATCGCGGCAAACAGCACGCCGGTCTTGAGCTGATTGGTCTCGGCGATCTGCTCGGCACTGCGTACCGTTGCACCCTCGCGCAGGTCTTGCAACTGGCCTTTGACCAGGCCATGAGCACCGATGGTCTGCGACATGATCGCGATCAGGCGATTGCGCTGCTCAGGCTCGACCGTATTCAGCGCCGCCACCACGCCAAACGCGCGCGACAGCAAAGCGATGGCGGCAAGGATCGCCACGTCCTCGCCAAACGCCAGGTGCAACGTCGGGCGGCCACGGCGCAACGCGGCGTTGTCCATGCAAGGCAGGTCGTCGAGCACCAGCGAGGCGGCGTGCACCATCTCGATCGCACAGCCCAGATCCAACGCCGCCGCCTTACAACCGCCCAGGCTCTCGGTAGTCAGCAGCAACAGCAACGGGCGCAGGCGTTTACCCGGCGCCAGGGCACTTTCGCGCATGGCTGCCGCGAGCAGATCGCGTTCGTGACCCACCTCAGGCAGCAACGCGCTGAGGCGGCTGTCCAGCTCTGCCCGCAGGCGAGCAAGGTAAACAGCGAAGTCGGCGTCAGTGGCCGAGGTTGTGCGGGCGATAGTGGTCATCCTGGCCTCTTCGGTGGTGCGGTCTAGGCCGCGAGTTGACGGAACGACTATCAGGGGCCGTTGCCAGAACTGTACTGTTTCCCAGCATAGCTGTACAAAGCTACTAGCGTTGTACAAGTAACAGGTAAGGCCATGATTTTCACCCAATGATTCAATGGCAGCGGAGCCGGAATGAAAAAAAGCGTGTTGAGCCAGCGCAAGGATGATCATCTTGACATCGTATTGGGCGCAGACAAAACCACCGCGCATGCCGATGCCGGCTGGGCCGCAGTCCGTTTCGAGCACTGTGCCCTGCCTGAACTGTGCCTCGACAGCATCGACCTGAGCAGCTCCTTGCTGGGCATGCCATTGCGCGCACCGCTGCTGATCAGCTCCATGACCGGTGGCGCCGAGCGCGCCACACGCATCAATCGCCATCTGGCCGAGGCTGCGCAGGCGCTGGGGATTGCCATGGGCGTCGGCTCGCAGCGGGTCAGCCTGCGCAGCGCCGACGACCAGGGCCTGACCCGCGAGCTACGTAGGCTGGCCCCGGATATCCCGCTGCTGGCCAACCTTGGCGCCGCGCAACTGCGCGAAGCCGATGGCCTGGACCTGGCCCGGCGCGCCGTCGATATGCTCGAAGCCAGCGCCTTGATTATCCACCTTAACCCGCTGCAGGAAGCCGTACAGCCTGAAGGTGACCGTGACTGGCGCGGCGTGCTGGCGCAGATCTCGGCGCTGACTGCAGCGCTGCCGGTGCCGGTGATCATCAAGGAAGTCGGCGCCGGGATCTCGCCAAGCGTGGCCCGCGACCTGCTCGAGGCCGGTGTGCAGGTGATCGATGTGGCCGGCACCGGCGGTACCAGTTGGGCAGCGGTTGAAGCCGAGCGTGCCGGCACCCGCGCCGATCGCGCTGTGGCCATGGCTTTCGCTGACTGGGGTATTCCGACCCCTCTGTGCTTGCAGACCTTGCGCCGGGCCTTGCCCAACAGCGTGCTGATTGCCTCCGGCGGTATTCGCGACGGCATCGATGCGGCCAAGGCGATCCGCCTTGGCGCTGATCTGGTCGGCCAGGCTGCTGGCGTGTTGCAGGCCGCGACAGAGTCCACCGAGGCGGTGCTCGAACACTTCGAGATCATCATTCGCCAGTTGCGGGTCGCGTGCTTCTGCACCGGCTCGCGTGATCTGGCAGCGCTGCGTCGGGCGCGCTTGCTGGCGGCCGGGCTGGACCTGTCATGAGTCACTTCGCGGTGGTCGCCCCGCCCTACCCCAGCCACTTCCAGGCCTTGCAGGCGCTGGCCGGGGAGCTGGTCGAGCGCGGCCACCGTGTGAGCTTTTTCCATCAGCCTGCCGCACAGCGCTGGCTCAGCGACCCACGCATCAGTTTTATTGCGGTTGGCCAAGGGCAGCTTGCCGAAGACCACCTTGAACAGACCTTGCGCCTGGCCGCCATCCCCAGCGGGCCGATGCACCTGCGCCGTTTGATCGACCAGTTGGCGAGCACCAGCGCGATGCTCTGCGCCTGCCTGCCCGCGGCGCTCGCCGCACAGCAGGTGGATGCCATGCTCTGTGACCAGATGGAGCCGGCCGGAGCACTGGCAGCCGAAGTGGCGGGCATTCCCTGGATATCCATCGCCTGCGCGCTGCCGATCAACCGCGAACCCGGCATACCGTTGCCGGTGATGCCGTTCGACTACGGCCAAAGCCGCTTCAAGCGGCGCCTGTATCGCGGCAGCACCGAGGTCTTCGACTGGTTGATGCAGCCACTGGGGCGGGTGCTGCGCCAGGCCTGCCGCGAACATGGTCTGGTCGAGCGTGAGGGTTTGCATGAATGGCTGTCGCCGCTGGCGCAAATCAGCCAGACCGTGCCCAGCTTTGATTTCCCGCGCCAGGCATTGCCGGCGCACTTTCATGCAGTCGGGCCGCTGCGGGTAGCGGCGCAGCAGGACGCCGCCGACTGGCCCCTGGACCCGGCGCGGCCCTTGGTATTTGCCAGCCTGGGCACCCTGCAGGGCCATCGCTTCGAGTTGTTCAGCAAGATCAGCCAGGCTTGCAAGGCACTCGACGTGCAGCTGCTGATCGCCCACTGCGGCGGCCTCGACCAGGCCCAGCAAGCGCTGTTGCTGGAACAGGGCGCCACGTTCGTCACCGACTTCGCGCCCCAGCAGTGGGCGGTACGGCGCGCCGATGTGGTCATCAGCCATGGCGGCCTCAATACTGTGCTGGATGCCATTGCTGCCGCCACGCCGCTGTTGGTCCTGCCGATTGCATTCGATCAGCCGGGCGTGGCGGCACGGGTTGCCTATCATCGTCTGGGCGTGGCGCTGTCGCGGCGCGCCAGTATCAGCGCCATCCGCAGCGCCCTCGCCCACCTGCTGCGCGAACCGCTGCCCAGGCTGACTGCGCTGCAGCGCGAACTGGCCACGGCCGGTGGCGCGGCGAAGGCGGCGGACATCGTCGAGGCTGCACTGCGCAGCCAACAACCGGTACTGGCAGAGAATTCACCATGCATTACGACCTGATCCTCGCCGGTGGCGGTCTGGCCAATGGCTTGATCGCCTGGCGCCTGAACCAACTGCGGCCTGAGCTGAAACTGCTGTGCCTGGAGCGTGACGCCACCCTTGGCGGCAACCATACCTGGTCGTTCCATGATGCCGACCTCACGCACGCTCAGCAGCGTTGGCTGGAGCCGTTGGTGGTCAAGCGCTGGCCGGCCTACCACGTGCACTTTCCGCACTTGTCGCGGCGCCTGGCCAGCGGCTATGCGAGCATCACCAGCGAGCGCTTTGCCGAGGTCATCACCCAGGCCTTGGGGCCGGCCCTGCGCACCGGCAGCCAGATCACCTCGCTTGCGCCTGAACAGGTCACCCTGGCCAGCGGCGAAGTGCTACAGGCGCGGGTCACCATCGATGGCCGTGGCGCCGAGGCCAGCCCGCACCGCGTTCTTGGCCGCCAGGCGTTTCTCGGCCAGGTGCTGCGGCTGGAGCATACCCACGGCTTGCAAGCGCCGATCCTGATGGATGCTCGAGTCGCCCAAGGCAACGGCTACCGCTTTGTCTACGTGTTGCCGTTCAGCGCCGATACCCTGCTGATCGAAGACACCCACTACGTCGACCACAGCCCGCCAGCGGCGGCGCAGTTGCGCAGCAATATCGACGACTACCTGCGTCAACACGGCTGGCAGGTCGCCGAGTGCCTGCGCGAAGAGCAAGGCGATTTGCCGATCACCCTGGCAGAAGACTTTCCGGCCTGGTGGGCGCAGCAGCACGGGCAGGTCTCATCCGGGCTGCGCGCCGGGCTGTGCCACTGTACGACCGGTTATTCGCTGCCGGAGGCCGTGCGCCTGGCCGATTGGCTCGCATTGCAGCCGTTTGACAGCAGTGCGCAACTGCACCAGGCGATGGGCACGTATCTAGCGCAGCGCTGGCGCGGCCAGGGCTTTTATCGGCTGCTCAATCGCATGCTGTTCCTTGCTGGCAGCGCGCAGCAGCGCTGGCAGGTCATGCAGCGCTTCTATCGCCTGCCGGAAGGCTTGATCGCACGCTTTTATGCAGGCCAGAGCTCCGTGGCTGATCGCCTGCGCATTCTTTCGGGCAAACCGCCAGTCCCCGTCGGCCAAGCGCTGCGGGCGGCGTTGCGCCATTCTCCACAGCATTTCAAGGAGCAGTCATGACCCAAGGCAAAACCGCGCTGGTGATCGGTGCCGGCCTCGGCGGCCTGGCATTGGCCATTCGCCTGCAAGCGGCCGGGATTCACACCACGTTGCTGGAGCGTCGCGACTTGCCGGGTGGGCGTGCCTACGTCTACCACGACCAGGGCTTTACCTTTGACGCAGGCCCGACGGTGATCACCGACCCCACCGCAATCGAAGCGCTGTTCGAGCTGGCCGGCAAGCCGATGGCTGACTACGTCGAGCTGCTACCGGTCGCACCGTTCTACCGGCTGTGCTGGGAAGACGGCACGCAGTTCGACTACAGCAACGATCAAGCCGAGCTCGAGCAGCAGATCCACGCGATGGAGCCGGCCGATGTCGCCGGTTATCAGAGCTTTTTGAAATACTCTCGAGCAGTCCTCGAAGAGGGCTATATCAAGCTGGGTGCGGTGCCGTTCCTGACCTTCCGCGACATGCTCCATGCCGGCCCGCAACTGGCCCGTTTGCAGGCCTGGCGCAGTGTCTACAGCATGGTCGGGCAGTACATCCGCAACCCGCAGTTGCGCCAGGTGTTCTCGTTCCATGCCTTGCTGGTGGGCGGCAATCCGTTCGCCACCTCGGCCATCTACACCTTGATCCACGCCTTGGAGCGTGAGTGGGGCGTGTGGTTTGCCAAAGGTGGCACCGGCGCGCTGGTCGAGGGCATGGCGCGGTTGTTTACCGACCTCGGTGGCACCCTCGAATTGAACGCCGACGTGGTCAGCTTCGATAGCCAGGGCGACCGCCTGACCGGTGCGCGCAGCCGCGACGGCCGCCACTGGACGGCCGATGCGATCGCCTCCAATGCCGATGTGGTGCACACCTACGCCGACCTGCTTGGCGCGCACCGGCGCGGCCAGTCCGAAGCGCGCCGGTTGAAAAGCAAGCGCTTCAGCAACTCACTGTTCGTCGTCCATTTCGGCCTCAAGCGTCGGCAGCCGCAGCTGCGTCACCATACCGTGTGCTTCGGCCCGCGCTACCGTGAGCTGGTGCAGGAAATCTTCAACGGCCCAAACCTGCCGGAAGACTTTTCGCTGTATCTGCACTCGCCCTGCGCGACCGACCCGGACATGGCGCCAGACGGCTGCTCCAGTCATTACGTGCTCGCGCCAGTGCCGCACCTGGGCAACGCGCCAGTCGATTGGGCGGTCGAAGGCCCACGCTATCAGGAGAAGATCCTCGATTACCTCGAGCGCTATTACATCCCCGGGCTGCGCGAAGACCTGGTCACCTGCCGCAGCTTCACCCCGGTCGATTTTCGTGACGAACTCAACGCCCACCTGGGCTCGGCGTTCTCGCTGGAGCCGGTGCTCACCCAAAGTGCCTGGTTCCGCCCGCATAACCGTGATGCGCAGGTGAGCAACCTGTACCTGGTCGGCGCCGGCACCCACCCAGGCGCTGGCGTGCCGGGTGTGATTGGCTCGGCCAAGGCCACCGCAGGCTTGATGCTCGAGGACCTGCAACGATGAGTGGCGACGAGCAGCTGCTGGCCCACGCCGAGCACAGCATTGCCGTCGGCTCGAAGAGCTTCGCCGCGGCCTCGCGCTTGTTCGACCCGGTCACCCGGCGCAGCGCGGTGCTGTTGTACGCCTGGTGCCGCCACTGCGACGACGTGATCGACGGCCAGCAGGCCGGCCATCAGGCTAGCGTGCTGCAAACTGAAGAAGCACGCCAGCGCTTGGCCGGCCTGTATCAGCAAACGGCTGCTGCCTGCGCCGATCAGCCGGTCAGCGACCCCGCCTTTGCTGCACTGCGCGAAGTCGCCCGGCGCCATGGCGTGCCGCAGGCCGAGGCGTTCGACCTGCTGGCGGGGTTCGAGCAGGACGTCGCCGGCCAGCGCTACCAGACGCTAGAGCAGACACTGGGTTATTGCTACCACGTAGCCGGCGTGGTCGGCCTGATGATGGCGCGGGTCATGGGCGTACGTGATGACGCCGTGCTCGATCGCGCCTGTGACCTGGGCCTGGCCATGCAGCTGACCAATATTGCTCGGGATATCGTCGATGATGCCAAGGTTGGCCGCTGCTATCTGCCGCAAGCCTGGCTGGACGAGTTTGCGATCACTGCCGAACAGCTTGCCGACCCACGCCAGCGTCCCGCTGTGGCACGCATGGGCACGCGTCTGGTGGAGCAGGCAGAGCCCTACTATGCCAGCGCCCAGGCCGGTCTGAGCGCCCTGCCCTGGCGTTCAGCCTGGGCGGTGGCAACAGCGGGTTCAGTGTATCGGCGCATCGGCCTGAAGATTCTGGCGGCGGGTGACGCCGCCTGGGACGGGCGCCTGTCGACCAGCAAGGGCGAGAAGCTCGCCGCCGTTGCCAGTGGCCTGTGGCAGGCCCTCAGCCGCGGCTGGCGTCGCTATCCGCCACGGGCGCTGCAGCTTTGGCAGCGTCCACTCGCTGCTCGCGCAACGGCCCCCCATGACGCGCACGCAGCTGCGCCTTCAACTGCTCAACCGTAGGCGAGTAGAGAAAACCAAACGACACGCAGCCGTCCTTGCCCTGCACCGCATGGTGCATCAGGTGGGCCTGATAGAGGCGCTTGAGGTAGCCATGGCGCGGCACGATGCGCAGCGGCCAGCGCCGGTGCACCAGGCCGTCATGGGCGATGAAGTAGAGCAGGCCATAGCCGGTCATGCCGGCACCGATCCACTGCAGTGGATACCAGCCGGCAGTGCCCAACGCGATCAGGGTGATGGCCAGCCCGGCAAATACCACGGCGTACAGGTCGTTCTTTTCGAACAGTCCGTGGCGCGGCTCGTGGTGCGAGCGGTGCCAGCCCCAGCCAAAGCCATGCATGATGTACTTGTGGGCCAGATAGGCAACGCCTTCCATGGCGGCAAGGGTGATCAGAAACGTCAGCAGACTGGTGAACATGGCGCGGCATCCCCTGGCAATGCCTGTGAGCATACAACAAATGCCCCAGCGTATTGCAGCGGCATGCCGCCGCGCCAGCCGCCCGCTTACCAGGTCAGCACAGCGCCCAGGGCCAAGGTATCGGTGTCCTCGTTTTGCGCATCGCCTTCATGGCCATCGATCTCGAACTGGTTGTATTCGGCGACCAGTTTCAAGTTGGCATTGATCTCGCGAAACAGAGCAATGCCCCGGGTTTCATAGTCGGCGCCGGTGTTCACTGCACCGTTGCCGTCATCCTTGGTCTTGCCATACGACAGCGCCAGGCGGTTTTTGCCGAAGGTGTACGAGCCCTGCACCAGATAACCCTGGCTGTCGACCTCACGCAGGGTCGCCTCGCCAGCATTGTTGGTGAAGAACGGGTTGATACCTTTGGCAGTGAAGCCCGAGCCTGTCAGCGAGAACGCACCCATCTTGGCCTGCACGCCGTAGCCAAGGCCTTTGGAGGTGACTGAGTCGACGTTGCTGTCGGTGTTGTCGGAGGTCTGGTAGCTGCCGTTGAGCCAGCTGTAGATCTTCGCGCCGCCCAGATCGAACTGGTAGGTGATCTCGCTCTCGGTGCGCGGATTCTCCTGATAGGCCTTGCCGACCGCGCTATCGTCGTTGGTGTCGACCGGGTCCATGATCCCCACGGCCACGCGCAGGCCGTCCATTACCGGTGTGCGGTAGGTGATCTGCGAGGTCGGGAACGGATAGGGATAACCGCTGCCGATGTTGCCGAACGAAACCCCGCCGCCGTCAACCAGGCCGAGGGTGTCGCTGACTTGGCCGTAGCCGGTGAGCAGTTCATCGAGGAGGATGTTGGAGCGGGCAAACAAACCGAAGTCCTTGCCGATCAGCACCTCGCCCCACTCCGGGTTGGCCACCGTGCCGTAGAACTGGCGCACGTCGATGGCCGTGTCGGTGCCGTTGGTTTCACTGTCGTTGATGCTGACCCAGAACGAGGCGCGCCCGCCCAGCTTGAGATCGTCGATCTGGCGGGTCATGTTGAAGCCCAGGGTATTGGGCAGAAAGCCCATCTTCACCCGAGACTGGCGCCGATCATATTGCTCGCCGGCGCGGTCGATATCGCTGTTGACGTAGAAGGCATTGATGTAGCCGTCGGTGGAAAAGGTCGTCTGGTCCTTGTCATAGAGCATGATCTCGGCCCCCGCCAACGGGGTCAGGGCCAGGCTGGCAAGGCCGCCAAGCAGCGGCAGGATACGGCGGTGGGAGTTGTTATTGTTGTTGTGCATGACGCGCTCCGCAATCGGTTGGACAGGTGTCCAGGCGATTATCGAAAGCCCGCGCACGCGGCCCTACGCTGCCTTGGCGGCGATTGGCCGGTTCCTTGGCCGGTGCCGGGTAGCTTGCGCCTGCAAGCACTACGACCCGCTCCCGCTGGAGCACTCGGCTAAAGTGGCAGTACCTAGTGCGCAAGGTGGGTACATGAGACATTCATGCAGTCAGCTGCTGCAGATATGTCGATTGTGCAGGGCATATTTGCATGACAGGATCTTTTCATCCTCCAGTGCACTCCAGACTTCACTTGGAAAATCAATAACAAAGCAGGGAGATCGCGATGACCGCGCAAGCTCGAATTTCATCCACCGATCATGTGCTGGCTGAAGTCCGCAATCAGATTGGCCACCTGACCTTGAATCGCCCGGCCGGGCTCAACGCGCTGACCCTGGACATGGTGCGCAGCCTGCAGCAGGCGCTCGACGCCTGGGCGGCCGACCCGCAGGTGCAGGCTGTGGTCCTGCGTGGTGAAGGGCCAAAAGGCTTCTGCGCCGGCGGTGATATCCGCTCGCTGTACGACAGCTTCAAAGCCGGCAGCAGCCTGCATGAAGCGTTCTTCGTCGAGGAGTACGCCCTCGACCTGTGCATCCATCACTACCCCAAACCGACCCTGGTGCTGATGGACGGCTTCACGCTGGGCGGCGGCATGGGCCTGGCACAAGGCGCCGACCTGCGCGTGGTTACCGAGCGCAGCCGGTTGGGCATGCCGGAGACCGCCATCGGTTACTTCCCGGACGTCGGCGGCAGTTACTTCCTGTCCCGCGTGCCGGGCGAACTTGGTACCTACCTGGGCGTTAGCGGCTGCCAGATCCAGGCGGCCGATGCCTTGTATTGCGGCCTGGCCAACTGGTACCTGAGCAGCGACAAGCTCGCCCAGCTCGATCAAGCCCTGGACCAGCTCAGCTTCGGTCAGCATCCACTCAAGGACCTGCAGGGCGCGCTGGCCCGCCTCGGCACCCAGGTACTGGCCGACGCGCCGCTGGCCAAGCTGCGCCCGGTGATCGACCATTACTTCGCCCAGGCCGACCTTGCCAGCATCATCGAACAACTGCGCACGGTGCGCATCGGCGACAGCCAGGCCTGGGCGCTGGCCACCGCCGACCTGCTGCAAAGCCGCTCGCCGCTGGCCATGGCCGTGACCCTGGAGATGCTCCGGCGCGGGCGCAAACTTGGCCTGGAGGCGTGCTTTGCCATGGAGCTGCACCTGGACCGGCAGTGGTTCGCCCATGGCGACATCATCGAGGGCGTGCGCGCCCTGATCATCGACAAGGACAAGCAGCCCCGCTGGAACCCGCCGACCCTGGCAGAGCTGGACCAGGCGCGGGTCGACCAATTCTTCGAAGGGCTGTGAGCCTGGGAGTACGCAGATGCAAGACCTGGAACTGAACGAAGAACAGATCATGATCCGCGACATGGCGCGCGATTTTGCCCGCGGCGAAATCGCTCCGTACGCCCAGGCCTGGGAAAAAGCCGCCTGGATCGATGACGGCGTGGTGCGCAAGATGGGTGAGCTGGGCTTGCTTGGCATGGTCGTGCCGGAGCAGTTTGGCGGCAGTTTCACCGACTACGTGGCTTACGCCCTGGCGGTCGAGGAGATTTCGGCTGGCGACGGTGCGACCGGCGCCTTGATGAGCATTCACAATTCGGTGGGCTGCGGCCCGCTGTTGGCCTACGGCACGGCTGAGCAACAGCAGCACTGGCTGCCGCGCCTGGCCAGTGGCGAAGTGATTGGCTGCTTCTGCCTGACCGAACCGCAGGCCGGGTCCGAGGCGCACAACTTGCGCACCCGGGCGGAACTGATCGATGGCGAATGGGTAATCAATGGCAGCAAGCAGTTTGTCAGCAACGCCCGCCGCGCCGGGCTGGCTATCGTCTTTGCGGTAACTGATCCGGAGCTGGGCAAGAAAGGCCTGTCGGCGTTTCTGGTGCCGACCGACAACCCTGGTTTCAAGGTTGACCGTAGTGAACACAAGATGGGCATTCGCGCGTCCGACACCTGTGCCGTAAGCCTCGAAAACTGCCGCATCCCCGCAGCCAATATGCTCGGTGAGCGCGGCAAGGGCCTGGCGATTGCACTGTCCAACCTTGAAGGCGGCCGCATCGGTATCGCCGCCCAGGCGCTGGGCATCGCCCGGGCGGCATTTGAAGCTGCACTGGTGTACTCGCGAGACCGCATCCAGTTCGGCAAGCCGATCAACGAGCACCAGAGCATCGCCAACCTGCTCGCCGACATGCAGGTCCAGGTCAATGCCACGCGCTTGCTGATCCTGCACGCGGCGCGCCTGCGCAGCGCGGGCAAGCCGTGCCTGTCAGAGGCTTCGCAGGCCAAGCTGTTCGCTTCGGAAATGGCCGAGCGGGTTTGCTCGATGGCGATTCAGGTGCATGGTGGTTATGGGTATCTGGAAGATTATCCGGTCGAGCGGTACTACCGCGATGCGCGGATTACCCAGATCTATGAAGGGTCGAGCGAAATTCAGCGGATGTTGATTGCGCGGGAGTTGAAGAACTATCCGCTGTAAGCGTTGGCCTTTGGAGATGTGTCTTGGTTGAGTACGTAGGGGGGCGCTGCGCACCCCTTTCGCGACACAAGGCCGCTCCTACGGGGACCGCGTCAGCCATGTGTACGCGGTCTCTGTAGGAGCGGCCTTGTGTCGCGAAAGGGCTGCACAGCAGCCCCAACGTACTCAAATATAAAAATATTCACTCGCTTACGTGCACGCTGTCCAGATACGTGCGCACCGCCCACAACGCTTCCTGGCTGAGGAAGTCGGCCATCTTCGGCATATACACCCGGCCATCGCGCACCGCGCCGTTGCGCACCCGCTCGACGAACCACTCATCACCGACCGCGCCTTCATCGAGCATACGCAGATCAGGCGCAATCCCACCGGACTTGGCCTCAAGGCCATGGCACGCGGCGCAGTTCTGGTTATAGGCCGACGCACCAATCGACAGCGCCTTGTCATGATCCTTGCTGTTGCGGTAGGGATTTTCGCTACGCCATTCGCTGCCCAAGGGCTCCAGCCCATCGGTGTTGACCGCCGATGGCGTCACGTTGCCGTGGGCGAAGCTGCCACCGGCGGCGCACAGGCCAGCCAGCAACAGGGAAAGGTGCCAGGCGCTTTTAGGGGTTGTCATTGTTCTGCCCTCGACTGCTGAAGTTGCACGCTGCGCCTCTCGAACGGAGGCGGCCCGACCATCCTAGAAAGCCGGTGCCAGCGGCCACATGCTGCTTTGGGGGTCGCGCCCTTATCCCTTGGTAGTAGCGCTTGCGGCGCAGTGCCAAATCATGTCCGGGCTGGGAAGATTTCCCGCAGTGACCGGGATTTTTTCCGTATCTCGATCAGCGGCGGCGTTCCAGGCTAGCCAGGCACAACCTCACTGGGAACTCCACCATGACAACAAGAACATTACCCGCCCTGCTTTCGCCTCTTTCTGCCGCCCTGCTCCTGGCCAGCCTGGCCTGCGGCGGCGCTGCCCAGGCCAAGCCGGTTACCTGGGAAGATATCGCCGACGACCACAAGACCACCGGCAACGTGCTGCAATACGGCATGGGCACCAACGCCCAGCGCTGGAGCCCGCTGGCGCTGGTCAATGACCAGAACGTATTCAAACTGACCCCGGCCTGGTCGTTCTCTTTCGGTGACGAAAAGCAACGCGGCCAGGAATCCCAGGCCATCATCAATGACGGCGTGATCTACGTCACCGGCTCCTACTCGCGGGTATTTGCCCTCGACGCCAAGACCGGCAAGCGCCTGTGGACCTACAACCACCGCCTGCCGGACGACATCCGCCCCTGCTGTGACGTGGTCAACCGCGGCGCGGCCATCTATGGCGACAAGATCTTCTTCGGCACCCTCGATGCACGGGTGGTGGCGCTGAACAAGGACACGGGCAAGGTGGTCTGGAACAAGAAGTTCGGCGATCACAGCGCCGGCTACACCATGACCGGCGCACCGACCCTGGTCAAAGACCAGAAGAGCGGCAAGGTGCTGCTGATTCACGGCAGCTCGGGCGATGAATTCGGCGTGGTCGGCCAGCTGTATGCACGCGACCCGGACACCGGCGAAGAAGTCTGGATGCGGCCGTTTGTCGAAGGCCACATGGGCCGCCTGAACGGCAAGGACAGCACCCCGACCGGCGACGTCAAAGCGCCGTCCTGGCCGGATGATCCAAGCTCTCCAACCGGCAAGGTCGAGGCCTGGAGCCACGGTGGCGGCGCGCCTTGGCAGAGCGCCAGCTTCGATGCCGAAACCAATACCATCATCGTCGGCGCCGGCAACCCCGGCCCGTGGAATACCTGGGCGCGCACCTCCAAGGACGGCAACCCGCACGACTACGACAGCCTGTACACCTCCGGCCAGGTCGGCGTCGACCCCACCACCGGCGAGGTCAAGTGGTTCTACCAGCACACGCCGAACGATGCCTGGGACTTCTCCGGCAACAACGAACTGGTCCTGTTCGATTACAAGGACAAGGACGGCAAGCAGTTCAAAGCCACCGCGCATGCTGACCGCAACGGCTTCTTCTACGTGGTCGACCGCACCAACGGCAAGCTGAAAAACGCCTTCCCGTTCGCCGACAACATCACCTGGGCCAGCCACATCGATCTCAAGACCGGGCGCCCGGTTGAAAACGAAGGTCAGCGCCCGGCCAAGCCTGAACCAGGCCAGACCAAGGGCAAGCCAGTCGAAGTGTCGCCGCCGTTCCTCGGTGGCAAGAACTGGAACCCGATGGCCTACAGCCAGGACACCGGGCTGTTCTACGTGCCGGCCAACCAGTGGAAAGAGGAATACTGGACCGAAGAAGTCAACTACAAGAAGGGCTCGGCGTACCTGGGCATGGGCTTCCGCATCAAGCGCATGTATGACGACCACGTCGGCACCCTGCGCGCGATGGACCCGACCACCGGCAAGATGGTCTGGGAGCACAAGGAGCGCCTGCCGCTCTGGGCTGGCGTGCTGGCAACCAAAGGCAACCTGGTCTTCACCGGTACCGGCGATGGTTACTTCAAGGCGTTCAACGCCAAGACCGGCGAGGAGCTGTGGAAATTCCAGACCGGCAGTGGCATCGTCTCGCCGCCGATCACCTGGGACCAGGACGGTGAGCAGTACATCGGCGTAACAGTCGGCTACGGTGGCGCGGTGCCGCTGTGGGGTGGCGACATGGCCGAGCTGACCAAACCTGTGGCACAGGGCGGCTCGTTCTGGGTGTTCAAAATCCCGGCCTGGGACAGCAAGAGCAAGACAGCCCAGCGCTGAGTTGCCTGGCTGCAGCCCCACCAGCGCCTCTTGCGTTGGTGGTGGCTGCGGCCAATCGCCGTGAAAGAGGGCGCTGCCCTCCTCTGAGGAGCCACCATGAACTACCTTCCCTTCGCGTTGATTCTGGCGCTCAGCCCGGTTGTTGCCGATGAGCTGGACGATGCCCCACTGACCATCAATGGCTGCGTGATCGCCGCCGAAAGCAAGTGCGCCAACGCCAACCTGCGCGGCGCCGACCTGAGCAATCAGGACCTGCGCAAGATCGATCTGTCTGGCGCCGACCTGCGCGAGGCCAACCTGCGCCACGCCCGGCTGGACCTGGCCAACCTGGAAAAAGCCGACCTGCGCGGCGCCAACCTGACCCGGGCCAGCCTGCAGCAAAGCAACCTGCGCCTGGCGCAACTGCAGAACGCAACACTGGTCGCGGTGCAGGCCTGGGGCATGTACGGGCAAGGCGCCAATTTTGAGAATGCCGATTTGTCGGCGGCCTATCTGGAATTCGCACGCCTGTCCGGGGCCAAACTGCACGGCGCCAAGCTGCAGGCGGCTGACCTGGAGATGACCTGGCTGAGCAAAGCCGACTTGAAGGGCGCAAGCCTGGCCGATGCCAATCTGCAGGAAGCCAAGCTTGGCGAAAGCAATCTGGAAAACGCTGACTTGCGCGGCACCCGTCAGCACTATGCAAACTTTCAGGACAGCAACATGGAAGGCTGCAAAGGCTGCCCGCAGACCTGGAAGTGAACCGATCGACTCAGGCGACCGCCTTGAGCAGCCCTGCCCGCAATGCCAGGTGGACCAGCTCCGCCTGGCTGCTGACGCGCAACTTGCTCTTGAGCAAGGTCAGGTGATTGGACACGGTCTTGCTGCTGATGCATAGCTGGGCAGCAATGCTGCGCAACGCCGTGCCCTTGGCCAGCAACAGGAAGATCTCGGCCTCGCGCGGCGTCAGGCCATGCAGGCAATCGGACTCAGCCTGCGCGGGCTGACAGGCCAACGCGGTCGCCAGGCCCTGCTCGATATAGGCATGTCCGCTAAGGGCCTTGCGCACCGCCTCGACCAGTACTTCAGGGGTGACCTGCTTGGACAGAAAGCCGCAAGCCCCAGCCGCCAACGCCTGGCGCACCAGGCTCAGTTGCGCATGTTCGCTGAGAAACAGCACGCGCAGCTGTGGCAAGCGCTGGCGCAGACGGCGGGTGGTTTCCAGGCCGCTGATGCCCGGCAGGTCGAAATCCATGATCACCAGTCCCGGCACCTGCGCCTGCACCATGGCCAGCGCCTGCTCGCCATCGCTGGCCTGCAGCAAGGGCATCTGCGGCAGTGCCTGGGCCAGGGTCGCGGTAATGCCGGCGCGCAGCAACGGGTGGTCGTCTACCAGCAAAATGGCCATGCCTTGTGCCTCCTGTACAGTGCAAGCCTCCATGCTAGAAGCCCTGCTGCTGCCCAGACCTACTACTTTGGTACTGCTTCGCATGGCGATGGTCGCATTCACAAAGCCTTGCTACCGGCTCTTAATAGCGGCATAACGAGGGCTGCTGCCAAGCGAACTGCCCCTGCGTGCGAGCACACATACAACAATAAGGTGCACAGCCATGTACAAGATTCTTATCGCCGACGATCACCCATTGTTCCGCGAGGCCATGCACAACGTGATTGCCGATGGGTTTCCGGGCAGCGAGGTGATGGAAACCGCCGACCTCGACAGCGCTTTGGCGATGACCTGCGAAAACGACGACCTCGATCTGATCCTGCTCGACCTGAACATGCCCGGCATGCACGGCCTGGGCGGTTTGATGAACCTGCGCAACGAGGCGCCGACCATTCCGGTAGTGATTGTCTCGGCGGAGCAGGACAAGCAGGTGGTGCTGCAAGCCATCACCTACGGCGCGGTCGGCTTCATCACCAAGTCCTCGCCGCGGGCGCAGATGACCGACGCCATCGAGCAGATTCTCAATGGCAACGTCTACTTGCCACCGGACATCATCCGCACCCAGAAGCCCGGCACCCGCCGCGCGGTCAGCGAAGCGCAGAGCTTCGCCCCGGAGCTGCTGCAGGCGCTGACCCGCAAGCAACTGCTGGTACTTGAGCGGATGACCAAAGGCGAATCGAACAAGCAGATTGCCTACCACCTGGACATTGCCGAGACCACGGTCAAGGCTCACGTCTCGGCGATCCTGCGCAAATTGAATGTGCACAACCGGGTGCAGGCGATCCTCAGCGCCGGCGATATCGACTTCACCGCCTACCTGCGCCGCTGACCGAAAAAAAGCGCATTCAGCCATTGAATGCGCCGTTGCAGGTGCAGTAAGCTCGGACTCAATCACTGGAGTGCAACATGACCCACAGCCACCACCACACTGCCACCTGCACCGCACGCACTGCGCGCCGGCTGCTGGCTGTCGTGCCTGGTTCGGTCGTCTCCACCGTTTATTTTGGGTATTGGTTTAGCCACTAGGCGCCGCTGATACCCAACGGCGCCCACTCTTGGAGGGGCCGCCGAACATGAGAATACTCAACCCCCGGTCGGCTTCCCGTCCGGGGGTTTTGCGTTTCCAGGCTTTTGAAAAACACCAAACATATCGAGGATTTGAACATGAACTACCGCACTTCCTACCGCGCCGCCACCTATACCTGGCGATTTAGCCAATCCCGTTCGGGCCAGCCTGCCGCCTCCGTTCGGTCGATTTCCGGTGGCGATGCCGCACAAGAACCGCATTTGACGATTTGTCGAACACCTCGATAGGGCGCGACCGCGCGGGCCTGAACCCGCTGTCCGCCCAGGGAAATACAACTATGCAAGCCGCTACCCTCGCCCTGCCCCTGACCCAACCTGTTGCTGCCAACTCCGCTGTCAGCCAACGCCTGCCCAGCCCGCACCTGCTCAAGCAGCAGATGCCACTCACGCCAGAACTTGCCCAGCAAGTGCAGCAGCACCGCCAAGCCATCCGCGCCATTCTCGAAGGCCGTGACTCGCGCCTGCTGGTGATTGTCGGCCCGTGCTCGATCCACGACCCGCGCTCCGCACTGGAGTACGCGGATCGCCTGGCCGCCCTCAGCCGCAAGGTCGACGACAAGCTGCTGCTGGTGATGCGCGCCTACGTCGAAAAGCCGCGCACTACCGTCGGCTGGAAGGGCCTGGCCTACGACCCGCACCTGGACGGCAGCGATGACATGCATGCCGGTATCACCCTGTCCCGCGGCTTGATGCTGAGCATGCTCGAGCGCGGCTTGCCGATCGCCACTGAGCTGCTGCAGCCGATGGCTGCCGGTTACTTCGATGACCTGCTCAGCTGGGCGGCAATTGGTGCACGCACCACCGAGTCGCAGATTCACCGCGAGATGGTCAGCGGCCTGCCGTTGCCGGTCGGGTTCAAGAACGGCACCGATGGTGGCATCACGGTGGCGACCGACGCCATGCGCAGCGCCATGCATGGGCATCGGCATTTCGGTATGGATGCCCAAGGCCACCCGGCGATCGTCGAGACGCTGGGTAATCCCGACACGCACCTGGTCCTGCGCGGTGGTCACGCCGGTCCCAATTACGATGCAACCAGTATCGCACTGGCACGGCAGGCCCTGGCCAAGGCCGGCCTCACACCCAGCATCGTGGTCGATTGCAGCCATGCCAACAGCGGCAAGGACCCGGCCCGGCAACCAGCGGTGCTGCGCGATGTAGTGGCACAGCGGTTGGCGGGGGATCATTCGATTGTTGGCGTGATGCTGGAAGGGCATCTGTTCGATGGCTGTCAGGCGCTGGGCAAGCAACCTTTGCAATACGGCGTTTCCATCACGGACGGATGCCTGGGTTGGGACAGCACTGCGCAGATCCTCGAAGACGCGGCGCAGGCGCTGTAACTGCACAGCAGCAGTTGCACAGCTTGGGGGATATGCCCGGCTGGCTGATCAAGTGATGCTCAGCCGGTTATCTCTTTCGTGCTCGTTCAGCGCAAAGGATGGCTGTGGATCAGCGCGTCAGGTGTTACAATCCGCGCCTTCAAATCGGCGCTCAGTGCGCTGGTCATCCGTGAACGTCGGCAGTACGACACCCTCCACATCTGCGCAACCATGTACCTGATGCCTGGGATGAACACCGCGTTCATCGCCAACCCGCACAGCTGCAGCGTCGAGATGTTGATACCTACCTTCGCGAAATGGATCGGCTCTTCCTCGGACTGGGGATGAGCTGGAGAAGCTGCCGCCGTAAGTCGAAATGGCCCGAAATCGGCCCAGACATGACGAGATGGCCTAAATACACCTCTGGAATTCCCGCAGGACAAGCACTTGATCTCTACCGCTAACATCACCATGCAATTCGGCGCCAAGCCGCTGTTCGAAAACGTTTCGGTCAAATTCAACAACGGCAACCGCTACGGCCTGATCGGCGCCAACGGTTGCGGCAAGTCGACCTTCATGAAGATCCTCGGCGGTGACCTCGAGTCGTCCGGTGGCCAGGTGATGCTCGAGCCGAACACCCGCCTGGGCAAACTGCGCCAGGACCAGTTCGCCTACGAAGACTTCACCGTGATCGACACGGTGATCATGGGCCATGAGCAACTGTTCAAGGTCAAGGCCGAGCGTGACCGCATCTACTCGCTGCCAGAGATGAGCGAAGAAGACGGCATGGCTGTCGCCGAGCTGGAAACCGAGTTCGCCGAGATGGACGGCTACACTGCCGACTCGCGCGCCGGTGAGCTGCTGCTTGGCCTGGGTATCCCGCTGGAGCAGCACAACGGCCCGATGAGCGAAGTCGCACCGGGCTGGAAGCTGCGCGTATTGCTGGCCCAGGCGCTGTTCTCGGACCCGGACGTGCTGCTGCTCGACGAGCCGACCAACCACCTGGACATCAACACCATTCGCTGGCTTGAAACGATCCTCACGGCGCGTAACAGCACCATGATCATCATTTCCCACGACCGGCACTTCCTCAACAGCGTCTGCACCCACATGGCTGACCTGGACTACGGCGAGCTGCGCCTGTTCCCGGGCAACTATGACGAGTACATGACTGCCGCGACGCAATCGCGCGAGCAGCTGCTGTCGGACAACGCCAAGAAGAAAGCTCAGATCGCCGAGCTGCAGACCTTCGTCAGCCGCTTCTCGGCCAACGCCTCGAAAGCCAAGCAGGCCACGTCGCGGGCCAAGCAGATCGACAAGATCCAGCTGGCCGAAGTCAAGCCGTCGAGCCGGGTCAGCCCGTTCATCCGCTTCGAGCAGAACAAGAAGCTGCACCGTCAGGCCGTGACCATCGACAAGATGGCCAAGGCGTTCGACAACAAGGTACTGTTCAAGGACTTCAGTTTCACCGTTGAAGCCGGCGAACGCGTTGCCATCATCGGCCCCAACGGTATCGGCAAGACCACCTTGCTGCGTACCCTGGTCGGTGAACTGCAGCCAGACGCAGGTGCGGTGAAGTGGACCGACAGCGCCGAGGTGGGTTACTACGCGCAGGACCACGCCCACGATTTCGAAGACGACGTCAGCCTGTTCGACTGGATGGGTCAGTGGACCCAGGGCGAGCAGATGATCCGTGGCACCCTGGGCCGGATGCTGTTCTCCAACGACGAGATCCTCAAGTCGGTCAAGGTCATCTCCGGTGGTGAACAAGGGCGCATGCTGTTCGGCAAGCTGATCCTGCAAAAGCCCAACGTACTGGTGATGGACGAACCGACCAACCACCTGGACATGGAATCGATCGAAGCGCTCAACCTGGCGCTGGAAAACTACCCGGGCACGCTGCTGTTCGTCAGCCATGACCGTGAGTTCGTGTCGTCGCTGGCCACTCGCATCCTCGAGCTGACGCCAGAAGGCGTGGTCGACTTCAGCGGCACCTACGACGACTACCTGCGCAGCCAGGGCGTCGTGGTCTGATCTGTCGCTGACAGGTTGAACCCAGTGCGGGGCAAGCCTGCGCTCATGTGAACCGAAGCATTCGGTCATATGGGCGCGGGCTTGCCCCGTGTTCGTTTACAGGACCACGCCAGTGCACGACGTAGGCCTGGCAATTCGTTAGCCTGCTTTCATTTCCCTCGCGCAACCGCCATGATGGGCCACGCCCCACCGCCCGCCAGCGAACGAGCCCATGACTGCACAAGCACCCTCCCCCGATAACGGCTTTGCCATCACCCGCCAGATCCTTGCGATCGTCTTTTACACCTTCATTACCTTTCTCTGTATCGGCCTGCCGATCGCGGTGCTGCCCGGCCACGTGCATGACCAACTCGGTTATGGCGCGGTCATCGCCGGGGTGACCATCGGCCTGCAATACCTGACCACCCTGCTCAGCCGCCCGTTTGCCGGGCGGGTGGCGGATAGCCTGGGAGGCAAACGGGCGATTGGCTACGGCTTGTACGGGATCATCGGTTGCGGAGTGCTGACGCTGCTCTCGGCCTGGACCTTGGCCTGGCCGCAAGCAAGCCTGGCGCTGCTGCTCGGCGGCCGTGTGCTGCTGGGGCTGGCACAAGGCCTGATCGGCGTAGCGACCTTGAGCTGGGGCATCAATCAGGTCGGTGCCGAGCACACCGCGCGGGTGATTTCCTGGAACGGGATCGCTTCGTATGGCGCCATTGCGATTGGCGCACCCGTCGGCGTGCTGTTGGTGGATGGCCTGGACTTCAGCGTACTGGGCCCGTTGCTGGTGATCCTCGCCGTGATTGGCCTGTTCACCCTGCGTCAACGACCCGATGTGGTGGTAGTACGTGGCGAGCGCCTTGGCTTCTGGTCAGCGTTCGTGCGCGTGGCGCCGTGCGGCACGAGCCTGATGCTGGCGTCGATCGGCTACGGCACGCTGACCACCTTCGTCACCTTGTACTACCTCGAACGCGGCTGGACCGGCGCTGCGCTGTGCCTGAGCGCCTTCGGTGTATGCTTCATCATTTCGCGCTTGTTGTTCGTCAACGCGGTCAATCGCTTTGGCGGTTATGCGGTGGCGATAACCTGCATGGCGACCGAAGTGGTCGGCTTGACGTTGCTGTGGCTGGCCCCCTCACCGGGGTTCGCTCTGCTCGGCGCTGGCCTGACCGGCTTTGGCCTGTCGCTGGTGTACCCGGCGCTCGGCGTCGAAGCGATCAAGCATGTGCCGCCGAGCAGCCGTGGTGCGGGCCTGGGCGCCTATGCGGTGTTCTTCGATTTGGCGCTGGCCATTGCCGGGCCGGTAATGGGCGCAGTCGCCGTGCATCTAGGCTACGCCTCGATCTTTTGCGTAACCGCCCTGCTAGCGCTTTCAGGCGTTGGCCTGACCCTACTGCTGGCGCGGCGAAATCAGCGCGGCTGAGCGTTCTGCCGGTTCTGGTGCACCAAGCGCCTGGGTAAAAAAATCAGCGGTTTCACGCTGCAACGAGCGGTGGATCTGGCGCCGGTCGATACCGGCAGCATCCTGGCAGAGCACCGGCATGCGTGCGTGTTGCTCGTCATCGCAAGGCGCCATGAACACAAAATGCCCGGCGCCGGCCAGCAGGCGGTAGTCGGGAGTTACCGGCAACTTGCGCGCCAGGGCATCGGCGTTGTGCTCCAGCGCCAGTAACTGGTCGTTGTCGCCGCTGTACATCAGCACCGGCAGGTGCACGTTGCTCAACGCATGCCGCCCGAACATCAGGCTAAGCGGCGCCATCAACACCACAGCGCCGACGCGCGGGTCGGCGTGGGGCACAAGCTCACTGCGGTCGGCAATCAATACACCGTGGGTCTTGCAGGCATCGGCGTCGGTCGGTCGCTCCTGGCAATAGCGCTGCAGACGGTCCAGATCGGGTTGCGCACCAGACAGGATCAGGGCAGTCTCGCCGCCTGCCGAATAGCCGATCACACCGACCTTGCCGTCGTCCAGATAAGGGCCCAGCAACGCATCTGCACGGGCGGCAGTGATCGCCGCGCTGACCTGCAGCGGGCGCCCGTACAGATTGCTCAGGGTACCCAGCCGGCTCGGATCACGGGCATTGTCACCAGGGTGGGTCAAGGCGATGACCACAAAGCCTTGTCGGGCAAGGCCTGTGGCCAGGTCGTGCAGCGCCAGTGGGCTACCGGTATTGCCGTGGGAGATGACCAACAGCGGAAAATGCCCAAGCGCCACCGGCGCCTCTTCGGCAGCGCGCAGCTGATAGCCGTCGATGCGCAGACTGTGGGTCGCGCCGCTGGCCGGGTAGAACGCCAAGGCGTGCATGGGCCGCGCATCCACCGGATCGATGAGTTGCAGAGCGTGCAGGCCAGCGACCCAGGGCGCGGCATTGGCATGGCTGATCAGGCTGGCGAGCACCACCAGCGCGGCAATCGTTCGTGAGAGGTATGTCACCGGCGTCTCCCCCGCAGATGGGCGGATGACATCAGCTTAAGGCCCTAGGGCTCAGGGCAGATGAAAACTGGATGAAACACACAACGATTGCGGGCAGATGACAGCCAAATTCGCCGCCACCTGCCCGCTTCCAGCTGGTTTAACCGCGATCAGGCGGCCGCGAACAGCTCGCCGGCGATCTGCGCCTGGGCAGCGTCGATGGCTGCAGTGCGCTGCTCAGGGCCATAAGCCAGGCCGTGGGCGCGGACGATTTCCAGGTCGGTGACACCGATAAAGCCCAGGAACACCTTGAGGAAATCTTCATGGCCAGCGCCAGTCGCCTGGCCGGCGTGCAGGCCGCCAGCAGTCGACACCAGAATCACTTTCTTGTTGCCGCACAGGCCTTCTGGGCCGGCATCGGTATAGCGGAAAGTCTTGCCGGCTACCGCAACGCGATCGATCCAGGCCTTGAGCTGGGTCGGCACGCTGAAGTTGTACATCGGCGCGCCAATGACTACTGCGTCGGCCGCCAGAAACTCGTCCAGGGTTTCCTGGCTCAGTTTGGCCTCGAACGCCTGGGCTGCGTCACGCGCTTCTTCAGCGGTGCCTGCGGCCAGCAAGGTGGCTGCCGAGAAGTGGCTGATGGCGTCGGCGGCGAGGTCGCGGTACACCACTTCGATGCTGGCGTCGGCAGCCTGCCAGGCCTGGACCACTTCGCGGCTGAGTTGGCGCGAAGCGGAATTGTCGCCGAGGATGCTCGAATCGATGTGCAACAGTTTCATGGGGACTCTCCAGGATTGGCGACCGCGGCAAAAGGCGATCTCGATGGAGAGAATCCTACAGAGCTATCGAATAGATGATTAGTAGTAAAGAATGCACTAGATTGTCCCATCGGTAGAACAATGGGCTAGGTGGATGCAAGATCTCAACGACCTGTTTTATTTCGCCAGGGTGGTCGAAGCCGGTGGCTTTGCTGCCGCCGGGCGCCAGCTGGGGATACCCAAGTCACGCCTGTCGCGGCGCATCGCCGAGCTGGAAGAGCGCCTCGGCACGCGCCTGCTGCAACGCACCACCCGCCAGCTAAAGCTGACGGCGATCGGCGAGCGTTATCTGCAGCACTGCCAGGCCATGCTGCTCGAGGCACAGATGGCCGACGAAGCGGTCGCGAGCATGACCAGCGAGCCGCGCGGGCGGCTGCGGGTGTCATGCCCGGTGGCGTTGGCTCATACGTTCCTGCCGGAGGTGATCAATCGCTTTCTGCTGGCATACCCGCTGGTGCAGCTCGACATGGTCCTGCTCAATCGGCGCGTAGACCTGATTGGCGAGGGCATCGACGTCGCCATGCGGGTACGCGATCTGGGCGATGAAGATCCTGCCCTGGCTACCCGGCGCCTGCGTCAGGCGCAAATGCACCTGGTCGCCGCCCCGGGGTTTGCCGAAGGTCTGACCGAGCCTGCACAGCTGGCGACGCTGCCGGTGCTCGGCGCCACCGAAGCGGACCGGCTGGTGCACATCCGCCTGCTCGGGCCCAATGGCCGTGAACAGGAGCTGGCGCTGGAGCCACGCCTGGCGATCGATGACTTCATCCTGCGCAAGGCTGCCGTGCTCGCCGGGCTTGGCTTCACGCTGCTGCCAAGCCTGTACTGTGAAGAGGAGCTGGAGCGTGGCGAGCTGGTCAGGCTGCTCCCCGAATGGTCGCTGCCCGGCGCCTGGCTGCAGGCAGTCTACCCGCACCGGCGCGGCATGCTGCCCGCGGTTCGTGTGTGGATTGATCACCTGGCAGCAGCCTTTGAGGCCTGCGGAGAGCGGTATGTCTGAAGCAAGCATCAATGAGGAACAAGCGGCAGCGTTCTGCCTGGGTTTGCCGGGCGCGCGCGAAGATTACAAATGGGGCGGCGTGCGGGTGTTCTCGGTGGCCGGCAACAAGATGTTCGCGGTGCTTGATCTGGCCGGTGCCGGGCTGTCATTCAAGGTCGCCGACGAGCTGTTTCTCGGCTATGTCGACCGCCCCGGAGTCAAGCCTGCGCCCTATCTGGCCCGTGCCCGCTGGATCAGCGTGGCGGCGCCCTATGCGTTGGGCCGCGAGGAATTGACTGACTTGCTGCAGCGCTCGCACCAGCTGGTGGTGCGCAAGCTGCCGAAACGGCTGCAAGTGGGCTTGTTGCTTTAAGCGTTAACGCTGCTGCTTTATATAGGCAGCAGCGCCAGCCAACGCCCATCGAGCAGCAGGTGATCCAACCAGAACAGCTGGTGCAGCGCGACAATGGCCCAGAACGTCAGCTGAAACGACAGCTTGCGCGTCTTGTGCCGGAAAAGCTGCTGAGCCAGCAACGCGCCGGGCCAGCCGCCCAGCAGCTCGCTGGCATGCAGGACTTTTTCTGGCGTGCGCCAGGCCTGGGTGCGGGCCTGTTGTTTATCCTGCCAATACAGCAGCAGGCTGATCAGGCTCACGCACGGATACAGCGCCAACGGCAGCCAGGACTGCCCACTCCTGGCCATCTGCGCCGCGCCAAGCCCCGGCAGCAAGCACAATCCAGCCAGTACCAGCAGCTTCAAGCGCAGGTTGCGTACGCCCTCGCCCTGGGCCGGGCCGCGCGGGCGTGACGTTGCCGGTTGCGGGCGGGCCATATCAGCCTTGCGCCGTAGCCCAGTCGATCAGGCCGAACTGCCAGGTCGCCAGGATCAGCAGGCCGAACACGATGCGGTACCAGGCAAACACCGCATAACTGTGGTTGGCGATGAACTTGAGCAGCGCGCGTACGGCGATCATGGCGAAGATGAACGACACCACAAAGCCGATGGCAAATACCGGCAAGTCGGCGGGCTGGAACAGGTCGCGGTACTTGTAACCCGAGTACACCGCCGCGCCGACCATGGTCGGCATGGCCAGGAAGAACGAGAACTCGGTAGCTGCCTTGCGCGACAGGCCAAACAGCAAGCCGCCAATGATGGTCGAGCCAGAGCGGGAGGTACCGGGGATCATCGCCAGGCACTGCACCAGGCCGATTTTCAGGGCGTGGGTCCAGTTCATCTGGTCGACGTGCTCGACTTCGATGCGGTGCTCGCGGCGCTCGGCCCAGAGCATGATCACCCCGCCGATTACCAAGGCCGCAGCTACGGTGATCGGGTTGAACAGGTGATGGTGGATGAAGTCGGCGAACAGCACCCCAAGCACCACTGCCGGCATGAACGCTACCAGCAGGTTGACGGTAAAGTGCCGTGCGCTCGGCTCACTGCGCAGCCCCAGCACCACTTCGATGATCTTGCGGCGAAACTCCCACACCACCGCCAGGATTGCACCGAGCTGGATGATGATGTTGAAGGCCATCGCCCGTTCGCCGCCAAAGTCGATCAGGTCGGCGACGATGATCTGGTGGCCGGTACTGGAAATCGGCAGAAACTCGGTCAGTCCCTCGACGATGCCTAAGATGATTGCCTGAAAGGCACTCCAAAAATCCATTGTTCCCCCACTGTGGCACTGCTGATTGCAACGCCGTTGTTCTTGATTTACTGATAGTCGCCGCGTCGCGGCCCGGCAGTTTTACAGCGACAGTTGGTCGCTACGCCAGTCGAAAAGTTCGAGATGCCTAAAGGTTTCATCTTGAGCGGCCGAGATGCTAACAGACGAGCCTGTTTTAGGCTTGCCTGGATCCACCATGAAATGCCGCGCCAGGCACTTGGCCTTTGGTCGAGTACGGTTCGCAGGCCATGCATGCTTGGATGCCCCTGAATAACAAGAACAATCCGGGAGTGCCCTGTTATGAAGACCTTGAGGTCGATGTCGATCAGCCGCCGCTTGTGGCTGATCCTGCTGGTGGCAGTGGCAATGCTGGTGGTGCTGGGGCTGGTGATGCTGCGCCAGATCCACGGTGATCTGTATCGGGCCAAGGCCGAAAAGACCGAACACGTGGTGCAGACCGCAGCCGGGGTGCTGGCCTATTACCAAGGGCTAGAAGCCGCAGGCACGCTCAGCCGTGACGCTGCGCAGCAACAGGCGCTGCAAGTGGTGCGCGGCCTGCGTTACGACCTGCAGGACTATTTCTGGATCAACGACCTTGGCCCGCGGATGATCATGCACCCGGTCAACCCCAAGCTCGATGGCCAGGACCTGTCGGCCATTCGCGACCCGGACGGGTTTGCCCTGTTCAACGAGATGGTCACCGTGGCCCGCAACCAGGGCGCCGGGCAGATCGACTATCGCTGGCCCAAACCCGGCGCCAGCGAGCCGGTGGCGAAAACCTCCTATATCCAGTTGTTCAAACCGTGGGGCTGGATCATCGGCTCTGGCGTCTATGTCGATGACGTACAGGCCGAGTTCGCCCGCCAGGTGCGCGACGCCTGCCTGATCGGCCTGGGCATCGCCTTGCTGATGGCGCTGCTGGTGATGCTCATCGCGCGCAGCATTGCCCGTCCGTTGCAGCAGGCCGTACAGGCAATGGGCACCATTGCCAGCGGCGAAAGCGACCTGACTCAGCGCCTGGATACCCACGGCAAGGATGAAGTCACCTACCTGGGTGAGCACTTCAACCGCTTCAACGGCAAGTTGCAGGGGGTGATTGGCCAACTGCAGGGCGCCGCCCATGCCCTCGCCCAGTCTGCCGGCCAGGTTGGCGACAACGCTGGGCAAGCACAATTGCGCAGCACTCAGCAGTCGCTGCAGATGGACCAGGTGGCCACGGCAGTCAACGAAGTCACCTATGCAGTGCAGGATGTGGCAAAGAATGCCGAACAGGCCGCCAGCGAAATGCGCGCCGCGCAAGCGCAGGTCAGCCATGGCCAGCAGGCGATCCACGGCAGCCTGGCGCAAATCGACCGCCTCTCGCTGACCATCGACGAGGCCGTTCAGGTGATCCGCCAGCTGGCCGGGCACAGCACCAAAATCGGCGGTGTGCTGGAGGTGATCCGCTCGATTGCCGAGCAGACCAATCTGCTGGCCCTCAACGCTGCAATCGAAGCAGCGCGGGCCGGCGAGCAAGGCCGTGGCTTTGCCGTCGTGGCGGACGAAGTGCGCTTGCTGGCACAACGCTCGGCGCAGTCAACCGCTGAAATCCAGACCATGATCGAGCACCTGCAAGGCCAGTCCGAGGCTGCGGTGAAAGCCATCGATACCTCCAGCGAGGCGTCGCGCCAGACTGTCGCGCAGGCCCGCGAAGCCGGTTCAAGCCTGGATGCGATCAGCCAGGTGCTGAACAACCTGACTGCGCTCAACGCCTCGATTGCCAGTGCCACCCTGCAGCAATCGCACGTGGTCGAGGAGATCAACCGCAATGTCACCGACACGGCCGGGCTGTCGCTGGAAACCGCCGAGGCGGCCCGCCAGTCAAGCGCTGCCGGCCTCGCGCTGGGCCAGTTGAGCGAAGAACTGGAACAACTGCTGCGCCAGTTCCGCGTGTGAAGTCTATAGCCACTGGATCGGCCCTTGCTACCTGATCCAGTGGCCTTACGCAGACAGCTACACCTGCCCCGCCCCACAGGCTACAATCGCGCCCTTCCCCTGCCCCAAGGATCGCCGATGTCCGGCCTGGAACTCTTCGCCGCCGCCCTCGGCGTCATCGCCGTCTGGCTAACGGTCAAGCAGAACCCCTGGTGCTGGCCGATCGGGCTGGTGATGGTGGTGCTGTACAGCTGGGTCTTCTATGAAGTGAAACTCTACTCGGACATGCTCCTGCAGCTGATCTACGCCGTGCTGCAGCTGTATGGCTGGTGGCAGTGGACCCGCCCTGGCCACCGCGAAGACGCCCGCCAGGTCTCGCGCCTGCAGACCACACCGATGTTGACCGGGCTGGGCCTGGGCCTGCTGGCCAGTCTGGCACTGGGCGCGGCGATGGCGCACTGGACCGATGCAACGCAGCCCTGGCTGGACGCAGCGCTGACCGGCTTCAGCCTGGTCGCTCAGTTGTGGATGGCGCAAAAGCGGCTGCAGTGCTGGACCCTGTGGATCGTACTGGACGTGATCTTCGTCGGCCTGTTCCTGTACAAAGGCCTGTACCTGACGGCAGCCCTGTATGCACTGTTCACGCTGATCGCTGTACGTGGCTGGTTCGAGTGGCGGCGCGACCCTGCGCTGGTGCAGGCATGAAGGTCCTGGTGCTGTGCGGTCCGGAGTCCAGTGGCAAGAGCTGGCTTAGTGGCGAAATCCAGGCACACTTTGGCGGCGAGCTGGTGGGCGAGTACGTGCGCCACTTCATCGACGAGCAAGGCCGCGATACCTGCTACGCGGACATCCCCGCGATTGCCCGTGGGCAGCTGGCCTGGGAAGACAGCGCGCGGGCCCGCCAGCCTGACCTGCTGATCCTCGATACCCACCTGCTGAGCAACATGCTCTGGAGCAAGGCGTTGTTCGGCGATTGCCCGCCTGATATCGAGCAGGCGCTGTTAGCGCGGCGCTACGACCTGCACCTGCTGCTCGACCCCGCCGGCGCAGACTGGGTCGCTGATGGTCAGCGCTGCCAGCCGGATCTGCGCGAGCGTCAGGCGTTCTTTGCCGACAGCCTGGATTGGCTACAGCGTCATGGGCAACCGGTACAGATCATCGGTGGGAGCTGGCCGCAACGCAGCGCCGCAGTCCTCGGCGCAGTCCAGCGCCTGCTTGATGGCAGACCGCCAGCCTGCCCAACAGAGTGTTAAACCTCTGACACACCGAACGGGGCTCAAATCCCCGTGTTCAGGCGCCGTCGCGCGCAAACACGATGGATGTCACGGTAGTGTTACAGCCTCGTCAAAACGCCGTTCAGGCACCACCAGAGCGGGTGTGCCGCTTGTTTGCCGAGGAAACTGTGTCAGCGCTGAAACAGCTGCTGCGATGGATGAATAGCATAGGGCCGTAGCTATCTGATTCCACAGCAGTTCCAAAAACCGGCACGGCTTCTGCTCTCCTCCTTCGCAACGCTGATCAGGGCCAGCGATCCGAAGAAGGAATTGCCACCGTGGCGACACTCGATAAAGGCACCTTTCACCTGCTACTGGCAGGTTGCGCACTGGGGGCAAGCCTGGCGCTGCCGGCCCAGGCCGACAATGGGCTGATCGTCATCACGCGCGACGTGCAGACGCGCAATGCAGTGCGAGCACCGCTGATTCCCGACCCGAGCCCGGTAACCGTCAACACCAACCCTTCCGCGCAGATCCTCAGGCAAACCAACGAGCTCAGCGATGGCGACTTCGCCTCGATCAGCAGCGGCGCGGGCATCAGTTCGCTGATCACCCAACAGACCACCAACCTGGGCGGCAATATCAGCACCCAGAACCAACTGCCGAACCTGGCCGGCGGGCGTTCCACGGGCTCGGGCAGCGGCATCGCCAACATGGTCAACTCCAACGTGCAGCAAGGCCTCGGTGTACTGAAAAGCATCGGCGGGGGCCAATGACATGAAACGCTCATTGCTGATGCTGGCCACGCTCCTCACAGCCCCTGCGTTCGCCCAGTCACCCATCGTCAACAACGCGAGCATCGACAGCTCCGGCGCCCAGTACCAGGGCAACATGGCAGTCAACCAGGCTGCGGGTGATTTTTCCCAGCAAGCCAACGCCCGTGCCCTTGCCAATGGCCACGGCGCAACCGCCACCACGCAGATCCGCCAGCGCCTGCACACCACGGTAGACGCCAACATGGACGCCACTGCCAGCATTCAAGGCAACGCCTTTACCAACGGCAACGGTGTTCTGGGGGTAAACCAGAGCAGCGGCGCCAGCAACCAGCAAGCCAATGCGCTGCGCATCAGCATCAGTGACCAGCCGCAAAGCATCGACGACAGCGTCCTCATGCAACAGAACGTGGCGCTGCTCAACAACTCCGATCCAGCTGACCCGAACCTTGGCAGTCGCCAGGTCACTACCGGTAACCAGGCATTCACCGGCAGCCGTGGGGTCATTCAGTTGAATCAGAGCGCCGGGGTAGGAAATCGAACGGCCAACACCCTGAGCGTCCGGGTCGTGGACTGACCCAAACAGGTAAGAACAACACTTAACCTAAAATAAGTACGGAGAATCACCATGAAACCTTCGATGGCAATCAAGCCTCTGGTTTTCGCAATTGCTGCGATCATGGCTGTAGCTGTACAAGCTGATGATCGGCGTGGCAACGGGCATGGCAATGGCAACAACAACCAGCCCCGCACGACCATCATCCCTATTAGCGCAACTGCCAATGCAATCGACCGCCAAAGCAGCACCGGCAACACGATTCACAATGAAGGCACCCTCAACAATGCCGAGATGAGCAGCTCCGGCTCTGGCGCCAGCGGCAACGTCGGTGTCAACGTCGCAGCCGGTAACGGCAACCAGCAGGATAACGCCGCGGCCATCGCCAACGCTGCTTCTGATTCCAGCCTGGACAACAGCTTCGTGTTCGGCACCGCTACTGCCACTGCCGACGTCAAGCAGTACAGCAACAACAACAAGGTCACCAACTGGTCGACCCAGAGCTCGGCGGTGATGTCCGGCTCGGCGTCTGGCACCAGCGGCAACGTCGGTATCAACATTGCCGGCGGCGACCTCAACCAACAGAAAAACACCATGGCGATTGCCAATACCAACTCGCCTATCGGTAACTCCACCGCTACTGCCCGCGCCGATCAAAATGGCCCGGGGCTAACCGTCAACAACCGTGCTGACCGCAGCTATACCGTCGATACGCTGAGCTTTACCACCTCCTCCAGCGGCTCATCGTCACGCGAAGGCACCTTCAATTCGACCGACGACCGCAGTTCTTCGTCGAGCCTCAACCTGAGCGGCTCCAACGCCGCCGCGTCGAGTGGCTCGCACAGCTCCAGCGCCAGCGGATCGAACAGCTGGTCGGCGAGCGGCTCGGGCAGCGCCAACGCCAGCGGCTCCAACAATGCCAATGTCAATGGTTCGGCCAGCGGCAACGCCAGCAGCAGCAGCTCGGCTTCGCTGAGCGCAACACTTGCCGCCGCAGCCGACGCAGCGCGTTCGGTGACCTTCACCAACGGCGATCGTGAACGCACCCGCAGCGAAACCGCCAGCGGCTCGCTCAACGCCTCGCTGGACGCTTCGGTCGATACCTCGCACCAGACCAGCTACGATTCTTCGTTCGAAAAATCCTTCGGCTCTTCGTATGACAAGTCGCATGACTACTCCTACGACAAAGCGCGCGATTCTTCCTACGATAAATCCCGCGAGTCTTCCTACGAGAATGCTTCTGCTTCTGCCTATGAAAAATCGGTCGAGGCCGCTGCCGAGTCGTCGAATGACATCTCGAAAAGCTACAGCGAAGCCAATTCGTATGACCTGAGCAACACTGTTTCCTTCCAGGTCCTGACTCCTACCGGCTGGGCCAATCCTGTGACCAACACCGCTACCCTGAGCGGCTCGGTCAACGGCGGCAGCGGCAACCTGGGCGTCAACGTCGCATCCGGTGTCGGCAACCAGCAAAGCAACTCGCTGGCGATCTCCAACACCTCGTTCTGAGTGTTGGCTCGAAGGCCCCCTGCCAAGGGGGCCTTTCTCACCTGAAGCAGAAGGCCCGATCATGCGCATTATCGCCCTGGCGTGTTTGCTTTGCCTGGCCAGCCTGAGTGAAGCGGCGCAAATGCCACTTTCCGTGCTGCCCAATGGTGCGGTGGTGTACAAACCCATTCAAAGTATTCGCGAGCGCAAGTTCGCTGACCTGGTGCAGCAGAAGACCGACTTCAGCTGCGGCGCAGCAGCGTTGGCAACCATTCTGCGCCAGGCCTACTGGCTGGACGTCAACGAAGAACAGATCATCGAAGGCATGCTTGCCCATGCCGATCAGGACGTCGTCCGCGTCCAAGGCTTCTCGATGCTGGACATGAAGCGCTATGTGGAAAGCCTGGGCATGCGCGCTCGCGGCTACCGCGTCACTACCGACACCCTGAACAGCATCCGTATCCCGGTGGTGGTGCTGATGGATATCCGCGGTTACAAGCACTTCGTGGTCATGCAGAAGGTCGACAAGGGCTTCGTCTATATCGGCGACCCGGTCCTGGGCCACAAACGCTACAAGACCGAAGACTTCATCAAGGGCTGGAACGGCATCATCTTCGCCATCATTGGCCAGGGCTACGACAAGCGCAATGCCCTGCTCGACCCGCCGCATCCCTTGACCGCCAAGAACCGCGTCAACGGCTTCACCCCGCTGCAAGACGCCGAGCTGATGGACTTCGGCTTTATCCAGAGCGACTTCTTCTAACACTAACAACACGGGCAGCAAGCTCCGGGAGCACGCGATGAAGATTCCACTGTGGCTGGCACTGACCTGCCTCGCCGCCAGCCTGCCAAGCCATGCCCAGGTCCTGCAGCCGATCGAACTCAAGGACCAGGAGCTGGCCAACCTGCGCGGCCGCTACGTGCTGCCGGGACGCATTGTCAGCTTTGGCCTGGTCATGAGCAGCACCTGGGAGAACGCCAAAGGCGAGGTGATAGGCGCACGCACAGCGATGCAGATTCAGCAATCGACCATCAAGCCGCAGTTCTATGTGTCGTTGATCGACGAGAAAGGCACTGGCACGGCGTCGCAACCAGCCCCTGGTACTGGCAGCGTGACAGGCGGCAATGGGCTCAACAGCACCACCGGCGTCACCCAGGTAGTGCGTGCCGCGGGCGATCACAACACCGCCTATAACGATGTCGACATCAATGTCAGCCGAGGCAGCCAGGCCCCTGCCAGCGAACCCCAAGGCCAGGTATTGACGGCCGGCACGCAGTTGGTTGGCGCCAATGGCGCGGGCTCATTGAGCGTTTCTTCCAGCGGTTCCGGTGTTCAGCTGAACATCGCTGCGGGCAACAATCAGGGCAGTACAGTGCAACGCCTGGCCCAGGGCGGGCTGATGCAAAACACCACGTTGCTCGGCGCTGGCAACCAGGTGCGCAACATCACCTCGCTCAATGTCGTGCTGCGTGACAACGTCGCCGGCGCGGGCGCCATGAACGGTAATCTGGACCAGCTCAAAGGCATTCGCACTCTAGGATTCTGATCTACGCTCTGTCTCATCACATGTAGTCAGAAGGGACGGCTAACCCATGCATCGATTGACCACGATCAGAGCTATCGTTTGTCTGAGTAGCCTGACTCCGGCCACATTGCTTTACGCCGCTGCCGACCCTCAGGTCGAAGCGCTCAAACAAGAACTGATCGAGCTCAAACAGCGCTACGAGGCGCAGCAGAATGCGCTGATGGTGCTTGAGCAACGAGTGCGTCAGGTTGAAGCCGCGCCCGCGGCCGCGCCACCGCCCAAGCGCCTGACCCGCTCCCCTGCCGAGTCGGTCAAGGGCGGCCAGAGCGTGGCAGCCGGCGCGCCAGGCGCATCCGGCAGCTCCTACGGGCAGTCTCTGCAGGACGACTCGGAGCCGGCGCAGAGCGTTTCCAACCTGTATGACGAGGCCAGCGGCTTCTTTGGCCGCGGCAAGTTCAGCGTCGAAACCGGCATCACCTACACCCACTACGACACCCGCGCGCTGACCCTCAATGGTTTCCTCGCGCTGGACTCGATCTTCCTCGGCAACATCAACCTGGACCGGATCAAGGCCGATAACTGGACCTACGACCTGACGGCACGCTACAACCTCGATCAGCGCTGGCAGTTCGATATAAACGTGCCGGTGGTGTACCGCGAGTCGACCTATTCCTCAGGCGGCGCTGGCGGCGCCGGCCCAGTCACCTCGGATGCCACCGTGACCCGCGATCCGACCCTGGGTGATGTCAACTTCGGCGTTGCCTACAAATTCCTCGATGAATCCGAAGACTGGCCGGATGCGGTGGTGACCCTGCGCGTCAAGGCTCCTACCGGCAAAGACCCGTACGGCATCAAGTTGGTCAACGATCCTGCCAACGACAACCTGTCGGTCCCGGAGAGCTTGCCAACCGGCAACGGTGTCTGGTCGATCACGCCGGGCATCTCGCTGGTCAAGACCTTCGATCCGGCCGTACTGTTCGGTAGCTTGTCTTACACCTACAACATGGAAGACTCGTTCAGTGACATCAGTGCCCAGGTCAACAGCAAGGTCCCGGGCGACGTCAAGCTGGGCAACTCCTGGCAGATCGGAGCCGGTATCGCCTTTGCCCTGAACGAGAAGATGAGTATGTCCTTCTCGGTTTCCGACCAGTTTGCCAGCAAGAGCAAGATCAAACCTGACGGTGGTGACTGGCAGTCGATCAGCAACAGCGATTACAACGCCGCCAACTTCAATATCGGCATGACCCTGGCCGCGACCGACAACCTGACCATCGTGCCGAACCTGTCGATCGGCCTGACCGACGACTCGCCAGACTTTTCCTTCAGTTTGAAATTCCCTTACTACTTCTGATCTGGCAAGCACACGCGGGCGCTTCGGCGCCCTGCGTTCTGGTTACTTGCTTTGTCCAATCCGGTCTCGCCAGGCTATGCCTGTTATCATCCAACAGATTTGTGTGACTGTTTGATGGCAGGAAGGACGCTTTGGTGAAAATTACACTCGGCCACCCCCGCGCTCGGTTGTGGGCGCTGACCGTACTGGTCTTGTTGATCCCCTTGGGCGTGCGCGCTTTGTTGGGCTGGTCCAACCCATTTGGTTACTTGTCTGATCTGGCCATTGGCAGCCTGCTGGTGCTGGCTCTGCATCGCTGCGCCTGGTGGCTGGCGATGCCCGTATTGATCGCCTGGGCAGCGCTGCTGGTGGCCTCGGCGGAGCTGGTCAGCGCGGTAGGCAGGCTGCCGGCCAGCGCCGACCTGAATTATCTGTTCGACCCCCAATTCATGGAAAACTCCACCGGTGGCGCCCTCGCCCACGCCTGGCTGCCCTGGGTGTTGCTGGCAGCCGTAGTGGCCTGGCTGGCGAGCATCTGGCTGACGCGCCGCGCAGTACCGCAGGCATTGCCGCGCAGAGCCTGGGCGCTGCCAGTACTGTTGCTTGGCGCGCACTGGGCCTGCCAGCACCTGCTCCCGTCCGACGCTGACCAGTGGCGCCAGTTCAACCTGCCCCATCAATTGCTTTCGGCAGGCGTGGGTGATCTGCAGCGCAAGGCAAGCAAGCAGTTTGGCGACGACCTGCCGGTCCCGGTACTGGAAAGCGCCGGCCTGACCCAGTCCGACCTCAACGCCCCGCGGCTGCTCGATGGCCCTGGCAGCGCCCGCAATGTTCTGGTGATCACCCTCGAGGGCATTCCCGGCGCTTACGTACGCGCCAACCGCGAGGCCTTGCACAGCCGTTTTGACCAGGAGTTGATGCCCAACCTCAGCCGCTGGGCCGAGCGCGGCATGAACACCCCGGATTACGTCCTGCATAATCACCAGACCATCCGCGGCCTGTACGCGATGCTCTGCGGCGACTACGACAAGCTTGGCCACGGCACACCCAAAGGTGTCGAGATGCTGACCGTGGACCAACGCAGCCAGGCCTGTTTGCCGGCACAGTTGCGTCAAGCGGGTTTCAGCACGCACTTTTTACAGGGCGCCGGACTGCGCTTCATGGCCAAGGATCGGGTCATGCCGCATATTGGCTTCGAAAATGTGCACGGTGTGGAGTGGTTCAGTAATGCCAATTACCTGGAATTCCTCTGGGGCAAAGACGACCGCGCTTTTTTTGAAGGCGCTCACACCTACCTCACTCAACTGCGCGAGCAGAAACAGCCGTGGATGCTCAATCTGCTCACGGTAGGTACCCATCAGCCCTACTCCGCACCTGAAGACTACCTGCAGCGCTTCGACAGCCCCAAACAAGCAGCGGTGGCCTATCTGGACGATGCGCTGGGCGCGTTTCTCGACACACTTGAGCGCGAGGGCGTGCTCAAGGACACGTTGGTGGTGCTCACCTCGGATGAGTCCCATGGCATCGAAGGCATACGCCTGGCATCGGCGTGGGGCTTCAACGTCATCCTGGCACCTGAACAGGCCAGCCTGCCGCGTCTCAAGAGTGGCACCTATGGGCATGTCGACCTGGCCACGTCGCTGCTCGACTACTTCGAGCTGCCGATCCCGGCGGCGCTGGGCGGACGCTCGTTGTTTCGCGAGTACGACAGGGGCCGCGAGATGATTTCGTTCACCAACGGCATGTTGCGCTACCACAACGGTCACGGTACCTATACCGAGTGTGACTTCCAGCAGCGTTGCCGCAACTACGCCAGCACAGGCTTCATTGCCAACACGGCGAAGTACCTTGGGCCGGCCAGCGACACCGTCGGCCAACAACTGGCTGACCTCGCCGCCACCCTCGATCATTCACTGCTGCAGAATTCGCTGAACCTTCGCTACCAATTTGGTGGTGGCGGCCCCATTGCGTTGGGCAAGCAGGTCGACAATGACTGGACAGACAACCTCATCGGCGCGCAGTACCTGGAGATGCCCGAAGGTTCGCGCACACGCATTCGTCTGGAGGTTCGCGCGCTGGATCCGGCCCATGTGGCGCACTTGCAGCTCAAGGCCAAGGAGTTCGAACAGGACGTGCAAGTCGGCCTGCCGGAACAAATGGTCGCGACCGCCGAGCAGCCGATGATTCTGGAATTGGACTTCGACAACCCGAGTGTACGCAAGGCCTTCTCGTTCCACCTGCTGGGCTACGGCGAGGGCGAGATCGAAATCAGCGACTTCAGTGTGATCACCGCCATGCCTGGCGAAGAAGACAACCTCGACGAGCTGGACGGGCACGTCGCCCAGTCCAGCTGAGGCCACTCCCACGCTATTGTGCAGCGCCCTGGGAACTCGGCAACACGGCGCCGCCTCTACTTGAAAGACGCACTGGTGAAGTTCAGCCGAGCGTCTTTACTTGAATAAAAACAATAGCGTCACAGAGGGATGTGCCCCATGAAGATTGTGGTCACCAGTATTCTTGTCGACGATCAGGCCAAGGCTTTGGCTTTCTATCACTACGTCCTGGGTTTTGCGCCCAAGGAAGATGTACCCATGGGTCGGCACCGCTGGCTGACCCTGACCTCGCCTGACGTCCCCAACGGCGTCGAACTGCTACTCGAACCTGACGAACACCCTGCTGCAAAGGCCTACAAGGCCGCCATGCGGCAGGACCAGATCCCCGCCACCTCATTTGCTGTCAAGGATATCCAGGCTGAGTACACCCGCCTCTGCGCAGCCGGTGTCGCCTTCACCAAACCACCTACCGACCTCGGCGCGGTCACTGTCGCCGTATTCGATGACACCTGCGGTAACCTGATCCAGATCGCTCAGCGCCACTGAGCACCAGCGTCGTCAACGCAAGGAATGGCCCATGCGCTACGAATTCAACGAAGTGCTCAACGATCAGATTGATTATTTCCTGCTTGGCGACATCCAGCTGCTCGCCCGTTTCAAGGAAGAAAACGGCCTGCCCGACGACCTTGCCCATGAATTCACCCACAGTGACAGCGGGGATCGGGCAGTGCTGGAAGGCGTGGTGCTGCCTCTGGCCGGCATCGAAAACCTGCCCTATACGGTTATCTTCAGCCTTGATGAAGTCAGCGCCGCCCTGCTCCAGCCAGCTAGCCAGCTCAAACACCGCCGAAAGGGTTATTGGTTACGGGTGGAAAATCGTGCGGTGATGCTGTTCACCTGGCGGATCCTGCAGCATTTCACCAACAAGACCATGGGCGATCTACTGGCGCGCTATCAAATGCGCAACCGGCCGATCATCGAACTGGAGAACGGCTGGTACCAGGTTGAGGTACTGGCCGGTGCCGTGCTCCGCGATGGCCTGTATGAGCCCACGTTCGAGTTCATCTTCGAGTCTGCCGCGCGGCGCATCGAGCGCGCGCCGGTGGACACCGCATACGCCTTTACCCTGCGCGCTGATATCGCTTGAACCAATGCCTGCGGGAGCGGCCCCGCCGCTCTCACAGGCATTACCAACACGTCAGGTGATGTCCCGATCCTTGGTCTCCGGCAGGAACAGAATCCCCAGCACCGCCGTCATCAGCGCAATCACGATCGGGTACCACAGCCCATAGTAGATATCGCCTGTGGCCGCGACCATGGCGAACGCCACGGTCGGCAGAAAGCCACCGAACCAGCCGTTGCCGATGTGATACGGCAGCGACATCGAGGTGTAGCGGATCCGCGCCGGAAACAGCTCGACCAGCCAGGCGGCAATCGGCCCGTAAACCATGGTCACGTAGATCACCAGGATCGTCAGCAGCAACAGCACCATGGGGTAGTTGATCTTGTTCGGGTCGGCTTTTTCCGGGTAGCCGGCTTCTTTCAAGGCTGCGCCGAGGGTGGCTGTGAACGCGTCATTGCGGGCTTTGAAGTCTGCACTGGCCAGGCTGCTGCCATCAAAACTGGGCACCTGCCGCTCGCCGATCTGGATCTGGGTCAGGCTGCCAGGTTCGGCGTGCTGGTTCTGGTAGGGAATCGCACGCTTGGCCAGCAAGCTCTTGGCGACATCGCAGGAGCTGGTGAATTTGGCCTTGCCTACCGGATCGAACTGGAACGAGCACTGCGCTGGGTCGGCAATCACTACCACAGGGTTGCGTTCCTGGGCGACAAATACGTCCGGATTGCCGTATTCAGTCAGGGCCTTGAAGATCGGGAAGTAAGTGAACGCGGCGATGATACAGCCAGCCATGATGATCTTCTTGCGGCCGATGCGGTCGGACAGGCTGCCGAACACGATGAAAAATGGCGTGCCGATCAACAACGAGCCAGCGATCAGCAGGTTGGCCGTCTGCGGGTCGATCTTTAGCGTCTGCAGCAGGAAGAACAGCGCATAGAACTGCCCGGTGTACCACACCACCGCCTGCCCCGCGGTGCCGCCCAGCAGCGACATGATCACCACCTTGAGGTTGTCCCAGCGGGCGAACGATTCGGTCAGCGGCGCTTTCGACTGCTTGCCTTCGGCCTTCATCTTGAGAAATACCGGCGACTCGTTGAGCTGCAGGCGGATGTACACCGAGATCGCCAGCAGCACGATCGACAGCAGGAACGGGATACGCCAGCCCCAGGCTTCGAATGCCTCGGTGCCCAGCGCCGTGCGACAGGCGAGGATCACCAGCAGCGAGAGAAACAGGCCCATGGTCGCGGTGGTCTGGATCCACGCGGTAAAGAAGCCGCGCTTGCCCTTAGGTGCATGCTCGGCCACGTACGTGGCAGCGCCGCCATATTCCCCACCCAGCGCCAGGCCTTGCAGCAGCCGCAGGGTAACGAGGATGACCGGTGCCGCCACGCCGATGGTCGCGTAGCTGGGCAACAGCCCGACCACAGCAGTAGACACACCCATGATCACGATGGTGATCAGAAACGTGTGCTTGCGCCCGATCATGTCGCCCAAGCGACCGAACACGATTGCGCCAAACGGGCGCACGGCAAAGCCTGCAGCAAAGGCGAGCAGCGCGAAGATGAACGACGTGGTTTCGTTGACACCGGCGAAAAAGTGCTTGGCGATGATCGCCGCCAGCGAACCGTACAGGTAGAAGTCGTACCACTCGAAGACTGTGCCCAGAGACGAGGCGAAGATGACCTTGCGCTCCTCCTTGGTAATGCTGTGCTTGGGCGCGCTGCCCGTCGATGTGCTGTTGATCGCCGCCATGGGTTGCCTCCGTCGTGCATGAGTAGGCCGGAGTACTACACAGTCGAGCACCGCACCCTGGCCCTTGGGCTTTTCTTGGATCACGGTTGCGCGAAGCACGACGAAGCAGATCGCCTCGGATCGCAGCAAGGTAAGTTCAAGCATAATCGCCTTTAGCGGGATATCCAGCGGCGGCACCGGGCAGCCTTATGTACCACCCGGGGCAAGCGCCGATAGGGCTCGATAGCGCTCCAATTGAACAGGAGCGTTACCATGACGACCCAGCCTTTTCATCACGCGCAGATCGTGCGCAGCTTGCCCGCCTGGAGCAAGGCATTGCACCCCGAACAGGTCAAACAGCTGCTCGGCGCTGCACGCAAGGATTACCTCGACCTGTCAGGCAAGCCGTATGACTGGTACGCCACTGCACTGCCGATCGAACAGGATGCGATTCGCCGCGCCGTTGAAGAACGCGACCGCAGTCGGGATGTGCTACAAGGGCTGCTCAGCCCACTCAGGAGCGTCGGCGATTTCTGCAGGCCGCTACTCCAGCAGCGGCTGGCCATCGTCGCACCGGTTGACCAGGCGCAATACGTGTTCCAGGCCATCCAGGTAGAACAGCCTACTCAACCGCCCACCGGGCCGAGTGTGCCGACAACGCAGTTGCCGATCATCGCCAAAGGCAAACCGCAGCGGCGCAGCCTGCTTGAAGCTGCCCTGCATAATTTTGAAGGCCCTGAAGACACCACCCGGCTCAGCCGATTGCAGACCAGCAGCGAGCAGATTGCCGGCCTGCCTGGGCTGAGCCTGGCCGCGTTCATCGGCCACTGCCGGACTCTTGACCTGGGCCAGCAGTATCAAGACCACCTGAGCCACATCTTCGACGGTGTCCAGGCCAGTCAGATACAGGCCGCTGCAATCAAACTGCGCCGTGACGAGATGCGCCTGCAGGCCCGTATCGCCTCAGCCAAAGGGCTGCTCAGCCGCGCCGGTGTCACTGCCCTGCACGCGCTGAGCAGCGAGGGCACAACGGCCAGCTATGCAGGCAGGCCGCTGACATGCTGGCAGATCACGCTGTTTGGCATCCCGATCAACGAGGTCATGTTCATGGCGCCGCAGGAGAGCGGCGAAAATGACCCGGTCATGCTGTACATCCCAGGCGCGGAGGATCAACTCCGGGAGTACAAGTCGCAGGGTGACAGCTTTGCCGCATTGAAGGCTGCCCTGCTGGAGCCCACTGTGCGCAACCGCTGGGTAGCATTCGCCCCACAGCGTCTGCAACCGGAGTTGATGGTCAAACTCAAGCGCGCGTTGTACGAGAACAGCGATGACAATGACGGTGAAGCGCTCATCCCACGGCAGACGGTTCACCTGGACACGGCCATCAAGCCATTGCCCAGCCAGCCTTGGGTCACCCTCGAAAGCAGGCACGTGGCCAGGCTCAAGGGCGATGCGCGGGCCATTGCCGTACCGACTGCCGACGTCGATGCCAACGTACGTGCCAAGCAACTGCAACACTGGTTGGAGCTGGGCCTGACGGTGCTCAATGTAGCAGCGTTCTTCATTCCGGTACTCAATCCACTCATGCTGACGTTAGGTGCGGCGCAGATCATGGGCAGTGTTTTCAACGGCATCAGCGCCTGGGAGGACGGCGACAATGCCGAGGCCGTCGCCCAACTGGAGTCGATCCTGCTCAACGTCGCAGTTGTAGGTGCTGTTGCTGGGGCCGGTGTTGCACTCAAAGCCTCTGGGTTCATCGATGCAATGCGCAGCATCCGCATCGGCGATGAGGAACGCCTCTGGCACCCGAACCTTGCAGGCTATGCCAGCGAAGTCCAGGTGCCTGCCGTGGGGTTGCCGGATGAAACCGGCCTGTATCACCTGGACGGGCAAACCTTTCTGCGCATAGATGAAAGACTCTATCAAACGCAGCAAGGGCCGGATGGCGCCTGGCGGGTGCTGCATCCGCAGGATAGGCAGGCCTACTCGCCGAGGCTCGAGCACAATGCCAACGGGGCCTGGCGACTGGCCCATGAGTCACCATTGGAGTGGGATCGCCCACTGCTGCTGCGACGGCTGGGACGATTGGCACAGTCCATCGACGAGGCGGACCTGGACAGCGCCTGGCGTAGCACCGGCCTGGACGACGGTGTCCTGCAGCGCCTGCATGTGGCTGGCGGGAGAATGCCGGCACTGCTGGAGGACGCCCTGGCACGTCTTGATGCCGATCGGCAGGTCAACCAGATCATCGACGCAGTGCGCCATGGGCGGCCGCTTGCAGCGCACAACAACTTCGCCCTGCCCGCTCTGCTGCAACTGCCCGGCTGGCCGCTGGACCATGTCATACAGATATTCGAGGGCAGTGAACGCTGGGGGGCGTCGACCTTCTACCGCACACACGCCGAAGCCTTGGGCGAAGTGGTGATCCAGATCAGCCGCAGTGAGCTGGAAAGCGGCGATCTGGCCACTGTCGTGCTTGCACAGATGGAAGACCCCAGCGTGCTCGGCGATGCCGAGGTCATGGCAAGCGAACGTGCGCAGGCCTTGCAGAGCCGCTTGGCCGACCAGCTCGAGGCCAGCCGCCAGGAGCTGTTCGACAAGCTGTATCCGCGCACTCAGGCAACGCCCACAACGGCCGTCGCACGCCTGAGCGAGCAATTTCCCGGTCTGCCGAGGGCAGCCTGCGATGAAATCGAAGCCCATGCCAGCGGCCCGGAACGCGAGCAGATGAACGCTGAAACCGGCCGCATTCCGCTGCGAGTGCTTGAGGAGGCGCGCCTGCTGCAGGCCCGCTCACGTCTGGACCGAGCGATCCTCGGCCTGCATCGGCCATTGCTTGCCACCACCGATACCGGCCTGCTGATCGAGGGTCTGCAAGCGCGCCAACCGGGGCTCAGCGGTGCCGACTTGTTCAGCGCAGCGGCAGCAGACCGTGCCGAAGCTGCGCGATTGATCGGCCAACAACAGCTACCGCCGGGCATACGTACGCCCTTGCGTCTGGCTGACGGCCGCATCGGCTACCCGCTCAGTGGCCGTGGAGTGCCGCGGCCGCGTGCCGCGCCACCAGCGCGCCGGCTGCAAGCCCTTTTCCCCGAGCTGAGCAATGGCCAGATCAACCAACTGCAGGGCGAGCTGGCGCAAAGCGGCGATCTTGCAAGCGCAATCAGACAGCTGGAAGTTGAGCAGCGCGCCCTGCACCGGGAACTGGCACAGTGGATCGACGCTGCTGGCGACGACTTCCGCGACCGTGAAGAGCGCCAGCAGTGTGCCGAGGTGTTGCGAGCCGCTTGGCGCCGCGAAGGTGGCAGCGCGCGCGATACCTTGACCCTTGAGCGGATGCGACTGGCCGGGCTGCCCAGGTTATCGGCACGCTTTGGCCACATCCGCGCACTGCATATCGGCGATCTGCAGTTGCAGCACCTTGCGGTAGATTTCTTCGAGAACTTCCCACGACTGGAGCAGCTGAGTGTGATCGGCCACCCGCAGTTGCCGGCAGAGCAACTGTACGCCGCGCTGCGCAGCGCACCGAACCTGATCCAGTTGCAGATTTCAGGATGCGCCCTGACCGACCTCTCCAGCACGGCGCAGCAAGCGCTGAGCGCTATGCGCAGGCTGCGTATCCTGAACCTCAGCCGCAATCAACTGCGCCTGGACAACAGCCTGATGAGCTTCCTGGCTAGTTTGCGCATCGACGCACTGAGCTTGAGCAGCAACCGCATCGTCCTTGATCAGGCGCTGGCCACGCGCTTCCAGGACCTGATCAATCTGCAGGTGCTGCACCTTGACTTCAACCCGTTGGCAATCGCGCCTGATTTGAGCTACATGGCGCGCCTCAGCCATCTGTCGCTGAACAACTGCGGACTGCAGAGCTGGCCTGAGGGGTTGACCACCCTGATGAACCAACCTCAATACCAACTGCGCGTTGTCAATCTGTCCGCCAATCGGATTCATGCCTTGCCCGACCTCGCTGCCGTGCTGCGCACGCCGTTTGCCCGCGACCTTGGCACCGGGCTAGGCGGACGCAGCTGGCGTTTCAACTATAACGATCTGCAGGCGCAGACCCGAGCGCGGCTGCTCAGCATAGGCGTCAGCGTTTACGAGCAAGAGGCTGAGATGGCGCAATGGCAACTGTTCTGGCGCGGCAACGCCACGCCCGCGCAAGAGCAACTTTGGCTATCGCTATTTGATCAAGGCGAAAACGGCGAACTGTCTGCTGTATTGGAAAGCCTGGTGCAGTCCGCCGAAGCCCGCCGCCAACCCGAGGCACTCAACACACGAGTCTGGGCCCTGCTCGAGCAGGCGGGCGCCGACACCGAGCTGCGTCAGGCACTCAACGAAGTCGCCCAGGCGTTCCCGCCGACCTGCGGCGATGCCGGCACCGACGGCTTCAGCGCACTGGAGATTCAGGTCCTTACCCATGCCGCCAGCCGGGACGCAAGCCCACTGGCAAGCCAGTGGCAGCTGTACCGCAAGTTGTTTCGCCGGGCCCAGGTCGATCGTCTGGCTGATCGTATTGCCCTGCGCAGAACCCTGCGCAAGGCCGGATTGCAAGCGGCCGACGCCACCGGCGACGAGATTACGCTGCCCCTACTCGACCCGCTCGATGATCCGCATGCCGCGCCAGACACGGAGCTGTATGCTGGGCTGATCGATGACATCGAGATTCGTCTGGCGCTGCGTCAGCAGTTGGCGTCAACGCTGGACTACCCGGAACCCAGCAGCGGCATGCTGTATGAGCAGATCGCAATGCTCAATGACCGGATCCGCAGCAATGTGGCGCAGGAGGTAACGCGCCTTGACCAGAATCCGCTGGCCCGGCATGCCTGGCTGCTGGAGCAGCCAGCATGGGCGCAAAGCGTGCGCGCGCAGAATGCCGACCAGTTCCTGGCCCTGACCGACTACTGGAGAGCGGGCCTGGATTACCTCGAATACTGCCTCGATGACAGCAACGACCCGGTCACCCGGCTTTCCGCCTCGGTGATCAAAGCGCTGCAGGACACCCTGCGGGTACCGCTGCTCGACTCAAGCGGCAGTCTGCTGCGGGTCGAGCTGAACTCGGCTCAATATCAGGCTGCAATCGATGCGCTGCTCCGTGAGCAGAAAGCCGTTGAACAAGGCCTGCTGGAGAGCATTACCCGCAGCTTCGAAGGCACAACCGACTAACCGCCCCATCAGGTCCCGCGCAGGTCTTCGAAAAAGGGCTGCCGGCCATCGACCTGAGTCGCCGCCCGTGGCAGTTTCACGGTTTCGCCGCGGGCCGCTTCCACATGCCAATAGCAGTGCCTGACCGCTCGGGTCATGGCCACGTAAGCCAGGCGCTGCACCTCCTCTTTCTGCGCCGTGTCGAATGCCTGCGCATCACCGGCACGGCCCAGCCCGGCAAGGCGGTAGACCTGATTCTTGTAGGGCGAGCTGGTCAGGTACTGACAATCCCCCAGCATGAATACTGCATCTGCCTGCAGCCCTTTGGCGCTGTGGTAAGTCAACTGGCGCAGCCGACGCTGCTCTGCTGGCAACGTTGAGTCCATGACACGCACTTGATCTATATGCTCTGCAATCAACAACTTATCGCTGCTTTTTCGAAACAGTATCATCACTGACTCGCCGCGTTGATAGTGTTCGAGTACGGTCTGGCCGAGCGCAGCCTCGTCCCGCTCAAGCACCTTGACCGGCGACAATGGCAGCGTTGCCGCGGGACCACTGGCCCGCGCTTTTTTGCCAGCAATTGCCGCAGTGCCCTTGACCATGTGCTCTGCCGCATCGATCACATGCTGCTGACTGCGGTAGTTATCGACCAACATGACCCGCGTATTGGCCGGCGACGGGAACGTCTTGCTGAATTCAATGAAGTACTTGGGCGAGCTGCCGCGCCAGCCGTAGATTGACTGCCAGTCGTCACCCACACACATCAATGATGCATGCTGAGCGTTGCGCCCAATGTGCATGGCCGGGCCCCGGCGGCGAATCTCGGCAAGGCTCGCGCGCAGCCAGCTGACGATCTGCGGCGAGACATCCTGGAACTCGTCAATCATCAGATGCGCCAGCGGGCGCAGCAATGGGTCGGGCAACAGCCGCAGATTCTCTGGGTTGTTCTCGCCAAACAAGGCGAACATGCGGTTGTAGCTCATTACCGGTGGAGATTGCGCCAGCAGATGCGACTCGAGGGCTTTCCAGAACAACGCCAGCGCCTCGAAGAACACGGCATCGCTGTCGCCTGGCGGGAAGCTCATGGCCGTCACGGCCGCACTGACATCCAGCCCGAGGTTTTCGATGAAGCCAGCGGCGCTGACAAAAGCATCCAGCAACGGCGCCGGGGCAAGCTCGCCATTGACCTTGTATTCAAAGCCCGGACCGGCCACGGCATCACCTGCCAAGGTGGCCGCCAAGCGCTTGGCACCGGCATAGTTATCTAGCCAAATCAGTGGTTTATCGCAGAAAGCTTGAAACAGGGTGCGCTTTACCGCCCACTCTGCACGAACAGTCAGCTTGGCGCCGGGGCGCTGGTACTGGGCACTTTCGTTTGGATCAAAGCCGAGCACTACCCAGGCGTCCTGGCCAACCAGGCGCCCATGCACATGAAACTGACTGCCGCGGATCTGTAGCGTTTCGCGGCAAGGCTTGATGCCCTTGATCGGCCACGCGCCCGCGCCAAACCATAGATCTTCGATCACATCACACAGCTCTTCATCGCGCTGAGCTGCCAGCTGGGTCACTTGCACGCGCTTTTGCACGTCCGGGTGATCTGGGTCCAACGGTTTGAGCTGCAAGGCCTCGCGACGTAGAGCTGAGATCAGCTCGGCAAAGCGCGGATTGGCCCCGAGCAGGTCGCTGTAGCAGCTATTCAACTGTTGGCGCTGAGCGTCATTGAGGCGCAGATCGAACGGGTTGCTATCGGCCTCGCTCGCACCTTGGTTGTCATTGCCCAGGTTCTCGAATGCGCGCAGTTGGGCAAACCCCGGCAGGCTGCGCACCAACGGCAGGATCCGCGAATGGAAGGTACGCACCAGCTCGCGAGCAGCAGCGGGCGCCAGGTCGATCTGCCAGAGGGCAAAAACCTGCTGCAGGCGCTTGATGAAGTCCAGCCGTGACTCGCGGGTGAAGGTCACCACGGTCATCGCATCCAGCTCGTAGCCCAGATAGTGGCGCAACAGCAAGATGCGCAGGACCAGCGAGGTCGATTTGCCGGCACCCGCGCCCGCCACCACGCAAGTCGACGGCGTATCACTGAAGATCAACTTCCACTGCGCGGCGCTTGGCTGCGCGGTCGCTGGCAGGCGCTGGGCAACGTCAGCCTTGAAGCGTTTTTTCAGCTCCGCGCTGAGGGGCAAACGCCAGTCTTCGAACAGATTGGTGTCCTGCCCAGGGCCCGCACCGTGCTCTGGTCGAGTATCCCGAATCACCAGCACCTGCCGGCCGGCTTCGTAGCCCTGGGCGCGACCTTGCTCAAAGCCCTCACGCAAGCCATCGACGTGCCCACTGCGCTGGCCGGTGGCATGGCCGAGAAACCACGAGTCGCGGTGCTGCGCCTGCAGCCTGCTCAAGCCTCGGCCCAACAGTCGCGCGGCCAAGCGGCGTAACCAGGGCAGTTGGGCAGGTGGAATCAGTTGGGCGGGGCTTTTGGGAAGCTCGTACGACACGGTCACTCCGGTGCGGTCAGTACATCGGCTTATGGTGGCTGCAACCGTTAAAAATCGCCAGCAATTTCTTGCACATCAGCCTATTAGCCGATGAATCGCATAATTGACTGCAGATGCATACATCGATCAAAACGATATTTTTAAGCCGTTATTTACGCTTATATTCGATTATTTTTAGCTGCATCATGGCTCCATCAACGCTATTCAGGGAGCGGACGCTCATGCTGCACCTCAGACCTTTTGCCAGCTTGGGCCATGCCAATCACGGCTGGCTTGACGCTCATCATCATTTTTCATTCGCTGAATACTATGACCCAGCGCGCATGCACTGGGGCAACCTGCGGGTCTGGAATGACGACCTTATTGCCGCCGGCAGCGGCTTCCCGCCGCATCCGCATCGTGACATGGAGATCATCACCTACGTCCGCGAGGGTGCTATCAGCCACGAGGACAGCCTGGGTAACAAGGGCCGCACCGAGGCCGGCGATGTGCAGGTGATGAGTGCTGGCAGCGGCATCACCCACAGCGAGTACAACCTGGAGAAGGTCGACACCCGAATTTTCCAGATCTGGATCATCCCTGAACGTGTTGGCGCAGCGCCGGCTTGGGACGTCCGCCCGTTTCCCAAAGGCGAGCGCGGCGAAGGCTTTGTGACCCTGGCCAGCGGTCGCTGCGGCGACGAGCAGAGTTTGCAAATCCGTTCCGACGCAAGATTGGTAGCCGCCACGTTGCGGGCCGGTGAAACAGCACGCTATAGCTTCGATGAAGGCCGCCGTGGCTACCTGGTACCCGCCAAAGGCAGCATAGAAGTCAACGGCGTGCGGGTCGAGACGCGTGATGGTCTGGCCATCGAGCAAGAGCCGGTGCTGACCGTGACGGCCCTGGAAGACAGCGAAATCGTGCTGATCGACGTCGCCTGACCTGCATAGCCAAGCGCCTCAGTAGTCGAACCGATCCACCGCCCTGCGCCGCTCGTTGTCATCGCGGCGGTCGTAGGCCGCCGTGGTCTGGATATTGGCATGGTGGGCCAGCTTCTGCGCAATCGACAGATCGTGCTCTTCGATAACCCGGGTAATGAACGCCCGACGAAAGTCATGCGGCATGATCTTGACCCCGACCTGCGCGCCGCGCTGGCGAGCGATGTAATAGATCGCATGTTTGGTGATGCGCGCGCGGGTGATGTGATTGCCGCGGCGGATGCGATTGAACAGGAACTCATCATCGGCTTCGCCGACGGGTAGCTGCTCACGGCGCAAGTCCAGCCAAGCCTGGAGCTTTTCGAACGCCCAGGCCGGTGCGTACTTGACCAACTGCCGGTTGCCCTTGCCCACCACCTGCAAGCTGCGCTCGGTGAAATCGACCTGCGCCAGGTCGATATCCACCGACTCGGACTTACGCATGCCGGTACCGTACAACAGCGCGATGATCGCAGCGTCCCGCACCCCTTGCGGACGCGGGTCAGCGGCGCAGGCATCCATCAGTTCACGAATCAGGCTGCGCCGCAGATTGCGCCCGGGCGGCAGTCGGCTGCCGGTCGCCGGTTTGACCTCACGCATGCGCAGCAGCTGTTCATGCCCTATCAAGCCCTGGCGCCAGGCTTCGTTCATCACCCCACGCACGGCATTGACGTACAGCGAAGAGGTATTGGGCGCGTAGCCGTCTGTGCGCAGCGCCGCGACCAGGGCGATGATGTGCCCAGGCTCAAGCTGGTGCCACGGCACATCGGCGATATCACAGTCGATGAAACCGAGCCGGTCGGCAGCGTCCTGCAGAATGTAGCGCATGGTCAGTTGGCTGGAAGGCGCCAGCCGGGCGAGATACTGCAACAGGGGGTTTTGCAGAGAATCGGTCAAAACGTGAATCCTATTCCTTGAACTTCAAGCTGCAATCAATGCCATCATCTTGATATGCAACAGGTTTGGCCCTACGAGCCCTGATGGTACCGGAAACACCACGCTGATGCTGACCAGCAGATGCCCGTGTGCACCGTCGCTTGCGAAGTTGTGCACTGCGCCAGCCCAAAGCGCTAAAGTGAAGCTCACCGCCCCTGCCAGCGAGGCCCTATGGCACTGCACCGTCTGACCCGCTCTCACCCTCGCCTGACGATTGCCACCCTCGCCGGACTGGTTGGCGGCTGGTTGATCCCGGCCGAAACCCTGATCCAGCACCTGCTGGCCGGCTGGAACCTGGGTGTCTGGCTGTATGTGCTGCTGGTGCTGTGGCTCAGCTGGCGGGCGACACCGGCGAAGGTTCGCAAGGTCGCGCAGATCGAAGACGAGAATGCCGGCCTGGTGTTGTTCGCCGTGTGCCTGGCAGCCATTGCCAGCCTGGCTGCAGTGGTGCTGCAACTGGCAGCCAGTCAAGACCTGCACGGTAGCGAGTTGACGGTGCACTACCTGTACACCGGGCTGACCGTAGCCGGTTCCTGGCTGCTGATCGGCTGCATCTTCAGCCTGCACTACGCGCGCCTGTTCTACACCTCGGCACTGCCAGAACCGCCCCTGCGCTTCGCCGATGGCGAGCGCAACCCGGACTATTGGGACTTCCACTACTTCGCTTTCACCCTCAGCGTGGCCGTCCAGACCTCCGACGTCGGCGTTGCCGACCGCGGCATCCGTCGGGTAGTCCTGGCGCAATCATTGGTGGGTTTTGTCTTCAATACGGCGATTCTGGGGATCACCATCAATATCGCTGCGGGCTTGCTGGGCTGAATGTGGCGACGAAAACGTTTGCCTGAATGCGCCAGCTGTGACCGAGGTCAAGCATTGGTATAAATGTCATCTTTTGTGCGAGAAACTACCGCCTCAGGTGCTAAGGTTACAGTCCTTACCGCCAATTGACGGCGCAACTCTCAGCCCTTTCCTGCACAAGGTCGAGGAGGCAAGCATGAACAAGATGACGTTTCCCAATGCTTGCCAGGTGATGCGCTGGCACTTTCATCCTTTGGGCTTTGAAGCCAGCATGGATGCACCGCGCAGCATGATCGTGCGCCTGTTTGATCGTGAGTCGGGCGAAACCGTGCTGGCCATTGCCGGTATCCCCTGCAGCGCGATCATGGCCGCCAGCGATGTCGAGCGCATCATCGAAGCCGTCGAGGATGAAATGGCCGCATTCATCCCCTCCTATTCGCTACGCACCGCGGTTTAGCTGATCCGAGGCGCATCGCGCGCGGCGAGCCCTGCCATGAACTGCTCTGCCGGCACCGGTCGGCCCATCAGATAACCCTGCAACGAGTCACAGCCGAGTCGGGTGAGGAAATCCTGCTGGCTGTCGGTCTCGACACCCTCGGCAACGATCCGCAGGCCCAGCGCCTGGCCTAGAGCCACGATTGCCGAGACGATCGCTGCATCGTCGCTGTCATGCTCCAGATCACGGACGAAGCCGCGGTCGATCTTCAGCTCATTGGCCGGCAGACGCTTGAGGTACATCAGGCTCGAGTAGCCGGTACCGAAATCGTCGATGGAAATATCCACGCCCATGTCCGACAGCTTCTGCAACACCAGCAGGCTGGCGTCCGCGTCACGCATGGCGGTGGTTTCGGTGATCTCCAGGGTCAGATGGTTGGCGGGCAACTGATTGCGCTGCAATGCCTCGGCAACCCCGTCGATCAGGCCGGCGTAGCAGAACTGGATGGCCGAAAGATTTACCGCGATGCGCCAGTCTTCTTGCCCCTGCTCCAGCCATTGACGCATCTGCCGACAGGCTTCGCCAAGCACCCATTCGCCGATAGGAATAATCAACCCGGTCTTCTCGGCCAGGCTGATGAAACGGTCCGGGTACAACAGCCCATGTTGCGGATGCTCCCAGCGCAGCAGGGCTTCGGCGCCAATCGGTACCCGCCGGACGGCGTCGAACTTGGGCTGGTAATGCAGGCGGAACTGGCCCTGTTGCAGCGCGACACGCAGGTCCTGCAGCAACTGCAGCTGCTGACGTGCGTCACTATTCATCGAACCGTCGAAAAAGCTGTAGCCGTTCTTGCCAGCGTTTTTGGCGTGGTACATGGCAGCATCGGCGTTGCGCAGCAGCTCGTGCTGGTCCATGCCATTGCCTGGGTACAGCACGATGCCAAGGCTGGCAGTCAGTTGCAGGTCATGCTCCGCCACCCGGTACGGCCGCGACACCAGGTTCACCTGCTTGATTGCGACGCCCATTGCGTCCCCCGGCTCCTGCAACTCGACCAGCAGCACAAACTCATCGCCACCGATTCGCGCCAGCGTGTCTTGGCTGTGCAAGTGACCACGCAGGCGCTCGGCCACGGCCTTGAGCAATTGGTCGCCGACATGATGGCCGAAGGCGTCGTTTACCGGCTTGAAGCCGTCCAGATCGATGAACATCAGGGCAAAGCAGGTGCCCTGCTCGCTCACCTTGGCGATGGCCTGCTCGATGCGGTCAGCCAACAGCGTGCGATTGGGCAGCCCGGTGAGGATATCGTGCAGGGTCAGCTGGGTCAGTTCCTGGTTGGCCAGCGTCAGCGAGCGAGCGAGCTCGGTTGTACGCGCGACCAGACGTGCATCCAGCACCGACGTGAGCAAGGCTACGGCAAGTACCGCGAGGGTGGTGATCAGTACCAGGTAGACCAGGCCATCGCCTTTCAGGCCTGTGCCAAGCGCGCCGCAATAACTACCCTCAGGAAAGCTTGCCGCGGCCATGCCGGTGTAGTGCATGCCAACGATCGCGATGCCCATCAGTACGGCTGCAGCGACGCGGATTTGCCGCACATATGGGGTCTGCCGGCGCAGGCGGAAAGCGATCCACAGCGCTGCAGCGGATGCACATACCGCGATCGCCAATGAAGCGCTGAACAACTGAGGATCGTAATCGATCCCTGGTTGCATGCGCATCGCGGCCATGCCCATGTAGTGCATGCTGCTGATGCCGGTGCCCATGATCAACGCGCCGCAGGCCAATTGCAGCAGCGGCAGGCTGGGTTGATTGATCAGCCACAGGGCAAAGCCGGATGACAGCACTGCGATCAGCAACGACACCAGTGTCAGCGTCAGGTCATAGCCCAGGTCGATTGGCAGGCTGAAGGCGAGCATACCGATGAAATGCATCGACCAGACCCCGCTACCCATGGCCAGCGCCCCGCCGCACATCCACAGATGAACGGCACGCCCCTTGGCCGTGGCAATGCGCCCGGTCAGGTCCAGTGCGGTATAGGAAGCAAGAATAGCCACGCACAGTGATATCAACACCAGCGCGGGGGAATAACTACCGATTAGCATGGGGGTTCCGGCATCGGGCGCAGGGAGGGCCCGGAAAAGCCGCTGATTGTACTCAAGCCTTGGCGAAACGCACGGCATTTCGCGGGGCTGGGCCATAAGAGTGCCAGTACCCAGAACAGGCGTGTCCAAACCGGTGAAAACGCCGCTTTCACGGCGTCAATTCGGCGTCGGATTCACCCTATTGTTGTGCTTGGCTGAACGCCTGCTGACTATCCCAACCGCCCCCCAACGCGGCGATCAACTGCACGCTGGCGATCAGTCGCCCTTGCAGCAAGTTGAGCACGCTGCGTTCGTTGCTCAGCGCGGTCGCCTGCACGTTGACTACGTCCAGGTAACCAATCAGGCCGGCCCGGTACTGGTTTTCGGTCAGGCGCAGCGACTGGCGTGCGGCCTCCAGCGCTTCCTGGCGTACGACTGCTTCATCGCCATAGACTTTGAGCTGGATCAGGTAGTTTTCCACTTCCCTGAAGCCATCGAGCACGGTCTGCCGGTACTGCGCCACGGTCTGGTCGTACACGGCAACCGTGCGGTCCACCTCGGCGCTGCGTTTACCGGCATCGAACAAAGTCATGGCCAGCGATGGCCCGACCGACCAGAAGCGGTTTGGCAGCTCGATCCAGTTGCTGAAGCTGCTGCTCGAGTAGCCGCCGCTCATGCTCAGGCTCAAGTCCGGAAAATAGGCCGCGCGGGCCACGCCGATGCTCGAGTTGGCAGCCATCACACTGCGCTCCGCCGAGGCGATATCAGGCCGCCGCTCGAGCAATTGCGAGGGCAGCGCCAGCGGCACCTGCGGCAGCGCCGGGATCGACTTGCTGTCTGCCAGGGCAAAGTCCGCGGGCGCCTTGCCCATCAGCACGGCGATGGCGTTTTCATACTGGGCGCGTTGCCAGATCAGGTCGATCAGGTCGGCCTGGGTGCTTTTGAGCTGGGTGCGCGCCTGGGCTACCGCATCTGGTCCGGATACCCCTGCGCGGTACTGGTTTTCGGTCATCTTCAGCGAGCGCTCGTAAGCGGCCACGGTGGCCTCGAGCAAGCGCTTCTGCTCATCGGTCACCCGCAGTTGCAGATAGTTCTGCACCAGTTCCGACTGCAAGCTAAGGCGCATCGCTGCCAGGTCGGCAAAGCTTGCCTCGGCACTGGCTTCGTTGGCATTGAGGGTTTCCCGCAACTTGCCCCACAGATCGATCTCCCAGCTCACCCCGAGCTGGGTGGTGTAGGTATTGCGGATACCGCTGCTGTTGTTCGACAGGCTCGAGCTGCTGCTGCCGGTGCCCTGCGCCGAGCGATTCTTGCCCGCCGACAGATCGAGGCTGGGGAACAACGACGCGCGGCTGCTGCGGATCAATGCGGTGGCCTGACGGTACTGCGCCTCATACTGAGCGACGGTCTGGTTACTGCGATTGAGCTCCTCGACCAGGCTGTTGAGCTGGGCATCACCGTACCGTTCCCACCAGGCGCCACGGGCAATCGCGTCCGACGGTTTGGCCTGAGTCCAGCCTTCGGCCTGCTTGAATTGGGCAGGCGTGCTCAGCTCGGGCCGCTGGTAATCCGGGCTCAAGGTACAGGCACTGAGCATCAGCACGCAGAGGCTGGCGCCAAATAGGCGCGAGCCACGGCCGCGGCCCAGCAGCTGCAAGGCACGGTGAAGTGGAGTTTGGGCAAAATTCATAGCGGGGTATCCAGTGCAGCGTCGGTACGTACACCGCGCCAATGGTTGAACCGGTGGCGCAGGCGATCGAGGTAGAGGTAGACCACAGGCGTTGTATAAAGCGTCAGTACCTGGCTGAACACCAGCCCGCCGATAATCGTCAGACCCAGCGGTTGGCGCATCTCGGCGCCTTCGGCATTGCTCAGCAGCAGCGGCAAGGCGCCGAGTATGGCGGCAATGGTGGTCATCAGGATCGGGCGCAGCCGCAGCAGGCAGGCCCGGCGGATCGACTCTTCCGGCGACAAGCCTTCGTTGCGCTCCAGTTGCAGAGCCAGGTCGATCATCAGGATGGCGTTTTTCTTGACTACGCCGATCAGCAGGAACAGCCCCAACAGCGAGATCAGGCTGAACTCGCCGCCTGTTACGTACATAGCCAGCAGTGCACCCACGCCAGCAGATGGCAGGGTCGAGAGGATGGTCAGCGGGTGGATGTAGCTTTCATAGAGAATCCCCAGCACCAGGTACACCAGCACCAAGGCGCCGAGGATCATCAGCGGCTGGCCTTCCTGAGTCTTGCTGAACGCGTCGGCGGTACCGCCAAGCTTGGCAATCACATCTTCCGGCAGGCCGAGCCTTGCCACTGCCCGCTCGACCGCGGCCATGGCCTGATCGGTGCTGTAGCCCTCGGCCACGTCAAAGGCGATGTCTTCCGAGGCGAACTGGCCTTCGTGGCTGACTCGGTCGTTGGCAAGGCTGTTCTCGTAGCGGGCAAAGGCTGACAGCGGCACCCGCGCGCCGTCGGCGGTGATCACCTGGACTTGCTCCAGCGTGCTTGGATCCCAGGCATACTTGGGATTGATCTCCAACACTACCTGATACTGGTTGAGGCTGTCGTAGATGGTCGAGATCTGCCGCTGGCTGTAGGCGTTGTTGAGCACCGTGGTGACCATGTCCATGTCGATGCCCAGGCGTTTGGCCTGATCACGGTCGACCACCAGCGTCACCTGCTGAGTGCCCGCGCCGTCATGGGCGTCGATGGCGGTCAGTTCAGGCAGCGCGCGCATTGCCGCAGTGACTTTCGGGAACCACTCGCGCAGCGCGGCGAGATCACCGCTCTGCAGGGTGTACAGGTACTGCGAAGAGGTCTGATCGCGGCCACCGCCGCCCAGTTGCAGGTCCTGGTCGGCCATCAGGAACAAGCGCCCGCCGGGCACTTTGGGCAGCTCCTTGCGCAGGCGCTCGATCACCTGCTGGGCATTGATCTTGCGTTCGCTGATCGGCTTCAGGCGCACCAGCACCATGGCGTTGTTGGTGCCGCTGTTGCCGCCGATGAAGCCCGCTACGCTCTGCACCGCTGGGTCGGCCAGCAGCGCACGCCGGTAGATTTCCATCTTCGGCTGCATCACGCTGAACGACAGGCCGTCGTCGCCACGGACAAAGCCCATCAGTTGGCCAGTGTCCTGCTGCGGCATCAGCGTCTTGGGCACCACCACATACAGCAGCACGTTGACGCCGATGGTCAGCAACAGGCTGAGCAGGGTCAGGCGGCGATGGCGCAAGACCCAACCAAGGCTGCGGTCGTAACCGGCAACCATGCGCTGATGCTGGCGGTCGCTCCAGCGCTGCAGGCGGTTGGGCTGCTGCTCGTGGGGCTTGAGCCAGCGCGCGCAGAGCATTGGCGTCAACGTCAACGAAACGATCAGCGAGACGATGATCGCTGCCGCCAGGGTGATCGAGAATTCCTGGAACAGGCTACGCACGATGCCGCCCATGAACAGGATCGAGACGAACACCGAGACCAGCGAGACGTTCATCGACAGCAGGGTGAAGCCCACCTCTTTGGCGCCGAGAAACGCCGCGCGCATGGGCGGCTGGCCGTTCTCGATATGTCGGGAGATGTTCTCCAGCACCACGATGGCATCGTCGACCACCAGCCCGGTGGCGAGGATCAGCGCCATCAGCGACAGGTTGTTCAGCGAGAAGCCGCACAGATACATGACCGCAAAGGTGCCGACCAACGACACTGGCACCGCCAGGCTTGGGATCAGCGAGGCACGCAGGTTGCCGAGGAACAGGTAAACCACGAGGATCACCAGCACTACAGCGATCAGCAAGGTGTGCTCGGCTTCCTTGAGCGTCGCGTTGATCACCGGCGAGCGGTCCATGGCGATGTCCAGCTTGACGCTGGCGGGCAACAGCGACTGCAGCGCAGGCAGTTGCTGCTTGATCTGCGCCACGGTCTCGATGATGTTGGCATTGTTCTGCCGGTTGATCACCAGCAGCACCGCGCTCTGGTCGTTGAAAAAGCCGCTGTTGTAACGGTTCTCGACGCCATCGGTGACGGTACCAACGTCCGACAGACGCAGGATGGCGCCGTCCTTCTGGCGAATCACCAGCGACTGATAGTCCTTGGCTTTTTCCAGCTGATCGTTGGCGCGCACCTGCCAGTTGCGCTCGGCATCCTCGACAAAGCCCATTGGCCGGCGCTGGTTGGCATTGCTCACTGCCGTGCGCACCTCATCCAGCGAAAGGCTGTACTGGTTGAGCAGCTGTGGCTCGAGCGCAATACGGACTGCTGGCAGCGAGCTGCCGCCGATCTGCACTTCCCCTACTCCACTGACCTGGGCCAGGCTCTGCGACAGAATGGTATCGGCCAGGTCGTACAGCTGGCCCTTCTGCAGCACGCTGGAGGTCAACGCGATGACCATCACCGGCGCCTGCGACGGGTTGATCTTCTTGTAGGTGGGCATGCTGCGCATACCGCTGGGCAGCAGGTTACGCGTGGCGTTGATCGCCGCCTGCACTTCCCGCGCGGCGCCGTCGATGTCGCGGCCTTGCTCAAAACCGATGATGACCCGGGTCGAACCCTGGTTGGAGCTGCTGGTCAAGGTGGTAACGCCGGCGATGGCACCCAGCTTGCGCTCCAGCGGCGTGGCCACTGTCGACGCCATCACCTCGGGGCTGGCGCCGGCCAGGTTGGCCGAGACCACGATCACCGGAAAGTCCATCTGCGGCAGCGGCGACACCGGCAGCAGGCCAAAACTGACCCCGCCCAGCAGCATGATCGCCAGGCTCAGCAGCATGGTCGCGACTGGTCGGCGAATGAACGGCCCGGACAGGTTCATGCTTGCGCCTGCTTGGCATCATCGCGTGGCCGCCAGCGCTGGGCCAGGCGGTCGAAGTACAGGTAGATGACCGGTGTGGTGAACAACGTCAGCACCTGGCTGACCAGCAGCCCGCCAACCATCACCAGCCCCAGCGGCTGGCGCAGCTCGGCGCCGGAGCCGGTGGCAAGCATCAACGGCACCGCGCCGAACAACGCCGCCAGCGTAGTCATCAGGATCGGCCGGAAGCGCAGCAGCGCCGCCTGGTAGATCGCATCATGCGGGGTCATGCCCTGATTGCGCTCGGCCTCCAGGGCGAAGTCGATCATCATGATCGCGTTCTTCTTGACGATACCGATCAGCAGGATGATGCCGATGATGGCGATCATGCCCAGGTCATTGCCGCTGATCAGCAGCGCCAGCAAGGCGCCGACCGCCGCCGACGGCAGGGTCGAGAGGATGGTGATCGGGTGGATGTAGCTCTCGTAGAGCACGCCGAGCACGATATACATGGTCACCACAGCCGCCAGAATCAGCAACAAGGTGCTCGACAGCGAGGCCTGGAACGCCTCGGCAGCGCCCTGGAAGCGGGTCTGTACGCCGATCGGCATGGCGATCTCCTGCTGCACCTGCTCGATCGCCGCCACCGCTTCACCCAGCGCCACACCGGGTGCCAGGTTGAACGACATCATCACCGCCGGGAACTGGCCGATGTGGGAGATCGCCAACTGCGCCTGGCGCTGCTCGATCCGCGCCAGTGCCGACAGTCGCACCTGGCCGCCATCGCTGGCCTTGACGTGAATAGACTCCAGCGCCGCCGGGCCGATATTGGCGGCGTTCTGCGACTGCAGGACCACTCGATACTGGCTGGCCTGGGTGTAGATGGTGGAAATCTGCCGCTGGCCGAAGGCGTCATACAGCGCATTGGTGATCTGCGAGACGTTGATGCCCAGCCGGCTGGCCATGTCGCGATCGATCACCAGGTAGACCTGCAAGCCCTGGTCCTGCAGGTCGCTGGCCACGTCGCGCAGCTCGGCGCGCTGTTGCAGGGCCTGCACCAGTTTGCCACTCCAGGTGGCGAGCATGTCGGCGTCGGGCGACGACAAACTGAACTGGTACTGGGTACGGCTGACCCGGTCTTCAATGCTCAAATCCTGCACCGGCTGCATGAACAGGCGGATACCAACCAGCTTGTCGACTTGCGGCTGCAGGCGGGCGATCACTTGTGTGGCGCTGACGTCACGTTCACCGTGAGGTTTCAGGTTGATCAGCAAGCGGCCACTGTTGAGCGTGGCGTTGTCGCCATCCACGCCGATGTAGGACGACAGGCTTTGCACCGAAGGGTCCTGCAGGATGATCTTGCTCAGCGCTTGCTGACGCTCGCTCATGGCGGCGAACGAGGTCGACTGCGGCGCTTCGGAGATGCCCTGGATCACCCCGGTGTCCTGCACCGGGAAGAAGCCCTTGGGTACGGCCATGTACAGCACCACGGTCAGTACCATGCTGGCAATGGCAACCAACAGGGTCAACGGCTGGTGGCGCAATACCCAACGCAACCCGCGGCTGTAGTGCTCGATCAACCAGTCGATCCAGGCGCCGCTGGCGCGATAGAAGCGGCTCTGCTCTTCTTCCTTCGGCTCGCGCTTGAGCAAGCGCGCGCACATCATCGGCGTCAGGGTCAGCGATACCACCAGCGAAATCAGGATCGCCACCGCCAGGGTGATGGCAAACTCGCGGAACAGGCGGCCGACCACATCAGCCATGAACAGCAGCGGGATCAGTACGGCGATCAGCGAGAAGGTCAGCGAGATCAGGGTGAAGCCAATCTGCCGGGCGCCCTTGAGCGCAGCCTGCATCGGCGTCTCGCCCTCCTCGATATGCCGAGAAATGTTCTCCAGCATGACGATGGCATCATCGACGACGAAGCCGGTGGCAATGGTCAGCGCCATCAACGTCAGGTTGTTGATCGAAAAGCCGGCCAGGTACATCACACCAAAGGTGCCGATCAACGACAGCGGTACGGCAATCGAGGGGATGATGGTGGCACTGACCCGGCGCAGGAACACGAACGTCACCATCACCACCAGCACGATGGCAATCAGCAACTCGTGCTGCACATCGGTAACCGCAGCGCGGATGGTTTGGGTGCGGTCGGTCAGGACCATCACATCCAGGCCAGCCGGCAGGTTGTCGGTGATCGACGGCAGCAGGTCCTTGATCCGGTCGACCACTTCGATGACGTTGGCGCCGGGCTGGCGCTGAATATTCAGCAGCACGGCCTGGTTCTCGTTGGCCCACGCCGCGAGGCGTTCGTTTTCGGCGCCATCGACGATCTCGGCCACGTCTTTCAGGCGCAGCGGCGCACCGTTGTTGTAGGCGAGGATGAGGTTGGCGTATTCCTCGGGCGAGCGCAGCTGGTCGTTGGCATCCAGCATCGACACCCGGGTCGGGCCGTCGAAGTTGCCTTTGGGCTGGTTGACGTTGGACGCGCCGATCAAGGTGCGCACGTCTTCCAGGTTGAGGCCGTTGGCTGCGAGGGCATCGACGTTAACCTTGATCCGCACCGCCTGGCGCTGGCCGCCGGCAATGCTGACCATGCCCACGCCACTGATCTGGGCAAGCTTCTGCGCGACGCGGGTATCGACCAGGTCGTTGAGCTTGGGCAGCGGCATGGTCTTGGACGAGATTGCCAAGGTCAGTACCGGCGTATCGGCCGGGTTGACCTTGTTGTACACCGGTGGCGCCGGCAGGTCACTGGGCAGCAGGTTGCTGGCGGCGTTGATCGCGGCCTGCACCTGCTGCTCGGCAACGTCCATGTTCATGTCGAGACTGAAGCGCAGGGTCAGCACCGAGGCGCCGCCGGAGCTGGTCGAGGCCATCTGGGTGAGGCCCGGCATCTGCCCGAACTGGCGCTCCAGCGGCGCAGTGACCGCGCTGGTCATGACCTGCGGGCTGGCGCCGGGATATAGAGTCATGACCCGGATGGTCGGGTAATCGACCTGGGGCAAGGCCGCCACCGGCAACAGCTTGTAGGCAATCAGGCCAGCCAGGACCAACGCCAGCATGCTCAGCGTGGTGGCGACCGGGCGCAGGATGAACAGCCGCGAGAGGTTCATGCGCCCGCCTTGCCCGACGTGCCAGCCTCGCTGGTGCCACTGCCGTCCTGGCCTTGCAGATGCTGGCCGGGGGTGGTCGGTACTTGCGAGCTGTCTTCCACCACTTCTACCGCGCTGCCTTCACGCAGGCGGTCGGTGCCTTCGAGCACCAAGCGGTCGCCCGCGACCAGGCCTTCGAGGATCACACTGCGCTCGCCATCGCTCGGGCCGACCTTGAGCTTGCGGATATTGACCTTGCTCTCACCGTTGACCACATAGGCAAAGCTGCCGTCGTTGCCGAACTGGATCGCAGCCGCAGGGGCCATGATCACCTGTTTGAGGGTGTCGGCGAGCAGGCGCACATTGACGAACTGGTTGGGGAACAGCGCCTGATCCTTGTTGGCAAAGCTCGCCTTGAACTTGAGGGTACCGGTGGTGGTGTCGATCTGGTTGTCCAGGCTGCCGAGCTCGCCGCTGGACTGCAGCTTGCTCTCGTTGCGGTCCCAGGCCTCGACGGGCAGAACAGCGCCGCTGCGGTAACGATCGAGCACGGTGGTCAGCTCGGTTTCGGGCAAGGTGAAGGCAACACTGATCGGCTCGGTCTGGGTGATCACCACCAGCGCCGTGGTGTCGTTGGCCGCAACCAGGTTGCCCAGGTCAAGCTGACGCAGGCCCAGGCGGCCGCTGATCGGTGCGCGGATCTGGGTGAAATCGAGATTGAGCCGGGCATCGCTGACCGCGGCCTGATTGGTCTTGATCAAGCCCTGAAACTGCGCCAGCTGGGCTTCAGCGGTGTCCAGGGTCTGCTTGGCGATGCTGTCTTCGGCGTACAGGCCTTTATAGCGGGCCACGTCAACCTGGGCGTTTTTCAACTGCGCCTGATTCTGCGCCAGAGTGCCTTCGGCCTGCTGCAAGGCGATGCGGTAGCTGCGCGGGTCGATCTCGGCGAGCAGGTCGCCGGCCTTGACCTGCTGGCCTTCCTTGAAGTGGACCTTGATCAGCTCACCGGCGACGCGGCTGCGCACGTTGACCGTGTTGTTGGCGGTCACAGTGCCAAGCGCCTTGTAGTACAGCGGGAAGTCGCCCACCTGCACCGGCTCTACCCGCACTGGCACAGCCTCGGCAGAACTGCCAAAACCGGGCCGACCGCTCTTGCCTGCGCGCCCGGCCTGGTCCTTGGGCGTCGACGCGGCAGGCCACAGCCACCAGGCCAACAGGGCCACCAGGACCAGGATCAGCAGGCCAAACAGCCAGCGACGGGGGGAGCGGGAGACAGGAGCTTGCATGGCTTGAACGAACCTTGTTCGGAAACGGCGACTTGGGAGGGTGAACGATAAGCATTGATGCCGGTTTAGCAAAGCAGCTTTACAGGGCATTTACCTTGGACTGACGTTGCTAACGCAATGAACTTTAAATGAAAACGGCCTGGAGCAGGGTCCAGGCCGTTTCAGGGTATTGCTTGTAGCGTGCATGGACCGCAGAGCGGCCCCGCTGGGCTTACTTCAAGACAGCCAGGACCGCCTCGTAGTTCGGCTCTTCGGCGATCTCGCCAACCAGCTCGCTGTGCAGCACTTTGTCGTTCTCGTCGATGACGACAACAGCGCGCGCCGCCAGGCCAGCCAGCGGGCCGTCAGCAATGGCTACGCCGTAGTTTTCGAGAAATTCGCGGCCACGCAGGGTCGACAGGTTCTGGACGTTTTCCAGGCCTTCGGCACCGCAGAAGCGCGCTTGAGCAAACGGCAGGTCAGCCGATACGCACAGCACAACGGTGTTGTTCAGCTCGTTGGCCTGGGCGTTGAACTTGCGCACGGAGGTCGCGCAGGTTGGCGTGTCGACGCTTGGGAAGATGTTCAGCACTTTGCGCTTGCCGGCGTAGTCTTGCAGCGACTTGTCAGCCAGGCCATCACCAACCAGCGAGAACGCAGGTGCCTGAGCGCCAGCTTGCGGGAGGTTGCCTTTGACCTGAACCGGGTTGCCTTTGAGGGTCACTTGAGCCATGAGCGGAATCCTTATGCGGTGTTTGAAAAGGACACCGAGTTAAGCATGAAGCGCCGCGCAAGCCTATGGGTAGCGATGAAATTGTTCTACTGCCGGGGGATTTGTGTGAACAAAAAAATGCCCGGAGCGCAGCTGGCGGTCCGGGCATCTTCTTATAAAGCAGGCATCACCAGCCGAGCACGCTGCCGGCCAGTGAGTAGACTACCGAGCTGATCGCAACCAGGCCTACGAACACCACGAACAGGTTGGACATCGCCCCGCTGTACTTGCGCATCGACGGCACCTTGCGGATGGCGTACATCGGCATCAGGAACAGCAGCGCGGCAATGATCGGCCCGCCGAACGATTCGATCATGCCCAGGATGCTCGGATTGAGCGTGGCGACGATCCAGCACACCACCAGCATCAGCGCGGCGACCATACGGTCCAGCGCCTTGGCCCCAGGGCGCAGGCCAGTCTTGCCGATAATGCCTTTGAGGCCTTCGCTGGCACCGATGTAGTGGCCCAGGAACGACTTGGCAATGGCTATAAAGGCAATCAGCGGTGCGGCAAAGGCGATGGTCGGGTTGCTGAAGTGGTTGGCCAGGTACGACAGGATCGACAGGTTCTGCGCCTTGGCTTCGGCCAGCTGAGCGCTGTCCAGGGTCAGCACGCAGCTAAAGACGAAGAACAGCACCATTGCCACCATCAACAGGTGCGCACGCGACAGGATCTGCCCGCTGCGCTCGTCGGCGTGCTCGCCGTAACGGCGTTTCTGGTCGACGGCAAAGGCGGAAATGATCGGCGAGTGGTTGAACGAGAACACCATCACCGGGATTGCCAGCCATACGGTATGCAGGAACGCAGAGCCGGTTGGCACCTGCATCGCGGTATCGAGAATACCGCCACTCCAGTGCGGCACCAGGTACAGCGCCAGCAAGGCCAGGGCGACAATGAACGGGTACACCAGCAGGCTCATGACCTTGACCGTGGCCTGTTCACCGCAACGCACGATCGCCAGCAGGCCGAGGATCAGGCCAAACGACAGCAGCACCCGCGGTGGCGGGGTCATGTGCAGTTGATGCTCCATGAAGCTGCTGACGGTGTTGGTCAGGGCCACGCTGTAGATCAGCAGGATCGGAAAGATCGCGAAGAAGTACAGCACCGTGATCAGCGCGCCGGCCTTGAGGCCGAAATGCTCCTCGACCACCTCGGTGATGTCGCCGCCACGCCCGGACAGCACGAAGCGGGTCAGGCCGCGGTGGGCGTAGTAGGTCATCGGGAACGCCAGCGCGGCGAGGATCAGCAGCGGCCAGAAACCGCCCAGGCCAGCGTTGATCGGCAGAAACAGGGTGCCGGCGCCAATCGCGGTGCCAAACAGGCCGAGCATCCAGGTGGTGTCTTGTCGTGCCCAGCTGCCGAGGGTGGCGCTGGTGGTTTGTTCGAAGCGTTGTTCAACGCTTGAGGCCTGCTCATTCATCCGGGTGCAACTCCACTCGCAAGACTGCAACAGGCTGAGCGTGGCGAAACACAAGGCTCGCGCACCTCAACCGAAAAAGAGGGGCGCGATTGTGCACTGAAAGGTGGCGCTTGCGAAGCCCTGTCCGAGCGGCGGTTGCACTTGTCATGACAACCCAGGGGCAACCGGGTGTTGCCAGTCTGGGTAAAAGGGGCCGATTGCTGGCCCCTGCCCTGCTTAGCGCTGGACTGCGGCGAACGCCTCGGCAACCTGGCGCAGGTTGCTTGGACGCAGACCGGACATGCACACCCGACCGCTGTCGATCAGGTAAACGCCGAACTCGTCACGCAGACGGCGGACCTGCTCGACGCTGAAGCCGGTGTAGCTGAACATGCCGCGCTGTTCGAGGAAGAACGTGAAGTCCTGCCCTGGCAGCAGCTCGCCAAGCAGATCGACCAGGCCTTGGCGCATCTCGAGGATACGCAGGCGCATCACTTCGACTTCTGCTGCCCACTGTGCATTGAGGCTGGCATCGCCAAGCACGCCGGCAACCAGTTGCGCACCGAATGCGGGTGGGCTGGAGTAGTTGCGGCGCACGGTTGCCTTGAGCTGGCCAAGCACGCTTTGAGTGCTGGCTTGATCGTCGCACACCACCGACAGCCCGCCAACGCGCTCGCCGTACAGCGAGAAGATCTTCGAGAACGAGTTGCTGACCAGGCACGGCACGCCGGCACGGGCCATTTCGCGGATGGCGTAGGCATCCTGCTCCAGGCCTTCGCCGAAGCCCTGGTAGGCGATGTCGAGGAACGGGATCAGCTCGCGTGCCTTGACCACTTCGACAACCTGCTGCCACTGGTTCTGGTCCAGATCGACACCGGTCGGGTTGTGGCAGCATGGGTGCAGCAGCACCACGCTGTTGGCGGGCAGGGTCTGCAACGCAGCCAGCATGCCGGCGAAGTCGACGCCACGGGTAGTGGTGTCGAAGTACGGGTAGGTATTCACCTTGAAACCCGCGCCTTCGAAGATGGCGCGATGGTTGTCCCAGGTCGGATTGCTGACCCAGACTTCGGACTGCGGGAAGTAGCGCTTGAGGAAGTCGGCGCCGACTTTCAACGCGCCCGAGCCACCCACGGTCTGCACGGTAGCCACACGGCCTCCGGTCACTGCCGGGTGGTCGTTACCAAACAGCAGCGCCTGGATTGCCTGACGATAGCTGGCCAGACCTTCCATTGGCAGGTACAGCGAAGCCTCGTGAGGCTGGTTGGCCAGGCGTTTTTCAACCTCGGCCACTGCCGCCAACTGCGGCACGATGCCGGCAGCGTCGTAGTACAGGCCGATGCTCAGGTTGACCTTGGCCGCACGCGGGTCGGCCTTGAAGGTTTCCATCAACGAGAGGATCGGATCGCCGGCATAGGCATCGACATGTTTGAACACAGCGCACAGCTCCTTGAATCAGCACAGTTCGGAAAAGCTTTAGCGAGGATACCCGGAGTCGGGGCAGAGAAACATCACCTTGCTGCAACGGGTCTGTGCAAGGTTGCACAGCCCGGGTACTGCTACCGGTGCAACAAGACGATCAGCCGAGCAATTGGCGCAGGCCCTGTAGCTCGGTTTCGCTCACTGCGACGCCTTCGCGCTCGGCCGTGGCGCGCTCACCATAGCGCCGCTCGCCGGGCATGCGTGACAGGCCGGCCGCCTGCATCTGCTCCAGCAAATGGCGGCTGCGCTGGGCAAAACGCTCGCCCTCGGCCTTGCTCGGGTCAATGACGATCAACAGTTGCCCGGTCCATGGCGTCTTCGCCCCCGGATGCGCCGACCAGTCGAACTCCCAGGAGAAGTTACCGCCGGTCAGCGCCGCCGCGAGCAACTCGACCATCATCGACAGCGCAGAGCCCTTGTGGTCGCCAAACGGCAACAGCGCACCGCCGTCGAGGATTGCCTGCGGGTCGGTGGTCGGCTGGCCGCTGGCGTCTACGCCCATACCCAGCGGCAGTTGCCGCCCCTCGCGTGCAGCGATCTGGATATCACCATGGGCCATGGCGCTGGTGGCCATGTCGAACACGATCGGATCGTGCTCGGCGCAGGGCGCGGCAAAGGCAATCGGGTTGGTGCCGAACAGCGGCTGGCGAGCACCGTGCGGGACTACACAGGTCATGCTGTTGACCACACTCAAGGCCACCAGCCCCTCATCGGCAAACGGTTCGACGTCCGGCCACAGCGCGGCGAAGTGGTGCGAGTTATGAATTGCCAACACCGCGATCCCGGCACTGCGCGCCTTTGCCAGCAGCAACGGCCGCGCTGCCGCCAGCGCGGGCTGAGCGAAACCACCGCCGGCATCTACGCGCACGTAGCCAGAGGCTACGTCGGTCACCTCGGGCAGCGCCTTGCCGTTAACCCAGCCACTGGCCAGCGTCGATACGTAGCCCGGAATACGGAACACGCCATGGCTATGGGCGCCGTCGCGCTGCGCACTGGCGCAATTGAAAGCCAGCGCTGCCGCCACCGGCTCGCTGCAACCGTGCTGTTCAAGGATCGCCTGCAATAACGTCTGCAGTTCGGCAAAGGGCATGCGCACGGTACCGCTGGTGGAGGATGCAGACATCTGGAGCTCCTTGTTGAAATTGTTTGGCTCGGAGTGTGCCACGGGTGAAAACTGTCGGCCACATGACAGCTATCTGTCAATTGTTGACTTGATGACAGAAAACATTCATTTTCTATTCCACGCCCTACCCGACCGGAGTCCGACATGAGCCAAACGATCAAGCAACGCCTGGAGAACAGCCTGCACGGCGCAGCTGCCTCAGGCCGCACGATCGCCAGCTACATGCTCGGCAACCTGCATGAAGTACCGTTCCAGACCTCCGCCAGCATCGCGGAAAAGCTCGGCGTCAGCGAATCCAGCGTAGGCCGCTTCTGCCGCTCGCTCGGCTACGCCCATCTCAAGGCGCTCAAACAGGACCTGCAGAACGACCTCGGCGATGGCCCGTGGCTGGTCGGTGACCGCTTGCAGGAGTACCGCCAGCAGCACGACGACAGCCAGAGCGCCGGCAGCCTGGAGCTGGAAATCGCCGCGCTGGTGCGCGTCCACGAGTACAGCCGTAGCGAGGCCTGGCACCGGGTTGCTCAGCGCCTGGCGCAGCGGCCACGGGTGTTTGTCGCAGGGTTTCAGACCGAACGCGGCGTCGCCCAGTGCATGACCCATTTGCTGCACTACCTGCGCGATGGCGTACAGGCTGTGGATGGCAGCGCCGGGCACTTTGGCGACGTGCTGCTGACCCGCCCCGAACACTGCGCACTGGTGGTGTTCGAGGCACGCCGCTATTCGCGCCATGCCCTGCTGCTGTGCCAGAAGGCACGCCAGGCAGGCATCCCGGTCACCCTGGTGACCGACACCTTCTGTGACTGGGCAGATGCCAACGCCGATGAGGTGTTCCGCATCCCCACCGAATTCAATCTGTTCTGGGAATCCACCTCGGCGATGCTGTCGTGGGTGCACCTGATGGTCAACGAGGTCTGCAAGAAGCTCGGGCCGGATGTTGAAAAACGCTTGGAAGCGACTGCCGCTCTACATAACGAGTTCGTCGGCTACACCTCGTGGCCCGCGGACAAACAACAATAGCAAGAGTGCAACCCAGAGGTACGAGATGAACAAGACCATGGCTATGGTGGGCGCGTGTGCCCTGCTGCTGGCGAGTGCGGCCAGCGCTGAGACCCTGCGTTTCGCCACAGAGGGCGCTTATCCGCCCTTCAACTATGTCGATGCCGATAACAAGCTGCATGGCTTTGACATCGACATCACCCACGCCCTGTGCGAGCAGATGAAAGTCGAGTGCACCCTGGTGGCGCAAGACTGGGAAGGCATCATTCCGGCACTCATGGCGAAAAAGTACGACGCCGTAGTCGCCTCGATGATCGACACCGAAGAGCGGCGCAAGAAGATCGCCTTCACCGACCACTACTACCGCACACCACTGTCCGTGGCGGTCGCCAAGGACAGCCCGATCACCGATGCCCAGACCGACTTCAAGGGCTACACGGTCGGCGCCCAGTCGTCCTCGACCCAGGCTATCTATGCCGAGGACGTGTACGGCCCGGCCGGCGCCAACGTCAAGCTCTACCCGACCATGGATGAGGCCAATGCCGACCTGGCTGCCGGGCGCCTGGACGGCGTCATCGCCGACAAGTTTCCGCTGCTCGACTGGCAGCAGAAAAACGGCAAGGACTGCTGCAAGGTGCTTGGTGACGTCAACCAGACCAAGGCCAATGCAGCGATTGCCGTGCGCAAGGACGATCAGCAGCTGCGCGAGCGGCTGAACAAGGCGCTGAGCGAGATTGTCGCCAACGGCACCTATCAGAAGATCGCCAGCAAGTACTTTGCCTTCGACATCTATAACTGATCGGTCAGCGCAAGGCAGGCTTCGCGCCGTGGGCGCCCTGCCTTGCGCGCCGCCAAGCTCACCTGGCTGGGGAAGCACCCATGCTCGATCAATTGTCTTTGTTGTCTTTTGCCAGCGGTGGCTGGGGCCCGGCGTTGCTGGCCGGCGCGCTGGTCACGGTGTCACTGGCGCTGGCCTGCCTGCCGATCGGTTTGCCGCTGGGCCTGCTGGTGGCAATGGCCGCGCGCTCACGCAAACGCCTGCCGCGGGCCTGGGCTACCACCTTTTCTACGGTGTTTCGCGGCCTGCCTGAGCTGCTTACGCTGCTGATCATTTATTACGGCTGCCAGATCGCGGCACAAAAGCTGCTGGCGGCGCTGGGCTATGACGGTGAGGTACTGATCAATACTTTCCTGGCCGCGATGATTGCCTTCAGCCTGGTGTTTGCTGCGTTCTCCAGCGAAATCTGGCTGGCGGCGTTCAAGACCCTGCCCAAGGGCCAGCTCGAAGCCTGCTCGGCACTGGGACTGAGTAAACGTACCGGGTTTTTCAAGGTGGTACTGCCGCAACTGACCCGGATCGCCCTGCCCGGCCTGTCCAACAACTGGCTGTCGCTGCTCAAGGACACCTCGTTGGTCTCGACCATCTCGCTGGTCGACCTGATGCGCCAGACCAACCTCGCCGTCAGCGTGACCAAGGAGCCGATGTTCTTCTATGGCGTCGCCTGCCTCGGCTATCTGCTGTTCTCGGCGTTGTCAGGGCGGGTTTTTGCCTTCATCGAACGGCGCTATAGCCGGCACCTGCAAGGAGCGCGGGCATGAGCTTCGAACAATTACTGGCGCTGGTGGTCGACCCCGACCTGCTGCAGCGCTACGGGCCGCGCTTCATCGATGGCCTGCTGGTGACTGCCAAGCTGGTGGCGATTTCGTTCACCCTCGGCGCCGTGCTTGGCCTGCTGCTGGCGCTGGCGCGGATCTCCAACAAGACCGTGCTCAATCGAATGGCGGCTGGCTATATCTACTTCTTCCGCGGTTCACCACTGCTGGCGCAGCTGTTTCTGCTGTATTACGGCCTCGGCTCGTTCAAGAGCTTTTGGCAGGACGTGGGGCTGTGGTGGTTCTTCCGTGAGGCCTGGTACTGCGCGCTGCTGGCATTCACCCTGAACACCGCTGCCTATCAGGCCGAGATCTTCCGCGGCAGCCTGCTGGCAATCGCCCCAGGACAGTTCGAGGCCGCCCGCGCACTCAACCTCAGGCGCTCGACCACATTCTTCAAGGTGGTCATGCCGCAATCGCTGCTAGTCGCCATCGGCCCGCTGGGCAATGAGCTGATCCTGATGATCAAGGCCAGCGCAATTGCCTCGCTGGTCACCCTCTACGACCTGATGGGCGTGACCAAACTGGCGTTTTCGCGCAGCTTCGACTTCCAGATCTACCTGTGGGCCGCCGTGCTCTACCTGCTGATCGTGGAAGTCGTCCGGCGCACCCTGAAATACCTGGAAGGCCGCCTCGGTCGCCACCTGAACTGACCCAAGGATACGCTCCATGCATTGCCAAACCATTGTTCTGGGCGCCGGGATCGTCGGTGTCAGTACCGCGTTGCAGTTGCAAGCGCGCGGCCGCCAGGTCGTTTTGATCGACCGTGACCAGCCGGGCAGCGGCACCAGCCATGGCAACGCCGGCCTGATCGAACGCTCCAGCGTCATCCCCTATGCCTTTCCGCGTAACGTCGGCGCGTTGCTGCGCTATGGCCTGAACCGCCAGCCGGATGTGCGCTACAGCCTGTTGCACCTGCCCAAGGCGGCGCCCTGGCTGCTGCGTTACTGGCTTCAGTCAGCACCCGGCCGACTGGCCAGCGCCGCCGCCGATATGCTGCCGCTGGTGCAGCGCAGCGTCGAGGAACACGACGCGCTGATTGCCGCTGCCGGGCTGAGCGAACTGGTCCAGGCCAAAGGCTGGATCGAAGTGTTCCGCGACCCAAGGCTGTTCGCTCAGGCCAAGGAGGATGTAATAAGCCTGGCGCGCTATGGCCTGCAGTACGAAATCCTCGAACGTGACCAACTGCAGGCCCGCGAGCAGCAACTGGACGGCGGCGTAGTTGGCGGCATTCACTGGCTCGACCCGAAAACCGTGCGCAACCCAGGCGGCCTGACCCGTGGCTATGCCGCGCTGTTCGTCCAGCGTGGCGGGCAGTTCCTCCATGGTGATGCACGCAGCCTGCGCCAGCTTGACGGTCAGTGGCAGGTGCAGAGCCAGCGTGGCCCGGTCACGGCCGATGAAGTCGTGGTCTGCCTCGGACCGCAATCGGCCGAGCTGTTCGGCCCGCTGGGCTATCGGTTTCCACTGGGTATCAAGCGCGGCTATCACATGCACTATGGCACCCGCGGCGACGCGCAACTGCAGCACTCGATCTGCGATACCCAGGGTGGTTATGTGCTGGCGCCGATGGCGCAGGGCATCCGCCTGACCACCGGCATCGAGTTTGCCGCCAGCGACGCCCCGGCCAACGAGATCCAGTTGCAGCGCTGCGAAGCCCTTGCTCGCCGGCTGTTCCCTGCCCTCGGCGAACGCCTCGACGAGCAGCCCTGGCTGGGCCTGCGTCCCTGCCTGCCGGACATGCGCCCGATAATCGGCCCCGCGCCACGGCACAAGGGCCTGTGGTTCAACTTTGGCCACGCCCATCACGGCCTGACCCTGGGCCCGGTGACCGGCCGCCTGCTCGCTGAAATGATGACCGGCGAGCAGCCGTTCACCGACCCTGCGCCTTACCGCGCGGCACGCTTTGACTAAACCAGCGGGAGAACAACAACATGACCGCACCTTTGAGCCTTGCCAGCCTTGCCCCTGAAGCCGACAGCCGCCCAGTGCTGATCGACATAGAAGGCTTGAACAAGCACTACGGCGCCTTCCACGTGCTGCGCGATATCAACCTGCAGGTGCGCGAAGGCGAGCGTATCGTCCTCTGCGGCCCTTCCGGATCGGGCAAATCAACCTTGATCCGCTGCATCAACCGCCTGGAGATCGCCGAGCAAGGCAGCGTTCATGTAGACGGCATCGACCTGGCCAAGCCCTCACGCCAGGCCGCGCAGGTGCGCAGCGAAATCGGCATGGTGTTCCAGCACTTCAACTTGTTCCCGCACATGAGCGTGCTCGACAATTGCCTGCTGGCCCCAACCAGCGTGCGCGGGCTGTCGCGCAAGGACGCCGAAGAGCGAGCGCGGATGTACCTGAGCAAGGTCGGCATCGAAAGCCAAGCCGACAAATACCCCAGCCAGCTCTCCGGCGGCCAGCAGCAGCGCGTGGCGATTGCCCGTGCCCTGTGCATGAAGCCGCGGATCATGCTGTTCGATGAGCCAACCTCGGCGCTCGATCCGGAGATGGTCGCCGAGGTTCTCGATGTATTGGTGAAGCTTGCCGGTACCGGCATGACCATGCTCTGCGTCACCCATGAAATGGGTTTTGCCCGCCAGGTGGCAGAGCGGGTGCTGTTCCTTGAGGGTGGCCAGATCATCGAAGACAGCCCGCCACAGACGTTTTTTGGGCAACCCAAAACGGCCAGGGCCCAGGCATTTCTCAAGCAGATCCTGCACTGATACGCCGCAGCGCAAGGGCTGGATCATTGCAGCGCTGCAATGATCCAACTGCGTCGTTAATTACATTTACCAAAACCCCTGCCAAACCCTTGCCAGCCAAGGCTCCGCCTCCCGCAAGCGCCCTGAAACCGGCGTTAAAGCGCTCACGCCTCGTTTGACATATCGAACGGCTCTGGCAAGCTAGAGACAAGCCCCGACCGGCATCGTCTCCTTCAGCGAGCCGGCAGTGCTCGGGGCTCCAGGCCGCACACAAGGCCCAGGCCGTGCGCCTGCACAATATCGACAGGAAGCACCTGTCCCAAGGTGACATATGTCCAACAGCAACATTGGCAACAAGCAAACTTCCCTGCGCAAACCTGTCGTCCTGATGACCATGGGCAGCCAAGAGCGCAAAGGCCATGACTATCAGGTCATGACCCACAAATACATTACCCCGCTGGTCGACTTCGCCGACTGCCTGCCTGTGCTGGTTCCGACCTGCTGCGGCACCGATGACCTCGAGCGTTATCTGGATATGGCCGACGGCGTCTACCTGACCGGTGCTGGCAGCAACATCGACCCGGCCCTGTACGGCCAGGAGAACGAGACGCCAGGCAAAGGCCAGGACAAGAACCGCGACCTGTTCGACATTCCGCTGGTCAAGCTGGCCCTGGCCCGCGGCCTGCCGATTTTCGGCATCTGCCGCGGCATGCAGGAAATCAACGTCGCGCTGGGCGGCGATATCTACCAGAAGGTGTACGCCGAGCCGGGCTTCAATGATCACCGGGAAAACCCCGAGGATCCGGTTGAGGTGCAGTACCAAGCTGTGCACAGCGTCACCATCAAGCCAGGCAGCTGGCTGCGGGATGCCCTGGGCACTGACCAGATCCGGGTCAACTCGTTGCATGGCCAAGGCCTGCGCAACCTGGGTGAGGGCCTTGAGCCGATCGCCCAGGCTGAAGACGGCTTGGTCGAGGCCATCCATGGCCCAAGCATTTCGCCCTTCCTGTTCGCGGTGCAGTGGCACCCGGAGTGGCAAGCGGCGAAAAACCCTGACTCGATCAAGATTTTCGAGGCGTTTGGCGATGCTTGCCGCGCCCAGTTCCGCAAGTCCCAGGCCAGCAAGCGCAACCAGGCTGCCTGACTCCCTGCTTCGTTAGTTTGATCGCGGGGCGGCGCAAGGCCGCCCCCGCTTCCCCGGTCACCCTCTGCTGGTCCCAGAACACCTCCCGTGGAAGCGGGTGGCGGGCTTGTGCCTGTCCCCGCGGTCCTTTTTTTGCCACCTAGGCAGAGATAGGATGACTGGCGCTCGTCATCTGCCCCTCTTCATGATTTTCGTATTTCTCTTGAATTCGAAATTCTTGGGGGCGCTCTGCGCCCCTTTCGCGACACAAGGCCGCTCCTACAGACAGCGCGCACCCGCGACCTACGCCGTCCCTGTAGGAGCGGCCTTGTGTCGCGAAAGGGCTGCAAGGCAGCCCCGGCATCCTCCAGCAACTCAGTCTCAGAGACGAAAGGTTGCCCCCCAGGGCGAGCGCCTCACGAGCCCCCACTATCCAACCCGAAACCTATCCAACAAAAAATCTTCCCCCAAGGACTAGCCATCGATGCAGTTGTACGATAACTTACCTCTCAGATTGATTCACCACCCCAAAAGCGCCACAGGAAACCAACAACAATGAATCCACTAGAGCTGCAGTCCATCCTCTCCCACGGTCTGCTGTCGTTCCCGGTAACCGACTTCAATGCCCAGGGCGACTTCAATCAGGCGGGCTACATCAAGCGCCTGGAATGGCTTGCCCCCTATGGCGCTACTGCCCTGTTCGCCGCCGGCGGCACCGGTGAGTTCTTCTCCCTGGCTGCCAGCGAATACAGCCAGGTGATCAAGACTGCAGTCGACACTTGCGAGCATTCGGTGCCAATTCTGGCCGGCGTCGGTGGTTCTACCCGCCAGGCCATCGAGTACGCCCAGGAAGCCGAGCGCCTGGGTGCCAAAGGCCTGCTGCTGCTGCCGCACTACCTGACCGAAGCCAGCCAGGACGGTGTTGCCGATCACGTCGAAGCGGTGTGCAAATCGGTCAAGATTGGTGTGGTGGTCTACAACCGTAACGTCTGCCGCCTGACCGCGCCGCTGCTCGAGCGCCTGGCCGAGCGCTGCCCGAACCTGATCGGTTACAAGGATGGCCTGGGCGATATCGAGCTGATGGTGTCGATCCGCCGCCGCCTGGGCGATCGCTTCAGCTACCTCGGCGGCCTGCCGACCGCCGAAGTGTATGCAGCTGCCTACAAGGCACTGGGTGTACCGGTGTACTCCTCGGCGGTGTTCAACTTCGTACCGAAGACCGCGATGGACTTCTACCACGCCATTGCCCGCGAAGACCATGCCACCGTCGGCAAGCTGATCGACGACTTCTTCCTGCCGTACCTGGACATCCGTAACCGCAAAGCCGGCTACGCCGTGAGTATCGTCAAGGCTGGCGCCAAGATCGCCGGTTACGACGCAGGCCTAGTGCGTTCGCCGCTGACCGACCTGACCGGCGAAGAGTATGAAATGCTCGCCGCCCTGATGGACAAGATGGGCCCGCAATAAGCGACCCGCGGCCTGCCAATGCCGCAACCGGAGCGAGGCCACGCCCGCTCCGGATTTATCGATCCCCGCACAAAAATAACTAGTGGGAGTACGCCTTCATGCAAGCGACGAAAAAAACGCATGTACGTTATCTGATCTTGTTCATGCTCTTCGTCGTGACCACGATCAACTATGCAGACCGAGCGACCATTTCGATCGCCGGCTCCAGTCTGCAGAAAGATTTAGGGATAGACGCGGTCACCCTCGGTTACATCTTCTCGGCCTTCGGCTGGGCCTACGTGCTCGGGCAAATCCCCGGCGGCTGGCTGCTCGACCGCTTCGGCTCGAAGAAGGTCTACGCCTTCAGTATCTTCACCTGGTCGCTGTTCACTGTGCTGCAGGGCTTTGTCGGCTACCTGCCGGTGGCCAACGCGATCATCGCCCTGTTCATGCTGCGCTTCATGGTCGGTTTTGCCGAGGCACCGTCGTTCCCCGGTAACGCGCGCATCGTGGCGGCCTGGTTCCCAACCGCTGAACGCGGTACCGCATCGGCGATCTTCAACTCGGCGCAGTACTTTGCCACCGTGCTGTTCGCGCCGCTGATGGGCTGGATCGTCCACGCCTGGGGCTGGGAACACGTGTTCGTGGTCATGGGTGTGCTGGGTATCGCCTTCTCGGCGGCCTGGATGAAGTTGATCTACAACCCCAAAGAACACCCAATGATCAGTGCCGAAGAACTCGACCATATCGAGCGCAACGGCGGCCTGGTCGACATGGACAAACCCAAGGCCGCTGGCGCCAGCGGGCCGAAGTGGGCCTACATCAAACAACTGCTCAGCAGTCGCATGATGGTCGGTATCTACCTTGGCCAGTACTGCATCAACGGCATCACCTACTTCTTCCTGACCTGGTTCCCGGTGTATCTGGTGCAGGAACGCGGCATGTCGATCCTCAAGGCGGGCATCATTGCTTCGCTGCCAGCGATCTGCGGCTTCGTCGGCGGTGTATTGGGTGGCGTATTGTCTGATGGCCTGCTGCGTCGTGGTCATTCACTGACCTTCGCTCGCAAGGCGCCGATCGTGGTCGGCCTGTTGCTCTCCACCAGCATGGTCATCTGCAACTACGTCGACGCCGAGTGGATGGTGGTGGCGATCATGGCCTTGGCGTTCTTCGGCAAGGGTCTTGGTGCGTTGGGCTGGGCGGTGGTATCGGATACCTCGCCCAAGCAGATCGCCGGGTTGTCCGGAGGCATGTTCAACACCTTCGGCAACATCGCCTCGATCACCACGCCAATCATCATCGGCTACATCATCAGCGCCACCGGCTCGTTCAAGTGGGCACTGGTGTATGTCGGTGCCAACGCCCTGATCGCGGTGCTGAGCTACCTGGTGATCGTCGGCCCGATCAAGCGTATCGAGCTGCGCGACGTGCCCAATGATGAACCAGCCCAGCCGGCCAGCAGCGAACTGGCCAGCTCGCGCCACTGAGTGATTGCGCCTGCACCTGTTGAAGTGGGTGCAGGCGTCTCGAACAAAGCCTGAGATAACTACAAGAAGGGCCTGAACATGCAGCTGATCGAAACTTCCGACTCGCCCCGCTACGTGCGCCTGCACGAAGATGACAACGTAGTGGTGGTGGTCAACGACGGTGGCCTGGGCGAAGGCGCCCGCTTTGCCGACGGCCTGACCCTGGTTGAAGCAGTGCCACAAAGCCACAAGGTCGCCACGCTGGATATCGCCGAAGGCGAGCCAGTACGGCGTTACGGGCAGATCATCGGCTATGCCCTGGAACCGCTGCGCAAAGGCAGCTGGGTGCAGGAAAGCCAGCTGTCGATGCCGGCCGCACCCGAACTCGACAGCCTGCCGCGCTGTGACGCCGTCCCTGCTCCTCTGCCGCCGCTGGAGGGTTTTACCTTTGAAGGATTCCGCAACGCCGATGGCACCGTCGGTACGCGCAATATTCTTGGTATCACCACCACGGTGCAGTGCGTGGCCGGCGTGCTCGACCATGCGGTCAAGCGCATCCGCAGCGAGTTGCTGCCCAAATACCCCAATGTCGATGACGTGGTGGCGCTGACTCACAGCTATGGCTGCGGTGTGGCGATCAACGCCCGCGATGCCTACATCCCGATCCGCACCGTGCGCAACCTGGCGCGTAATCCGAACCTGGGCGGCGAAGCCCTGGTCATCAGCCTGGGCTGCGAGAAACTGCAGGCCGGCCAGGTCATGCATGAAAACGACCCCTCGGTGGATCTCAGCGACCCGTGGCTGTACCGCCTGCAGGACGCCAGCCTCGGTTTTGTCGAAATGATCGAACAGATCATGGCCCTGGCCGAAGCACGCTTGATCAAGCTCGACCAACGCCGCCGCGAGACCGTGCCGGCCGCCGAGCTGATCCTGGGCATGCAATGCGGCGGTAGCGATGCCTTCTCCGGCATCACCGCCAACCCCGCGCTGGGTTATGCCGCTGACCTGCTGGTGCGCGCCGGTGCCACCGTGCTGTTCTCGGAAGTCACCGAGGTACGCGATGCCATCTATATGCTCACCTCGCGCGCTGAAACGCCGGCAGTTGCCGATGCGCTGGTGCGCGAGATGGACTGGTACGACCGTTATCTGGAGCAAGGCGCGGCCGACCGCAGCGCCAATACCACTCCGGGCAACAAGAAAGGTGGCCTGTCGAATATCGTCGAGAAGTCGCTGGGCTCGATCGTCAAATCCGGCAGCGGCGCCATTCAAGGGGTGGTTGGCCCGGGTGAACGGGTCGAGCGCAAGGGTCTGATCTTCTGCGCAACCCCTGCCAGCGACTTCGTCTGCGGCACCCTGCAACTGGCGGCGGGGATGAACCTGCACGTGTTCACCACCGGCCGCGGCACGCCGTACGGGCTGGCCATGGCGCCGGTGGTCAAGGTGTGTACCCGCACCGAGCTGGCCCAGCGCTGGCCAGACCTGATCGACATCGACGCCGGGCGCATCGCTACCGGCCGCTCGAGCATCGAAGAGCTGGGCTGGGAGCTGTTCCACTACTACCTGGACGTGGCCAGCGGCCGCAAGCAGACCTGGGCCGAACAGCACCGCCTGCACAACGACATCACCCTGTTCAACCCGGCACCGATCACCTGATCGCTTTGCCCGCTGCCGCCGCGCTTGCAGCGTGGGCCGCAGCGGGATCTGTCCTATCCATTGTGTACTTCAACAGGAGCAAGACATGCCTGAGATTCTCGGCCACAACTTCATCAATGGCCAGCGCAGCGCCGCTGGCAGCCAACGCCTGCAGAGCCTGGACGCCACCACTGGCGAAGCGCTGCCGTACAGCTTCGTGCAGGCCACCGAAACCGAAGTGGACCAGGCCGCCCGCGCAGCTGGCGCAGCATTCGTTGAATTCCGCCAGCTGGCACCCGCCCGCCGCGCCGAGTTCCTCGAAGCCATCGCCGCCGAGCTGGATGAACTGGACGACGCCTTTGTCGCCATCGTCTGCCGCGAGACTGCCCTGCCCGCTGCGCGCATCCAGGGCGAGCGTGGCCGCACCAGCGGCCAGATGCGTCTATTTGCACAGGTGCTGCGCCGTGGCGACTACCTCGGTGCGCGCATCGATCTGGCCCTGCCTGATCGTCAACCATTGCCGCGGGTTGATCTGCGCCAGATGCGCATTGGCGTAGGCCCGGTCGCAGTGTTTGGTGCGAGCAACTTCCCGCTGGCCTTCTCCACCGCTGGCGGCGACACCGCTGCAGCGCTGGCCGCCGGCTGCCCGGTGGTGTTCAAGGCGCATAGCGGCCACATGGCCACGGCCGACCTGGTCGGTTGCGCGATCATCCGCGCCGCCGAGCGCACTGGCATGCCCAAAGGCGTGTTCAACATGGTCTTCGGTGGCGGCGTCGGGGAGTGGCTGGTCAAGCACCCGGCAATCCAGGCGGTCGGCTTCACCGGCTCGCTCAAAGGCGGTGATGCACTGTGCCGGATGGCCGCAGAGCGTGCGCAACCGATCCCGGTATTTGCCGAGATGTCGAGCATCAACCCGGTGATCGTCCTGCCGGGTGCGCTGGCCAAGCGTGGCGAGGCCATCGCCCGCGAGCTGGCAGGCTCGGTGTGCATGGGCGCGGGGCAGTTCTGCACCAACCCGGGCATGGTCATCGGACTGCGTTCCGCCGAGTTCAGCACCTTGCTAGCCAATGTTGGCCAGGCGCTGGACGCTCAGGCAGGGCAGACCATGCTCAACGCCGGCGGCCTGCGCAGCTACGTCAGCGGCCTTGAGCACCTGCAGGCACATGCCGGCATCGAGCATCTGGCGGGCCAGGCGCAGGAAGGTTCACAGGCGCGTGCGCAGCTGTTCAAAGCGGACGCCAGCCTGCTGGTGAATGCCGACCCACTGCTGCAGGAAGAGGTGTTTGGCCCAGCCACCGTGGCGGTCGAGGTGCAGGACAACGAGCAGCTGCGGGCAGCCCTGCAAGGCCTGCGTGGCCAGTTGACCGCGACCCTGATCGGCGAGGCGGAAGACTTCGAGGCGTATGCCTGGTTGGTGCCGCTGCTGGAAGAGAAAGTTGGCCGGATCCTGATCAACGGTTATCCGACTGGCGTTGAGGTCTGCGATGCGATGGTCCACGGCGGGCCGTATCCGGCAACTTCGGATGCGCGCGGTACTTCGGTGGGGACCTTGGCGATCGATCGCTTCCTGCGGCCGGTGTGCTACCAGAACTACCCGCAGGCGTTGCTGCCTGAGGCGCTCAAGGATGGTAATCCGCTGGGATTGCGTCGGTTGGTGAATGGGCAGTGGAGTGACGGCTCGCTTTAAGCTTTTGGGGCCGCTGCGCGGCCCTATCGCGACACAAGGCCGCTCCTACAGTCGACCGCGTACCTCTGGCGGACGCGGTCGACTGTAGGAGCGGCCTTGTGTCGCGATAGGGCTGCAAAGCAGCCCCAAAAATCTACACCCCTTGCGCCTCAGCAGCCTCATGCGCCTGACGCAGCCGCTCACGGCTGTTGGACAGATGCATGCGCATCGCCATCTTCGCCCCTTCGCTATCGCCCCGCGCAATCGCCTCGTAGATCGCCTCGTGCTCATGGCGCAGACGGCTCATGTAATGCGCCTGGTCATCCTGGGCAATACGCGCCGAATTGAGCCGCGTGCGCGGGATGATGCTGGTGCCAAGGTGATTGATGATGTCGGCAAAATAGTGATTGCCGCTGGCCTGGGCGATCCGCAGGTGGAACTGGAAGTCTGCCGATACCGCATCGGACGCATGCGCAGCGCCTTCGTTGATCTCATCCAGCGCCGCACGCATCCCGCTCAACTGCTCGTCGGTGCGTCGCTGCGCCGCCAGCCCGGCAGATTCGATCTCCAGGGCAATGCGCAGCTCGAGCACAGCGAGCACTTCACGCAGGGTAACCACGGTGGCGGGATCAATGCGGAAGCCACTGCCAGGCGAGGCCTCGAGCACGAACGTGCCGATACCGTGACGTGTCTCGACCTGCCCGGCAGCCTGCAACCGCGAGATAGCCTCACGCACCACGGTGCGGCTGACGCCTTCCTCAGCCATGATCTGCGACTCGGTCGGCAGCTTGTCGCCGCGCTTGAGCTGACCACTGCGGATGCGTTCGGTCAGCACCGTGACCAATTCCTGGGCCAGACTGCGCGGCTTGCGCCGGGTCCTTGCCTGTACCTGCTGCTCTGTCATGCCCTGTAGTTCACCTTGAGAGACAGGCACCATGATAGCGCAAGCAGTTGTACGATCACATACGCAGACTGCGGTTTTTATTGATACTTTGGCACTGCCTGTTTTGCGCCTCGGCGCCCGTACCGAATAGCGGCAAATTGCTGGCCCCCAAACCTCGAAAGCGAGGGCAAACTTCGTTCTCCTTCAGAAGCTTAGGACAGCATCATGCGGGTATTTCTAGGAACCATGGCCGGCTGCCTGCTGGCGACCTTCGCTATCACAGTCCAGGCCAAAGCCTTGAGCCAGAACGATCGCAACGTGTGTAGCTGGGGGTCGCAGATTGCCGCCGAGGCGCAGCAGGCCAAGCTTTCCGGGGTAAACGTGTACGCCACGCGCAAGCGCCTGCAAGCGCGCAAGTTCGCCAAGCCGTGGATGCGCATGACCGCCTTCGGGATCACGGAGCAGACCTACAACAGCCGCTCTCGGCTCAAGCCTGCGGCCATCAAGAAAACCTATTACGACCAATGCGTGCAGCACGCAATCGCCAAGCGATAGCATTATAAATCAGTGGCTTACAAGAACTTAATAATCAATATTCTAGGTCTTGATTCGCCACGGTGGTCCTGATTGGAATGAGCGTTGCAGCCAGTCCTTGAGTGCGCCGACGGCTGCAGTGTGCAATCGCGCCGAGGGCCGTACCAGGTAGATTCCGGCCGTGACATCCAGTTGCCAGTCCGGCAGCACGCGTACCAGCCTGCCGGCGGCCAGATCCTCGATCATCAACCAGTCGCCGCCAGCGATAACGCCGACACCCCGACGGGCCGCCTCCAGCAAGGCTTCATTGTCATTGCTGCGCAGTGAGCCCGAGACCTTGACGCTGACATGCTGCGCACCGGCCGTAAGGTTCCACTCAGGAAACGAGCGCAAGCCACTGAAACCCAGGCAGTTATGCTCTGCCAGGTCAGCAGGGATTTGAAGCGTGGGATGTTTGGCCAGGTACTCCGGCGATGCGCAGAGGATGCGCAGATGATCGCAGAGCTTTTTTGCCACCAACCGGCTGTCTGCCAGCTCACCGATACGGATCGCCGCGTCAAAACCCTCAGCCACCAGATCGACGAACCGGTCTGAGTACTCGACCTCCATCGTTACCTGCGGATGCGCAAGGACGAAGTCGGCCAGCAGCCCACTCAGCCAGCGCCTGCCCATGGCCGCCGGCAGCGCCAGCCGTAGACGACCCCGCACGGTTGCGGCGCCCTCAGCCGCTTCCTGCTCGGCCTCATCGATCAAGCGGCTGGCCTGGCGCAGCCGCTGCACCAGTCGCTCGCCCTCATCGGTGAAACGCAACTGGCGGGTAGTGCGTTCGACCAGGCGAATCCCCAGGCGCTGCTCGAGCGCACTCAAACGCCGCGACAGCACCGACGGGTGGCGGTCAAGCTGGCGCCCGGCAGCGGCAAATGAACCTTGCTCGTGCAAGGCCAGCAAGCTTGCCAGTTCATCGGCGCGGCGGCTGTCGAAGGCGTCCATGGGCAGGTTCTCAAGCGGGGTCAAGGGATCAGTATCAGCGCTCCCTCGGAACGGCCCTGCTCCAGGTCCGTATGAGCCTGAGCAACATCAGCCAGCGGGTAGCGGCGCCAGATACGCGGCTGGATGATACCTTGGCTGACAGCCTCCAGCACGTCAGCCGCGCGCTGCTGATATTCCTCGGCCGTCTGGGTATGGGCCGCCAGCGACGGGCGAGTCAGGTACAGCGAGCCCTTGGCATTGAGCGTGCTCACTTCGATGGGCGCAGGGGCACCCGAGGTCGCGCCGAACGACACCAGGAGGCCGCGCGGGCGCAGGCTGTCCAGGGAGGCCTGCAGCGACACTTTACCGATGCTGTCGTATACCACGTCCACGCCCTGCCCCGCAGTCAGTTCCTTGACCTGAGCGGCCAAGGTCGCCGCATCAAATACCAGGACGTGCGCGCAGCCTGCCTCCTGTGCGCGACCGACACTTTCAGGCCGGGACACCACACCGATCACCGTCGCGCCGAGGTGCCGGGCCCACGCCACCAGCAGCTGGCCCACCGCGCCACCGGCACCGTAGACCAACAGCTGAGTGCCGGGACTTACTGGATAGGTAGTCTTGATCAAGTACTGCGCGGTGATGCCCTTGAACAACACTGCGGCGGCCTGGTCATCACTGACCGAGGCCGGCAGCTTGACCAGCCGCTCGGCCGGGTACAAGCGGCCACTGGCGTAGCTGCCAATCGGCCCGGTGGCATAGGCAACCCGATCGCCAACCTGCAGCTTGGCGACGCCCTCGCCCACGGCCGTTACCCGCCCTGCACCCTCCAGCCCCAAGCCACTTGGCAGCGCCAGCGGCGCAGCGCCTCTGCGTTGCAGCAGGTCGAGCGGGTTGACGCCGATGGCAGTCTGTTCAAGCCAGACCTGACCCGGACCTGGCTGCTGCGGTTGCACAGTCTCCAGTTGCAGTACATCTGTGCTGCCGGTGTCAGTCAGAACGATTCGCGCGGACATGGCCAATTTCCCGAGTTGGTGGAATGTCCCTGCAGATTAGATAGCCATCTGGAATCGATCAATCAGACTTCACGCAGATGATTCGTGCACACCCTGAAGCAATACATCTCGAAAGTAGCGTTGCGATCCCACTCAAGCCCGGCAAGACTACGTACACGACCACCCGACGCAGGCTTGCTCGCCAAGCTGTTCAGGCCCCTGTTGCTTATGCACGACAAGACCACGCTCAGCGCGCCGGTAACCCACCGATCGCTGCTGCTGCCCATTCTTTTGAGTTTGCTGGCATTTGCCGCCAACTCGGTATTCTGCCGTCTGGCCCTGCGCGACGGCGCCATCGATGCCACCGCCTTCACGGCGATCCGGCTCGGTAGTGGCGCGGTAGTGCTCGCCGCATTGGCGTATTGCACTCGGCGGCCTCGCAATCCGGCAGGCAGCTGGGCCGGAGGGCTTGCCCTGTTCGCCTATGCCTGGCTGTTTTCGCTCGCCTACCTGCAACTGAGTGCAGGCACCGGCGCGCTGATTCTGTTCGGGGCAGTACAGATGAGCATGTTCGCTTTCGGCATATGTCGAGGCGAACCGCTGCAGCGCAAGGTGCTGCTAGGGATGTTGATTGCCTTCGCCGGGCTCCTTGCATTGCTGCTGCCCGGCACCGACGCCCCGCCGCTTGCCAGCGCGTTGGTCATGCTTACCGCAGGCATTGCCTGGGGCGCGTATTCACTGCTGGGCAAAGGGTCAGCCGACCCGCTGGCAGCCACTGCAGGCAATTTCCTGCGCAGCCTGCCGCTGGTGCTTGTCGCCCTTGCGGCAATGGCACTGAGCGGCGCATCGCTGCGCTGGAGTGGCGAAGGCGTGCTGTATGCGCTCGGGTCCGGCGTGCTGGCCTCAGGTGCCGGTTACAGTCTCTGGTATAGCGTGGTCAAACGCATCAGCTCGCAGCAGGCGGCGACCATGCAGTTGAGTGTGCCGGTGCTGGCTGCGCTTGGTGGGGTGTTGTTGCTGGGCGAGCCACTGACCTGGCGCTTCGGGCTGAGTTCGCTGGTGGTGCTCGGTGGGGTTGCGTTGGCGTTGCTGCCGGCGCGGCGGGGCTAGGCAGCCAGCCGGGTAGCCTTTCACCCTCGATAGCGAATTTTCCTACGTCCTTATCAGAACCCGGATAGGTCCCTCAAAAGCCCTACCCCGGTATGGTTGGCAGGCAATCAAAGCCGTGAAAAAAGCGGCCCGCCCCCAGCCCCGTCGGCAAATCATCGGCCCTATCGGCGACGCTTGCAGACGCTGAAAAGGACGTCCCATGCCCAGCCAATCCGACCTGAGCTTCTGCTTCGCGCCTCTGGCCAGCCGCACGCCGTTCGAAGTGGTGTCATTCACCCTCGAAGAAACCCTCAGCACGCCTTTCAAGCTCACGCTGGAGCTGATCTGCTACCGAGCTGATGTAGATTTCGCCGAGCTGATTGACAAGCCAGCGCTGTTCACCATTTGCCGCGACCAGCAGCCAGTGCGCTACGTGCATGGTTTAATCAGCAGCCTCAGCCAGGGCGAAAGCGGTTTCTATCGCACCCGCTATCAAGCCGTAGTCGAACCACAACTGGCACGCGCACGCCTGCGCTCCAACTGGCGAATCTTCCAGCAGCAGAGCCCAGCACAGATCCTCGAGGTCATGTTCAAGCGCCAAGGCCTGACCCAGACTGAATTCAGCACAACGTGCGACCACCAGGTCCGCGAGTTTTGCGTGCAAGCCGGCGAGACCGACCTCGACTTCATTGCACGTCTGGCTGCGGAAGAAGGCTACATCTACAGCTTTGACCACAGTGCTACTGCTCACACCCTGCGCGTTACCGACCGGGTGATGAGCCTCGGGCAGATCAACAGAAGCGTCATCAAGCCCGCAGGCGATCTGCGCAGCTATGCCGAGGACGGCACTGCCGATCCGCTCAGCGTGCTGTATCACTCCAACAGTGGCGGCGATCCCGCCGGCCCTTGCCTGCGCAGGCTTCGCTATAGCGAGCAGGTGGCAACCACTCACCAGCAGCAACGCGACTACACCTTCCTGCGGCCAGCCTACCGCCAACAACACGGCGTGGTTGCCAGCCAGTGGAAGCTGCCCTGCACCAAGTACGAACGCTTCGACTATCCCGGCCGCTATAACCTCGATGTGGTTGGTAAGCCGTTTACCCAGACGCGGCTGACCGCGCGCCGCCATGCGGTGCGCCTGGCTGAAGTCGAAGGCGACGATGTTCGTCTGCAACCTGGGCTGAGCTTCAATCTGATCGATCATCCCCGCGAAGACCTCAACGCTCACTGGCGGGTGATCAGCGTGCGTCATGTCGGCAGCCAGTTCACCAGCCTGCAGGAAGAGGCAGCGGATGCCGACCAGGGCACACATTATGTCCAGCATGCGGTGCTGGTACCGGGGCGCACCGATTGGAAGCCCGCATTGTTGGCCAGGCCGCGGATTGACGGGCCGCACATGGCGACAGTGGTCGGGCCGCCCGAAGAAGAGATTTATTGCGACCAGTGGGGCCGGGTCAAAGTCAGCTTTCCGTGGGACCGAGAAAGCAGGGACAACCAGTTCAGCTCGTGCTGGATCCGCGTCGCCCAGGGCTGGGCAGGCGGCAGTTGGGGGTCGATGGCCATACCGCGGATCGGCCAGGAAGTGATCGTTCAATACGTCAATTCCGATCCCGATCAGCCATTGATTACCGGTCGCACCTACTGCGCCAATCAGCTGCCGCCCTATGATTTGCCGCAGCACAAGACCCGTATGACCATCAAAAGTCAGACCCACAAAGGGCAAGGCTTCAATGAGCTGCGCTTCGAGGACGAACTGGACCGCCAAGAGGTGTTCATTCACGCCCAGAAAGATCAGAACAACGTGGTCCGGCACAACGAAACCACCCAGGTCGGCAATGATCGCGCCGAGCAAGTCGAGCGTGATGAAACTCTCAACGTCGGCCATGACCGCACAGAGTCGATAGGCAATGATGAAAAGGTCTCGATTGGCCAGGATCGTCAGCATCAGATTGGTCGCGATGACGTGCTCGAAATCGGCCGCCACCACAGCATCACGATCGCTCAGGACCGCACCGAGCAGGTCGGCAACCACCGCCGCGACACCACAACTGCCAACCACACCGTCGACATCGGCGGGCACCTCGAACAACAGGTCGCTGGCCACGTCGACCTGAAAGTCGGCCAAGCGATTCGCTACCAGACCCAGGACTTCGAGATCGAGGTCGCTGGCAGCTTCTCGATCAAATCGCCGGGCGGCACGTTACGCCTGGATGCCTCCGGGATAACCCTCGACGGTGTTGCGCTCAATTTCAAAGGGCCTATCGGTCAAGCACCTGAGGGGAGTTCCTACGCCTTCAGCATCAGCGGCAAGCCTGAGCCGGGTGAGCCTGTCTGCCTGAGCTGCCTGCTCAAAGCTATTCAAGAGGGGCGCAGTGTTGTCCGCCTCGAAGGAGCCAAAGCATGACCACACCGGCCACAAAACTTGGAAACGAGATCATCGATGTACTGCGCAACCCACGTTACCGCCTGACAGGCATCGTCGAGATAAGCCGCTTGAGCGAGCGAAATCGCAGCGAACTGCTACGCCTCATCAAGGAATATGCGTTGCCATTACTTCAGCAGCCCGAATTCGCCAACCTGCAGGCACTTGGGCCGCGGTTGATCACGCCAGCGCCCCACTATGGCCTGGACGGTCAGTGGAGCAACTACTGGGACGTCGAACACTACGGCAAAGAGGGCATCTGCGCGTGGGTCGTCAGTGCGATGCCGCCGCCAGAATTGCTCGTGCACCTGAGCCAGGCCAATCGCACGGTCGCGCCTGATGGCGATAGCTACCTGCTGCGTTGGCACATCGCACGCAGCCTCCAGGTTCTGCATGCACGGCGCGACTTGCCGGCGGTACGCGAGTGGCTCGCGCCTATCCATAAAATATGGCTACCGGTACCTGACCCAGGTCGCGAGCGCTGGGTATGCCTCAAGGGAGAGGATCGCGCGCCGACCAGCCAAGGCGACACCTTCGAGCTGGACTCGGCCTGCTGGCAGGCGCTGACCGGCGACCCGCTGGAATACACCTTGGCCGACGCCATCGGCACCGCGATGGCAGCTGCAGGCATGACCGGCAAATGCCACATGATTCGCCTAGGCATTGCTCGCGCGCATTTGAGTGCAGCTCGCAAAGCTGGCCTGAGCCGCCAGCACGACCTGATCAGCTACGTGACCATGACGGCCCTCAACGGCGATGCGCTGGCTGAGTCGGCCGCATGGACGCAGGCCGTTGCCGAAGCAAGCGAGCTCAAACGCCCGCTGGCAGAGGCCCTGCAAGCCCCCCTCTTCTGCCAGCCTCGATAAGGACGCCACCATGATCAGCATGGACAAGCTCTTCGCTATTAATCGGGCTGCCTGCGAAGCCCTCAGCGTACCGCTAGCCGCAGGCCCAGCGGTCAGCTGTACCCGCAGCTTCACCATTCTGCCGCTGCGCTACGCCGCCGTCGGCGGCAACTCCGGCTTGCGCGAGCGCCTGCCGCAATTGCCAGACAACCTGCATCACGCGCATCAGGCTGGCGCCCTGACTCAGGCTGCGTACGCAATAAGGCCACTGCGTGAAGGATTTCTTTACGTCATGGAAGATCGCCGCATCGGCAACCAATTTTTATTTCTTGACCCC
>NZ_JBNWAE010000005.1:0-321541 GCF_050496565.1 Pseudomonas shirazensis
AGTCGGTGTAGGAGCGGCCTTGTGTCGCGAAAGGGCTGCGCAGCGGCCCCAGCGATCTCAAACCAGCCCTTTCCGACCGGTCCGGCGCCCCGGCAAGGCCGCTACATTCGACCGCGTAGGTCGTTGGAACGCGGTCACCGTAGGAGCGGCCTTGTGTCGCGAAAGGGCCGCAAAGCGGCCCCGACAATCCAACGACAAGTGCAATTCTAGAATCTCTTGAAAAGGATTGCCCTCACGGCAAGTCCTCACAGAGCGGGATCGGCGTGGCTGCGTATTTTTTGTGTGGTTTGAGATTGGTGGTGCCGCACCCCCTCCAGCGCCGCCAGTACATAGCCAGTAGCAAGCTCCATCTCACCAACCCTGCAAGCAATCCCCAACTGCCGCCACAACCCCGGCCGCAGCGGCCGCCGACTAACTCGTGGATCCAGCGCCGCCACTTCGCCCTCCTGCGGCAACAGCGTCGCACCATACCCGGCGCCTACCAGGCTCTTGATCGCATCATTGAAATTCAGCTCGATGCGCGGCTCAGGAAACAACCCCGCCGCCCCAAACCACTGCGCAATCACTCGCGACAACTGAGTACTGCTGTCGTTGAGAATCAACGCCCGCTGCGCCAGCCAGGCCGGGGTGACCCGCGCTGGCGGGCGCCAGTCGCTGGGCACATAGGCCATGATCGGATCGCGCCGCCACGGCGTAATCTGCACGCCTTTGCCAGCCACCTGCGGCAGTGCCACCAAAGCAATATCCAACCGGCCCTCGCGCAGCCCCGCCAACGACGCCTGCGAGGTCAACACCTGCACCTGCACATCTATCCCCGGATGCTCAACCCGCAGCATCTCCAGCGCCTGCGGCAACAGATGGGCGATGGCGCCAGTCGACGCGCCCAGACGCACCCGCCCAGTCAAGCCCTGCACCTGCCGACGCACTTCCTCCAGGGCCAGCTCGGCGTCTGCCAGCAGCTTTCGCGACCGCGCCAGCAGTGTCTCGCCGATCGCCGTCGGGCGCACCTGACCGCGGGTCCGGCTGAGCAGCGGCGCGCCTACCCGCGCCTCCAGTTCGGCAATGTGCAGGCTGATGGTCGGCGGCGCCAGGTTGAGCTGGCGGGCAGCTTCAGCGAACGAGCCAAGGTCGGCGATGACCACCAGGGTACGCAAACGGTCGAGGCTGATTTCACGCATGGGCTGGATGCAAATAGACTGACACTTAAGCGCTCCCTGATTCAGGATTTCTGAACGTGACCATCATGAAATGCAAATTTCCATTCGTCCAGTCGTGAGCGAGCATAGGCCACTTCCCTTCTTGCACGGACATCGCCCCATGCGCACTCCTCTGGTCTTTATCGACGGCGACCAAGGCACCACCGGCCTGCAGATCCACGCCCGCCTGCACGGACGCAACGACTTGCGCCTGCTGACCCTCGCCGAAGCCGAGCGCAAGGATCCGCAGCGCCGCGCCGAAGCGATCAACAGCGCCGATATTGCTCTGCTTTGCCTGCCGGATGCTGCCGCGGTCGAAGCGGTAGCGGCGATCACCAACCCGGCGGTGCGGGTCATCGACGCCAGTTCCGCCCACCGCACCACCCCAGGCTGGGTCTATGGCCTGCCAGAGTTGAATGCGCAGCAGCCTGAGCGCATCGCCCAGGCCAAGCGTGTGAGCAACCCTGGCTGCTACCCAACCGGGGCCATTGCCCTGCTGCGGCCGCTGATCGAGGCCGGGCTGCTGCCAACCGACTATCCACTGACGGTCCATGCCATATCTGGCTACTCCGGCGGCGGCCGCGCTGCGGTGGAGCGGCATGAACAGCCACGCGCAGAACGCTTGCCTGCGCTGCAGCTGTACGGCCTGGACCTGGCCCACAAGCATGTCCCGGAAATACAGCAGCACGCCGGCCTCAGCGCGCGGCCGGTGTTTCTTCCAGGTTATGGCGATTACCGCCAGGGCATCGTCCTGAGCATCCCGCTGCAACTGCGGCTGTTGCCTGACGGGGTCAATGCTGAACACCTGCAAGCCTGCCTGCAGGCGCATTATCAAGGTGCCCGGCACGTCCAACTGATGCCACTGCACCAGCATGGGCCTGCTGCAGCACTGGACCCAGAGGCACTCAACGACAGCAATGATCTACGCCTGGCGCTGTTCGCCAACCCGGAGCACGGCCAGGTTGTGCTCACGGCGGTGTTCGACAACCTTGGCAAAGGTGCCTCAGGGGCGGCGGTACAGAACCTTGACCTGATACTGGCAGCGTTCGCCGAGCACAGCTGAACCGACAAAACCGAGTAGACTGTCACCCCGCGTTGCCGTTGACGCGGGGTGTTTTAGCCAGCCGGAGCTTTGCCTGCAATGTTCATTCTCAGCCGCCTCGACAGCGTGCCGCCCGAATCCTTCCAGAACCAGATCCGCCAGCTGGTGATCGACCACGTCGGCGAGCTCAGCAGCGTCGCCATCAGCAGTGACAACCCGCTCTACCCACTCTATCAATACGGCGTCGGCCTGGAGGTGCATCATTACCTGCAAGCCATGGACGGCACCCGTGGGCTGGCCGTACAGCTGTTGCTTGCGCTGGATGCCGATGCGCCTGATCAACTGCTGGGCTTCGCGCTCGCCCTGCCGGCTCAGGACAATCCGCAGGCCTGCTCGCTGGCGTTCATGGTGGTGCTGCCCAGCCACCGTCGCCAGGGCATCGCTCGCGCTCTGTTGGCTGACCTGCAGGCTCGCTTCAACTGTGTCGAACTGAATGCCTTTGCAGGGCTGGTGCCCTGGTTTGAAGAAATGGGCATGCAGGTAGTGGCGGCCCGCGGCCCGCAAGTGCTGATGAGCAGCACCGGCCAGGCCAGCGGCGCGCTGATCGGCACCCTGGATATCGCCCCGATCTATGAAACCCTGGAAGTGCGCCAGATTCATGCCTACCTGCTCAAGCAGCAAGGCGAAGACGCCATGATCGAAGCCGAACAGCGCCGCGATGAACACCTGGACGAACTGGCGCTACAGGCCCAGACCTGCGTCAGGCAGCGCCAAGCGGTGCATTGATCGCCCCGCTCAAACCTCGGTCAACGGGATATCGCCGGCGCTGCCCTTGCCCTCGCGGCGCTCGCTCATCCAGTCGTTGAGCTGTTCGCCAAACTGCGCCGGCGCCTTGCGCCCGAAGCGCTGCCCCAGATCAAGGATGCTCTGCTGGGCCAGGGTGTCTTCCATGCGTTTCTGCGCGCTGATCATCACCGCGTGAATTGCGCAGGTGCCTTCGGTCGCCCAGGCCGGTGGCGAACCCTCGAACAGCACACAGCGCTCGCGGATTTCGCGGCAATCGAAAATCTTTTTCGCCCCGTCAATTGCAGTGGCGACGTCCAACACGCTGATCTCGGCCGCCGGCCGCGCCAGGCGAAACCCGCCGCGCACGCCTTCGGTGGCCGCCACCAGGCCGGCGCGAGCCAGCTTGGTAAAGACCTTGGCCAGGTATTCCTGAGGCACCCCCTGCAGCTCAGCCAGATCACGCACGCTGGCTTCGCGGCTCTCACCCTGCTCATCAAGCAACAGCAGCAGGCAATGGATGCCGTATTCAACCCCGGCGCTGTAAAGCGACATATCAATCTCCGACTGGATTAGTCGCAAATAGTACGCCTGTGGCCGCCTGCAGGCAAAGACCGGCTGCTCCGACGCTGATCGCAATCAACAAAACGCTTGTGATTTATAACTACGACCAATAGAGTCGTAGTTATTCGAGCGACAGCAGGATTTTGCTCGATGGTGTCTCGCCCCTCTCAATTACCCGGAGCAACCCCATGAAAACCGACATCCTGATCATCGGCGCAGGCTTCGCTGGCGTATGGAGCGCACTTAGCGCTGCACGCTTGCTCGACCAGGCGCAACGCGGCGAGTTGAGCATCAGCGTCCTCGCCCCTCAGCCGCAGATGCGCATCCGCCCACGCCTTTACGAGGCCCAGGCCCATACCCTGCAGGCGCCTCTGACCGAGCTGTTCGATGCGGTTGGGGTTAAGTTCATCGAGGGTCACGCCCGGGCTATCAACCCGGAAGCACGCCAGGTCAGCTTTGAAGACAGCGCCGGTACCAGCCAACAGATCGGCTATCAACGCCTGATCCTCGCCGCCGGCAGCCAGGTGGCGCGGCCGAACATTGCCGGCCTGGCCGAGTACACCTTCGATGTCGACCAGTTGGAATCGGCCGTGCACCTTGAGCAACATCTGCACGGGCTGGCCGCGCTGCCGGCATCCCCTGCACGCAACACCGTGGTGGTGTGCGGCGGCGGTTTCACCGGCATCGAAACGGCCACGGAAATGCCCGAGCGTTTGCGTGCAATTCTCGGCGCCGACACCCGCTTGCGCGTAGTGGTGGTCGACCGCGGCGCACAGATCGGCGCAGCGCTGGGTGCCGGGATCACCCCCTCGATCGTTGCGGCGTGCAAGCAGGCGGGCGTCGAATGGCTGCCCGGCACCTCGGTGATGGCCGTCGACAGCGGCGGCGTCACGTTGGACAATGGCGACTACATCGCCAGCAAGACAGTGATCTGGACCGTCGGGGTGCAGGCCAGCCCCCTGACCGCACATGTACCCGGCGAGCGCGACGGCCAGGGCCGGCTGCGGGTAGACGAGCATCTCAAGGTCAACGGCCAGGCACACATCTATGCCACCGGCGATGTCGCCTGGGCGGCCGTCGATGAGCTTGGCAACCATGCCCTGATGACCTGCCAGCACGCCATCCCGATGGGCCGCCACGCTGGCAACAACGCCGCAGCAGATCTGCTGGCGCTGACGCCCGTGGTTTACCGTCAGCCCAAATATGTCACCTGCCTTGACCTCGGCGCGTGGGGCGCGACCTTCAGCGAAGGTTGGGAGCGCGAGCTGAAACTGCAGGGTGAGGAAGGCAAGGCAGTCAAACGGCAGATCAACACGCAATGGATCTACCCGCCAGCGGCAGACAGGGCCACCGCGCTGGCCGCCGCCGACCCCGCGATCGCTATCGTCTGAGTGCAATAAAGCTGACAGTTCCGTCAGAAAATGACGGAACTGTCGTAAGTTGTAGTTACATTGAATGACTGGTCAATAATAATGGCACTGTGGCATCATCAAAAAAAACAATCAGTACGATCGAGGAACAACCTCACCCTTTCGCAGCGCATCGAGAGCCCGGCGCCTATCAGGTGACGCGGCTTCGCCGAACCAGCTCTTGACGCCTGCCAGCCATCGTCAAGGAGCTTCCCATGCAATTACGGAATTTGAAGATCGGCACCCGCGCCGCCAGTGTGTTTACGCTGCTGGGCGTGCTGGTGCTGGTCATGGGTCTGTTGTCACTGTACGAAACCCGCCAGATGGACAAGTCTACGGATGAGATCCGCGAGACCTGGATCCCGGCCATGGTTGCCTTGAGCGACGTCGGTACCAACCTGGGCCGCGCCCGCGCCATTACCCTGCGCACCGCACTGGAAACACAGGCAAGTGCCCGCCAAACCAGCATGGCCCTGGTCGACAGCATCAACCAGCAACTGGCCAGCGGTATCAAGGCCTACGAAGCAACCATCGTCGCTGCTGATGATCGCGCCCTGTTCAATACCTTCAGCGCCGCCGAACGCCAGTATCTGGATCAACAGAAGCAGGTACTCGGCTTGATTGTGGCTGGCAAGGCTGACGAGGCCAATGGGTTGCTGACCGGCGCCATGGCGCAGTCCGCCGATGTGATGATGAAAGCCTTGGGCGCTCTGCTCGATTACAACAGCAATGGCGCCGAAGAGGCTTCCCAGCGCAGCAGCGACGTGGCCGACGAGGCGTTTTCGGTGATCGTCGTGTCGCTGTTGATCATCCTCGGTGCACTGATAGCTATCGCGATCCTGCTCACCCGCAGCATCGTCGTGCCCTTGGCTGATGCCGTTGCAGTGGCAGAACGCGTCGCCACCAACGATCTGACCCAGGACATTCGCGTACAAGGCAAGGACGAGCCGGCCCTGCTGCTCGCTGCCCTGGCGCGGATGCAGAGCAGCCTGCGCGATACCCTGCGCAAGATCTCTGCCTCGTCCGACCAGTTGGCCTCGGCCTCCGAAGAACTGCACAGTGTGACCGAAGACACCAGCCGCGGCCTGCATCAGCAAAGTGCCGAAATCGATCAGGCGGCCACTGCGGTCAACCAGATGACTGCCGCCGTCGAAGAAGTCGCCAACAACGCAGTGACCACTGCCGATGCCTCAAAAGGCGCCGACCAGAGCACCCGTGACGGTCGCGATCAGGTCAATCAGGCACTCAGCTCGATCCAGCATCTGGTCGACGACGTCAGCGGCACTTCAACCGAAATCGAACAACTGGCTACCAGTGCCAACGAGATCAGCCGCGTGCTGGACGTGATCGGCGCCATCGCCGGGCAGACCAACCTGCTGGCCCTCAATGCGGCAATCGAAGCCGCCCGTGCTGGCGAAGCTGGCCGCGGTTTTGCAGTGGTCGCCGACGAGGTGCGCGCCCTCGCCCACCGCACGCAGGAGTCCACCGCTGAAATCGAACAGATGATTGCCGGTATCCAGAACGGCACCGAACGCGCCGTGACAGCCATGCACAGCAGCCGCAGCCGCGCCAACGGCACGTTGGAAGTGGCACAGTCAGCCGGCGATGCGTTGGAGGTGATTGCTGAAGCGATTGCCTCGATCAACCAGCGCAACCTGGTCATCGCCAGCGCCTCCGAAGAACAGGCGCAGGTGGCGCGAGAGGTGGACCGCAATCTGGTCAACATCCGCGATCTGTCGATGCAGACCTCGGCGGGCGCCAACCAGACCAGCGCGGCGGCACAGGATCTGTCACGCCTGGCAGTAGACCTGAACGGGATGGTGGCGCAGTTCAAGCTTTGACAACGCAAGGGGGCTGCTGGGCAGCCCCCTTGCTGAGTCTATCAGGGATTGACGCGTAGCGGCTTGCCAGCCCGCTGGGTCTGGCCGCGTGTGGCCAGGCAGTAATACAGCGGGCAGGTCACCAACAAGCCAAACAGCCACGACAAATCGGCACCCTCTACCAGATTCGAGTAAGGCCCGACATACAGCGCGGTATTGGCAAACGGCAGCTGCACCAGGATGCCGGAGGCGTAGGCAATGATCGCGTGGTGATTGAAGCGCCCGTAGATGCCGCCATCGGCACTGAAGATCGAGGCGATGTCGTACACGCCTTTTTTGATCAGGTAGAAGTCGATGAGGTTGATCGACGCCCACGGCACCAGCACCAGCAGCAGTGCCAGGATCAACCCGATGAACTGGCCGATGAAGTCAGCCGACGCGTTCAGCGCAACCAGCCCGCAACCGAGCAGAATCACTGCAGCTAGGATCACCCGTACCTTGATGCTTGGGGTCCACTGAGCCGCGAAGGTCTGGATCGCGGTCACGATCGACAGCACCGCGCCGTACAGGTTGAGGGCGTTGTGGCTGATGATGTTGAGCAGGAACAGCACCATCAGGATCGGCCCCAGCCAGCCAGTGGCTTGTTCCACCGCCGCCATGGCATCAGTGCCTTCCGGCACGCACAGCACCGCAATCGCGCCGAAACTGAAGCACAGAATGGTCCCCAGCGTGGCACCGAAATAGGTCGCCCAGAACGGCTTGGCGATACCGATTTCGCGCGGCAGGTAGCGCGAGTAGTCAGAGGTATACGGCGAGAAGCTGATCTGCCAGATGGTGCCCAGCGACACAGTGGCGATGAAGCCGGACAGGTTGAAGCTGCCACGGCTGAAGAAGTCGGTGGGCAGGTCCTGGACGAACATCATGATGAACCCGGCCAGCAGCGCCGAACCCATGACCCAGGTACCGATGCGGTTGAGGCTGTGAATGAAGCGATAGCCAATCACGCCGATCGCCGTGGCGCTGAGGGCGCCGATCACGATGGCCGTCGGCATCGGTACGCTGGGGGCAATGCCATGGATCGATTTGCCGGCCAGCACGATGTTGGAAATGAAGAAGCCAACGTAGATAAGCGCGGTGAAGAACACGATCAGCAGCGCGCCATAGCGGCCGAACTGGCCACGGCTCTGGACCATTTGCGGAATGCCCAGTTGCGGCCCCTGCGCTGAGGCCAGGGCAATCACCACACCACCGAGCAAGTGCCCGAGGGCGATGGCAATCAACCCCCACAGCAGATTCAAATGAAACACCTGAACCACCATGGCGCCGGTAACGATGGGCAGTGGCGCAATGTTGGTGCTGAACCAGAGGGTGAACAGGTCGCGCGCCTTCCCGTGGCGCTCTGCAGGTGGAACGTAATCGACCGTGTGATTCTCGACAAACTGGTGCTGCGACGACGATTGGGACATAGGAATTCAGCTCGAAAGGGTCGTTTTTATCGTTGTAGGAAACCGCTCATGGCGGCCTCTCAGCTGCGGACCATATTATGGTATTCCAAACTTTTGACAACACTGCGCCGTCCTAAAAATCAGTAACTGATCCGGTTCAGCAACCTTCCTGGTCGACCTAATTTGTCGGCAAGACCACGTATTCAAAGGCTTGGCGCCTTTCATCGTGTTTTTTCCACATGTGTAATTAGCGCTTGCAAAACGGGTATTACGGTATACCATCAGACACATCAACGATAAAAAGCGGACCACCGCTCCCCTGCGAAGAGGATCACTTCATGATCGACGCAACCGTCTACAAGAACGTCCTGGGCTCCTTCCCGTCCGGCGTTACCGTCATAACCACTCTGGACGACGACGGCCAGATCGTCGGCCTCACTGCCAGTGCCTTTTCCTCCCTGTCGATGGACCCGCCGCTGGTGCTGTTCTGCCCTAATTACAGTTCCGACTCCTACCCCGTCCTGATTGCCAAAAAGCGCTTTGCCATTCACCTGCTGTCCGGCGAGCAGCAGGCCGAGGCCTACGCCTTCGCGAAAAAGGGCAAGGACAAGGCCGTCGGCATCGAGTGGACCTTGAGCGAGCTGGGTAATCCCTTGCTGGCCAACGCCACCGCCATCATCGAGTGCGAACTGTGGCGCGAATATGAAGGTGGCGACCACGCCATCATGGTCGGCAAGGTGCAGAACCTGATCGTGCCTGAGCAAGCGCCACAGCCGATGATCTACTGCCGCGGCAAGATGGCCAGCCTGCCTGCCTTCGCCTGAGCACTGCCTATTCTGTCTACGGATGCCAGGCGCATCCGTTGTGATCACTGACGCCTGCCCTGCCAGGCGCGACATTCAAGCGTTGAGGAATGCCCCATGAAATTTTCGTTGTTCGTGCACATGGAACGTTGGGATGAACAGGTCAGCCACCGCCAGTTGTTCGAAGACCTCACCGAACTGACCCTGATGGCCGAGGACGGCGGTTTCAGCACCGTGTGGATCGGCGAACACCACGCCATGGAATACACCATTTCGCCCAGCCCGATGCCGCTGCTGGCTTACCTTGCCGCACGCACCGAGAAGATTCGCCTGGGCGCCGGCACCATCATCGCGCCGTTCTGGAACCCGATTCGGGTAGCCGGCGAATGCGCCCTGCTCGATGTGATCAGCAACGGGCGGATGGAAGTTGGCCTGGCCCGTGGCGCCTACCAGTTCGAGTTCGACCGCATGGCCAATGGCATGCCCGCTACCGAAGGCGGCAAGGCCCTGCGTGAAATGGTCCCGGCGGTCCGCGAATTGTGGAAAGGCGATTATGCTTTCGAAGGTGAGGTGTACAAATTCCCCACTTCGACCAGCGTACCCAAGCCAGTCCAAAGCGGCATGCCGCCGATGTGGATTGCCGCACGTGACCCAGACTCGCACAACTTTGCCGTGAAGAACGGCTGCAACGTCATGGTCACCCCGTTGATGAAGGGTGACGAAGAAGTGCTCGATCTGAAAAACAAGTTCCAGGCCGCGCTCGACAACAACCCGGACGTGCCACGCCCGCAACTGATGGTGCTGCGCCACACCCACGTGCACAGCGCTGCCGAGCCAGATGGCTGGAAGATCGGCGCCAAGGCGATTGCGCGTTTCTACCGCACCTTCGATGCCTGGTTCGGCAACAAGACCGTTCCGGTCAACGGCTTCCTCGAGCCGAGCCCGGAGTCGAAGTTTGCCGAAGTGCCCGCCTTCGAGTTGGACAACATCCGCAAGAACACCATGATCGGCACGCCTGAAGAAATCATCGCGCGGATCAAGTACTACCAGGAACTGGGGGTCGACGAGTTCAGCTTCTGGTGTGACAACAGCTTGCCGCATGCCGAAAAGAAGAAGTCGCTTGAGCTGTTCATCAAGGAAGTGGTGCCGGCTTTCAACTGAATTCCCATTACCTGAATTCATTGCGGGAACAGCCCGCTCCTGCCTGCGCGGGGGCGGGCATTTTTTTGCCCGCATGGCTGGAAATCGGCGCTCCCAGCCCCTGCGCGGCGGTCCGGTGTTCCGGTAAACCCCACAGAAATAGCGCCAAGTCTGCATTCAGCGCTGTACCTGGGGGAGCGGGCTTGCCCGCGAAGGGGCGCAAAGCGGCCCCGCACTGCCGCGAACAGGCCAGCCCTGACAAAGCACCTTTCGTCCCCCTCAGGCGATAAATTTACAGCGGCCTCTTGCACTACAAATATTATGGTATACCATCAGACAACAAGACCAGATACCTTTGACAGGAGCCACCCATGAGTTTCGAAATCCGCAAGATCGTCACCTACTCCGAAGAGACCCGCATCGAAGGCGGCAAGGCCACCGACAAGCCGGTGACCATGGTCGGCCTGGCTGTGGTGATCAAGAACCCATGGGCGGGTCGCGGTTTCGTTGATGATCTGAAGCCGGAAATCCGTGCCAATTGCTCCGACCTCGGTGCCTTGATGGTCGAGCGCCTGATTGCTGCCATCGGCGGCGCGGACAAGATCGAGGCCTACGGCAAAGCAGCGGTGGTCGGTGCTGATGGCGAGATCGAACACGCCTCGGCGGTGATCCACACCCTGCGCTTTGGCAATCATTACCGCGAAGCGGTACAAGCCAAGAGCTATCTGAGCTTCACCAACAAGCGTGGCGGCCCAGGCACCTCGATCCAGATCCCGATGATGCAGAAGGACGACGAAGGCCTGCGCTCGCACTACATCACCCTGGAAATGCAGATCGAAGACGCACCACGTGCCGACGAGATCGTGGTGGTACTGGGCGCCGCTGACGGCGGCCGCCTGCACCCGCGCATCGGCAACCGTTACATCGACCTCGAAGAACTGGCAGCCGAAAAAGCTCAATAACAATTAGATCAACGGGCCGGGGCGTGCGCACAGCGCCACGCCTCACGCTCAAGGAGCGCCCTCGATGATTCAGCCTGTTGCTGAACGCACACCCGCCGGCACCAGCTATCTGGTGACTGGCCAAGGCCAGCCTGTGGTCCTGATCCACGGCGTTGGCCTGAACAAGGAAATGTGGGGCGGCCAGATCGTCGGCCTCGCCACTGATTACAAAGTCATCGCCTACGACATGCTCGGCCACGGCCAGAGCCAGTTGCCTGCCGCCGACACCCCACTTGAAGGCTACGCCGCGCAACTGGCCGAGCTGCTCGACCATCTGCAGATCGCCCAGGCCACGGTTATCGGCTTTTCGATGGGCGGCCTGGTGGCACGGGCCTTTGCCCTGAATTATCCGCAGCGGTTGTCGGCCCTGGTGGTGCTCAACAGCGTGTTCAACCGCTCGCCCGAGCAGAGCGCCGGGGTCATCGCCCGCGCGGCACAAGCGGCCGAGCTGGGCCCGGACGCCAACGTCGACGCCGCCCTGGAGCGCTGGTTCAGCCGCGAGTACAAGGCCGCCAACCCGGCTCAGGTCGCCGCGATCAAGCAGGTCCTGGCCAGCAATGACCCGCAGGGCTACCACACCACCTATTCGCTGTTCGCCACTCAGGACATGTACCGCGAAAGCGACCTGGGCAGCATTCAGGCACCAACCCTGATCGCCACCGGCGAACTCGACTCCGGCTCCACTCCGGCCATGACCCGCCAGCTCGCCGCACGCATTCCCGGCGCACACTGCGTGGTCCTCGCCGAACAACGGCATATGATGGCAGTAGAAGCGCCGCGTGAAGTCAACAAGATGCTGCTGGACTTCCTCAGTCAAGCGCGCACCCTCACCGAATCCGCCAAGGGGATAGTTGCATGACCCTCGTTCGTTTCCAGATGTGCATCGATGGCCAATGGTGCTATGCCCAGAACGGCAAGACTTTCGACAGCCTCGACCCGGCCACCGCGCAGGTCTGGGCGCAACTGCCCGACGCCGACGAAGCTGATGTCGAGCTGGCCGTGCAGTCGGCTCAGCGCGCCTTCGACAGCAAGGCCTGGCGTGGCCTCACCGCCACTGCGCGGGGCAAATTACTGCGCCGGCTTGGCGACCTGATTGCTGAGAACAAAGAGCACCTGGCCCAGCTGGAAAGCCGCGACAACGGCAAGCTGATCCGCGAAACCCGCGGCCAGGTCGGTTATCTGCCAGAGTTTTTCCACTACACCGCAGGCCTGGCCGACAAGCTCGAAGGCGGCACCCTGCCGCTGGACAAGCCTGACCTGTTTGCCTACACCGTGCATGAGCCGATGGGCGTTGTTGCCGGGATCATCCCCTGGAACAGCCCGCTGTACCTGACAGCGATCAAGCTGGCTCCGGCGCTGGCCGCAGGTAACACTATCGTCCTCAAGCCGTCCGAGCACGCCTCGGCGACCATTCTCGAGCTGGCCCGCCTGGCCCTTGAGGCCGGTTTCCCACCTGGCGTGGTCAACGTCGTCACCGGTTACGGCCCAAGCACTGGTGCTGCCCTCACCCGCCATCCGCTGATCCGCAAGATCGCCTTCACCGGCGGCGCTGCGACTGCCCGCCATGTGGTGCGCAGCAGCGCCGAGAACTTCGCAAAACTGTCGCTGGAGCTGGGCGGCAAGTCGCCCAACATCATCTTTGCCGACGCCGACCTGGACAGCGCCATCAATGGTGCAGTGGCAGGCATTTATGCTGCCTCCGGGCAGAGCTGCGTTGCAGGCTCGCGGCTGCTGGTGCAGGACGAAATCTACGACGAGTTCGTTGCACGGCTGGTCGAGCGGGCCAAACGCATCCGCATCGGCAATCCGCAGGACGAGCAGAGTGAAATGGGCCCGATGGCCACCGCCCAGCAACTGGCAGTAGTCGAAGGCCTGGTCGCTGCAGCCTGCGCCGAAGGGGCCAAGCTGCGCATGGGCGGCAAACGTGCCGAGGTCGAAGGCGATGGCTGGTTCTACGAGCCAACCCTGTTCGAGTGCGACAGCAATTCGCTGAAGATCATGCAGGAAGAAGTATTCGGCCCGGTCGCAGCAGTGATCCGTTTCAAGACCGAAGAAGAGGCTCTGGCGATCGCCAACGACTCGCAATTCGGCCTGGCAGCAGGTATCTGGACCCGCGACCTGGGCCGCGCTCACCGGCTCGCCCGTGACGTGCGCTCGGGGATCATCTGGGTCAATACCTACCGCGCAGTCTCGGCAATGGCGCCGATCGGCGGCTTCAAGAACAGCGGCTACGGCCGTGAAAGCGGCATCGATTCGGTGCTGGCCTATACCGAGCTGAAGACCGTGTGGATCAACCTGTCCACCGCGCCCATGCCCGACCCCTTCGTGATGCGCTAAGGAGCACTGCCAAGATGATCGAACCTGGCATCTACAAAGACGTGATGGGCTCGTTTCCCTCGGGCGTCACGGTCGTAACCACGCTGGACGCCGACGGCGGCATCGTCGGCATCACGGCCAGTGCCTTCAGTGCGCTGTCGATCGAGCCGGCGCTGGTGTTGTTCTGCCCCAACTACGCCTCGGACACCTATCCGATCCTGCGTGACAGCAAGCAGTTTGCCATTCACCTGCTCTCGGCCGGGCAGACCGCCGAAGCCTATGCCTTTGCCGGCAAGGGCAAAGACAAGGCCAAGGGCATCGAGTGGCAGCTGAGCGAGCTGGGCAACCCGCTGTTGACCAAGGCCACCGCGATCATCGAGTGCGAGCTGTGGCGCGAATACGATGGCGGCGATCACGCGATCATCGTCGGCGCGGTGAAAAACCTGGTGCTGCCGGCCGAGCCGGTGACGCCGATGGTCTACCATCGAGGCAAGCTCGGCGCCCTGCCGCCACTGGGCTGAGCTGACCTGCCAACGCGCTGCATGGCGCAGCGCTGACTATTTTTGGGGGTCGCGGCGAACTTCACCCTCGTTCGCGCCCCCGTTTTATTGCGGAGCACTGCCATGAGCAACGACAAGTATCAAAAAGGCCTGGAGATCCGCACGCAGGTGCTGGGCGAAGCGTATGTCAACCGCTCGCTGCAGAATGCCGATGACTTCACCAAGCCGCTGCAGGACCTGGTCACCGAGTACTGCTGGGGGCATGTCTGGGGCCGTGATGGTTTGTCGCTCAAAGAGCGCAGCATGATAAACTTGGCAATGATTTCCGCGCTCAATCGGCCCCATGAGCTTAAGCTGCACATCCGCGGCGCCTTGCGTAATGGCCTGAGCCGTGAACAGATTCGCGAGATCCTGCTCCAGGTCGGCATTTATTGCGGCGTGCCAGCGGCGGTAGACAGCTTTCGGCTGGCCCGCGAGGCATTTGCCGAAGCCGACGCGGAGTCAACCCGTTAACAGCGGGCTGTTCGAACCACTGCAAGGAGCGCCCCGGTTCGTGGTGCTTCGCGAGGTTGGCGCAACAGCCTCATAAAGAGCGCACCTGATGAAACGCCAGCCACTCGACGACAGCTTCAAGGTCAACCGCAACCCCGTCACCCTGCGCGAGATCGTGCTCGACAAGCTGCGCAACGCGATCATGAACTTTCACCTGTTACCGGGTGATCGCCTGGTCGAGCGCGACCTGTGCGACCGCCTCGGCGTCAGCCGCACTTCGGTCCGCGAAGCGCTACGCCACCTCGAATCCGAGGGCCTGGTCGAGTTCGCCGACGCCAAGGGCCCGCGGGTCGCGATCATCACCCTGGAAGATGCCCGTGACATCTACGAGCTGCGCTGCGTACTCGAGGGCCTGATCGTCCAGCTGTTCACCCTCAACGCCAAGGCCAAGGACATCCGCGCCCTCGAGCGTGCGCTCGACGTCAACCGCGAAGCCCTTGAAGAAGGCGAGTTGCAGCAGGTCATCGACTCGGTGCAAGGCTTCTATGACGTGCTTCTGGAAGGCTCCGGCAACCACGTCGCGGCCACCCAGTTGCGCCAGTTGCAGGCGCGCATCAGCTACCTGCGGGCGACCTCGGTGTCGCAACAGAACCGCCGTGGCGCCAGTAACAAGGAAATGGAAAAGATCGTTGCGGCGATCAAGAGTGGCGATCCGCTGGCCGCACACCAGGCCTCGGTCGACCACGTCCGCGCTGCTGCTGCAGTGGCGCTGGACTACCTGCGCCAGAAGCAGGATGACAACACCAAGGTGCGCGAGATCGTTGCGCCCCTGGCCCTGAAGGACCCTCGCATAGGCCGCTGACCATGCCCAACGCCCCGCGCTACTGCCCGCACTGCACCACCGAGCTTGCCCGGGGCGTTCCTTCCGGTGATACCCACGAACGCCTGTACTGCGGCGCTTGTGGCTACATCCATTACATCAACCCGAAAATCATCGCTGGCTGCATCATCGAGCGCGATGGCAAGTACCTGTTGTGCCAGCGCGCGATCCCCCCGCGCCCTGGCACCTGGACGCTGCCGGCAGGCTTCATGGAAGCCGGCGAAACCACTGAACAGGCGGCACTGCGTGAAGTCTGGGAAGAAACCGGGGTACAGGCCGAAATCGTCTCGCCGTACTCGATCTTCAGCGTGGCCAAGATCAGCGAGGTGTATATCGTCTTCCGCGCCATCGCCACCGCTGAAACCGGCGTATTCGGTGCCGAGACCCTCGCCTACAAGTTTTTCGAGCCTGACCAGATCCCCTGGGACGAGATCTACTATCCGGCCATCCGGCAGATTCTCGAGCGCTATATCCTTGAGCGTCAGGCCGGTGTGTATGGGATCTACATGGGCAATGACGACACCGGCAAGGTGCACTTCATTCGCTGAGCGCGGTAACGCGTAGCCAGGCTGAGCGCCCTCGCGCATTGCATTTAGGCAGCGCCTGGCCCAAGCTCAGAGGTTCCTGACCACCGGACCTGCCAATGCCCAGACACCGCCTGTACCTGATCGCCGTGCTCGCTTTGATCCTGGTATCGGCCACCCTCGGCTACTGCTCGCGTAACGTCGAAATCACTGCCCCGGCGGTCGCGCCGCACAGCTATGGCAAAGCGCTGCGCCAGGCCCACGACGGCCTGCCTGGCGCAGCGCGGGTGCTCTATCAGCAACTGCAGCGTGATGATCTGGCGCCGATCCGGCGCGCTGCGCTGTATGCCGAATTGCCCAACTACCCCTCACCCAAAGCGCTGGAGCTGGCCAGACTTGACCTGCAACACGATGAGCCAATGGTGCGTCGCGCCGCTATCGAGAGCATTCGCCGGCTGTTGCCCGCCGCGCAGCGCAGCCTGGTGCTTGGGCCGATGCTGGACGATGACGAGCAAAGCGTGCGTTTCGCGGCCGTAGATGCCCTGCTCGGCCTCGATCCGGACGCCATTGGCTTGTATTTCGGGCCCTTGCAGCAAGCACTTGAAGCCTACCAGCAAGCACTGATGGCGCAACCGGAAGACAGCGCCGCGCAAGTGCATTTGGCCCGGTTGTACCTGCATGAGGCTGATTACGCCCAGGCCGCCCTGGCCCTGCAGCGCAGTCTGCAGCTGAACCCGCAAAACCTGGACGCCCTCGCCGTCCAGGTGCGCCTGCTCGAACGCCAGGGCCTGCACGACGAGTCTCGCCAGGTATTGGCCAAAGCGCTCGTTTTGCAACCAGACTCGGCCTTTTTACAGCACGATCTGGGCCTGTGGCTCAATCGCCACCAGCAAACCGAATATGCCTTGCTGGCGTTTGCCCGGGCGGTTGAGTTGGAGCCGGAAAACACTGACTACCGCTACGTGCTGGCGGTTACCTTGCATCAGCTCGAGCAGGTTGAAGCCGCGCAGAAGCAACTGCAGACCATCCTCGACCGGCAGCCCGCCAATCGCAAGGCGCGGGTGTTGTTGATCCAGTACTGGAAAGAGACCGGGCAATTGCAGAATGTTCAGGTACTGCTGGCTGAGCTCGAGCGTCAGAATCCGGACGACCCGATTCTACAGCAAGGCTTGTAGCGTCCCCGCTCTGCGGGTTGTTGCCAGGTGGTAACTCATCCCGCTTCGACCAGCATGCTCTGCACTTGAGCAACCAGCCGTGCCAGCGAGAACGGCTTGAGCATCAGGCCCGTACCAGGCTGGTCGAGCAAAGCCTGTTCGATCGGGTGCTCGCTGTAGCCGGTAATGAACAGGATCTTCTGCTGGGGTTTCAGCAAACGCATTGCCTGCGCCACCTGGCGACCACTGGAGCCGCCGGGCAGGCCAATGTCGGTGACGACAAGGTCGAAGCTGCCATCGTGGCGGAATTTGCTCATGGCACCCGTGGCATCTGCCACATCAACCACCTCGAAGCCCTGCTCGAGCAGTGCTTCCTTCATTAACTTGCGCAAGCCGTTTTCATCATCGATCAGCAACAGGCGCCGACCGTTAGCAGGCTCCATCAGCACTGGTGGCAGTGGCGTTGCCAACGGCTCGACAACTTGCAGACAACGCGGAAACATCATGGTCACACGGGTCCCTTGCTCCAAGGTGGACTCGAGCCATACATGGCCCCCTGACTGGTGAACAAAGCCGTAGACCATCGGCAGTCCTAGCCCAGCACCGCGCCCTGCAGGCTTGCTGGTGAAAAATGGCTCGAACACACGCGGGATGTCTTCGCTGGCAATACCTTGACCATTGTCTTCCACCTGAATGGCCAGATAATCACCTGCCTCTAGCCCTCCCAGGGCTCGCTCATCATCCTCCAGCCGTTGGTTGAAACTGCGGATGGTTACTGTGCCGGCAAAGTTGCAGGCCTCGCGGGCATTGGTGCACAGGTTGACCAGCGCGTTTTCCAGCTGCCCCGGGTCTACCAGAATCGGCCAGGCATCGTTATCCAGATGCCATTCAAGCAGCATCTCCGGGCCCAATGCCTGCAACAGCAACTGCCCACACGCCATCATCGCAGGGGTACTGTTGAGTGGACGCGGCGACAGGTGCTGCCCACTGGAAAAGGCCAACAACTGATGCGTCAGGCTCATTGCACGCTCAACCGAACCGCGTGCCAGCTCTACATAGCTGGCGATTCGCTCGGGCTGCCCCTGATCGATACGCCGTTGCAGCAATTCCAGGCTGCCGCCGATGCCTGAGAGCAGATTGTTCATTTCATGGGCCACGCCCCCTGCCAGCTGACTCACCACAGTGACACGCTGGTTGTTGCGCAGTAGCGCTTCGGAACGACGCATGGCGTTTTCACGCTCTTGGTTGATGTCACTGCCCACTGCGGTAAGAAACCGGCCGTCGCGCCGAGCGCTCCAACGGATCCAGCAATAGTGACCGGCATTGTGGCGCACTCGGCTCTCGAGCTCGCGCACGCCTGGGCCGTGCAGCACGTCCAGCGCGACCTCGGCGACGTCACGCCGATCGGAAGGGTGTAACAGGTCGGTGATGGTCATGCCGACCATCTGCGCCAGGCTCCAGCCCAGCATACGCTCGAATGCAGGGTTGACAGCGTGCAGGCGCAAATCAAGGGTAACCATGATCATCGCCTCACTGGATAACGCCCAGATGCGCTCGCGATCGGCTTGATACTCGGCAATCCGCTGCTCGAATCGCTCGGTCAGGTCACGCCACTCACCCAGCGTTGCAACGCTGGCAGTAGCGTTGATCACGGTGTGCAGAAAGCCCGCGACGCGTGCCTGCTCGTCTCGGATCGGCGTATAACCCAGGGCGGACCATACATTGCCTGCCTCGGTGTCAGCTGCGACCAGGATGGGCGCATCACCCACAAAGCTTGCTTGCCCCTCGAGCGCCTTGAACACAGATGGCCCGACTTGCGCCCAGTGTTTGCGCCACATCTGCTCGAAGCTAGAACCCAAGCCTGGCGCGGCTGTGCCGGTCACGTCAGCGTAAGCTGCGTTATGGATGACCGTCATACTGTCGCCCCAGACCAGGGCAGCCGGGAACGGGGACGCGAGCATGATGTCCACGGCGTGCCGCAGCGAGGGTGGCCATTTCGCCAGGACACCCAAAGGCGTGTCGCCCCAATTGAACACGCGGATGGCCTCGGCAAACGGATCCGTCGGCTTCCAGCTGGGTTCGACATGGAGCACCTGCAACTCGGTATTGGATGACTTGCCCTTGGCGACCACTGTCTTGATTCCTTGACGTCGGCTGACTGACTAGCACGCATGATCTGCTGGAAGTTAATCCACTGCAATGGCGCAATGTTCGTGACAAGCAGGAGACATCTGGCACTACACCACTCCGGACTCTCACAGCGTAGCTGCTGTTTCCACCAGGCTGAATCGACATAAGCCTACATCGGCGGTGTCCCGCCCTACGTACTCTGGTCTGCCAGTTGTCCAGACGCGGACAGCACCAGAGGGAAGGATAGTGCCGATGTCAAAACTCATGCACACGGGGCGTAGTTTGCTGGAGCTGCTGCTGGTCTCGGCGGTCGGCCTGATACCGATGGTTTCCGGGCTGACGGTGATGTTCTATCAGCTTGAACGCAAGCTTGACGAAAACGCGCGCATATCGGCCCATGAGGCGCTGTTCGCCATCGATCGACGCCTGGATAGCCTGTTGCTCACGGCCAATACCGCCAGCCAGTACAGTGGCCAGGCCTGTGACAACGTCGTCGAGCAACTGCGCAAGATTACCGCCAGCGACCCGCGGATCCACTCACTGGAGTTGACCAAGGATGATCTGGCGTACTGCAGTACCTTGCCCACGATCATTCCGCATCACATCGACATCACCGCCGGGAGCACTGTCAGGCTGAATTTCGACTCGCCTACAACGCCCAATGGCGTCATGGTCGAATATCGGCTGGCGAACGATGGGCCAGGCATCATTGCCACCAGCTATGGTATTGAGCTGCGCAGAGAACTGCAGGGCTTTCAGGATGGCCTGGTGTTGGTACTGGAATTCGAGGATGCGTATCTCTGGAGCCAAGGCGACAGCCGCGATCCACAACGACCTTCGCAGAGCGAGTTTTTCCGCAGTGTGCCATCGACGCGACATGACTATCGTGTAAACGTCGGCTACCCCCAGGGTTACACGCTGGCAGAGGCACGCCTGCTGATGGTTCAGGTCCTGCCATCGCTGACGCTGGTAGGGTTGCTGACGGCCGCCATTACCTACTGGGGCATATTCCGCGCTCGCCGCAAGCGGGAGCGCACCACTGCCTGAAGCACAAGCAGGGTGCGCCAGCCGTCATTGCACGTCGAGAACGCCGCGACGCACCTGATCACGCTCGATCGATTCGAACAAGGCCTTGAAGTTGCCTTCACCGAAACCGTCATCACCCTTGCGCTGGATGAATTCGAAGAACACCGGCCCCAACAAGGTCTCCGAGAAGATCTGCAGGAGCAGGCGCTTGTCACCGGATTCGGACGCGCCGTCGAGCAAAATGCCGCGCGGTTGCAATTGGTCAACTGGCTCGCCGTGCCCTGGCAGACGCTCTTCAAGCATCTCGTAATAGGTCTGCGGTGGCGGGGTCATGAAGCGCATACCCAGGCCCTTGAGCGCGTCCCAGGTCTTGAGCAGGTCATCGGTAAGGAAGGCGACGTGCTGGATGCCCTCGCCGTTGAACTGCATCAGGAACTCTTCGATCTGGCCGGCGCCCTTTGACGACTCCTCATTCAATGGAATGCGGATCATGCCATCGGGCGCGGTCATGGCCTTGGAAGTCAGGCCGGTGTACTCACCCTTGATGTCGAAATAGCGAATTTCACGGAAGTTGAACAGCTTCTCGTAGAAGTTGGCCCAATACGACATGCGCCCGCGGTAGACGTTGTGGGTCAGGTGATCAATGATCTTCAGGCCCGCACCGACCGGATTGCGTTCAACACCCTCGATGAACTTGAAGTCGATGTCATAGATCGAGCTGCCTTCTTCATGGCGGTCGATCAGGTACAGCGGCGCGCCACCAATACCCTTGATCGCCGGCAGTCGCAGTTCCATGGGGCCTGTTTCGATCTCCACCGGCTGAGCGCCAAGCTCGAGTGCACGCGCGTAGGCTTCATGGGCGTTGCGCACCTTGAAGGCCATGCCACAGACCGACGGGCCATGCTCGGCTGCAAAGTACGACGCTATGCTTTTCGGCTCGTTATTGAGAATCAGGTTGATCTCGCCCTGGCGATACAGGTGAACATCCTTGGAGCGGTGCGAAGCGACCTTGGTGAAGCCCAGAATCTGAAACACCGGTTCCAGCACGCCCGGGGTCGGCGATGCCAGCTCAATGAATTCAAAGCCCATCAGGCCCATCGGGTTTTCGAAGATATCTGCCATGTTGGTGTCCTCATCTACTGCGTAATAACGATTAGTCAGTTGCGTTCGATGGCGGACGGCCGGGTGGCGAGCAGGGGATACCGCGCACGCTACGGGCGAGGAAAGTACCAATGATCAATTTGAACCCGTGACGTGGCATAGGGGCACATTCTCGGCGGTTTGGCCCTCTGCACGAGAGGACTTTATTGTTGTATTCGTAATCGGATTCTATAGGGCGTAAATCGGTTTGTCGCGCTTTAGTTCTCCGCCCTGCCCGACCAGCGGCTATCCTTGGCAGGTCATCGTCAAGCCCAGGTCAATATGCCCCTTACACGCAACCGTCACGCCCGCAGTCACTGGCGCACCCTACTCCCCTGGCTGGTCGGCCTGCTGCCCTTGCTGGGCGGCCTGGCTGTCATGGTCTGGCAGAGCCAACAGGACATGCGTCAGGCCAGCGAGGCTACCAGTCGCCAGGCAGTGACCCACGTCGAGCGCATACTCGACAGTGTAGCAACCGCCGCCCAGACACTGCTGCCGCTGGCAGGCCGCCCTTGCGAGGAGGTCGAGGTCGAGCTGCGCAGCGAAGTCACTCGCAATGCCTTCGTCCGCTCCGCCAATCTGGCGAGTGACAACACGCTCTACTGCACGTCGCTGTTTGGCGACTACCACGAGGCGGTCAACCCGGCAGACTACACCGAGGGCCACCTGTGGCTGATGGACGGCAATTCGGTCACTCCCGGCCATGCCTTGCTGGTCTACCGCACAGGCGACGCCCAGCGCGCGGCGATAACCACGGTCGACAGTGAGCATCTGCTGACTGCCTTGCGCCTGATTGGCAGTGATCAGCAGCTGTACCTGCAAGTCGGCAACAGCTGGATGGGGCAGGACGGTGAAGTCCGCATCGGCACCCCGCCGGCTGCGTCCAGCGCCGCGGTAGTAATAGCCTCGGCGCGTTACCCGTTCAGCGTGCACGGAGGCTTTGCGGCGGGCAAGCAGGCTGAGTTGATGCGCAAACACTACCCCGCGTTGATTGCGCTGTTGCTGCTGCTCGGAGTGGCCGCTGGGAGCGCCTGCCGCTGGCAGCTGCGCCGTGCATCCTCATCACGCGCCGAGCTGGATCGGGCGCTGCAGGCCAACGAATTCGTACCGTACTTTCAACCCGTGGTGCGCAAGGGTGATTACCAGTGGGCCGGTGCCGAAGTGCTGATGCGCTGGAACCATCCGCGTGAGGGCCTGGTGCGCCCTGACCTGTTCATTCCCTACGCCGAACACAGCGGGCAGATCGTTGCCATGACCCGCGCGTTGATGCTGAACACCGCTCAAGACCTGGCGCCCTATGCTGCCTTGATGGAAGACGGCTTTCATATCGGCATCAACATCACCGCCGACCACTGCCAGGATCTGAGCCTGCTGGAGGATTGCCGGATGTTCCTCCAGCACTTCCCACCGGGGCGGGTCGCCTTGACCCTGGAATTGACCGAGCGCAAGTTGCTCGAGGCCACACCGGTTGCGTTGGAGCTGTTTGCCAAACTGCATGAGATGGGCGTAATGATCGCCCTCGACGACTTTGGCACGGGCCAGTCGAGCCTCAATTACCTGCGTCAGTTCAAGGTCGATTACCTCAAGATCGATCAGAGCTTCGTCGCCATGATCGGTGGCGACGCGCTGTCGCAGCACATCCTCGAGAGCATTATCGAGCTGTCGGCCAAGCTGGGCCTGGGGATTGTCGCCGAAGGTGTCGAAACAGCCATCCAGCGCGATTACCTGCAAGATCATGCAGTGGACTTTCAGCAAGGGTACCTGTTCGCCAGGCCGATGCCGCTGGAGGCGTTTCTGCAGGCGTTGGCGGCTCGCCCGCGGTTGCCCCAGGAGGTTCGCCCTGAGATCATGCTCGGCTGATCAAACCGCTCATTCACTGTAATTGAGGCATTCGTGTCAAAAGGAATTGTTACATCGGTCACTGCGTCCTGCCTGTTCGCCGTGATGTACTTCTACAGCTCGCTGCTGGCGCCGCTCGACGGCGAAGAGATTTTCGGCTGGCGGACCCTGCTTACCCTGCCCTGCCTGACGTTGTTCATGCTGGTCAGCAAAGACTGGCAGCGGGTCGCTGAACTGTTCGCTCGGGTGCGCCGCAGCCCGGCACTGCTGTTAGGCATGCTCGGCACATCCTGGTTGATGGGTGTGCAACTGTGGCTGTTTCTCTGGGCACCGTTGCACGGGCGCAGCCTGGAAGTGTCGATGGGTTACTTCCTGTTGCCGTTGGCGATGGTCCTGACCGGGCGGCTGGTCTATGGTGAACGGCTGTCACGCCTGCAGAAAGTGGCCGTGGCCTGTGCAGCGCTTGGGGTGGGTCACGAGCTGTATCAGCATGGCAGCTTTGCCTGGGAAACCCTGGTGGTGATGATCGGCTATCCGATCTACTTCGTGCTGCGCCGACGCTGCCGCACCGATCACCTGGGCGGGCTGTGGTGCGACATGTTCCTGCTGTTGCCATGGGCGCTTTACTTCGTGTTCCAGGGCCCATTGTCGGCCGCCGACCTGCGTGCACATCCCGGGCTGTACGGCTTGATTCCGCTGCTCGGGGCAATCAGCGCCAGTGCGCTGATTGCCTATGTACTCGCCAGCCGGCTGTTACCCTTCGGCCTGTTCGGCCTGCTCAGCTACGTCGAGCCGGTGCTGCTGGTCGGTGTCGCCCTGCTGTTGGGCGAAACCATTGCGCGTGACCAGTGGCTGACCTACCTGCCGATCTGGGCGGCGGTGCTGGTGCTGGTGCTCGAGGGCTTCAAGCACCTGCTCCGTCAACGTCGCCGCTCGGTGTAAGGCGCACCTGGCGCACGCGCCGCTCCTCCACCGCAATCACGGTCATGGTCCAGCCATTCCAGGCCAGGCAATCACCGACCCGCGGCAAGCGATCCAGCAAGCTCATCACCAGGCCTGCGAGGGTCTGGTAGTCCTCGGTAGCGCGGGCACTGAAGCCGGTCCGCGCCTGCACCTGGCTCAGGTTCAGGGCTCCGCTGACAACAAAACCGTCAGCCTCCTCGACAATCGCCGGACCCTCGACCTCACTGGCGTCCGGCAGCTCACCGGCAATCGACTCAAGGATATCGGTCATGGTCAGCAAGCCGGTGAAGTCACCGAATTCGTTGACCACGAAGGCGATATGGGTCGACTGGCCACGCATCTGCTCCAGCGCATTGAGAATGCTGAAGCTCTCCAGCAGATTCAGGGGCGCGCGCACCATCGCCTCAAGGTCAGGTTGGTTGCCCTCGAGGTACTCCTTGAGCAACTCCTTCTTGTGCACGAAACCAAGCGGCTCCTCGATACGCCCGTTACGAATCAGCGGCAGACGCGAGTATGGCGAGTTGGCCAAGGCCAAGGTAATGCTCTCGGCAGGCAGAGCCAGGTCGAGAGCATCGACTTCGGTACGCACCGTCATCACCGTACGGATCGGCCGTTCGGCAAGGTTCAGCACACCGCTGATCATGACCCGCTCGCGGCGATCGAACAGCACCTGTTCCTCACCACCTTCAACCAGATCGGCAATCTCCTCGCCGACTTCGTCTGCTTCTACCCGGCGACCGCCCATCAGGCGCAGTACCGCATGGGCAGTACGCTCACGCAGCGGGCGATGCTCTTGCAGGCTGCGCTTGCGGCGGGCCCGGGCAAGCTGGTTGAACAGCTCGATCAGAATCGAGAAGCCAATCGCCGCGTACAGGTAGCCTTTCGGGATATGGAAGCCCAGGCCTTCTGCGGTCAGGCTGAAGCCGATCATCATCAAGAAGCCCAGGCACAGCATGATCACTGTCGGGTGGGCGTTGACGAAGCGGGTCAGCGGCTTGCTGGCAACGATCATGATACCGATCGAGAAGATCACCGCGATCATCATGATCGACAGATGTTCGACCATACCTACCGCAGTGATCACCGCGTCCAGCGAGAACACCGCGTCGAGCACCACGATCTGCGCAACGATCGGCCAGAACGCCGAATGGCGCACGCTGCCGCTGGACTGCGCAACATGCCCTTCCAGTCGTTCGTGCAGCTCCATGGTGGCCTTGAACAGCAGGAACACACCACCGAACAGCATGATCAGGTCACGGCCCGAGAACGTCTTGCCGAAGAGTTCGACCAGCGGCTCGGTCAGGGTGACCATCCACGAGATGCTCGCCAGCAGGCCCAGGCGCATGATCAGCGCCAGGCTCAAGCCGATTACCCGCGCGCGGTCGCGCTGATGCGGGGGCAGCTTGTCTGCCAGAATGGCAATGAACACCAGGTTATCGATACCCAGCACCAGCTCGAGGACGATAAGCGTCAACAGGCCTAGCCAGGCCGTAGGGTCGGCAAGCCATTCCATTAGCAGATACTCACAAGGGATGTGTTACGGGAGGGGGTGCAAGATGGCCGGGACGACCAGGAACTGGGGGGCTCCGAGAAGGTGTTCATAGATACCTGAATGGGAAATAGGGATGGAGATCCTACAATTACAGTCGTATTTTCTGACAGCGGGAAACTATTACAAAACCTGTAACAGGTGTTTCTGAGGCAAACCGCAGGGGACTTTGGTTCAATACTCAAGCTAACCAGGCGCGCACCATCAGCGCACTTCAACAGTGGAATCCTGCTCATGAGCCTGTCCTTGTCCATGGCCGCCTTTGCCCTGGCAGCCTCTATTTCACCCGGCCCCGTCAATATCGTAGCCCTGGCCAGCGGTGCCCGCCACGGCCTGCGGGCAAGCCTTGGCCATGTCGCAGGTGCGACGCTGGGTTTCTGTTTGCTACTGCTGCTGTGCGGTTTGGGTGTGCACCAGCTGTTGCTGCGCTGGCCAGCACTGGGCCAGTTACTGTTGTGGGGCGGTGTGTTGTTCCTGTTATACATGGCCTGGCAACTGGCCCGCGACAACGGCGAGCTGGCCACTGAACAACAACTGCCGGCACCCTCCGCCTGGCAAGGCGCGGCCATGCAGTGGCTGAGCCCCAAGGCGTGGCTGGCGGCGGTTGCAGGCGTGGGCGCGTACACCGGCGGGGATCACCACCTGCTGTGGTTGTTCAGCGCAATCTACGCGCCGATCTGCTTTGTCTCGATCGCCTGCTGGGCGTGGGCCGGCAGTGTGGTTAGCCAATACCTGACCCACCCACAGCGCATACGCCTGTTCAATCGCCTGCTGGCGGCATTACTCGTGGCCAGCGCTGTGGTGCTGCTGCGAGCCTGAGGCGCTACGGTAGTGCCCGGGGGTTGTCGCCAGGTGCCGCTTGAATGCGCGCTGCAGGTGCGCCTGATCAGCAAACCCGGCATCCACCGCCACCGCGGCGATGGGCCGGCCGAGACGCAGTTGGCTGCGCGCATACTGCACGCGCTGGTCTAACAGATAGCCATGTGGCGTCAGCCCAAAGCGTTGGCGGAAGGCACGAATCAGGTAGGCCCGCGACAACCCAGCAGCGGCGCAGATATCGGCGAGGGTCAGCGGGTCCTGCCGGTGCGTGCGGATGAACGCGGCGCCAGCTTCCAATTGCGCATGCTCATCACTCGGCGTCGCTGCCTCGGGTTGCAGATAGCCGGGCAAGTCCCGAAAAAAAGCTGCCAGCAAGGCTTCGCGCTCGGCCGTCGCTTCATCGAACACGTTCGCGAACAACTGCAGTACCCGGCTGTACAGCGCTGGGGAATGGCTCAGGGTTGCCTCTGGCAACTGCACGCCTTGCGCATCCATCCACGGCATATCGACAAACAGCATCAGGTACGACCACGGCTCGCCAGCAACTGGGTTGCAACTGTGCACCACGCCCGGTTTGATCAACACCGTGCTGCCCGCAGTCACCTCATGACTGACCGCTCCAGTCATGTAGCTGCTGCGCCCACCCGTAATCACTCCAAGCGAGAAGCTCTCATGGGAGTGCGCCGCGTAACACACCTGGCGGCCGTCGCCCACGCGTCGCGCTTCAACAAAAGGCAATGCCGGATCGCGCCAGAACCGTGAGACCTCGATCATCGCCTGGCCCCTTACTCGCCGCCCTGCACTACCACCAGCAACTGCGCCTGCTGCGGGCCGATCGAGCGCAGCCGATGGGGAGTCTGGGCATTGAAATGCAAGGCATCGCCCTGCCCCAGGAGCACCCGCTCGTTCATGAAATCGACCTCAACCTGGCCACTATGGACGAACAGAAACTCCTCGCCCTGGTGCTCTTTGAAGGTCGGATCGCTGAACTCGGTGGGTGGCTGGATCAGAAACGGCAGCAGGCTGCGCTGGCCGACCTGGGAGGTCAGCACGGCATAGCCCGGGCCCTCACCGCTGCCGACCAAGGCCTGCCGTTCGCCCTGGCGGACCAGGCTGTAGCGAGCCTGATCGGTGGCGTCTTCGGAGAACAGTTCCTCGACGTTGACGTTCAACGCCCGCGCCAATTTCAGCGCACTGGCAATTGATGGCGTGTTCAAGCCGCGCTCGACTTTGGACAGGTAGCTCTTAGTCATCCCGGCTTTGTCCGCCAGTACCTCAAGCGTGATACCGAGTTTTTTTCTCAGCAATTTCAATCGGATAGACATGAATTTCGGTATTCCCAAGAAACGCTGTTGCTTATGACACTTTGTGTCATATAGGATATCTCGTGTCATTTAGCGCATCATCAAGCTCGGACCACACCACACAGCCGAGCACAGAGCGCTGACCTTCATCATTCGCCACAGAGGATAGTCGCCCATGGCCACAACCCTGTCACACAGCAAAGAGCAACTGGTGCGCCAGGCGCTGACTCAGATGCAAAGTTCGCTCGCTGATAATACGTGGAGCGTGCGTGAAAAGCTGGCACTGACCTGCCGAATTCTGTTCGACCACGGCCATGACTCCGGCCTGGCTGGGCAAATCAGCGCCCGCGGGCCACAAACCGGTACCTTCTACACCCAGCAGTTGGGCTTGGGTTTCGACGAGATCAGTGCGAGCAACCTGCTGCTGGTCAATGAGGACCTGGAAGTGCTCGAAGGCCAGGGCATGCCCAACCCGGCCAACCGCTTTCACAGCTGGGTCTATCGCGCCCGTCCCGACGTCAACTGCATCATTCACACGCATCCGACCCATGTCGCCGCGCTGTCGATGCTTGAAGTGCCGCTGCAGGTCTCGCACATGGACCTGTGCCCGCTTTTTGAGGACTGCGCGTTTCTCGAGGGCTGGCCAGGTGTCCCGGTGGGCAACGAAGAAGGCGAACTGATCAGCAATGCGCTGGGCGACAAGCGCGCCATTCTGCTCTCGCACCATGGCCAGCTGTCGACCGGTGCCAGCGTCGAGCAAGCCTGCGTCTACGCCCAGTTGATCGAGCGTGCCGCCCGCCTGCAATTGCTGGCGATGGCTGCCGGCACCATCAAACCAATCACTCCCGCGTTGGGCCGCGAGGCACATGACTGGATCGACCGGCCCAAACGCCACACCGCTGCCTTCAACTATTACGCCCGCCAGTGCCTGCGTAAGCATGAAGACTGCCTGAACTGATCAACCCTGCCTTGTTTGCGGAGCCTTGCACCATGACTACACAATTCCACGGCATCATCGGCTACACCGTTACCCCGTTCAGCCATGCCGGCGAGCAGCTTGACCTGCCAGCACTCGGCCAGTGCATCGAGCGTCTGATCGACAGTGGCGTGCATGTGATCGCGCCGCTGGGCAGCACCGGTGAAGGCGCCTACCTGAGCGACAGTGAATGGCAACAGGTCGCCGAGTACAGCCTGGCCAGCATTGCCAAGCGCGTGCCGAGCATCGTCAGCGTCTCTGACCTGACCACTACCGGGGCGATCCGCCGTGCTCGTTTTGCCCAGGCACATGGCGCCGATGCGCTGATGGTGTTGCCGACCGCGTACTGGAAGCTCAGCGAGCGCGAGATTGTCCAGCACTACCGCTCCATCGCAGCCTCGGTAGACCTGCCGATCATGCTCTACAACAACCCGGCCACCAGCGGCACCGACATGCCGGTGGACCTGATCCTGCGCATCGTGCGCGAAATCGACAACGTCACCATGGTCAAGGAAAGTACTGGTGATATTCAGCGGATGCACAAGCTGCATGTACTCGGTGAGGGTCGGGTGCCGTTCTACAACGGCTGCAACCCACTGGCGCTGGAAGCCTTCGCGGCGGGTGCCAAGGGCTGGTGCACGGCGGCGTGCAACCTGATCCCCGAACTCAACCTTGAGCTGTACCACGCGGTACTGACGGGTGATCTGGAACAGGCCAAAACGCTGTTCTACCGGCAGCTGCCGCTGCTTGAATTCATCCTCAAAGGCGGCCTGCCGGCCACCGTCAAGGCCGGCCTGACCCTGACCGGGCTGGACGCGGGTGAACCACGCCGGCCGGTGTTCGCGCTGGATCAGCAGAACATCGAAAAACTGCAGCAACTGCTCGCGCACCTGCGCTGAGTCGCTTGCTCGAAGAAAACGCCTGCCTGCCCCAATGAAGGGTGAGGCAGGCGTTGTCGTTTTATCTGTCAGCCGTGAGCGGGCCTAGCTATTCAAGGGTTCAGATCCGCTCACGGCATCACCGGTGGCGTGTACTGCAAGGTCGAGCCGAGTGCCCACAGCAGCACCAGCACCAACGGCGCATGCACCAGCAGTTGCACGAACGAGAAGCCGATCAGGTCCCGCGCCTTGAGCCCAAGCACCCCAAGCAGCGGCAACATGTAGAACGGGTTGATCAGGTTGGGCAAGGCTTCGGCCGCGTTGTAGATCTGCACCGCCCAGCCAAGGTGATACTGCAGGTCGTTGGCCACCAGCATCACGTACGGCGCCTCGATGATCCACTTGCCGCCGCCCGAGGGGATGAAGAAGCCCAGCACGGCCGAGTACACACCCATCAGCAAGGCATAGGTGTCGTGCGTGGCGATCTGCACGAAGAAGGTCGAAATATGGTGAGCCAGGGTCTGCTCATCGATGCCCTTGACCTGGGTCAGCACTGCGGCAATCGAGCCATACAGCGGAAACTGGATCAGCACTCCGGTAGTGGTCGGCACTGCGCGGGTTACTGCATCGAGAAAACTGCGCGGCCGCCAGTGCAACAGAGCGCCGAGCATGATGAACAGGAAGTTGTAAGTGTTGAGCCCGGAAATCGCGGTGATCGCCGGTTTGCTGGCAAACTCCTGGTACAGCCAGCCAGCAGCCAATGCCACCAGCAACAGGGTCAGCACCGGGCTGTGTTCCAGCCACTCACCGGGACGGGTGCGCTGCGCCGGCGGCGGCGCGGTGAAGCTGGGGTCGATACCGCATTGCTCGGCAGTACGCGCGCTGCTGGCGCCGGGTGCGGTGGCATAGGCCACGATCAGCGAGACGATCACCAGCGCCGCCAGCAGGACGCCGGACTGCCAGAGGAAGATGGTCTCGGTGAAGGGGATCACGCCGGTGATCGACAGGATCGACGGCGGCAGGCTGGCCGGGTTGGCCTGCAACTGCGCCGCCGACGACGACAAGCCCAGCGCCCACACCGCGCCCAAGCCAAGGTAAGCCGCGGCGCCTGCAGCGCGATAGTCCATTTTCAGATCGGTGCGACGGGCCAATGCCCGTACCAGCAAGCCGCCAAACACCAGCGACAGGCCCCAGTTGAGCAACGACGCCACCATCGAGATCAGCGCCACCCAGCAGACTGCAGAACGGCCGTTTTTCGGAATGCGTGCCAGCCGATCGATCAGCCGTGCCGCCGGCGGTGAGCTGGCGACCACATAACCGCCGATGACCACAAAGGCCATCTGCATGGTGAACGGGATCAGGCTCCAGAAACCATCGCCAAAGGCTTTGGCAGTGTCGGTCGGCTTGGCGCCCATGGCCATTGCGGCCACGCACACCAGCACCACGGCCAAGGCGGCAAACACCCACGAGTCGGGGAACCAGCGCTCGGCCCAATTGGAGCAGCGCAGAGCGAACCGGGCGGAGCGGCTATCCTGAATTTCAGCGGCCACGGTAGTTTTCCTTTTATTGGTCTTGTCAGGGGATTTCAAGGCACACGCAAAAAACCTGCAGCAACGGGCCTGCTCGGCAAAGGGGTCAGCCTTCGCAGAGCAAGCCCACCACTACAGGGGGCTGGGGCAAACTAGCGGTGATCAGAAGGTCATTTCTTTCACATCATCGGCAACGATCAGCTTGCCGGCGGTCTTGGCGATCACTTCTTCGACCGTCACGCCCGGCGCGGTTTCACGCAGGATGAACGCACCGTTTTCGATTTCCAGATAAGCCAGGTCGGTCAGCACCTTGCGAATGCAGCCAGCGCCGGTCAACGGCAGGCTGCAGCGCGACAGCAGCTTGGACTCACCGTCCTTGGACGCATGGGTCATGGTGACGATGATGTTCTCAGCGCCAGCTACCAGGTCCATGGCGCCGCCCATGCCTTTGACCAGTTTGCCGGGGATCATCCACGAGGCAATGTTGCCTTCCACATCCACTTCGAAGGCGCCGAGCACGGTCAGGTCGACGTGGCCGCCGCGGATCATCGCGAACGATTGTGCCGAATCGAAGATCGAGGCGCCGCGGCGGGCGGTGACGGTTTGTTTGCCGGCGTTGATCATGTCGGCATCGATGGTGCTTTCAGTGGGAAACTCGCCCATGCCGAGCAGGCCGTTTTCCGATTGCAGCATCACGTCCATGTCAGCGGGCACATAGTTGGCCACCAAAGTAGGAATGCCGATGCCGAGGTTGACGTAGAAGCCGTCCTGCAGTTCACGGGCAACGCGTTGAGCCATCTGTTCGCGGGTCAGTGCCATGGTCTGGATCTCTTTGTTGTTCTATGGGCGGCGTTCAGGCCTTGACGGTGCGCTTTTCGATGCGCTTCTCGAAGGTGCCGACAATCACACGATCGACGAAGATCCCTGGGGTATGGATCTCACTCGGCAGCAACACGCCGGGCTCGACGATCTCCTCAACCTCGACCACGGTGATCTTGCCGGCGGTAGCGGCCAGCGGATTGAAGTTCTGCGCCGTGTTGCGATACACCACGTTGCCGTAGTGGTCGGCCTTCCAGCCTTTGACGATGGCGAAGTCGCCGGTGATGGCTTCTTCGAGGATGTACTTGCGGCCATTGAACTCACGCACTTCCTTGCCTTCGGCAACCGGGGTGCCATAGCCGGTGGCGGTGAAGAAGGCCGGGATGCCAGCGCCGCCAGCGCGCATTTTCTCGGCCAGGGTGCCTTGCGGGGTCAGCACGACTTCCAGTTCGCCGCTGAGCAACTGACGCTCGAACTCGGCGTTTTCGCCGACATAGGACGCGATCATCTTGGCGATCTGCCGCTCTTCGAGGAGGATGCCCAGGCCAAAACCATCGACGCCGCAGTTGTTCGAGACCACGGTCAGGCCCTTGACCCCGCTGCGCTTGATCTGGGCGATGAGGTTTTCCGGGATGCCGCACAGGCCGAAGCCGCCGGCCAGTACGGTCATGTTGTCGGTCAGGCCTGCCAGGGCCTCTTCGTAGGTTGCAACGCGCTTGTCCAGTCCGGCCATGCTGATTCGCCTTTATAGTTGTTTGTGCGTGCAGCCATCTTCACCGCTGCCGACTGATTTGTTAATTTTGTTTTAGTCATCGATTGATAATTTTTCTAAAAGAAAAGGCTCACCCCCGCATGAACGTCAAGCAGTTGCGTGCCTTTGTCACCGTAGCCAAGTACCTGAGCTTTGCCCAGGCCGGCGAGCACCTGCATGTGTCGCAGCCGGCCTTGAGCCTGACCATCAAGGCGCTGGAGGACAACCTCGGCGGCGCCCTGCTCGCCCGCACCACCCGCAGCGTCAGCCTGACCCCCGAAGGCGAGGTGCTGCTGCCGTTGGCGCGGCGGCTGCTGGCCGACTGGGACGACACCGAAGAGATGCTGCGCCAGCGCTTCACCCTGCAATTGGGCCGAGTCTCTGTGGCGGCAATGCCGGCCTTTGCTGGCAACCTGCTGCCGCAGGCGTTGAAGGTGTTTCGCCAGCGCTATCCGCGGGTCAACGTCACCGTGCATGACGTGATCAATGAACAGGTGCAGGAACTGGTGCGTCATCGCCGCGTCGAACTAGGCATTGGTTTCGAGCCGGACAACCTCGACGGCCTGCGCTTTGTGCCGCTGTACATGGACCGCTTCGTGGCGGTGGTGCCAGCCGACTCACCGCTGGCGTTGCAGCCTGAAGTAAGTTGGCAGGCATTGCTGGCCGAAGATTTCATCGCCTTGCAACGACCCTCTGCGGTGCGCCTGCTGCTCGAACAGAACGTCGCTGCCGGCCATGGCAAATTGACCGTGGCGTTCGAGAGTCATCAGTTGACCACCATCGGCCGCATGGTCGCCAATGGCCTGGGCGTCAGCGCTGTGCCGGCCCTGTGCATCAAGCAGATGCAGGAGCTTGGCGCCCGCTGCGTGGCCTTGGTGGAACCGAGCGTCGAACGGCGCATCGGCGTTATTTCGCTGAGTGAACACAAGCTTTCAACCGCAGCCGAGGCGCTGCTGGATGTCGTCATTGCCCACACCCCGCCACAGGAGTTGACATGCGCACAGTAGAACTTGCAGACCGCCGCGTTACCGCCATAGGCCAAGGCACCTGGTACATGGGCGAAGACCCTGCGCGCAAGGCCGCCGAGGTGGCGGCCTTGCAGCAAGGCATCGAGCTTGGCATGAACCTGATCGACACCGCCGAGATGTATGCCGAGGGTGGTGCCGAAGAAGTGGTCGGCGCCGCCTTGGCCGGTCGCCGTGACCAGGTGTTTCTGGTCAGCAAGGTCTACCCGCACAACGCCAGCCAGCGCGGCGTGCCGCAAGCCTGCGAGCGCAGCCTGCGCCGGCTGGGCACCGATTGCATTGACCTGTACCTGCTGCACTGGCGTGGCCAGTATCCGCTGGAAGAGACCGTAGAGGCCTTCGAGCGCTTGCGCGAACAAGGCAAGATTCGCCGCTGGGGGGTTTCCAACTTCGATCTGGACGACATGATCGAGCTGGATAACGCTGCCTGTGCCGCCAACCAGGTGCTGTACAACCCGGCCCAGCGCGGCATCGAGTTCGACCTGTTGCCCTGGAGCCAGGCGCAGCAGATGCCGATCATGGCTTACTGCCCGCTGGCCCAGGCAGGTCAGCTACTGCAGCATCCGCTGATGGCCGAAATCGCCGCGCGCCATAACGCTACCCCAGCGCAGGTCAGCCTGGCCTGGGTTACCCGCCATGCGGGGGTGATTGCCATCCCCAAGGCCGTCGACCCACGCCATGTGCAGCTTAATGCTGCGGCAGGCGAACTGAGCTTGAGCGCTGCCGACCTGCAAGCGATTGATCAGGCCTTTGCTCCGCCTACGCGCAAGCAGCACCTGGCGATGGTCTAGACCGGCCTCAATGAAAGTCGCGGCTGCGCACGTCCAGCCCTTGCAATAGCGGGCTGACGTCTTCCAGGCGACGGGCAATCAAGTGCCTGACGCCTTTCTCATGTTCCAGCCGGCCACTGACCTTGAGCAACTGGGCGCCAACCAGCGCCCTTCGCTGACGTTCGGCCAGGTCGCGCCAGACCACCACGTTGACCATGCCCGCCTCGTCTTCCAGGGTGACAAACGTCACCCCGCTGGCCGTGCCTGGACGCTGCCTGCCAACCACCAGACCGGTCACGGCAATTGCATCACCATGCTCGACGCTGTCCAGCTCCGCCGAACTGCGACACCCGAGCGCGCGCAGGCGCGGACGCAACAGACTCAACGGGTGCGGCCCAAGGGTGGTGCCAAGGGTGGCGTAATCGGCTACCAGGTCCTGCGCCACGGTTGGCCTTGGCAACGCAACGACCTGCTCGCCAGCGCTGCCGATATCGGCGAACAAGGGTAGTTGCGCCTGCACCGCAGCCACTTGCCAGCGGGCCTGATGACGATCGCTGGCCAACCCGCGCAACGCCCCGGCATCGGCCAGGCGCGCGCGGGCACGGCTGTCGAGTTCGGCGCGCAGGCACAGGTCTTCGACATCGCGCCACGGCCGTTGCTGCCTGGCGTGCTGCAGCCGTGAAGCGTCGGCTTCGGTGAAGCCGCGGATCTGGCGCAAGCCCAGGCGAATGGCCAAGGCGTCGCCGGCCAAGGGCTCGAGGGTGCAGTCCCACTCGCTGTAAAAGACGTCCACCGGGCGCACTTCGATGCCCTGACGCCTGGCATCCTGGAGCAACTGGTCAGGGCTGTAGAAGCCCATTGGCCAGCTGTTGACCAAGGCACAGGTGAAGATCGCCTGTTCGTGGCACTTGAGCCAGCTGCTGGCATAACACAACAAGGCAAAGCTGGCAGCGTGCGACTCGGGGAAGCCATAACTGCCAAAGCCCTTGATCTGCTCGAAGATGCGCTCGGCAAAGTCCAGCTCGTAGCCATTGCGCTGCATGCCTTCGAGCAAGCGCACGCGGTGCGGTTCAAGGCCGCCGTGGCGTTTCCAGGCGGCCATGCTGCGGCGCAACTGGTCGGCTTCGCCAGGGCTATAGTCGGCGGCAACCATCGCCAACTCCATGACCTGTTCCTGAAACAGCGGCACGCCCAGCGTGCGTTTGAACACGGCCTCGAGGGCTGGCGATGGATACGTCACCTCTTCCTGCTTCAGCCGCCGGCGCAGATACGGGTGGACCATATCGCCCTGAATCGGGCCCGGGCGGACGATCGCTACTTCGATCACCAGGTCATAAAACGTCTGCGGTTTGAGCCGCGGCAGCATGGCCATCTGCGCCCGCGATTCGATCTGGAACACGCCAATGGTCTCGGCACGGCTGATCATGGCGTAGGTAGCCGGGTCTTCGCTGGGGATGGTGGCCAGGGTCAAATGGCGCCCGCGGTGATGGGCAAGCAGATCGAAACAACGGCGAAGCGCGCTGAGCATACCCAGCGCCAGCACATCTACCTTGAGCAGGCCGACCATATCGAGGTCGTCCTTGTCCCACTGGATGACCGTGCGCTCGGCCATGGCCGCGTTTTCCACCGGCACCAGCTGGTCCAGCGGTTGCTCGGAAATGACAAAGCCCCCAGGGTGCTGCGACAGGTGCCGGGGAAAACCAATCAGATCGCCGGCCAACACCAGTATCCGCCGCAACGACGGGCTTTGCGCCTCGAAGCCCGCCTCAGCCAGGCGCTGCGCATCGGGGATGCGATCCGTCCAGCGGCCGCAACACTTTGCCAGGGCATCAACCTGATCGGCCGGCAGCCCGAGCACCCGCGCCACATCGCGCACTGCGCCAGCCGCGTGATAGGTACTGACCACAGCGGTCAGTGCTGCACGGTGGCGACCATAGCGGCGGAACACATATTGAATGACCTCTTCGCGGCGGTTGTGCTCGAAGTCCACATCGATATCGGGCGGCTCGTTGCGCTCGCGTGAGAGAAAACGCTCGAACAGCAGGTGGTGCTGCATCGGATCAAGCTCGGTGATACCTAGTACAAAGCAAACCACCGAGTTGGCTGCTGAGCCCCGCCCCTGACAGAGAATGCCTTGCTTGCGGGCGAAATCGACGATGTCGTGCACGGTGAGAAAGTAGCTCTCGTAGTGCAGCTCTTCGATCAGCGCCAGCTCCTTGTCGAGCACCTGCCGCACCTCGGCACTGGCGCCGTCCGGCCAACGCCGGGGTAAGCCCTGTTCGCACAGGCTGCGCAACCAACTTGCCGGGGTTTGCCCTGGCGGCACCACTTCGCGTGGATACTGGTATTTCAGCTCACTCAAGTCGAAGTGACAGCGCTCGGCGATCAACTGGCTTTGTTCGAGCAGGTCTGCCGGGTACAGCTCGTTGAGCTGAGCCAGGCTGCGCAGGTGGCGTTCGCCATTGGCGAACAGGTAACGCCCGGCGCTGGTAATCGTGCAGTTATGGCGCACGGCAGTCATGCAATCCTGCAGGGCACGCCGTCCACGGCTGTGCATGTGCACATCGCCGCAGGCCACGGCGCGAATGTCCAATTGGTTAGCCAGCGCACGCAAGCGAGCCAGGCGCGCGGCGTCGTCAGCGCCGCGGTGCAGATGCACAGCCAGATACAAGCGCTCGCCAAACAGGCGCCGCAGGCACTGACCGGCGCTCACGTCGTCAGCCTCATCGGGTATCCATAGCGCCAGCAAGCCCTCGCAGTTGGCCTCCAGGTCAGCGGCAAACAATTGATACTCGCCTTTGCTCGCCCGCCGCCGGGCGCGGGTGATCAGGCCACACAGGCTTTGGTAACCGCGCAGGTTCTCGACCAGCAGGACCAGTTTCGGCCCGTCCTGCAAACGTATTTCGCTGCCGACGATCAGCCGCAGCTGGTGCTCTTTGGCGGCTTGCCATGCGCGCACGATACCGGCCAGGGTGCACTCATCGGTGATCGCCAGCGCCGTATAGCCTTGCTCATGGGCACGCTTGAACAACTCGTCAGCGCTGGAGGCGCCTCGCTGGAAGCTGAAGTTCGACAGGCAATGCAGCTCGGCATAGCCGCCGGCGCTCATGCGAACCACCCCTGCAACCACAGTGGGCCAGGTTCGGCGAGGTCTTGATAGGCCCAGCCGCGCAGGCCTTCACGGGTTTCGATGCGGTAATAGTCACGGCGCACATCGCCGCCATCCCACCAGCCTGATTCGATCCGTTCAGCCCGCCCCAACAGCTGCACATCGGTCTCGCTCAAGCGCAAAGGCGCCGGCAATAACCAACCCGGGCGGCTATCTGCGGCCGCCTGCAGCGTGCCGGACGCACCTTGGCTGACGAGTTGCCAGGCGCACTCGGGGCGATGATCGGCTTCGGCACGCAGGCCCTGCACCGCTTCATCACCCAGCCGCGCGCGCAGCCGTTCGCGCAATTGCTCCCACGGCTGCGCCTGTTTCGCGCGTGGATCGAACAGCGCCTGATGCTGCGGCACAAAGGCTGGCAGGTCTGCCGCCAGCAAGCGCAGATTGCGCACCGGCGCGGTGATGCGCAGCGGCTCCAGGCGCCCGCGGGCCAGCTCGAACAGCAAGGTCGCATCACGTTCGGCGGCCAATAAACCGACCTTGAGCACGGTGTCCGGGCCGTCAACATGCTCCAGGTGCAGCTCGAAGCGCTGCACGCCACAGTCGCGACCGGCCAGAAACGCCGCCAGGTCGTTGATCATCCGCCGCAACGGGAACAACAGGGCCTGATGCGATTCAACGTCGAAGTTGAGCTCCAGACGCGTCTCGAAGCGGTCCGGCGGTAGGTAGAACTCGAGACCCAGACTGCGCAGCCCGAGCAGTTGATCCAGATGCAGCTGTACCCCGGCGGCAAAGCGTCGGGCCAGCGCATCACGCGGCAGGCCAAGCACCTCGCCGAGCTGACGCAGGCCCATCCGCGTAAAGGCCTCGCTGGCCTCGGTGGGCAGCCCGACCTTGTTGATCGGCAGCTTGGCAAGGGCCGCACGGGTGTCGTCGGCATCGCTCAGGGCAAGGCCGTCATGACAATTGGCAAGCATGCGTGCGGCCACCGGGTTGCTCGCCAGCACAATACGCTGGCGCAGCCCCAGAGCATCCAGCTCTTCGCGCAAACGCGCCTGGAACACCGGCCACGGCCCGAACAACTGCAGGCTGGAACCGACTTCGAGCAACACGGCCCGCGGATAATGCAGGCTGACCTGCGCGCTGTAGCGGTAGGCCCAGGCAGCCAGCAACTGCTGAACCTGCTCAACCTGGGCAGGGTCGGCTTCAACGCAGGTGAAGCCATCGGCTAATGCGCGGGCAGCTGTCAGCGTTTGCCCAGCACGCAAGCCGAGCCTGGCGGCAGCCGGGTTGACCGCTTGCAGCACCCGGCGCTGAATCGGCCCACCGATCAATACCAGCGGCGTATCCGGGTCATCGCGTTCGCGCAGGACGCTGTCCAGCGCCAGCTGCGGCAATAGAATGCAGGCCCACAACATGCTGCATCACCCCTGCCCGCGGCTTGCAATAGGCACAGCAGGCGGCATGCCGCCACGGCACTTGAGCACACGCCATTGTGCAGGCCGGGTATCGATGGCAATACGCAGCGCCGCCGGTGACGGATTGTGCGCCGCTTGCTGCGGGCGGCAGGCGAACGCCAGCGCCTGGCCGGTTTCGGCAGCCACCTGCAAGCGGCGCAAGGCGCGATCATCGGCCCGTTCAGGCCAGCACAGCACCGCCGCACAACTGCCCGAGCGCAAGCACTGCTCGGCAGCCCACAAGGCATCGGCAGGCTCGGCCTCGACCTGAATCAGCCAGCGCAGATCAACCCCGGCTGCCTGCCACGCCGGCGCAAAAGGGATAAACGGCGGTGCGATCAGTACCACACGCCCGGCTTCTGCGGTGAGCCGGGCCAGGCTCGGCCATAACAATTGCAACTCACCACAGCCCGGGCTTGCCAGCAGCAGTTCGCTCAGCGCTGCGGCCGGCCAACCGCCATCGGGCAGGCGCTCATCGAGTTGGGCATGACCGGTGGGCTGCAGACCGAGCGGGCGCGCCTGGGTTTGCCGGCCACGCCATATGCGGCGCTGGTCGAGCAGGCCGTCCAGATCGACCACGGCGCCCATCAGTCGCGCCTCAGCAGGCCACAGAAGACCCCTTCGATAAAGAAGTCGCGCTCAGGGCCCACCTCGATCGGCGCATACGCCGGGTTGCGCGGCAGCAAACGAAAGCCGCCGGGGATACGCTGCAAACGTTTGATGGTGACCTCGCCATCCAGCCGGGCGACCACGATCTGGCCGTCGTCGGCTTCGCCTTGCTGGCGGATGCCGACCAGATCACCGTCAAAGATGCCGTCGTCGATCATCGACTCGCCGCGCACCTTGAGCAGGTAGTCGGGCGTGCGCCGGAACAGGCTTGGGTCGAGCAGCAACTGCTCGTGGATATCCAGGTCAGGCCCGATCGGCGCACCGGCAGCGACTTGGCCGAGTACCGGCAGTTCGAGGATTTCAGGCCGGCGCAAAGGCTCGGCCAGGCGGATACCACGGGCCTGATTCGGCGTGACTTCGAGGTAGCCGCCCTGACACAGCGCACTGATGTGCTTGCGGGCGACGCTGCGCGAGGCAAAACCAAAGCGCTCGGCGATATCGGCGAGGCTCGGAGGCTGGCTGTGATCGGTGATGCGCTCGCGGATAAAAGCCAGAATCGCGCGGCGTTTGGGGGTCATATTGTCCATGGAGCACATTTGTACTCTTTTCTGCGAAAACTGAACAGCCCCCTTCGTCATGCGCATTGGTTATGATCCCCTGCACGATGTTCAAGCTTATGGATAACCGATGCTGACCGCCCTGCTGTTTGACCTCGATGGCACCCTGACCGATACCGACACCCTGCACTTGCAAGCCTTCCGCCAGCTGCTGCACGAGCAAGATGGCCGCGAGCTGTCCCAGGCACAGTTCGATGAACAGATCAGCGGCCAAGCCAACGGCGAGCTGTTCGCCAGGCTATTCCCAGATCAGAGCCCAGCGCAGCGCCAGGCGCTGGCCGAGCGCAAGGAAGCGTTGTTTCGCGAGCTCGCCCCCGAACTGCAACCGTTGCCTGGGTTACTGCGCTTGCTCGATTACGCCCAGGCCGAGGCCATCGACATGTGCGTGGTGACCAATGCGCCGCGCTTGAATGCCGAGCACATGCTTGGCGCGATGGGCCTGAGCGAACGCTTCGCGCATGTGCTGGTAGCCGACGAACTGGCGCGGGCCAAGCCCGACCCGCTGCCCTACCTGACCGGCCTGGAGCGGCTGCAGGCCAATGCTGAACAGGCGCTGGCGTTTGAAGATTCACTGCCCGGTGTGACAGCGGCCAGCGCTGCCGGGATCTTCACCGTGGCCGTCGCCACCACCCAGACCGTCGAGCGCTTGCAGCAGGCTGGCGCGCAACTGGTCATCGATGATTTCAACGACCCGCGTTTGTGGCACCTGATCGAACAGCTGCGCGGCTGACAGCAACCGCTACAGGCTGACCCCGAGCACCTCACGCAGCGACTCGCTGCGCTGATCGTCGGCGTCACTGACCAGGGCGAAGTTGTAGGCGCCATGCGACCAGTAGCGCGCTTCCAGCTGGCCATCGGTGCGCTGGCCCGTCGGCATCTTGGCAAAGTGCTTGCCGGGCAAGCGCATGAACAGGCTGACCCGCTCGCCCTGCTTGTCTTCGAACACCACCAGCGCCGCCGGCCCTTGCTCGTTGCTCAGCAGGCGCGCGCCGACCGGTTGAAAGCCCAGCCCGCCCAGGTCGGGCAATTGGCCGACCCGATTGAAATGGCTGCCCAGCCAGGCGCGTAGCTGGCCAGGGTCGCTGGCCTGAATATCCAATGCGCTGCTGCCGACAAACAACCGATGAGCCTGCAGCGCATCGGCCATGGGCAGTTCGGTGGAGGCCATGCTCATTTGCCGCGCCTGCCAGCCGCCCATGCCGCCGACACCCAGGCTCAACAGCAACGCCGCAGCCGTCGCCAGCCGGCGCACACGCCGTTGACGCAGGCGCCGTTGCAACTGGCCAAGCTCCAGCTGCGGGCCGGGGGCCAGTTCGCCAAAGCCGGCCAGGGCTGCGCGCAGGCGCCGGGCGTCGTTGCGCCAGGCCTCGATACGTGCAGCCTCCTGCGGGTTGGCATCCAGCCACGCGTGGACTTCAGCGCGGCGCGCAGGGTCAAGGCGCTCGTCGATATAGGCGTGCAACTCGTGCTCGGTGGGGATCAGGCGTGTCATTTCAGTCTCCGCAGGGCCGGGGACGCTGGGCTGCCCTCGGTCAGTTGGCGCAATGCTGCACGGGCCCGCGACAAGCGCGACATCACCGTGCCGATAGGAATAGCCAAGGCCTCGGCGGCCTCCTTGTAACTCAAGCCCTCGACGCTGACCAGCAACAGCAAAGCGCGCTGCTCGGCTGACAACTGGGCAAATGCCTGCAAGTCGGCCTGGGCGAAGATGATGTCTTCGGTGTTGTCGCCGATCGGCTCGCTGATTGCCTGGCCGCCGCTGAACCAGGCCAACCAGCGCCGGTGCAGCCGGTCACGGCGTTTGCTGTCGAGAAACAGCCGGTACAGGATGCTGAACAGCCACGCCCGCAGCGCCTCGGCCTCGCGCTGCTGGCCGCTGCGGCTCAAGGCGCGTTCGATGGTGGCCTGGACGAGGTCGTCGGCACTGCCCGGCTCGCGCGTCAGCCACACGGCAAAGCGGCGCAGGCGCTGCAGCAGTTCGCGCCATTGCGAATCGTCGAGATCGTGCATGGTGTGGTTCCGGCCCATGGGCAGTCAGTGTAAGGGCATGGCTTCGAGTGGCTTTGATAAATTGCGCTTGGCTGGAGGATGCTGGGGGCGCTACGCACCCCTTTCGCGACACAAGGCCGTTCCTACACTGACCGCGTCAGTCTTGGTGTACGCGGTCTCTGTAGGAGCGGCCTTGTGTCGCGAAAGGGGCGCAAAGCGCCCCCAGCATCCTCCAGCCAAGCACAGCATCCGAAGCCCCTCAAAGGCACAAGTGTAAGTGGCAGACGCAGCACTCCAAAATTTATTCCCCGACAACGGGAATAAGTTGCACCGCGCCCCGTCGTACTCGCATCTTCACTGACCCGGATGTTGCCTATGAACACCCCCGTGCAAGGCCCCGCCAAGCTTTGGCGGCTGACGGCCATTGCCGCCGGCCTGCTCGTCGCCGGCTGCGCGTTTGCCTACACCGCCGGCTGGATCGGCGGCCCCAAACTCAGCCCGCAACGCATCATCGACACCTTCGAAGCCCAGGCCGGACACCACCCCGGGTATCGCAAAAACCACGCCAAGGGCCTTTGCGTCACCGGCTACTTCGAAAGCAGCGGGCTGGCCGCGCCGTTGTCCAGCGCGCGGGTCTTCGAACAGGCGCGGGTGCCGGTAATCGGCCGCTTCGCCATTGGCGGCGCCAACCCGGCCACACCGGATACCGGCGTGCCCGTGCGGAGCATGGCGCTGCAGTTTGCCACCGACGACGGCCAGCTCTGGCGCACCGGCATGAACAACCCGCCGGTACTGGCGATCGGCACGCCGGAGGCGTTCTACCAACAGGTGCTGGCCATGACCCCGGACCCAGCCACCGGCAAACCGGACCCAGCGCGCATGCAGGCGTTTTTTGCCGAGCACCCGGAGAGCGCAGCGTTTCGCCAATGGGCGGCGTCATACAAGCCCAGCGACAGCTTTGCCAGCACCCAGTACCACAGCATCAACGCCTTCCGCCTGATCGACCGCCAGGGCAAAGAGCAGCCGGTGCGCTGGCAGGTCGAGCCGCAAACACCCTATAACGCCCTCCCGGCACAGGTCAGCGATAAGCTGTTCTTGCAACACGACCTCGCCCAACGGCTGAGCCAGGGCCCACTGCGCTGGACCTTGCGCCTGGTGCTGGCCGAGCCGGGCGACCCGCTGGAAGACCCGTCCAAACCATGGCCGGCACAACGGCGCAGCATCGATGCCGGCACATTGGTGATCAACGCCGTCGACGCCCCCGAACAAGGCGCCTGCCGTGACCTCAACTTCGACCCGCTGATTCTGCCGAGCGGCATACAGGCCACTGCCGATCCGATCCTGGCAGCGCGCTCGGCGGCCTACTCCGAGTCCTTCAATCGGCGTAGCCGCGAGTCCCTCAACACTGGAGTACGGCCATGAAACCTGCTGCCTTTCACCCCTTCGCGCGGTTGCTGCACTGGCTGATGGCGGTGCTGATCCTGGCCATGCTGTTCATCGGTGTGGGCATGGTCAGCGACCTTTCGACCCGCCATCCGCTGCTGGTGGAACTGCACAAGGCAACCGGCCTGCTGCTGTTGCTGCTGGTGTTGGTGCGCATCGCTGTGCGCCTGACAGTCCCCCATCCACCGCTGCCGGCAGACCTGCCGGCGCTGCAGCGGCTGGCCGCCAAGGCCTCGCACATCGCCCTGTATGGCCTGATGCTGAGCATGCCGCTGCTGGGCTGGGCAATGCTCTCGGCCGGTGGTTATCCGCGCCCCTTGCAGTTACCGGCCATTGCCCCGCATGACCTGCAGCTGTATGCGCTGCTGCGAGGCGCGCACAGCTGGGCTGGCTATCTGCTGTTTGCCACGGTGCTGGTGCATCTGGGCGCGGCATTGATGCACGCCTGGGTCCGCCGCGATGCAGTATTCAAAAGCATGTGGCCAGGCCCGCTGCGCGAAAGCAAATAAGCCGCAGCAGGCGCTGGCCGTGCCCCAAGCCACCACGGCCAGCGCCATCTAGATGCGCAGCGCGTTGCTGACAAGAGTGTGTTTTAATGCGTCGCTTATTATTTTTTACACCACTCTTCAGTACAGACAAGGCGGCTAATGGACACGGGGACACGACTCAAACTGGTGCGTGAACGCAACGGCCTCTCGCAACGAGAACTGGCTCGCCGCAGCGGCCTGACCAATTCGACCATCTCGCAGATCGAGCAAAACCGCGTCAGCCCCTCTGTCAGTTCCTTGAAAAAGCTGCTTGAAGGCATCCCCATGTCCCTGGCGGAGTTCTTCAGTTTCGATACCCCGGTGCGCGAAGAGCGCTTTGTCTTCCGCGGCGGCGACCAGCCTGACCTGGGCCGCAACGGCCTGCGCATGCTGCTGGTTGGCGCCAGCGTCGAAGGCCGGCAGATGCGTATGCTGCGTGAGTTGTATGCGCCTGGCGCCGATTCCGGCGAGCCGATCGTGCATGCAGAAGGCGAAGAATGTGGCCTGGTTACTCGCGGCACCATCGAGCTGTGGGTAGACGGCCAGGTCAGCGTGCTCAATGCCGGCGATGGTTACTACATCCCCACTACCCTAGCGCACAGCTTCAAGAACATCGGCCAGGATGAGGCCGAGATCATCAGCGCCAACACCCCGGCCAACTTCTGATCGACAGCATGCGCGCGCCCAGCAGCCGTGAGGTGTACCAATGCCTGCGCGATGTTGCGATGGGGGTGGAGCCGTTGCAGGTCTGTGCGCGCCCGCGCCCAGACCTGATCGAAGTCAGCAGCGCCGGCTGGCAGCTGAGCTTGATCATCGATCCCGAAGGCCTCGCCCACTGCGCCAGTTGCTGCAACCCGCAAGGCGTCAGCAGCAATGATGACAGCTGGCAGCGTTACGGCACCAACCCGGTCGATCTGCTGAGTATCTGGGAGCGCCGGCAGATCGAACGACTGCTGGGCCTGGGCAGCTAGCGCAAGGCCTGTTCGACAAAGTCCAACCGGTCCTGACCAAAAAACATCTGCCCCTCGACAAAACAGGTCGGCGCGCCAAATACGCCGCGCGTGACGGCCTCCTCGGTTGCCGCCTTCAATGCCTGTTTGACCTCGGCTTGCGCTGCCAGCTCGGCGAACTGCTGTGGGTCGAAACCGCCAGCAGCCAACGTCTGCTCCAACACCTGCACATCGCCCAGTGCACGTTGCTCTGCCCAAAGTGCGTTGAACAGCACTGCCAGCAAGGCTTCGAAGCGCTCCGGCGCGTGCAATTGCATCCCCGTCAGGCCACGCATCAACGCCAGGGTATTGAGCGGAAAGCCCGCTGGCAGGCCGAATGCCACGCCATAGCGCTGCGCGAACCGCTGAAGGTCGAGCATCATGTAGCGGCCCTTGGCCGGGACCATGACCGGCGAAGCGTTGCCGGTCGCCTGGAACACGCCACCCAAGAGCATCGGCCGATAGACCAGCTGCGCAGCATGGCGTGCGCATAACTCGGGCAGTTGCGTCCAGGCCAGATAACTGGCCGGGCTGCCGAGGTCGAAGAAAAACTCCACGGATTTACTCATCGCTCGATCCTTTCAAGGGCAGTTTTACCAGCGTTCGATCCAAGGCCGCAGGTCCAGCTCGAAGGTCCAGGCATCGCGGGGCTGGGCATGCAAAAACCAATAGCTGTCTGCGATGTGCGCAGGGTCGAGGATGCCGTCCTGGTCTTTTTGCGCATACCGTTCAGGGAAGTTGTCGCGAATGAACGCGGTGTCGATGGCCCCATCTACCACTACATGGGCAACATGGATATTACGCGGCCCCAACTCCCGCGCCATGCTCTGCGCCAGCGCTCGCAGGCCATGCTTGGCGGTGGCAAACGCGGCAAACCCCGCCGCGCCACGGGTGCCGGCGGTGGCGCCGGTAAAGATGATGCTGCCGCGCTCGCGAGTGACCATGCGCCTTGCCACCGCCTGGGCAGTGAGAAAACCTGCAAAGCAGGCCATCTCCCAAATCTTGTAGAACTTGCGCGGGGTTTCATCGAGGATGCTGCACGGCACATTGGCGCCGATATTGAACACAAAAGCTTCAATCGGGCCGATATCACGCTCGATGGTTTCGATCAGGCTGGCGACGTCCTCTTCGCTGCGCGCATCGGAGCCAAAACCATGCGCTCTGCCGCCCTGGTCATGGATCTCATCCAGCAACGGCTGCAGCTTGGCCGCATCGCGACGGGTCACACAGGCGATATAACCCTCGCGGGCAAAGCGCTTGGCAATAGCGCCGCCGGTCGCATCGCCGGCACCAATCACCAGCACCACCTTGTCGTGTTCAGCCATGGCCACCTCCATTGGTGAACGATCATTTAGTGAACGAACGCTATGTTATGATCCGCCCATCGTCAAGCCCGGGCGCGGAGGTTATCTGGATGCGCTACTCCACTGAACACAAGCTGCAGACCCGCGAAAAACTCATCGCCAGCAGTGGCACACTGGCCAAACGCGGCGGTTTTGCCAGCACCGGCGTGGCTGACTTGATGAAGGCCATCGGTCTCACCGGTGGCGCGTTCTATAACCACTTCCCGTGCAAGGATGACCTGTTCAGCGAGATCGTCCGCCGTGAGCTGAGCAACAGCCCCCTCGCCCGCCTGGCCGCGCGCGGCGCCGAGCGCCAGCGTCTGGCCCGCTGCCTGGAGCAGTACCTGAGCCTGGCCCATCTGCATAACGCCGAAGAAGGCTGCCCGCTGCCGCCGCTGGCGGTGGAAATCGCCCGCGCCGACCAAACCGTACGCCAGGAGGCAGAGCACTGGTTGATCGTGCTGCACGCGGCCTGGAGCGAGACCCTGGAAGACCCTGAGCTGGCCTGGGCATTGATCAGCCAATGTGTCGGCGCAGTGGTGGTCGGGCGCATGCTGGCCAGCGAAACCGTGCAAAGGGAACTGCTGCAGGCCAGCCGCAGCCTGGTCGCCAAGGCGCTCGCTTGAGGCCTGCCCTCCTGCTGTTGCTCAGCCTGGCCCTGGCCCAACCTGCAGCTGCCGCAGACACCTGCCCTACGGGCCAGTATCAAGTGTGCTTGATGGGCTGTTTCTGCACCCCATTCGACCCCGGCCAGGCTGGGCAGATCCTGCAGGATGTCGAACACATGGCCTCAAGCAGCCTGGTGTTCGCCCTGCAACAAGCCCAGGCCGACGCCACTGCACTTGGCACCGAGCCGATCCCGCTGCATATCCGCGTCCAGTTGGACGACTGGTACGACTTTGCCGTGCTCGATGCCGTGCGCTACCGGGTCGGTGACCAACAGCAGATCAGCGCCGCCAATGCCCTGCTGCAAAACCCCGATGTGAACGCGGTGACCTTGATCGACACGGTGATCTTTCGCCATGCCAGCGACGCCGAGAACAACGTCGCGCTGTGGGCCCATGAACTCAAGCATGTACAGCAGTATCAGGAACTGGGCGTTAGCGGGTTCGCCCGACGCTATACGCGCAACTACAACGAGCTGGAAGCCCCGGCCTACGCGATCGAGGCCGAGGTGGCGGCTGCATTGCGCAAAAAGCAGTCTGGTCAGGCGCGTTGATTGCCTCCCCCCCTACGCCTGAAAGGGCTCCCGGCCAGCGCCGATTACCAGTCGTAGCTCAGGCTGGCAATCACGTTGCGCCGGTTGCCGTAAAGCACCGAGTCTTCGTAAAAGCCTGGCTGGAAGTAGTGCTTGTCGAACAGGTTGCTGGCCGTCACCGACACGTTCGTACCGTCCAGTCCGATACCCGCCAGGTCGTAACGCAAGGTGGCATCGGTTAGCAGGTAATGGGGCGTCTTCACGGTGTGTTGCACGTTATATGACGAGCCCACATAGCGCTGTCCAAGCCCCATTCCTACACCTTTGAGCGCACCGTCTGCGATCGTGTAGTCGACCCACAGGCTGGCGGTATTGCGCGCAGTCGCCCGCGGCGCGTTGCCCTCGAACCTGTTGTCCTGAGTGATCTCGGCATCCAGGTAAGCGTACGACGCCAGCACGTTCAGCTCACGGCTGAGGCTGGCCTTGCCTTCCAGCTCGATTCCCCTTGAGCGCACCTCGCCACTCTGCACCGAAAAACCGGGATTGACCGGATCGGTGGTGGAGACATTCGTCTGCACCAGATCAAACGCCGAAACGGTGATGAAAGCGTCATAACCGGGCGGCTGGTACTTAACGCCAATCTCGTACTGGCGGCCTTCGGTCGGCTCGAAAAGCGTGCCGTCACGGTAGGCTTCCGGATTGGGCTGAAACGAAGTGCTGTAGCTGGCATAGGGTGTGATGCCATTGTCGAACAGGTAGGCAAGGCCCACGCGGCCGGTGAATTTGCGGTCACGCTGCACGGTATCGACCTGCTCTGTACCGAAGTACAAACCCTCCTCCCAAGCGGTGGACCAATCCTGACGGCCACCCAGGGTCAGCGCCCAGCGATCGAGCTTGATCTGATCCTGCAGGTACAGCCCGACCTGTTGCAAACGGGTGTCGGTAGAGCGCTGCAAAGGGTCGTACCAGATGGCCCCGCCACCGTAGACCGGGCGATACAGGTCGATCATCTCGACGTCAGGATCGGGGTCGCCGTTACGGCGCGTTTCGCGGGCCTCGTAGTGTGAATAATCCAGACCGGCCAGCAAGGTGTGCTGCAAAGGACCCGTGTCGACCAGCCCCTGCAGATGATTGTCGATGAGGAAGGTATCGCTGTTTTTGGGCCGCAGTTGCAAACCGATGTCCTGGGTACGGCCGTCGGCGTTGAGTACCACATCAGGACCACTGGACAGGTAACCAACATTGGAATGCATGTAGCGCAGGTTTTGCTGCAGCTTCCAGCCTTTATCGAACTGGTGCTCGTACTGCACGCCGATGGCCGTGTTTTCGCTGTGGTAATAGCTGCCCTTCCAGCCCAGGTCGGTGTCTGAATCAATGTGGCCATAGGGGCTTTTGCGCACGGTGCCAATCACCGGAAAACTCTGCTCCGAGCCACCCGTACGGCTCTTGCTGTAACTGCCAAGCAGCGTCAGCGTATTGGCATCGTCGGGTTTCCAGGTGAGGGACGGCGCTACATAAGTGCGGTCATCAGGGGCGTGCCTGACCTGGGTGTCGCTCTCGCGCTGCAGCAGCACCAGCCGGCCGAACAGGGTGCCGTCGTTATCGAGCTGATCGCCGACATCAAGACCCAGCTGGCGCCGGTCGAAGCTGCCGCTCTGCACTTCGACATGACGAATCGGCGTTTCCTGCGGGCGTTTGCTGGTCATGTTGACCACCCCACCCGGCGCCATCTGCCCGAACAGCACCGAAGCGGGCCCCTTGACCACATCGACTCGCTCCAGGCCAAAGGTTTCAAAGTTGGTGTCGTACTGGTTGAAGCCGGTGCGCAGCCCATCCTGATACAGACCGAACAGGTTGAAGGCACGAAAACCGCGCAGGAAGATATCCGGTGCGCCTTGGCCGCCTGCGTAGTCCAATGCGCGAATCCCGGGGGTATAAGCCACAGCGGCATTGAAATCCTGTACACCCCGCTGGTCCATTTCATCGCGGGTAATCACTGAAATGCTTTGCGGGATTTCATTGATTGGCGTGTCCGTCTTGGTGCCGACCGTGGTGCGTTTGGCCACATAACCCGGCACTGGTCCGTCGCCAATGCCGCTGCTGAAGCGGGTGTCGACGACCTGCGTGGCGTCAAGCTCCAGCGCTGTCTCCGTTTGGAGGATCGGCGCCAGTACGTACACACCGTTGCCGTGATCAACCGCCCGCAAACCGCTACCGGCCAGTACGCGCACGAAGCCCGCCTGCAGCGCAAACTCACCTTGCAGGCCGGCACTCTGGCGCCCCTCTACCAGCGCCGGTTCGATGGCGAGGTTGATGCCCGAGCGTGCGGCAAAGCTCGACAGCACCTGGCCCAGCGGCCCTGGCGAGACGGCGTAGTACAGGTTGCTGGCGGCGAACAACGAGGGGCTGGCGCTGAGACTCACAGCCAGAGCGGTGACCTGCACGGCGCAGGCAATGGGTGAGCAACGAAAGAACAAAGGCATGCAGACTCCGCATCGAAAAGATCTGTGTGCCTGAAGGACACTCGAGCGCTGACAAAGCGGACAGGTGCTGCGTATATTTTTTTAGACCGTGCGCGCCTGCAAGCTCACCCAATAGCGCGTGCGGTATACCACCTCCACTGGCAGCGCCCGGGACACTGCACTGAGGATCAGGTCGGTGTCGCGCAACAGGAACGCGCCGCTGATCAGCAATGGCCTCACCTGTGCATCGCACCGCACCCAGCCGGGTCGGTAGCGGTTCAGTTCTTCGACGAAAAGATTGAGGGGCATCCGCTCGACGCGCAGCACACCGCTGGCCCACTCGCCAGCGCCGCTAAGCAATGGCGCTGGGCTCGACACCTGACGGCGGTCGAAACGGGCGCTCTGCCCAGCGCTCAGGTGTAGGTCGCGGCCGCCCTGCACAGGCTGAATGACAACGGCGCCGGCGAACACGCTGACCTGGCTGTCGTTGCCCTCCTGACGCACGCTGAAGCGCGTGCCCAGTGCACGGATGATGCCTTGCTCGGTCTGCACCGATAACGGTCGGTTCAGGCTGTCCGGGTGCGTGGTAACGAGGATCTCCCCGCCACGCAAGCGCAGCAGCCGCTGGCTGGCGTCGAAAACGATGTCCACGCTAGTCTGGGTATTGAGGGCCAGGCGCGAACCGTCGATCAGGGTCAGCTCGCGTTGTTCGCCAATCGCGGTACGTTCATCGGCCAGCCAATCGGTCTGCCGCCAGGCCACCAGCGCAGCAGGACCGGCGGTCATCAGCACCATCAGCGCCTTGAGGCCAGCACGACGGCTGAGCCCATCGGCGCGTTCCAGGGTGGGCAACGCGACGCCCTCGGGAATGCCTTGCCACTGCGCACTGACCCGCTGCGCCAACTGCCAGGCGCGCGCGTGGTCCGGGTGCTGATCGCGCCAGCGCTCGAATCGAAGTTGTTGTGCAGGACTATGTTCGGCGCCGTTCAAGCGCATGTACCAGCGCGCGGCCTCGCGAACCATGTGTCGCTCCAGCGGCCGTTCGCTCACCGCTCATCGGCCATGGCGAGCAGCATGCAATGCTCCATCGCCTGGGTAAGATAACGCCGCACGCTGCGCACCGTTACCCCCAGTGCCATGGCAATTTCCGCATGGCTGTGGCCTTCAAGCTGCGACAGCAGAAACGCCCGGCGCACCACCGAAGGCAGGCCGTGCAGCAGCGAATCAATCAGTTGCAGGGCTTCCTGGATCAGATACTGCTCTTCGGCCGACGCAGCCCACTGCTCAGGCATCTGTTGCAGGGTATGCAACCAGGCTTGCTCCACCGAGCGGCGACGGTACAGATTGAGCATCAAACGGCGCGCAACGGTGGCCAGGTAAGCACGCGGCTGGCGCAGGTCGGATGCGCGGGGCGCAACTGCAGGGCGAAACAACCGCAGGAAGGTGTCCTGAGTAAGGTCGGCGGCATCGCTGCGGCAGCCCATTCGCTGCCACAGCCAGCGCTGGAGCCAGGCGTGGTGCTCGACATACAGGCCGTGGATGTCGCCATGGGCGGATAAGTCGCGGGAAGAAGCCGAGCCCATGGCGCTGGAGTCCTGTGAGCGATGCAATCGCATTTGAGAATTGATCGCACTATACCGGGACAGCCTTGACAGGGCAATTACCCTGCTATCACTCGGGGTTACTGCATCGCTACAGAGTCTGAAACCTTTTGATGATCAAGAAAACTCGCGATCCGCGGTGCTGCCGCCGCAGGATCTTCCTGCATGAAACAATGCCCACCCGCCACCGCCTGGCTGCTCACCTGCGGATTGAGCGCGGTCAGCCGCTGCACCGATGCCAACACAAACGGGTACGTCTGCTCACCATAAAGAATGCACGTAGGCGTGCTTATCTTCGCAAGATTCGACCACAACCGCTGCGGCGATGAACTGAAGATATCGACCTCGCGCGCAGGCCGGCACTTGAGCACCACCCCCTCGCTGCAATCACCGATCGCATGCTCGACATAGGCCCGCAGCGCGGAGTCGTGCCAGCCCTTGAAGATCCCCCTGCCCTGCAACGCAGCGAAGGCCGCCTCGCGATCAGGCCAGTGGCTGCGGCGGGTCGCTGCCTTGCGCGCCAGTCCATGACTACGGTGCAGGCCAAGCAGCCGGGCAGCGCCCATGGTGAGGAGCATGCGTGGGCTGAAGATCACCGGGTCGAGCAGCACGGCGCGCTCGAACAACTGCGGATGATCAGCCACGATCAGCCCAGTCAACACGCCACCAAAGCTGTGCCCCAGCGCATAACGCGGCACCTCGCCGTACTCGCCGCGGCCAGCCTCGAACGCTTCCACTGCCAGTTCTGCCGAGAGATTCCAGCCGCGAAATACCCCGCCGTGGTCACTGTCGCCGTGGCCCTGCACATCGCTCAACCACAGGTCGAAGTAATCACCCAGGCGCATCAGCAGGGGTTGGTAGGCCAGGCTGCAAAAGCCGTTGCCGTGCAAAAAGTGCAACAACGGCTTGCCACTGACCGGTGAGCGCCAGCCGCGCAGGGTGAAGCCTTCGGAGCAGTCGTGAGACCAGGGGATCAATTGCATTGCTTGGCTGTACTCGCCGGTTCAGGAAAACGCCGATTGTACAAACAGCAGCGGGTAAAGCGATATCACCAGCAGCACGGCCATCAGGACATTGAACAGCATCAGCCAGCGCGGATTCTGCAGCAGGTTGCGCAAGGCACTGCCAAACATTACCCAAACCGCTACGCTGGGCAGGTTGACCAGGGCGAATACCGCTGCAATCACGATCACATTGACCACATAGCCTTGCGCTGGCGTGTAGGTAGTGATGGCGCCGACAGCCATGACCCAGGCCTTCGGATTGACCCACTGAAACGCCGCAGCGCCGAGAAAAGTCATCGGTTTGGCGGTGCTTTTGCCGTTGGCGGAGATTGGCCCGGAAGTGGCGATCTTGTACGCGAGGTAAAGCAGGTAGGCAGCGCCGACATAGCGCAATACCGTGTACAGCACAGGCCAGGCCTTGAACACTTCACCCAGACCAAAACCCACACCGAGTACCATCAACATGAAGCCGATGCTGACCCCCAGCGCATGGGGAATGGTCCGCAGTGCGCCGAAGTTGACCCCGGAGGCCAGCAACATGGTGTTGTTGGGCCCCGGAGTGATGGAGGAGACGAAGGCGAACAGGACGAACGCCATCAGCAGGTCGAAGGAGGCAAACATGAGCAAGTGTCCCGAGCTGGGTAGATGTTGTGCACCCACAGTAGCCCAGCGCCCTCGCCCGCCCACCTATACAGTTAGCCTGAATAAAGCAGATACACATTTTGTACTGCTACGGGCTTGATCACGGTCGCCGCCACACTGCCGGCGCGATTTGCACCTGCCTGGGCAGCAAGCGGTTGTCGAAAAACAACTGTGCCGTGCGCTGCTGCGCGGCGATGATTTCGTCACTGACGGCAAGCACGGGCGACGCCGGACGATGGCTGAAACTGCGCCGCACGACTTCTTCGGGCATGCCCATGAAGCCCGCCAATGTGCGGATACTGCCGGCCTCGTCACTGCGGGTCAGCGCCTCGGCCTGGCTTATCTGCTCAAGCAACTGGTCGACGAACTCGGGGTTGGCTTCGACATAGCCCCGCGCGCCGAGCATGAACGGGCCGATCAGGCCCAGGCCCTGCCCGTCCGCCAGTACCCGGGCCTTGCCTTCGACGTCGATGGCCGAATAGAACGGGTCCCAGATCGCCCAGGCATCGACACTGCCACGTTCGAACGCCGCGCGGGCATCGGCCGGGGCCAGGTACACCGGTTGCACGTCGCGGATGCTCAAGCCGGCCTTGGCGAGGCTGCGCAACAGCAGGTTGTGCGCGCTGGAGCCCTTCTGCAGGGCGATGCGCTTGCCCTTGAGCTCGGCGACGCTGGCCAGTGTGCTGGCTTTGGGCACCAGGATCACTTCGGCGTGCGGTTTGGCCGGCTCGGCGCCGATGTAGAGCAGATCGGCACCGGCTGCCTGGGCGAAGATCGGTGGGATATCGCCGGTCGAGCCGATGTCCAGGCTGCCGATGTTGAGCGCTTCGAGCATCTGCGGCCCGGCCGGAAATTCGATCCATTGCACCTTGGTATTGGCAAAGCGCTGCTCGAGCAAACCGTGCTGCTTGGCCAGCACCAGGCTGATCGAGCCCTTCTGGTAGCCGATGCGCAGGCTGGCCGGATCTGCCGCTTGCACCGTGCTGGCGAGGGCCAACAGCAGTACCGCAGCCAAGCGAACAAGAGTCATGGCTTACTCCTTCCAGTCGGTCGAGGGTTTTTCCCAGAGGTTGATCCCGCCTTCCACGGCGAACTGATCGATCTCGGCCAGCTCCTCGGCGCTGAACGCGAGGTTGTCCAGAGCGGCGACGTTCTCGATGATCTGCTCGGGCCGGCTGGCGCCGATCAGCGCCGAACTCACGCGTGGGTCGCGCAAGGTCCAGGCCAAGGCCAATTGCGCCAGGCTCTGGCCGCGCCGGCGGGCGATTTCGTTGAGTGCCTGAGCGCGGGCGATATTGCCCTCGGACAAGTGCTCGGCGCGCAGCGAGCTGCCGCCGGCACGGTTGACCCGCGCATCTGCCGGCACGCCCTGCAAGTACTTGTCGGTCAGCAGCCCCTGGGCCAGGGCGGTGAATACGATGACTCCGGCACCGATCTCTGCAGTAGTGTCGAGCAGGTCCTGTTCGATCCAGCGGTTGAACAGATTGTACGAGGGCTGATGGATCAGCAGCGGCACGTTCTGCGCCTGCAGCAATGCTGCGATCTCGCGGGTTTTGCCCGCCGAATAGGACGAGATACCGATGTACAGCGCCTTGCCCTGGCGGACGATATCGGCCAGGGCAATCGCGGTTTCTTCCAGCGGCGTGTCGGCGTCGAAACGGTGCGAATAGAAGATATCGACGTAGTCCAGACCCAGTCGCGTCAGGCTCTGATCGAGGCTGGAGATCAGGTATTTGCGCGAGCTCCCGCCCTGCCCATAGGGCCCAGGCCACATGTCCCAGCCAGCCTTGCTGGAGATGATCAGCTCATCGCGATAAGCGTGCAGGTCTTCGCGCAGCAAGCGGCCAAAGTTGCTCTCGGCGCTGCCGTACGGCGGGCCGTAGTTGTTGGCCAGGTCGAAGTGATTGATGCCGGCATCGAACGCCGTGCGCAGCAGCGCGCGCTGGGTATCGATCGGCGTGGCATCGCCAAAGTTGTGCCACAGGCCCAGCGACAACGCTGGCAGGACCAGGCCACTGCGGCCGACGCGGCGGTACGGCATGCGCGCATAGCGCTCGGGGTGGGCGATGTAGCTCATGGTTGACCTCGATTGGCAAAGAAGGGATTGGCCGGCACCTGCAAGCCCAGGTGCTCACGCAGGGTGCGACCCTGATATTCACGGCGGAACAGCCCGCGGCGCTGCAGCTCGGGCACGACCCAGCGGGCGACGTCTTCCAGGCCCTGCGGCAGGTGCGGCACCAGCACGTTGAAACCGTCGGCGGCGGCGCCTTCGAACCAGGCCTGCAGCTCATCGACGATCTGCGTCGGCGTGCCGATCAGGCTGTAGTGGCCGCGGCCACCGGCGATGCGCTGGCCAAGCTCGGCCAGGGTCAGCTGTTCGCTGCCGGCCAGCTCGGTGAGTAATTGCTGGCGGCTGCGCTGGCCGTCTTCGGTCGGTGGCAAGTCGGGCAACGGGCCGTCCAGCGGGTAGCCGGACAAATCGAAGTTACCGAGCATGCGCCCGAGCAAGGCCACGCCTACCCGGGGGTCGACCAGCGCCTGAAACTGCTCGGCCTTGTCCTGCGCCTCGGCCTCGCTCTGCCCCACCACGATGAATACACCGGGCATGATCTTCAGCGCATCCGGCTCGCGCCCGTAGCGCGGCAAGCGGCCCTTGATGTCGGCATAAAATGCTTGCGCCCGGGCCAGTGAAGGCTGGGCGGTAAAGACCACTTCGGCAGTTTCGGCCGCCAGCTCGCGTCCGGCCTCGGACGAGCCGGCCTGCACCAGCACCGGCCTGCCCTGGGGCGTGCGAGCGACATTGAGCGGGCCTTTGACGCGGAAATGCTCGCCAACATGTTCAAGGGCACGTACCCCATCGGCGTGATGGAACACCCCGCTGGCCTTGTCGCGGACGAACGCATCATCCGCCCAGCTGTCCCACAGCCCTTGCACGACCTGCTGGAACTCGCGAGCACGGGCATAACGTTCGGCATGCGGGATATGCGCGCTGCGGCCAAAATTACCGGCTTCGGCGGCAGCATCCGAGGTCACCAGGTTCCAGCCGGCACGGCCAGCCGACAGGTGATCGAGCGAGGCAAACTTGCGCGCCACATGGTACGGCTCGTTGTAGCTGGTGGTGGCCGTGGCGATCAGGCCAATGCGCTCGGTGACAGCGCTGAGTGCCGACAGCAATGTCAGCGGCTCGAAGTACACCGAGCGAGCGCTGTGGCTGGCCAGGGCGTCGCTGGGCGCAGCCACGCTGTCGGCGACGAACAGTGCGTCGAAGCAGGCCGCCTCGGCAGCCTGAGCTACGCGCCGGTAGGTGGCGAAGTCCAGTGGGTCAGCCGGCACATCCGGATGGCGCCAGGCCGCGACATGGTGCCCGGTGGCCATGATGAAGGCGCCGAGGCTGAGTTGACGGAATTCAGTGCTCATGGGGTTACTCGCTGATCAATCCAGAAGGCCGGCCACAGGGCCGGCCGTTCACTTAGAAGTCCTTGCGCAACTGCACGCCGAAGTAGCGGCCGTCATCGCGCGGCACCGAGCGATAGATGTAGTCGCCGCCGCTGGAGAGCATCTGTGCGTAAGACTTGTCGCCGAGGTTCTTGCCCAGCAGTGCGACCCGCCAGCCCTCGTTGTAATCGGCCAAGGCAACACTGGCGTTCCAGATGCCGTAGGCGCCCTGTACGGTGTCGGGGTTCTGGTCGAGGCTGAACTGCACCGAGTCCTGCCAGCTGTAGTCACTGGCCAGCTCGATATCCAGGCCGTTGTCCAGCGGGATCACGTAGTCGGCGCGCAGGTAGGTCTTCCAGTCCGGGGTGAACGGCAGGCGCCCGCCGTCGATGTCGCAGCTGGCAGCAGCGCCCGCCGGGCAGTTGAAGTGGTCGACGCGGGCTTTGGTGTAGGCCGCTGCGGCCGAGAGTTTCAGCTGCGAGGTGACCTGGAAGCTGGCATCCAGCTCGACGCCCTGGGTCTTGACCTTGCCGGCGTTGACCAGGCGGGTGACCACCTGGTTGGCCACGGTGTCGAAGAAGTTGGCCTGGTAGTCGTCATAGTCGGTATGGAACAGCGCCAGGTTGGCCACCAGGCGGTTGTCCAGCGCAGTGCTCTTGAGGCCGATCTCGTATGCGTCGGAGGTTTCTGGCTTGAGTGCGCCGGTATCGCGCGGCTGCATGTTGAAGAACACGTTGTAGGCCGGGCCCTTGTAGCCACGTGAATAGGTCACGTAGCCGGTCAGGTTGTCGTTGAAGTCATATTGCAGCCCGGTACGGCCGCTCCAGCCGTCCTCATCGACCGAACCCTGGCTGGCAGTCGAGGGCTGGATACCGGTCACCGAGGTCGGCGACGTGGATTCCCGGCGGTGATCGTATTCGAGGTCATCGTGAGTCCAGCGCAGGCCGAAGATCGCCCGCAAATCATCGGTGAAGTTGAAGGTGTTCTCGCCAAACAGGGCAACGCTGTCATTGGTCGTCGAATAGTCGGCGCGGCCACTGTTGGCAATGCCGCCGTTGACCGACAGGCGCTGGTAGGTTTCCCGCGAGGTGCCGTGCATGTAGAACGCGCCCAGTACGTACTCGTTGAACTGGCCCTTGGGCGAGGTCAGGCGAAACTCCTGGCTGTACTGGTCGTAGTCGACGGTGCCTTTGTCATGGGAGGCGGTCAGCGGCAACAGCGCACGGCGGTCACCGTCCTGGTATTGGGTGTTATCCCAACCCCGCCAGGCGCTGATCGAGGTCAGGGTGTAATCACCCAATTGCCAGTCAAGCTGAGCCGACAAGCCCTGGTTCTCGTCCTCGACGTGGGTCTTGAAATCGCTGCTGATGTAGCGGTTGTGCGCACTCGGCCGGACTGCACCCAGCTGGTTGCTGAAGGCCCCGCTGGCCTGGGTGACGACGCCGCTGGGCAAGGTGTCCTCACCCTTCATGTAGTCGCCGATCAGGGTCAGGCGCAGGTCATCGCTGGGCTCGAATTCAAGCTTGCCGCGCAGGCCTTTGCGCTCATAGCCATTTACATCATGGCCGTTGGCGAGGTTCTCGACGTTGCCGTCATAGTCGCCCCACAGCGTGCTCAACGAACCTTTGAGCTGGTCGTTCAAGCGGCCACCGAGGCCAAAGCGCAGGCGGTTTTCCTCACCGCCGCCAAAGTGCGAATAGTCAACATAGCCCTGGGTCTGCTCGGGGATGGCTTTGCTGACCACGTTGAGCACACCGGCCGAGGCGTTTTTGCCGAACAGCGTGCCCTGCGGGCCACGCAAGACCTCAATACGTTCGAGATCGAGCAAGTCGAGGGTGGACTGCCCCGGCCGGCCAAACACCACCCCATCGACTACCGTGGCGACGGTCGGCTCGACGCCTGGTGAGGTCGAGATAGTGCCGACGCCGCGGATGAACAGCGAGGTGTCCTTGTTCGACGCACCCGCGCGGTAGTTGAGGGTCGGCACCTGCTGGACGATGCTGGCGACGCTGTTGAGGTTATCGCGTTCGAGCTGCTCGCCCTGCACAACCGAGACCGCAACCGGCACTTCCTGCAGGCTCGCCTCGCGGCGTGTAGCGGTCACGGTGACGGCGCTCAGCGCAGTGGCCTGCGCGCTCTGCTGGTCGTCAGCTGCGGCGTGAGCCGACTGGCCGATGGCCGCCAGCAATACGGCTGTAGCGAGAGGTGAACGTACGGGGAAACGACTGGCGCGCGCAACGGCGCCTCGGATGTGATGTATGTGCATGATGCTTACTGCCCTGAAAGACCAGACTGAATTGAAGTGCTGTCGATGTCTGGTCTCGCTCGTGCGAGTGGCAGTCGGTGGCCAACAGCCGCGCCGTGTTAGCGCTAACATGGATCGAGTATCCAAGCCCGTCGCTTAGCAGGTCAAATACTTAAAAATCATTTTGTTATTCCATAAAGCTATTTGTACAGCGTGCCTGGGTTAGCGCTAACATCGGCGCTCATTCATTTGAGATGCCCCTGTGAGCCAGCTCAAGGACACCCCTCGCAAACGCCGCGGCGCCGGCCGCGTCACCCTCGCCCAAGTGGCCCGCGAGGCCGGGGTCTCATCGATCAGCGTGTCGCGCTACTTCAACCAACCCGAGCAGGTTTCGCCGCCCTTGCGTGAGCGGATCAAAGCCGTGGTTGAAGCACTTGGCTATGTACCGAACCTGGTTGCGGGCGGGCTGGCTTCGGCCCGCGGGCGTATTGTCGGCATGGTCATCCCGAACATCTCCGGGCCGATCTTTGCCCAGACCATCCAGGCCTTCAGCGACACCCTGAGCAAGCACGGTTATCAGTTGCTGCTGGCATCGAGCTATTTCAGCGAAGAACAGGAAGAAAGCGCAGTGCGGGCGTTTCTCGGTTGGTCGCCGGCAGCGCTGGTGGTCACCAGCCAGTTTCACAGCCCGGTCACCGAGAAGATGCTCGCTGAGGCCGATGTACCAGTCGTGGAGATATGGGACTACTGCCCCGAGCGCGAGCCATTGCAGGTAGGTTTTCTGCACTTCGAGGTCGGCGTGCAGGCTTGCCGCTATCTGCTCGACAAGGGCCACCGGCGCATCGCCTTCGTGCAGAACAGCGCCGCCGGTGACTTCAGTGCGCTGCAACGGCGCGATGGTTACGCGCAGACCTTGCGCGATGCCGGGCTGGAGCCGTGGTTCTTCGTGCCGACGGCGGACAGCGCCCCGTTCGAGGCCGGCAAGCAAGCCATGCAGGCGTTGATCCGGCGTGAGCCACGTCCGGATGCGATCATCTTTGCCAATGACAACCTGGCCGCCGGCGCCGTCCTCGCCGGACAGCGCGCCGGCCTGAAGCTGCCCGAAGACATGGCTATCATGGGCTTTGGCGACTACGCCTTTGCCGATATGCTGCTACCGAGCCTGACCACCCTGCGCCCGCCCTCGCGGGAGATTGGCGAGATCGCCGCGCTACGCGTCCTGCAGCACCTGGGAGCAGTCGCCGTAGAGGGCGATGTGCCGCGGCTGAACCTGTTGCACTGCGAACTGATCGCGCGCGAAAGTGCCTGACATCGCGCATAAAGCGCTCGCAATCAGCCCGGCCAACGGGCACCCTTGTGCTCCCTGCAAACGGATCGACCTAGCAATGGCTAAATGGCTGGAAGGCGGCGGATTGATGGCCGAACGCATCCGCGCCCACGATTGGGCGGCAACCCCGCTCGGGCCATTGGAAAGCTGGCCCGATACGCTCAAGACCACCTTGTCGCTGTGCCTGAACTCCCGCTTCGCCCAAGCCGTGCTCTGGGGCGATCAGTTGCTCACGCTGCACAACGATGCCTTCAGTGAAATCCTCGGCGGCAAGCCGTTGGCCCTGGGTATTCCTTTCAGCGAAGTGTGGCAGGAGGCCTGGAGCGAGATCGGCGAACTGGCCGAACGGGCCTTGGCCGGTGAAGCGGTGTTCATCGAAAACTTCCCGCTGCTGATCGACCGCCAGCGCGGTACCGAGCGCGCCTACTTCACCTTCTGCTACAGCCCGATCCGCGACCACAACGGCGATCTGGTCGGTATGCTCGACACCGTCACCGAAACCACCGCAACCGTTGTCGCCAATCAGCGCCTGAATTTTCTCGACAGCCTCAGCCGCACCTTGGCCGATGCTACCGAGCCTGACCTGATCATGGGCACCACCACCCGGCTGATGGTCGAGCACCTCAACCTGTCCAGCTGTGCCTATGCGGTGATGGACGCGGACCAGGACGGCTTCACCATTTGTGGTGATGCCGTAGCGCCTGGTTCGCCACGGCTGATCGGTCATTACCAACTGGCCGATTTCGGCAGCCTCGCGGTCAGCCAGTTGCGCGCCGGCCTGCCGCTGGTGATCAACGATAACCTCAGCCAGTTGCAGCCACACGAGGCCGCGACCTTCCAGGCGATCGGCATCACCGCGACCATCTGCATGCCGCTGATCAAGAACGGTCGGCTGACCGCGCTGATGGCCATCCATGACCGCCAACCGCGGCACTGGACAACTTACGAGCAAGGCCTCATCAGTGAAGTCACCGAGCGTTGCTGGGCGCATATCCAGCGCGTCCAGGCCTTTGCCGAGGTGCGGGCCACCGCGGACGCAGTCGAAGCCCTCAATGCCACGCTGGAACAGCGCGTCGAACAACGTACCGAGCAATTGCTGCAGACCGAAGCGATCCTGCGCCAGTCGCAAAAGCTCGAAGCGATCGGCCAACTGACCGGGGGCGTGGCGCACGATTTCAATAATCTGCTGACCATCATTCGCTCGTCGCTGCACTTTCTGCAGCGCCCGGACCTGGAAGACAGCCGCCGCCAGCGCTATCTGCAAACGATGGTGGAGACCGTTGAGCGCGGCTCGAAACTGACTGGCCAATTGCTCGCCTTTGCCCGACGCCAGGCACTCAGCCCACAGATATTCGAAGTTGGCGAACGCCTGCAAGGCATGGCCGACATGCTCGATACTGCTACCGGCGCGCGGATCAACGTGGTACTGGAGCTACCCGAAGCGCCGTGCTTTGTCCACGCCGACCCCGGCCAGCTGGAAACGGCAGTGCTCAACCTGATGATCAACGGCCGCGATGCGTTGAATGCGGTGGGCACGCTGGTTTTGCGCTTGCGCGCCAACCAGAGCATGCCCGCGCAACAGGGTGATCATATGCAGGCTGGGGCATTTGCCGCGATCTCGGTGATCGACAATGGCACGGGCATTGCGCCCGAGCTGCTGGAGCGCATCTTCGACCCCTTCTTCACCACCAAGCCGGCCGGTGAAGGCACCGGCCTGGGCTTGTCGCAGGTATTTGGCTTTGCCAAACAGTCGGGCGGCGATGTGCAGGTGATCAGTCAACCCGGCCAGGGCACCACGTTTACCCTGTACTTGCCTCAGGAGGTTCCGTCAGTGGGCTGTTGAGCGCAAGCAACTGGGCCAGGCTTTCAGCCAATTCGGCCCGGCGAAACGGCTTGCGCAGAACAGCAAAGCCATTCAGCTCGCGCGGGGTCAGATTGGCGTAACCGGTAATGATCAGTACCGGCAACTGTGGGTGCTGCTGGCGTAGTTGTTGAGCGAACTCGGCACCGGTCTCATCGGCCATGATCTGGTCGGTCACCAATACATCCATCGCCAACCCCTCGGCCAGCAACTGCCGCGCCTGCGCAGGGCTGGCTGCCTCAGCCACCTGGTAACCCAGATCACGCAACTGCAAAGCCGTAGCGTTGCGCACGATGTCTTCGTCGTCCACCAGCAGTACCTGCAGTGGCCCCTGCGCCATGATGTCTTCGCCGACCTCGGCAAGCGGTTCACTGACCTGGCCGCGACTCACCGGCAACCACAACGTGGCCCGGGTGCCCAGACCCGGCTGCGAATCGATGGCAAAGCCACCGCCCGACTGGGCTGCCAGGCCCTGCACCATGGGCAGGCCAAGACCGGTGCCTTTGCCGACCTGCTTGGTCGAATAGAAAGGTTCAAAACAACGTTCCAGGACTTCCTGACTCATGCCGCAGCCGCTGTCGCGCACCTGCAGCCAGACCTGTCGGCCGTGTACGCTCTCGGGCCAGGTAGGGTCATCCTCGCCAACCCCTGCGGCCAGATATACCTGCCCGCCATTGCTCATGGCGTCGCGCGCGTTGATCACCAGGTTGAGCAAAGCAAGCTCCAGCTGATGCGGATCGACCAGTACATTGGGCAATTGCGGATCGATCTGCACCATAACTTCGATGGTCGGTCCCAGCGAGCGCGCCATCAACTCGTGCATCTCATCGACCAGCGTTGCCAGGCAAACGGCTTGCGGCTTGAGCGTCTGCCGCCGGGCGAAGCTAAGCAGGCGCCCGACCAGAATCCGCGCGCGGTCGGCTGCCTGCAGTGCGCCATCGATCAAGCGCACCGAACGCTGGGCATCTTCAGGGTGGCGCCGGATCAGTTCCAGCGAAGCAATGATCGGTGTGAGCATGTTGTTGAAGTCGTGGGCGATACCGCCCGTGAGCTGGCCAATCATCTCCATCTTGCCGGCTTCATGCAGTTGCCGGTTGGCTTCTTCGCGTTCGGCGAGCATGGCCGAGACGCGCTCTTCGAGGCATTCGTTGAGCGCCATCAGCTCGGCAAAGGTAGCCTCAAGGTGCGCGCTGCTGGCGCGCAGTGCCCGTTCGGAGCGTGCATGGGTGATCGCCTGCCAAACCCGCTTGGCGGTGTCTTCGAGCAGCAGGCACTGGTCTTTGTCGACGAAGTGCGGTTGCGCAAACTCGACGCCAAGCATGGCCTCCAACCTGTTGCCGCGCAGGACCGGCACATACACGCTGGCAGTCTCGGCAGCGTGTACGACAAAGCCGCGGCCCAGCTGTTCGGGCAGTTGCGCGCCGATATCCGCATAGCGCAGCTCACCCGTCCTGGAACTCGCACCATTGACCCAGTCGCGGGCAATCCGCACCTGCAGGCCATCGCCCTGCGCCTCGGCGAGAAATACCCGCGCCGCGCCCAGTTGCTGACCTACCCGCTCAATGGCATAGGCCTCGATCTGTTCCGGCTCGTCCAACTCCGGGAGGGCCTGGCCAAGTTCCAGCAAAAAGCTCTGGCGGCGCTCGAACTGCACCCGTTCGGTCGTCTCGGAGACGATGCACAGCACGCCGCCGACACTGCCGTCGATCTCGTGCACTGCCGAATAGGAAACGTCGAAATAAGCCGTCTCGCCGTGGCCGCTGCGTTCGATGTAGAACGGCCGGTCTTTCGCCGAAAAGGTCTGCCCGGTGTTGCGCACGCCGCTGAGCAGCGGCTCGAGGTCATCCCACAGCTCACTCCAGTTTTCCTGAGCCGGGCGGCCCAATGCATGCGGGTGCTTGGCGCCGATGGTGGGGGTGTAGGCATCGTTGTACAGCGCAACATATTCAGCCCCCCAGAACAGCACGATCTGCGCCTGGGCCGGCAAGATGGTTGCCATCAGCGTCTTCAGGCTGGACGACCATTGCTGCGGAGCGCCCAAAGGCGAGCCCGACCAATCCATGGTCTGGATCAGGCTGCTTACAACTCCGCCCCCTAGCAGGAACGGCGGATTTGTCTGGTCGGGGTGATTATCCTGATCTGATCTCATCTTGTGCTGACCGTCGATTGCCCAAGGCGCGTTGTCCTCCATCTGCTGAATAGGAAATCAAACCGGGGCAGACGTTCCGTCTCATTTTGTACCGGTTCGGACAAACGGCTGAAGACAGCGGTCCCCAGGCTGGTGCAGAGCATCCCGGCGTGCCCAATTGCATGGCACAGACATGCAAGGCATGGCGCTATGTTGGCGTGCCTGCGGGCATTAGCCAGGCCGGCATGAAGCTTGCTCGCCAGACCTTTCAGGCCGAGTTCAGCCTTAGGTTTTTTAACGTTCATGAGCACATATTTACTAATTTCTCGTTCGCCAGCCAGCCGCCATCATCCCTCCAACAAGAACACGTCGCCCATTGCCGGCACGTACCCGGGGATCTCCCGACGCCCCTCCTTGCCTTGGAGTCAGTCATGACCAGTGCAGCCAATTCGGCCCCTCTGATAGAAAAACATACAATCGGCTATGTGCCGCCGCAGGATCGCCACGGAAAGGTCAGGGATCTGTTCACCCTCTGGTTCGGCGGCAATATCGCACCGCTGCCGATCGTCACCGGCGCGCTCGGCGTGCAGCTGTTTCACCTGAACCTGGTGTGGGGCATCGTCGCCATTCTGGTTGGCCACCTGCTCGGCGGCGTGCTGATGGCGCTGCACTCGGCCCAGGGACCGCAGATGGGCATCCCGCAGATGATCCAGAGCCGCGCCCAGTTCGGCTCGCTCGGTGCGCTGCTGGTGGTGGTGATCGCCGGGGTCATGTACATCGGTTTCTTCGCGTCCAATATCGTTCTCGCCGGCAAGTCGCTGCACGGTGTCGCCGAGTCGATTCCGGTATCCGTCGGCATCGTGGTCGGTGCGCTGGGTTCGGGCATCATCGGCATCATCGGTTACCGCTTCATCCATGTGCTCAACCGTATCGGCACCTGGGTATTGGGCATCGGTATCGTGGTCGGCTTTGGCTATATCTTCAGCCATGTGCAAAGCGACGACTTCCTCACCCGCGGCGGCTTCAACCTCGCCGGCTGGCTGGCCACCGTCTCGCTCGCCGCGCTGTGGCAGATTGCCTTTGCGCCGTATGTGTCCGACTACTCGCGCTACCTGCCAGCCGACGTCAAAGTCTCCTCGACGTTCTGGACCACCTACCTCGGTTCGGCGCTCGGTTCGAGCTTGTCGTTCGTGTTCGGCGCGGTGGCCGTGCTGGCAATCCCGGCCGGGATGGACACCATGGACGCGGTGAAGATGGCCACCGGCGCCATCGGGCCGTTGATGCTTGTGCTGTTCCTGCTAAGCGTGATCAGCCACAACGCGCTCAACCTGTATGGCGCGGTGCTGTCGATCATCACCCTGGTCCAGACCTTCGCCTGGCGCTGGATCCCCACCGCCAAGAGCCGCGCGGTGCTGTCGCTGATCGTGCTCGCGGCCTGCTGCGTGGTGGCGGTGTTTGCGTCGGCAGACTTTATCGGCCACTTCGTCGACATGGTGCTGGTGCTGCTGGTGGTCCTGGTGCCATGGACCGCGATCAACCTGATCGACTTCTATGTGATCCACAAGGGCGACTATGACATCGAGTCGATCTTCAAGGTCGATGGCGGGATCTACGGCCGTTATAACCCGCAGGCGCTGCTGGCCTATGCCGTAGGCATCATCGTGCAGATCCCGTTCATGAACACCCCGCTGTATGTAGGCCCGGTGTCCGAGCATATCAACGGCGCCGACCTGTCGTGGCTGGTCGGCCTGCTGATCACCTCGCCGCTGTACTGGTGGCTGGCCAGCCGCGACAGCGCCTACCGTCGTCGCCAGACCAGCGCCAAACTGGCTGCAGCGGCCTGAGCCAAGGGCCTTTTACGGGCTGGCCTGGCGCCGGCCCGATTGTTGGCTACAGCCGCTCGCGCAGAAACTCGACAAAGGCCTGCACCGGCCGGACAACCTGGCGGTGCTGCGGATACACCGCCGACAGCTGTAGCGGCGGCGGTGTCCAGGCCTCGAGCAGCCTGACCAGACGCCCATCGGCCAGCGCCTGCTCGACAATGAAGGCCGGCAAGTAGGTCACCCCCATCCCGGCAATCGCCGCATCCCGCAATAGCTCGCCGTTGTTGGCCCGCATGCGCCCACTCACGGCGATCGCCTGCAGTGTCTTGCCCTGCCCCTTGAACTGCCACTGCACCTGGCGAGAATGACCATAAGGCAGGCAATCATGCTCGCGCAGCGCTTCGGGTTCGAGCGGTGTACCGCGCGCGGCTAGATAGGCCGGGCTGGCACAATACACCCGCTCGATACTTGCAATACGCCGCGCAACCAGGCTTGAGTCCTCTAGCGTGCCAATCCGCAGCGCCAGATCGTAGCCCTCGCCGATCAGGTCCACTGCGCGGTCGCTCAGGTCGATCTCGACGATCAACTGCGCATGCAGCTGCAAAAACTCGGTGAGCAAGCTACCCAGGTGGCTGATGGCAAACGACAGCGGTGCGCTCAGGCGCAGGGTGCCGCGCAGGGCCTGGGTCTGGCCGCTGATGTCCTGCTCGGCCTGCTGCATCTCGCCGAGCAGGCGCACGGCTGACTCATAGTACTGCTGGCCAAGTGGGGTGGCGTCCAGGCGCCGGGTCGAGCGGTTGAGCAAGCGCACGCCGAGGCGCTCTTCAAGCTGCATCAAGCGCCGGCTGACCGACTGCTTGGACATGCCCAGCAGGTCGGCAGCCGCAGTGAAGCTACCTGCCTGCATGACCTGGGTGAAAATGCGCATGTCTTCGTAGGGGTTCATCGGCCTGCTCTTGCTGTCGGTCGAGCGCTTTATAGCGGCTTTTTTCGGTCATGGCACCTGCTGGTTAAGAGGCTTGACGATTTTTGTTGGTGACCGTCCGCTCCAGCGCGCCCTGACGGCCAGCTCTTTCAAGGTCTGGCGGCGAGTCACATCGGATTCGTGTGCACTGTGAGCCTGGAACCTATTGCTCATTACACCAGTCATTCTGCTCAGGTGGATGTGATCTGCATCACGCCATGGAGCCAGCCCGCCTGGCATCGACAACGCTACCTCCCATGGCCCCCTGCGAGACTAAATCCTTGGACAACCTCCGGCAAACCGACTCTCATGATCGTGCGCTCGACTGGCTGAACTTCTTTCTGGCTGATGTTCGCGACGGTCTTGGCCCTTACCTGGCGATCTACCTGCTCGCCGTGCATCAATGGCAACCGGCGAGCATCGGCCTGGTCATGACCATCGCTGGGGTCACCGCGCTGCTGGCACAGACCCCGGCCGGGGCGTTGATCGACCGCACGCCTGCCAAACGTGCAGTGGTGGCGATTGCCGCGCTGCTGGTGACCGGTAGCTGCCTGTTGCTGCCGCTGATCTCATCGTTCGGGCTGGTGGCGTTGACCCAAACCATCAGCGCCATCGCAGGCTCGGTGTTCGCCCCGGCAATCGCCGCCATCACCCTCGGTATCACCGGCCCAAAAGCCTTTACCCGTCGCGTGGGCCGCAACGAGACCTTCAACCATGCCGGCAATGCGTTCTCGGCGTTGCTCGCTGGCGGCCTGGCCTATCTATATGGGCCGGTGGTGGTGTTCTACCTGATGGCCGCGTTGACGGTTGCCAGCATCATTGCCGTCAAACGCGTTCCGGCAGCAGCTATCGACCACCAGCTGGCCCGTGGCCTGTCCCACACGCCAACTGGCGACACCCAGCCAGCCGGACTGAGCTTGCTGCTGCACAACCGCACACTGCTGCTGTTCGCCGTGTGCTGCGCGCTGTTCCACCTGGCCAACGCAGCGATGCTGCCGCTGGTAAGCCAGAAGCTGGCCCAGGTGGACCTGCGCCTGGCCACACCGCTGACCTCGGCCTGTATCGTCGCGGCGCAACTGGTGATGGTGCCGATGGCATTGCTGGTCGGCGCCAAGGCCGAGCAGTGGGGACGCAAGCCGTTTCTGCTGGTGGGGTTCTTGATCCTGCCGTTGAGGGGCGCGTTGTATGTGCTTTCGGACAACCCGTTCTGGCTGGTCGGCGTGCAGTTGCTGGACGGGATTGGCGCGGGGATCTTCGGCGCGCTGTTCCCGATCGTGGTCAAGGACCTGACCGAGGGTACCGGGCGCTTCAATGTCAGCCTCGGTGCATTGACCGCGGTATTCAGCCTCGGCGCTGCATTGAGCCCGGGCATCGCTGGTTTGGTGGTACAGTCGGCCGGTTATGACGCAGCCTTCCTGACCCTGGCTGGCATCGCCGCTGCGGCGTTCGTGCTGGTCCTGGTCGCGCTGCCGGAAACCTCCCCCCGCTCGGCCGCAACGCCGACGGTCGTCCCTACTGTGGCAGGAAGCTGAATCCACCATGCCTGTTGTCGATACTGCTCTGATCATCTGGTTGGTGGCGGCCCTCGCCACCTGTGGCGTCATCCTGCGGCCCTGGCGCATCCCTGAATACGTCTGGGCCATGGGCGGCGCGCTGCTGCTCACCGTGCTCGGTTTGATTGCGCCAGAAAAAGCCTTGGCTGCGGTGGCCGAAGGCGGTGATGTGTACCTGTTTCTGATCGGCATGATGGTGCTGGCCGAACTGGCCCGTCAGGAAGGCTTGTTCGATTGGCTGGCGCGTTATGCCGTAAGCCACGCCCGCGGCTCCGGGCAGCGCTTGTTCGACCTGGTGTTTCTGGTCGGCACGCTGGTCACCGTATTCCTCTCCAACGATGCCACCGCCGTGGTGTTGACCCCGGCGGTGTATGCCGCGTGCAAGGCAGCCAAGGCCGAGCCGCTGCCCTATCTGTTCATCTGCGCTTTTATCGCCAACGCTGCGAGCTTCGTCCTGCCGATATCCAACCCGGCCAACCTGGTGGTCTTCGGCAGCCAGATGCCGCCGCTGCTGGAGTGGCTGAGGCAGTTCAGCCTGCCTTCGCTGGCGGCGATCGGGCTTACCTACATAGTGCTGCGCCTGACCCAGCGCAAACAGATCATGCAGCCACTGGCCCTGACCGTCGACTCACAGCCGCTGACTGCCGGCGCCAAGCTCTGCGCACTGGGCATTGTCCTGACCGGAGCACTGCTGCTGACTGCCTCGGCGCTGGACACAGCGCTGGGCCTGCCAACCTTCTGCGCTGGCCTGACCACCACCGCCTTGATTCACCTGAGCCAGCGCCGCAGCCCGATGCCGGTGCTGCGCCATGTCGCGTGGGGCGTACTGCCCTTGGTAGCCGGGCTGTTCGTGCTGGTCGAAGCCGTGGCCCAGACCGGCGTCATCGATCATCTGGCACATGCGCTGGCGGCACTCGCCAAACAATCACCAGCGCAAGCCAGCTGGGCTGCCGGGGTCGGTGTGGCGATTGCCAGTAACCTGATGAACAACCTGCCCAGCGGGCTGATCGCAGGCTCGATGGGGCACATTGTGCAGCTGCCTGGGCAAACCACGGCGGCGCTGCTGATCGGTGTCGACCTGGGCCCCAACCTGTCGATCACAGGTTCCCTGGCGACCCTGCTGTGGCTGGTAGCGATCCGCCGTGAGGGGGAGAATGTCAGCGCCTGGCGCTTCCTGCGGTTGGGCTTGCTGGTCATGCCGCCGGCATTGGCGGCTGCGCTTTGGGCCGTGACGTTTTGAGCAGGCGCTGGCGTAAGCCGCAGCGCCCGGCACGAGGATAATTCATGCTTTACGTTGTCATGCTCGGCGGGCGTCACCCGCGTGCCAGCATCGAAGTTCACGATGTGGTGTTCGCCCAGGGCGACTCGCTCGAGCAGCTCTACCCTGAGCTGCGCAATGCCTGGTTCGGCAGCCTGAAGGGCCTGCATGTCGACTCCTGGCTGGAAGTACACGGCATCGACAATTACCGCGTCGAGTTCAGCCAGGCAGCGCCGCAACCCGGTGCGCTGCGGCTGTTCTTCCTGAACCTGGGCGGGTATGAGCGACAGGTGTTTGGCGAAGCGCACCGCTACCTGCTGGTGGCTGCCCGGGACAAGGCCGAGGCCAAGCAGCTGGGTAGACAGCGCATGGCCGCTGGCTGGTTGAAGCCGCACACTGACGCGGTGCTCGACGTTGATGATTGCCTGCCGATCGATCTGCTGGCTGGGCGTTATGTGCATCTGGTCGAGGGCGAGCATCAGGGCATTCGCCAGCGCAGCGACTACATCCTTATCTAAACCAGCCGCTCAGGGCCGGCGGCGCAGATAGCTTTCCAGCGGGTCTTTGCTCAACCCTTCCTGCGCCTGCGCGACCGAGGCGATAAACAGCGAGAACAGCTCGGACTGCTTACCGATGTCGAGCTTGGCGTACAGGTGTTTGCGGTGGGTCTTGACCGTGTCCTCGCTGATGCCCAGTCGCTCTGCCAATGAGCGGATCGAGTGCCCACGTAGCATGTACTGCGCAACCAGGCATTCACGCTCGGTCAGCAACGACGAGCCAAACTTCACCAGCGCCGCATTGATCTGCCGCCCCAGCGCACTCTCGAAACGCCCGCCAAGCATGTGCGCATCCAGGTCACCCCAATGCCGACGCACCACCGCCAGCACCCACGGCGCGATGCGTTTGAGTTCGGCAACCTGCTGCCTGCTCAGCCGCGAGGTACTGGCCAGGGCGACGGCGATGGTCAGCTTCGGCCCGAGCGGCACCAGGTAATTGATCTCTTCTTCCAGCCGCGCATGCTGATAGAACGACAGGTAATACTCACTGCGCTTGAAGTGGTCCGGCGCGACATCGCTGAGGCGATAGCAGCCGGGCACAATGCCCTCCAGACTGGCGCGGTAGAACGGGCACAGCAGATAGAAGCCTTCCAGGTACTTGCGCACGTTGCCTTCAGGCATCCACGGCCCTTCATCGTCACGCTCGAACAGCGTCGACGGCAGGCCTTCATGGGGAAACAGAAACACCGTGATGGCATTGGCCGGCGCCAGCAGGTTCAGCGCCGAATACAGCGACTCGACAAAGGCCGAGGTGCCGATGCAATCGGTCACCTGTGCCATGTGCTGAAACCACTGTTCGGATCCGAGCCGGTCGGTACTCATCACAGGCGTCTCGCTTGAGCCTTGGGCCAGCGCTTAACGCAGCTGGAACCAGGTGGTTTTCAGGTGGGTGTATTTGTCGAACGAGTGCAGCGACAGGTCACGACCAAAGCCGGACTGCCTGCCGCCCCCGAACGGCACGCTGACATCCAGCGCGTCCATGGTGTTGACCGACACCGTACCAGCCTTCAGCGCCTTGGCAACCCGGTGCGCGCGGTGCAGGTTATCGCTCCACACTGACGCAGCCAGGCCGTAGACGCTGTCATTGGCCAGCGCAATCGCCTGTGCCTCATCGTCAAAGGCGGTAACGGCCAGCACCGGGCCGAAGATTTCTTCACGGGCCAGCTTGCTGTCAGGCCTTACGCCCGTAAATACCGTGGGCTGAATGAAGTTGGACGAGCCATTGAACGTCAATTGCTGACCGCCGCAACGCAGCTGCGCGCCCTCCTCCTGCGCTTGCCCGATAGCCCGCAGGATCCGCGCGGTTTGCTCGCTGTCGACAATGGCCCCGGCGGCACTCGCCGGGTTGAGCGGATCGCCCGGCAGCCACGCCTGCGCCTTGGCAATCACCCGCTCGACGAACTCGTCATGAATGGCCCGCTGCACGTACAACCGTGAATTGGCCGAACACACTTCACCCTGATTGAAGAAGATCCCGAATGCCGCTTTTTCAGCTGCCAGATCGAGATTCTGGCAGTCGGCGAACACCAGATTAGGACTCTTGCCGCCGCACTCCAGCCAGACCTGCTTGAGGTTGGACTGAGCCGAGTAGTGCATGAAGTACTTGCCCACCTGAGTCGAGCCGGTGAATACCAGGCAATCGACATCCGGGTGCAGCCCCAAGGCTTTGCCGGCTTGCTCGCCGAGGCCCGGGACGACGTTGAGCACCCCTTCTGGAATGCCCGCTTCCAAGGCCAACTGGCCAAGGCGCAAGGCGGAAAACGGGGATTGCTCGGCAGGCTTGAGCACCACGCTGTTACCGGCGGCCAGTGCCGGCGCCAGCTTCCACGCAGCCATGTCCAGGGGGAAGTTCCACGGCACCACCGCAGCGATCACGCCCAGTGGCTCGCGGGTGATGGTGGCCAGCGTGTTGGCAGCCGTCGGCGCGACCTGATCGTAGAGTTTGTCCAGCGCCTCGCCATACCAGGCAAACACCCCGGCTGCGCCCGGCACATCGATGTTGTAGGCGTCCATCACCGGCTTGCCCATGTTCAGCGAGTCGAGCAAGGCCAGCTCCTCACGGTGCACCAGCAGCAGCTCGGCCAGTTTCAGCAGGATCTTCTTGCGCTCACCTGGCGCCATACGTGCCCACGGCCCCTGGTCGAAGGCCTGCCGCGCAGAACGCACTGCCAGGTCCACTTCGTCCTCAGCGCATGCCGCCACCTGAGCGAGGAGCTGCTGGGTCGCCGGGTTGACGGCGGCGAAGGTCGCCCCTGTGGCGGGCTTCACCGGCTTCCCGCCGATCAACGCGGTATCGATGAAGGTTTGCCGTTGGGCCCGCTGTTGCCAGTAGTTGAGGTCGAACACGCTGCACTCCTCTTGCGACCGTTTGCCGGTCCGTTGTTATTGACTGGAGGCAATCGTGCGCCACTCGCAGCGGCAGGCAAATTCGCAAAAATGTGGTCCGGACCCATGAAAAAGCTCTGCAGCAGAGCCGGCTCACAGCTCACCCCAAAGGGTGATTTCGGTGGATTTCGAGGTGTGGGAGCATTTCCGGGACTTCAGTTGCACCCGCCCTGCGCGACTCCCAAAAAAGAGAACAAACGTCATGAACGCACCCTTCACCCCGCAACGAAACACCCAGGACTATCAAAAGGCCGACGCGGCCCACCACATCCACGCGTTTCTCGATCAAAAGGCCCTCAATGCCGAAGGGCCGCGGGTGATGGTTCGCGGCGAGCGTCTGAATCTGTGGGACAACGACGGCAACCGTTATCTGGACGGCATGTCCGGGCTGTGGTGCACCCAACTGGGCTACGGTCGCAAGGACCTGACCGCCGCCGCCGCCGCGCAGATGGATCAGCTGGCGTACTACAACATGTTCTTCCACACCACCCACCCGGCGGTGATCGAGCTGTCCGAACTGCTCTTCAGCCTGCTACCGGGCCATTACAGCCACGCGATCTACACCAACTCCGGCTCCGAAGCCAACGAGGTACTGATCCGCACCGTGCGCCGTTACTGGCAGGTGCTGGGCAAGCCGCAGAAGAAAGTCATGATCGGCCGCTGGAACGGTTACCACGGCTCGACCCTGGCCGCCACCGCACTGGGCGGGATGAAGTTCATGCATGAGATGGGCGGGATGATCCCCGACATCGCCCACATCGACGAGCCGTACTGGTACGCCAACGGCGGCGAGCTGACCCCGGCCGAATTCGGCCGACGCTGCGCGCTGCAGCTGGAAGAAAAGATCCTCGAACTGGGCGCGGACAACGTCGCCGGGTTCATTGCCGAGCCGTTCCAGGGCGCCGGCGGCATGATTTTCCCGCCTGAAAGCTACTGGCCCGAGATCCAGCGCATCTGCCGCCAGTACGACGTGCTGCTGTGTGCCGATGAAGTAATCGGCGGCTTTGGTCGCACGGGCGAATGGTTCGCCCATCAGCACTTCGGCTTCGAGCCTGACACCCTGTCCATCGCCAAAGGCCTGACCAGCGGCTACATCCCCATGGGCGGGCTGGTGTTGAGCAAACGCATCGCCGAGGCGCTGGTCGAGCGCGGCGGTGTATTTGCCCACGGCCTGACCTACTCCGGCCACCCCGTTGCGGCGGCAGTGGCGGTGGCCAACCTCAAGGCCTTGCGTGACGAAGGCATCGTGCGCCAGGTCAAGGACGACACCGGTCCTTATCTGCAGCAACTCCTGCGTGAGTCGTTTACCGATCACCCGCTGATTGGCGAGATTCAGGGCACCGGCCTGCTGGCGGCGTTGCAGTTCGCCGAGGACAAACCAACCCGCAAACGCTTCGCCGACGAAAACGACCTCGCCTGGCAGTGCCGCACCTATGGCTTTGAGGAAGGCGTGATCATCCGCTCGACCCTGGGCCGCATGATCATGGCCCCGGCGCTGATCGCCAGCCGCAGCGAGCTTGATGAGCTGGTCGAAAAAACCCGCCTGGCCGTCGACCGCACCGCGCGCAGCATCGGCAGACTCTGACCCAAGCGCAACGCCCAGCCCGATCCGGCTGGGCGCTTTGCGTGCAGCGCTGCGCCCCTTCTCGACACGGCTTCATCAACGGTAGCGAGCACGCCTCGCCTACTGCAGCGTCCTGTATTCGCCTTCCAGGAGTTCGCCATGACTACAACAACAAGCTCAGCCGACACTCACCCCGCACACGCCCCGACCTCACGCCGCTTTCGCCAATCCATGGGCCTGCCCGCGCTGGTGCTGTTCGGCCTGGCCTACATGGTCCCGCTGGCCGTGTTCACCACCTATGGGCTGGTTACCCAGATGACCAAAGGGCACTTGCCCACAGCCTACCTGCTGACCCTCGGCGCGATGCTGCTGACGGCCTACAGCTACGGTCGCATGGTCCATGCCCACCCCTATTCAGGCTCGGTCTACAGCTACACACGCAAGGCCTTCGGCAGCTATTTCGGTTTCATGGCCGGCTGGACCCTGCTGCTCGATTACATCTTCCTGCCGCTGCTCAGCTACCTGCTGATCGGCATCTATATGTCCGAGTACTTCCCGGCGGTACCGGCCTGGGTCTGGGTGCTCGGCTCGATCGCCCTGGTGACCTTTCTCAACCTGATCGGCATCGAGTCGATCACTCGGGTCAACTGGATTCTGGTGGTGGTGCAGCTGGTGTTCATCGTGGTCTTCGTGGCGCTGTCGATCAGCAGCCTGAGTGGCCAGGGCGAGCCGGTTTCATTGTTCAAGCCGTTCTACCACGACGGTTTCAGCGTGCCGCTGGTGATGACCGGCGCTGCCGTGCTGTGCCTGTCATTCCTCGGCTTCGACGCGGTTTCGACCATGGCTGAGGAAACCAGCAACCCGCAGTACCGCATCCCGCTGGCGATCATGGTGGTGTCGCTGGTGGGTGGCCTGCTGTTCTTGCTGGTGTCGTATTTTGCCCAGCAGGTGTTCCCCGACTGGGCCAGCTTCGCCGACCCCGACTCGGCCTCGGTGGATGTCATGCGCCGGGTCGGCGGCGAGCTGCTGGTCAGCGCCTTCACCGCCACCTATGTCGCCGGCTGCTTTGCCTCGGCGATGGTGTCCCAGGCCAGCGTGTCGCGGGTGCTGTTCGCCATGGGCCGCGACGGCGCGCTGCCGCGGGTATTCGGCCAGTTGCGCACGAAGAAGCGCGTGCCGGCCAGCGCCATCATGCTGGTCAGTGTGATGTCCTTGCTGGCGCTGGTGCTCACCCTGGATACGGTAGCCAACATGATCAGCTTTGGCGCACTGTTCGCCTTCTCGGCGGTGAACCTGGCAGTGGTCAAGCACTACCTGGTCGACCAGCAACTGCGCGGTACGCGCAATTACCTGCTGTATGGAGCCATCCCGGCACTGGGTTTTCTCAGTACCTTGTGGCTGTGGAGCAGCCTGTCGAGCATGTCGTTCACGATCGGCTTGAGCTGGATGGGCTTGGGCTTGCTCTGTCTGCTCGGGCTTACTCGGGCGTTCCGTATGAAACTGCCAGAGCTGCAGATGGCTGAGTAACAGCAGGACTGCCAACGGTGCCCAGTCACGGACAGCGTTGGCAATTTCTCTGCGACCTGGAAAGATCAGCCGTTGCCGCGTTCGTGTGCCAGCAACGGAGCCACTGCACTTTCCAGAGCGGCAAGCTTGTCGGCAGCCAGCCGCGCCAGTGGCCGACGTGGATCACCAGCGCCGTAGCCGGTCAGCGCCGATGCCGCATACACCGACTGCACATAGTCACCCTGCCAGATCAGCGACATCAACGGCTCAAGGTCCCGCCACAACTCACGAGCCAGGTCCCATTGACCCGCCAGCGCTGCGTCGACAAACCGCACACAGGAACGCGGGGCGATATTGGCCCCACCCCAGATGAGCCCAGCGCAACCTGCATACAGCGCATAGGGCACCAGCGGATCAGCGCCGTTCATGGTCGGCAAGCCGGTACGAATCAGCGAGGCCTGCGCTGCCAGATCGCCGCTGCTGTCCTTGACCGAGACAAAATTGGCGATCTCGTTGAGCTTGGCGAACAGCGCCGGGGTGACTTCCACCCCGACCGCCTGCGGCACGTTGTAGCCAATGATCGGCAAGCCGGCAGTGGCCACGCTGCGATAGAACGCGACAATGCTGTCGTCATCGGTCGGCCCCTCGAAAAACGGCGGCAGCACCATGACCCCGTCAGCGCCACATTCGGCTGCATGCCGGGTGCGTTCCAGCACCTCGTCAAGCAACAGTGCGGAGGTCTGTACGATGATTCGCGCGCGGCCAGCAATCGCCTTGGCGCCGAAAGCGACCAGTTGCCTGGACTCCTCCTTGCTCAGGTACACGTGCATGCCGGTGCCGGAGCTGAGTACAAAACCCTTCACCCCAGCACCGAGGTAACGCTCGATGAGCTGGGCAAAATGCGGGTAGTCGATCTTGCCATCACCATCAAAGGGCGTGGTGATCGCAAGGTTGATCCCGGCAAACTGAAATTCAGACATCGATCCCTCCATGGGCGGATAGACCACGTTTAACAACAGACCGGTTCAGCCCACGGACTTCAGAACAATCGGCCCTTGCAGGCCTCTGAGCATGGTGTCGCAGTACCAGTCATCGAACTGGCAGACGCCATTTTCAGCGTTCTCTGAAAACGGTCCGGGCTCGTAGGTCGGCGACGACACGCCAGCCTGAGTACCTTCAACCAGACGCCGGTCCTGGTCATTGGTCGCCAGCCAGACCTTGGTCAGGCGCTCGATGTCGTAGTCCACCCCTTCAACCGCCGTGGCCGGCACCAGCCATTTGGTCGTGACCAGGGTTTCGGTCGCGCTCAACGGCAGGATGCGGAAGCTCAAGGCGTGGTCGCCGAGAAAGTGGTTCCAGGTAGACGGGTAGTTGAAGTAGAGCAAGGCGCCGATATCGGCCTCACCGCTCTCATCGAGCCGGCCAGCGACTGCGGGCTGGCCATCAATGGTGTAGCTGACAGCGCCTGCCGACAACGGGATGCGGGTCATGCGATAACGGCCGTGCGGGTCCATCAACAGGCGGCTGGGCATGCCGGCCTTTTCGCAACGGTCCCAGTGAGCGGTGAGTTCAGGGTCTTCAGCTGTCGCCACGCCCGCTACCGAAAGGTTTTCCACGAAGGAGTTCATCAGCTCCGGATGGGTGCCGTCACAGTGGAAGCATTCGCGGTTGTTCTCGAATACCAGCTTCCAGTTGCCCTTCTCGATCAGGTTGGACTCGAACGCCACTTTGCAGTTTTCCAACTTGTGCGGCGCGATAAAGGGGCTTACTGCGTTGCGGAAACTGCTGAAGTCAGGGGCTTTTTCGGCGACACAAACGTAGATGTAACTGTGCACAACTTCACAGTGAACCGGCTTGAGGTTGTATTGGCTCTTGTCGAAATCAGCGCCCATGTTGCCGGCAAACAGCAAACTGCCGTCCAGCTCGAACGTCCACTTGTGATACGGGCATACCAGCTTTGCCACCTTGCCCTGGGCGTGTTCACAAACCTTGGCGCCGCGGTGGCGACAGGCATTGTGAAAGGCCCGGACCTGGCCATCCTTGCCCTTGACCACCGCCACTGGGTAGTCGCCGATCTGCAAAGTGAAATACTGGCCTGGCTTGTCCAGCTCGATGGTGTGCCCGGCGAAGATCCAGTCCTTGTGCCAGATATGTTCCAGGTCCTGGCGGTAGACCTCGTTGTCGATATACAGCTCACGCGGTAATGCATGCCGCGCTTTACGCTTCTGGATCAGGCCAACCACAGATTGTTGACTGTTCATTATTATCTCCATCCACCAGCCCCTGACGGCACTGCTCGTGTGCCGTATGAATGAGGCAAGGCTACTGGAGGGTTACAACAGCCGACAAACTACATTTTCAGCGAGCAAAGGATAAAGGCACGTTATCAATCAGCTGCGTGATGCGCGTTATACGCACCACCGCGAAAACTTCGACAGCACCCAATCGCGCACTCGCCGCGAGGCTTCCTCACAGTCGGTGTTTTCTCTGCAGGCCAGGTAATGCAGGCTGTTGCGCAGGGTCACCTGCTGTTGCAGCGGCCGTACCAGCAGGCCCTTTTCCACCAGCCCGCTGACCAGCTGGTTCCAGCCCAACGCAATACCTTGATGGGTCAGCGCCATGTTGATGATCAGGTTGTAGTCGTTGGCATGAAACACCGGCGGGCTGGCCGCAGGACGTTCGTCGATGTCGATGTTCTGGAACGCCAGCCAGACGCTCCAGTCAACGTGCTCGGCAACGCCTGCACGGCCATACGGGCTGAGGTCGAGCAAGGCACAATCGCGCAAGCCTTCGAGGCTGGCGATTTCGGGATGTGCTGCAAGATAGGCAGGCGAGCAGATTGGATAGATAATGTCATGGCACAGCGGATAGATCTTGTAACCCTCGCCAACATTACTGATCTTGGAGATCACAATATCCGGATCAACCCCAGGCTCGCGATTGACGAAGTTCTGTGTGGTAATCAGGTTGAGTTCGATGTCGGGATTGTTGGCGCGAAACTCGGGCAAGTGATCGGAAAACCACAATGCGGAGAACGCCGGCGAGCAACAGATAGTCAGCACATGTTTCTGCGTCGGCGCTGAACGAATACGGTCAGCGGCCTGGGCAATATTGACGAACGACAACTGCGCCGCTTCAAAAAAGATTGAACCCGCCGGGGTGAGTTGCACCGTGCGCCCTACCCGCTCGAACAACTGCGCGCCAAGAAACTCCTCCAGTTCGCGAATTTGCCGGCTGATGGCCGCCTGCGATACACACAGCGCCTCCGCTGCGCGGGTGAAGCTCGCGTACTTGGCTGCCGCGACAAACGCCTTGACCGCCCGCAGCGACGGCATCCTTAGGAGCAATGTGTCTGGGTCAGCGTGTCTGTTCAACATGGTAGCCAGCCTTGTGTAGGTTTTATAACGCCCCGCAGCCTACCTCAGCACCCCGGTGGCATCCACACAGGTGTCGCAAACGAGGCTGGAGGGTCGTCCTGACCGCGATCAATAACCTTAGGTTATCTATAACGCCCTGTAAATGTCGTTGGATTTGCCGAAGGCTTGCTAATAGATTGGATGAAAGCCCAGTTCCTGGGGCTAACAATAAAAAATAGGAAATTGTCATGCATCGATATCCCTCTGGGTACTGCCCTTCCGTATTACCAAGCTGGCGACTCGCCGCGAGTCCGCCCACTTGTTATTTCGCACGCACAGGAGGGGCGCAATGACCCGCGCAGATGAAATAATTTCCGTTAACAACATCTATAAGGTATTTGGCAATCAACCCGATGTCGCCATGAATATGCTGACATCGGGTGCAACTAAAAACGAAGTATTTAAAAAGACCGGTCAGGTCATTGGTGTTCTCGACGCAAGTTTCGCCGTCAAGCGTGGCGAGATTTTCGTGATCATGGGCTTGTCGGGTTCAGGCAAGTCGACCATGGTGCGCCTGTTCAACCGTCTGATCGAGCCCACCGCCGGGCAGATCTACCTCAATGGCCGTGAAATTACCGGGTTGTCCGATAAAGCCCTGCTGGATGTTCGCCGCAAGGAAATGGGCATGGTGTTCCAGTCCTTTGCCCTGATGCCGCACATGAGCGTGCTGGAAAACACCGCGTTTGGCCTGGAGATTTCCGGCGTCAGCGAACAGGAACGCAACAGCCGCGCTCGCGAAGCACTCAGCCAGGTCGGCCTTGCGGGCCAGGAACACAGCTACCCGCACCAGCTTTCCGGTGGCATGCAGCAACGCGTCGGCCTGGCCCGCGCGCTGGCCAACGACCCGGCCATTCTGCTGATGGACGAAGCCTTCTCGGCGCTGGACCCGTTGATCCGCCACGAAATGCAGGGCGAACTGATCCGCCTCCAGGCCGAGCAAAAACGCACCATCATCTTCATCTCGCACGACATCGAAGAAGCCATCCGCATCGGCCATCGCATCGCGATCATGGAAGGTGGTCGGGTTGTTCAGATCGGCACCCCGCAGGAACTGATCAATCAACCGGCCAACGACTACGTGCGCACCTTCTTCAAAGGCTTCGACAGCTCACGCGTGCTCAAGGCCGGCGACGTTGCCTCGTTTGATCCGGCAGCGGTATGCCGGGTCAACGGCAAGGCGCCGCAGTTCCAGCTCGGCGTGCCGTTCGGCTATCTGCTCAATGAGCGTGGCGCCCTGCTCGGCGTAGTCGATACCGCCGCTGCAGGTACACCTGCACCGTGCAACCAGCATCAACTGCAACCGGTATACACCGACACGCCGCTGCATGAAGTGCTCGATATCGCCGCCAGCCTGCCCTACCCGGTGCCAGTGCTGGACCGCGCGGGTGCCTTCCAGGGCACCGTTTCGAAAAACCAGCTGCTGCAGACCCTGAGCCGCCACTGAGCGACTGCGCCCCAACGAGGTAAGCCATCATGTCCGAGTTCAGTCTGTTGGACCCGTTCCAGCACGCCACTATTCCCCTGGGCGACTGGGTAGAAAGCACCTTGAATTTCCTGGTGCACAATTTCCGCGATGTGTTCCGCGCGATCCGCTGGCCGATCGATCAGGTGCTCAACGGCATCGAGTTCACCCTGCAGAGCATCCCGCCAAGCATTGGCATCATCCTCTCGTCCCTGCTCGGCTGGCAACTGGCCGGCAAACGCATGGCCCTGCTCAGCTTCGTCACCCTGACCCTGCTGGGCCTGATCGGGGTGTGGTCGGAGTCGATGACCACCTTGGCGCTGGTGCTGACCTCGGTGTTCTTCTGCGCGGTGATTGGCGTGCCATTGGGCATCGTCTGTGCCCGCAGCAACCGCCTCGAGCAGGTCATACGTCCGCTACTCGATGCCATGCAGACGCTGCCCGCGTTCGTCTACCTGGTGCCTGTGGTAATGCTGTTCGGCATCGGTAACGTGCCCGGCGTTCTGGTCACCATCGTCTTCGCCCTGCCGCCGCTGGTGCGCCTGACCAACCTGGGTATCCGCCAGGTGCCCGAGGACAAGATCGAGGCCGCCCGCGCCTTTGGCTGCACTCCGCGGCAGATGCTTACCCGGGTACAACTGCCGCTGGCAACCCCGACCATCATGGCCGGCCTCAACCAGACCCTGATGCTGTCACTGTCGATGGTGGTGATCGCCTCGATGATTTCCGTAGGCGGCCTCGGCCAGATGGTCCTGCGCGGCATCGGCCGGCTGGACATGGGCCTGGCCACCGTGGGCGGCGCCGGCCTGGTGCTGCTGGCGATCTTCCTTGACCGCCTGACCCAGGCCATGGGCGCCAGAACCAGCGCTGATCCAAGCCTGCGCTGGTACCAGACCGGGCCCGTTAGCGTGGTGCTGCGCCTCTGCGGCAGCGCCAAACCTGCTGAGCGGCGCAAGACCGCCTGACCTGACCCATTCGACCTGCCGCACTTGATGCATGCTCTTGAATCAAAAACACCAGAAGAAGGTACGCGACGATGTCCATGCCCATGTTCCCCCGCAGTCTGCTCCAGTGCGCCAGCGCACTGACCCTGGCCGCCGCTGCACTGTGCGCTCACGCCTCGGCCGACAAGCCCGGTGACGGCGTCAAGATCACCCCCATTTTCCCGGCGATCGCCGAAGAGCGTTTTCGCGGCGAAGTCGCCATGGAAGGCCTGCGCGAGCTCGGCTACAAGGTTCAGGAGCCCAAGGAAACCGAATACGGCGTGATGATGATGGCACTGGCCAGTGGCGATGCCGACTTCACCGTGCACCTGTGGGACAAGCTGCACGACAAGTTCTACCAGCAGGCTGGCGGTGACGACGTCATGGTCAAGGCCGGCGACATCATGCCGGGCGTACTTCAGGGCTATCTGATCGACAAGAAAACCGCTGAAGCGCACAACATCAAGTACATCACCGACCTCAAAAAACCGGAGATCGCCAAGCTGTTCGACACCGACGGTGACGGCAAGGCCGATCTTACCGGCTGCAATCCGGGCTGGGGCTGCGAACTGGTCATCGACCATCACATCAAAGCCTACGGCCTGGACAAGACCGTCAAGGTCAACCAAGGCTCGTACTTCGCGCTGATGGCCGACACCATCACCCGCTACAAGGAAGGCAAGCCGATTCTGTACTTCACCTGGGTTCCGCAGTGGATCGCCACGGTGCTGGTCGAGGACAAGGACGTTGTCTGGCTCGAAGTACCAAAAACCGACCTGCCGGACGGCAACAACACGGTCGACACCATGTACAAGGGCAAGAACCTCGGCTTTGCCGTGGACAAGGTCGTCGCAGTGGTGAACAAAGAATTCGCCGAAGAAAATCCGGCGGCACTTAAGTTCCTCTCGGTGGTACAGATCAGCACGGCTGACGAGAGTGCGCAGAACCTGCGCATGCAGCAAGGCGAGAAAAAGCCGGCTGACATCACCCGCCACGCCAAAGAGTGGGTTGCCGCCCACCGCCAGCAATTCGATGCTTGGCTGCAGGCAGCGCGCGCTGCCGCTACCCAGAAGAGCAACTGACCTCACCCGTGAACGGCGCGGCAGGTTCGCCTGCCCCGCCAAGGATGACCTTGGCGCATGACTACCTCACCCTACTCGATTGCCAGCGACGCCCGCCGTATTGATCCGGCAAGCCGGGCCACCACGGCGCTGAAAGCCGACGGCTCGCTCGCTGACAATGACCGCGTCGAAACCGGCCCGACAGCATTGGCCTTCGCCGAATGGGCTCAACTCGGCCTTCAGCCGCCGCACCTGGCACGCATGCGCGAATATCGCTTGCGGCGGATTCAGGAGCAGCTGGTAGCCCGCGACCTGGGCGGCATCCTGCTGTTCGACCCACTGAATATTCGCTACGCCACAGACAGCAGCAACATGCAGCTGTGGACCACCCACAATCCGGCCCGGGCCTGTTTTGTCGCCGCCAGTGGCCATGTCGTGCTGTGGGATTTTCACGGCTGCGATCACTTGTCGGCACACCTGCCGCTGGTCAGTGAACTGCGCAGCGGTGCCTCGTTTTTCTACTTCGAAACGGGCGACCGCACCGACGAGCATGCGCGGCGCTTTGCCGATCAACTTGAGCAACTGTTGCGCCAGCACGCCGGCAGCAACCGCCGGCTCGCCGTCGACCGCATCGAAGTAGCCGGCCTGCGTGCACTGGATGCACTGGGCATAGAGGTGTGCAGCGGGCAGCAAGTAACCGAGATGGCCCGGCTGATCAAAGGCCCCGATGAAATCAGTGCCATGCGCTGTGCAGTGGCATCGTGCGAAGCGGCGGTGGGCGAAATGCACACAGCGATGCGCGCAGGCGTCAGCGAAAACGACGTCTGGGCCGCCTTGCACGCCGGCAACATTCGTCGCGGCGGCGAATGGATCGAGACACGCATCCTCAGCTCCGGCCCGCGCACCAACCCCTGGTTCCAGGAATGTGGCCCGCGGGTACTGAGCGATGGCGACCTGCTGTCGTTCGATACCGATCTGATCGGCGTATATGGCATGTGCGTTGACATGTCGCGCAGCTGGATATGCGGTGGTCTGCAGCCAAGTGCCGAGCAGAAGCGCTTGTACCGGATTGCCCATGAGCACATCAGCCATAACATGGCTTTGGTCAAACCTGGCGTGCGTTTCAGCGAGTTGAGCGCAAATGCCCACCGCCTGCCCGAAGCCTGCCGCGCCCAGCGCTATGGCGTGCTGTTTCATGGGGTTGGCTTATGTGATGAGTACCCGTGTATCCGCTACCCGGAGGATGTCGCTGCGTATGGCTATGAAGGCGAACTGCAAGCCGGCATGACCTTGTGTGTCGAAGCCTATATTGGCGAGGTCGGCGGGCGCGACGGTATAAAACTGGAAAATCAACTGCTGGTCACCGAGACCGGACATGAACTGCTGACCCACTATCGGTTCGATGAGAGTTTCCTCAGCGACTGACTATTTACCCAACACATTTATAACGCCGCGTTATCCATAGTTGTCCGGAAATGTCGTTGGACGCTGCACACGATGAATAATAACTTTGTCATCAGCCGTAGCGCCTGAGCCCATCACCTGCGCGCTACTGGCCACTTAGTCTCAGCGGTAGTCATCATGAAAAGTATAATGAAGAGTTTCAGCAGTACCTTCGCCGAGCGCAATCTGCAGTCGCTGTCCGCGCGCGACGAATGCACGCAAACGGCCACTGTCGGCTTCCTGCTTCTGGATAACTTTTCCCTGCCGTGCTTCACCCAGTCGCTCGACGTGCTGACCACCGCCAATCTGCTCAAACCAGGTTCGGTCAGGGTGCATACGTTCAGCCATGACAACAGCGCGGTCATGAGCGACCTGGCTATCCCGATCCAGCCGAGCACACCGCTGACCGACGTGCGCATCGCCGACCTCGACTTGATGATCATCTGCGGCGGTCTGCGCACGCCCCGCGTGGCCCCACAGTGGTTGACCGCCTTGCTGCACAGCCTTTCGCGGTTGCCAGTGGCCTTGGGCGGACTGTGGAATGGTGCGTGGTTCCTGGGCAAGGCTGGTCTGCTGGATGGATACCGCTGCGCCATCCACCCTGAGCAACGCACAGCCTTGGCCGAGCGCTCACCGAAAACCAATGTGTGCTTCGACAGCCAGGTCTGTGACCGTGATCGCCTGACCGCTGCAAGCCCTGCCGGAGCATTTCAGATGACCATCCAGTGGTTGCGCCAGTGCACCAGTACAACCTTGGCCGACGCTGTTCTCGACATGCTTGATTATGACCAGTCACGCTTTCGCAGCGCGCTCAACAAGCGCCAGCCGCGCCTGAGTGCGCCGCTGCGGGAAATCATCAGTTTGATGGAAGCCAACCTCGAAGAGCCGCTGGAGCCGGAGCAACTTGTTCACTATGTGAAGTTGTCGCAACGGCAAATGCAGCGCTTGTTTCGTGAACAATTGGCAACCAGCCCCCAACGCTATTACCTGCAACTAAGAATCACCGAAGCACGGCGCCTTATTCAAAACTCCGGCGGCGCCCTGGTTGATATTGCGATGGCCTGCGGCTTTGTCTCATCCAGCCACTTCAGCAAGTGTTACAGCGCCCTGTTTGGCTACCCGCCGTCCAAAGAAGCGCGCTTTGAACTTTAACAGAAGGCGCCGCCTTCTTTCGGTTGAATCAAACAGGATGTCCACCATGAAAGTAGCGTCATTACCGGGCGATGATCAAACCTGTGGCTGGTATCACCTGAGCAAAGGCCGCACAGTGCGCCCTGCCCATACCGGTCACAGCCGCGCCCGCTGGGTAATCGTCGGCGCAGGCTTCACCGGGCTGGCAACCGCCCGCCAGCTGGCGGCGCACTTCCCCGACGAACAGATCGTGCTGGTGGATGCCCAGGAGGTCGGCTTCGGCACTTCGGGGCGCAACGCAGGCTTTGTCATCGACTTGCCCCATGACATCGGCGCGCCGGACTACATCGGCGATATAGCCACTGCCAAGACCACCATGCAGCTCAACCTCAGTGGTAAAAACTACCTGACCGAGCTGGTCGAACGCTTCAATATCGACTGCCAGCTGAGCCACTGCGGCAAGTACCAGGCTGCCGTCGAAGATCGCGGCATCGCCGTGCTCGAGGCCTATCGCTCTGGGCTGGACAAGCTCGAGCAGCCGTATCAGATGATCGACGCCGAGGCCCTGCCCGAGCACATCGGCACGCGCTTCTACCGCAAGGCGCTGTTCACCCCGGGCACCTCGCTGATCCAACCCTCGGCGCTGGTCAAGGGCCTCGCCGACTGCCTGCCGAGCAACGTTACCCTGTATGAGAACACGGCAATCAGCGAAGTCGAGTACGGCGCCCGCAGCGTGCTCAAACACGCCAATGGCTCGATCACTGCCGACAAGCTGATCCTCACAAATAACGCCTTCGGCATGAGTTTTGGCTTTCTCAAGGGGCGCATGCTGCCGGTATTCACCTACGCCAGCCTGACCCGGCCGATGACCGCCGAAGAGCAGGCACGGCTGGGCGGCAAGGCCTACTGGGGGGTAATCCCGGCCGACCCGTTCGGCACCACCGTACGGCGCACGCCTGACCAACGCCTGCTGATCCGCAACAGCTTCAGCTTCAATCCGGACGGCCGCAGCGACCCCAAATACCTGGCGCGCTTCGCTGCCCGCCATCGCGCCTCGTTCGAGCGGCGCTTCCCGATGCTTACGCAATTGCCGTTCGAATTCACCTGGGGCGGCGCCCTCGCCCTCTCACGCAACCACGCGGGTTACTTCGGCGAGCTGGCGAGCAACGTCTACGGCGCACTTTGCTGCAACGGCCTGGGCGTGACTCGCGGCACGGCCACCGGCAAGTTGCTGGCGGACTGGCTGGCGGGTGAGCGCTCCGAGCTGATCGACTTTGTCCTGCACTCGCCTGGGCCCAGCGCCAACCCGCCGGCTGCACTGGTGTCGATGGGGGTCAACCTGAACCTGTTGTGGGGCCAGTACCGCGCAGGGCAGGAAGGCTGAGTGCGATCATTAGCCTGCCCGCCAAACCGAACACGCATGATCAGGAACAACAATGACAAGCCTTGTTCTCTCAGTTGAAGAAGTCCCACTCAATCGGTTTCACAAGCTGCTGACCTGGCGCTCTGGTGGCGGCTCGTTCGTCGATGGCTATGTGCTCAGTATCATCGGCGTAGCCCTGGCGCACATCTCCAGCGCACTGGCCATGACCACGTTGTGGGAAGGCTTGATCGCAGCCTCGGCATTGATCGGGATTTTCTTCGGCGGCTTCCTCGGTGGCTGGCTCACTGATCGCCTCGGCAGGCGGCGGCTGTTCTTCGTCGGCCCGATACTGTTCGTGCTGGCCTCGGCGGCGCAGTTCTGGGCAGACAGCGCGCTGAGCATTTTTCTGCTGCGCCTGGTGATCGGCATCGCCGTAGGCATCGAATATCCGGTGGCGACTTCGTTACTGGTCGAGTTCATGCCGAAAAAATACCGTGGCCCGCGCCTGGCCATGCTTACCATCCTCTGGTTCGCAGGCGCTGCCACTGCTTACATGGTCGGCGAGGTTATCCTGCGCCTGGGCGGCGACCAGGCCTGGCGTTGGGTGCTGGCAAGCTCCTCGCTGATTGGCCTGGCCCTGCTGTTGGTGCGCCTGGGCACTCCGGAATCACCGCGCTGGCTGCTGAGCAAGGGCCGCACAGCCGAAGCCGAAGCGGTGATCAAAAAAGTCTACGGCAGCGAGTTCGGGCTGAACAATCTGCCTGAGCAGGAAACCCGTTTCAAGATCACCATCTGGAACCTGCTGTATGCCGGCTACGGCGCGCGGATGCTGTTCGTCATCGTGTTCTGGACCTGCTGCATCATCCCGCTATTCGCGGTGTATGCGTTCGCCCCCAAAGTGCTGGCTGCGCTGAACGTCCAAGGCGACAGTGCCTCGATCGGCTCGATCCTGATCACCCTGTTCTTCGTCGCTGGCTGCGTGATTGCAACGCGCATCATCAACCGCATCGGCCGGCGCAGCATGTTGCTCTACAGCTTTCTGTTCTCTGGCCTGGCGCTGCTCTGCCTGGGCCTGTTCCACGCCAGTGCCGGCCTCTGGATCCTGTTGTTCTTTGCCATCTACGCCTTGTTCATCGGCGGCGCCCAAGTGCTCACGCTGGTGTACCCGAATGAGCTGTTCCCCACTGAAATCCGCGCATTTGCAGTGGGTGTCGGCACCTCGTTCTCGCGCATCGGTGCGGCCATCGGCACCTACCTGGTGCCTATCTCGCTGGACACCCTGGGCATCGCCCAGACCATGTACATCGCGGTGCTGATCACCCTGATCGGGTTGCTGCTGTCGTGGCTGCTGGCGCCGGAAACACGTTCGCTCAACCTGCAGCAAGCCGCCGCGCTTGGCTGATACCGCACGCTGCGCTGGCCGTATCGGCCCGCGTCGTCAACCGCTAGTGAAACTACCTGGGAGCACCATCAATGAAGTTCGAAGGCATCTATACCCCGGCCATCACCCCTCTGGACGCAGACGGCAACATCGACAAGGCCGCCTTCGCCGAGGTCCTCGAATACCTGGTCGAGGCCAAGGTCCACGGCATCATCATCGGCGGCTCCACGGGCGAGTATTACGCCCACACCGCTCAGGAGCGCTTCGACCTGGCTGCGCAAGCCAAGGATGTTTTGCACGGGCGCCTGCCCTTGATCGTCGGCACCGGCGCCATCCGCACCGAAGACTCGGTGGCCTACGCTGAAGCGGCCAAGGCGATCAAGGCCGACGCCCTGCTGGTCGGCTCGCCACCGTATGCCCTGCCGACTCAGCAGGAAGTCGCCGAGCACGTCCTCGCAGTCGACCGTGCCGCGGGCTTGCCGATCATGCTCTACAACTATCCGGCGCGCATGGGTGTGCACATGGGCCCGGAGCTGTTCGACGCGCTGGCGGGTTGCCGCAACATCGTCGCCATCAAGGAAAGCTCCGGCGACATGGCGCAACTGCATCGCCTGGCCACCAAGCTGCCACATATCGCTCTGTCCTGCGGCTGGGACGATCAGGCCCTGGAATTCTTCGCCTGGGGCGCGCGCAGCTGGGTCTGTGCCGGGTCCAACTTCATCCCGCGTGAGCATGTGGCGTTGTACCAGGCCTGCGTGATCGAAAACGATTTCGTCAAAGGTCGGCAGATCATGGCGGCGATGATGCCGTTGATGGACTTCCTTGAAGGCGGCAAATTCGTGCAGTCGATCAAGTACGGCAGCGAGCTTAATGGCCTGCACACAGGCGGTGTCCGAGCTCCGCTCAAAGGTCTGCAAGACAGCGAAAAAGCCGAGCTGAAAGACGTCGTTGCCACCCTCAAGCGCGCTGTTGCGCAAATCACTGGAGGTGTCTGAGATGAGTGAGTTGCTGAGCAAAGAAGAGTACGCCGCGATCGCAGCGGATATGCAGTATCGCACCCAGGCGTTCATCGACGGGCGCTTCTGCGCGGCCCAGAGCGGCAACACCTTCATCACCACCAACCCTGCGACCGGCGCCACCCTGGCTGAAATCGCCTCTTGCGATACCCGCGACGTAGATATCGCCGTTGCCGCAGCCAAGGCTGCATTCGCCGATGGCCGCTGGCACAAGCAAGCACCATCTGCACGCAAACAGGTGCTGCTGCGCTTTGCGCAACTGCTGGAAGACAATGCCCATGAGCTGGCTGTTCTCGAAAGCCTGGACAGCGGCAAGCCGGTCAGCGAGTGCCAGACGGTCGATGTGCCGGAGACCATTAACACCTTGCGTTGGCACGCCGAGCTGATCGACAAGGTCTACGACAGCACCGCACCGACCGGGCATGGCGCGGTGACCCTGGTGGTACGCGAAGCCATTGGCGTGGTCGGCCTGGTATTGCCGTGGAACTTCCCGTTGCTGATGCTGGCCTGGAAAATTGGCCCCTCGCTGGCCGCGGGGTGCTCGATCGTGGTCAAGCCGGCCAAGGAAACCACCCTCACCGCTCTGCGCGTCGCCGAGCTGGCGCATCAGGCCGGCGTACCGGCTGGGGTATTCAACGTGATCCCAGGTGGCGGCCGCGAGGCTGGCGAGCCGATTGGTCGGCACATGGACGTGGCCATGGTCAGTTTCACCGGTTCCACAGATACCGGCCGGCTATTCCTGAAATACGCCTCCGAGTCCAACCTCAAGCGCGTGGTGCTGGAGCTGGGCGGGAAAAATCCGGCGGTGGTGATGAATGACTGCGAAGACCTCGAGCAGGTCGCCGAGTATGTCACTGCCGGTGCGTTCTGGAACATGGGTGAGAACTGTTCGGCCACCTCGCGCTTGATCGTCCACGAAGACGTCAAGGACGAGTTGCTGAGTTTGATTGGCAAGCAGTTGCACAACTGGCAATTGGGCGACCCGCTCGATCCGCAGAACCGCCTTGGCGCAATGGTCAGCAAAGTGCATTTCGACAAGGTGCGCAGCTACCTTGATTACGCTGCCGAGCACAACCTGCAGGTGGTTCAGGGCGGCGAAACGCAAGACGGAGTGTTTGTGCAGCCGACCATCGTTGATGGCGTTGGCCGGGACAGCCCGCTATTCATTGAAGAGATCTTTGGCCCAGTGCTAAGCGTCACCAGCTTTGCCAGCCTGGACGAAGCCATTGAGCTTGCCAATGATACCGTCTACGGGCTGGCGGCCTCTGCCTACACCGGCAGCCTGCGTAATGCGCTGCGCTTGTCGCGGGAAATCCACGCGGGCGTGGTGACCGTCAACTGCTTCGGCGAAGGCGATGCCTCGACGCCGTTCGGCGGCTACAAGCAATCCGGGTTTGGCGGCCGTGACAAGTCGATCTGGGCGCATGACCAGTACACCGAGCTAAAAACCATCTGGATCGATGCATCCTGAGCCGCTGAGATTGCTCACAGCCAGACGCTGCTGCGTTGCAGCGCCTGGCTGTGAAGCGTCAGCGAACAGCCACTGGATTTCCTTGCCGAGCAGAAGCGGTAAGCCGTAAATAGCTACTAATTCCACAATGATCTAGATAAATAATATCTAGGTATTTTTGGTTCTATTAAAGACCCCGTAGTCTCGGCATCAGGCCTCTTTTGCCGACAAGGATCTTTCCATGAGCCCAGCTTCGAACATCATCGACTTCAACCTGTATCGCAAACGCAAGCAAGCACAACAGATCGGTCGCTTGATGTGGGCGCTGTACGCGCAGCAGTCAGGTCTGGCCGCGCAGCCTCATGGCAACACGCATATCGCTTCGAACGCCCCGCGTCTGGCTTGAGCGTATGAACCTACCCAAGGGGTTCCTGGTGACGTCCAATGACCAGGTTGTGCAGCTGCCGCCTGAAACCGACAACACCGATGACGATGTCATCGGCGCCCGCGTCGCACTCAACCTGCAGCGCCTGCGCAGCAAACGGCTGTTGTCGCTGGACGCCTTGGCCCGGGTCAGTGGTGTCAGCCGGGCGATGCTCGCGCAAATAGAGTCTGGCCGCAGCGTGCCGTCGATCAAGGTGCTGTGCAAGATAGCCAGAGCGTTGAAGGTTTCGGTGGCGGCGTTTCTCGAACACCGCGAATGCGAGGGGGTCAGCGTCATGCCGGCGCGTGACAGCAAGCGCCTGGTCAGTGCCAGCGGCGCGTTCGTCAGCCGTGCGCTGTATCCGTACGACACTGCGCGCCAGGTCGAATTCTACGAACTGCGGGTCAGTGCACTGGGCGAGGAATGCTCACATGGCCACGGGCCGGGTGTGCAAGAGAATCTGGTGGTCGCGCAGGGCGCGCTGGAGATCAGCGTCAACGAAGAGCGCTTTCTGCTCAGCACAGGCGACTCGATAACGTTCTATGCAGACCAGCCCCACCGCTACCGCAACCCGGTAGACAGCGAGGCCGTGGCCTATCTGGTGGTCACCCACCCGGAGCGCCGCGACTGAGGCGCAGCCCTGCCTTGATCAGCAGGTGCAGCACATCATCGGCATGCCATTGCAGCTCATCATCATCGGCATGCTGCAGTCGTTCATCATCTTGTTCATGAGCATGCAGCAGTTGTTCAGCATGTCCATGCTCATGCCGGCCATCGGCATCATCTTGCAGGTCATGCTGTCGCCCATCATGGTGCATTCCATCATGCACTTGATCATCGGCATGCTGGCCATCGGCATCATCGGCATGCCCATCGGCATGGTCATTTCCATGGCCATCTTCGACATGCACATCATCGACAGGTTGGCGCACTGCATCATCATCGGCATGCCGCAGTTCATCATCATCTGCAGCATGTCGGCGCTGGTCTTGAACATTGCCATGTCCATGCCTGCAGCGGGCTTGATGCTGCACAGCATGCCGTCATCGACCATCTTGCAGGTCATGGTGGCCATCATCATCGGCATGCCCATCATTGGCATCATCGGCATGTTGGCGCTCATCGGCATCTGCATTGCGTTCATCATGGTGAAATCCTCTTCAAAGCGACGATAGGGGTTGAGCTGATGGCGCCGATTCTAGAGCCGTTGAAGCGCCAGGCAAGCCGCCGATACAACAGCCATGCAAGCCGTTTCAGCGGTTAAAATCGCGCCCGCTGCGGCGGCGTTGCGCGCCATGACAGCAGTATCCGCAGCATTGCAGCCAGCATCATCCAGATCGCCAGAATACCGACGTAATGGATATCGCCAAATGGACCATGCTCATAACTCAAATGCATATTCGGTCTAAGAGGCTGGTAACTATGCGCCCACGGCGGGCGCGCATCGGTTCACAGGAAGGGTATTCATGCAGCGCCCCAGCGCAGTTCTACCGGGGCGGGATGCACAGCTGCAGCAAGCCGCCGAGAGAAACGCTGATCCTTGGCATCGGCCCGGGCTAAATGCAGGTCATCTGCTGCGATTGGCCCAGGTCACCAGCCTGCTCGCCAGCAAAGGTGTGTAGCACCGCCCGCACCTGGCTTGGAGAGGGCAGTTGGGCGAAGAGCTATTCAGCACAGGTCAGGATGGGCTGATCTGTGCTGATTTGATCGGAGGATCCAACGCTGAACTCACTGCGACCAGCACACCGAGTTCACTTGTATGCGGGTTGATCCGGGTATAGGCGGGGAAACGTGGAGATGCGAGGTCAGGAATACTCTGAGGCCCGTTACATCCTCAGGCCTGCTATAAGGGTGCGCACCAACAGGGAACGTGACGCAGACACTCCCAGCCGCATTGTCCACTGAGCTATAAAAATGTTCAGGTCCACCTGCGCTATTAAGATATTCACCCCTCAAGTGGATAACTTTGACATCGCTGTACAGCACTTCAAATGAAACAGTGACTGTTACCGGCCGTATTAAAGGATACGCGTAATTGGTAACATACATATCCAGATAAAGGGGTGGGTTCGTTGAATCTAGATGCGATATTGCATGGGCGGATCCGTTCTCTACGATGACTGCGTCAACCGAAGCAGGCGTATTGGGGTTGCTTGGAAACACTATCAACCCTGAATCGAAATGGTGAGGCACCCAATCATCAAACTGAAAACCAATGGGGAGACTGGTAAAATCTTCACAGATGGCGCGAATCGTCAAATACCTTATTTCGGATTCTGGATTGGCGTCATACTCTCCCTTCGCCTTGAATGCGTAGCGTTTGTCAGTAAGACCTGTAAGCGTGCTGATCCATAAGCCATCCGCTCCTACCGTCTCGGTCTTCAATACAGTGCTACCGTCGAGCACTTGTATTGTTTTATTTGCTAGCGCTTGCCCGCGCAGGGTCAGAGTATTCGCAGTTACTTCTCCATCAGGGGGCAATTCGCTCCCTTTTTCATCCACCACTGAATCAATAGTGGGTGCTTGATCTGGCTGATTTGCCGACGTCGGTGACCCTTTTGACAGTTGGCTGTTCGACATGATGAAAACCTCAAGCTGTGTGAAGAGTCTTGAACTCTGGCGCAGTCTCTAGGCGGACGAAACTGGCAAAAATACTAGGCTCTGGCTGAGAAAAGGTGTCGCGGACACGGCATGACTAAAGCCAACGAGACCGCCGCGCCTTCCGCTCGAACAACTGCACGCCAAGAAATTCTTCAAGTTCGCGAATCTGTCAGCTAATGGCCGCCTGCAATGCGCACAATGCCTCGGCCTCCCATTAGCGTGTCTGCTGAGCATGGTAGCCAGCCTTTTGAACCTGCCCACAGCCAAGCGCCGCGACGAAGCGGTGCTTGGCTGGCAAGGTCTTAGCGAGTAGCAGCTCGATTACTGACCCGGGCGGATGCATCGGCTTTATTGAAGCCGTTGAGCAGCGCATGCGCAGCAACGCCGATCAACAACCCCCAGAACGCACCGCCAATACCCAGCAAGGTAATGTTGGCGGCAGCGGCCAGAAAGGTGATCAACGCCGCTTCGCGGGTTTTCGCATCGGCGGTCGCGCTGGACAGGCTGGCGCCGATGGTACCCAGCAAAGCCAGCCCGGCCAGGGTGGTGATAAAGCTTGCCGGCAAGGCCATGAACAGCGCCGCCAGGGTCGCCCCGAACACCCCCACCAGCACATACAGCAAGCCAGCGGCGATGCCGGCGATCCAGCGCTTGGACGGTTGTTCGTGGGCTTCCTTGCCGGTGCAGATGGCCGCGGTGATCGCTGCCAGGTTGAACGCATGCGAGCCAAACGGCGCCATCAACAGCGACCCCAGCCCGGTCACCGTCACGATGGGATTGGCGCTGGTGTCGTAGCCATCATTGCGCAGCACCAGCATGCCCGGCATGTACTGCCCGGTCAGGGTGATCAGAAACAGCGGCAGGGCCACGCTCAGCAGCGCATTGAGCGAGAACTGCGGCGCAGTGAACACCGGTTCGGTCAGTTGCCAGTGCAGCCCGGACAGGTCAAGTCGGCCCTGTACCAGCAAAAAGCTCAACCCCAGCAGCAGAATGCCGGCCACTGCATAGCGTGCAGTAAAGCGCTTGAGCAGCAGGTAGCAGGCGATCAGCAGCCCGGCCAACAGCGGGTCGATGCTGACGCTGCTGAACGCACCAATGCCAAACTGCAGCAGAATTCCGGCCAGCAGCCCTGCCGCGACCCCTGGTGGAATCAGCGCAATGACCTTGTCGAACCAGCCGGACCAGCCCAGCAGCACGAACGCCGCCGCACAAACCATGTAGGCCCCTACCGCTTCGGCATACGGCGTAGTTGCCAGCGCGACGACCAAAAACGCTGCTGCCGGGGTCGACCAGGCGGTGATGATCGGTGCGCGATAGCGCCAGCTCAGGTACATCCCGGTAACGCCCACGCCAATCGACACCGACCAGACCCACGAGGCCGTCAGCTCCGGGCTCAGGCCGGCCACCTTGGCCGCCTGGAACACCAGGATAAAAGTGCCGCCGTAGTTGACGATGACCGATACCAGACCGGCAATGATCGGGTGCAGCAGATCGCTCGGGCGCAGCGACCAGCGAGAGGCATTGAGTGACATGGTGAACAAGCTCCAGGCAGTGGCGAGGCGCAGAGTCTACGGATAGACTGGCCTGCCGCTTCAGGCCAATTCATGCAGTCAGGGCAGACCACATGGCAAAAACGTTCGAACTTGAAACCCTGCAGATGCGCCTGGCCGACAGCGAATTTGCCACGCTCGATCTGCACCAGCGAATCCAGCGCGCACTGCGTGCACTGATTCTCGAAGGCTCGCTGAGTGCCGGCCTGAAGCTGCCCGCCACACGCGTGCTGGCGCGCTCGCTGGGCGTGGCCCGCGACACCGTCGAAAACGCCTATGTGCAGTTGCAGCGCGATGGCTACATCAACCGCCGCGGCGGTGCCGGCAGCTACGTCGCGCAAACCTTGGGCAGCGAGTTGCACGGCGCCGCTCGCCGGCGCATGCAGCAACGCGACGCACGCCGTGCTCAGGCGGCCACGCAAGCGGCCGGGCTGAGCCAGCGCGGCCAGCAGATCCTCGCCAGCGGCGGCATCCATGACCAGCAGGCGATCAAGGCCTTCGCTACAGGCCTGCCGGAAACCCGCAGCTTCCCCATCGAGGTCTGGGAGCGCCTGCAACGCCAGGTCATGAAGGACTACCGCGGCAACGTCTTGCTGCATGGCGACCCGCAGGGTGCCGAGCCGCTGCGCAAGGCCATCGCCACCTACCTGAACCTTGAGCGCGGCGCCAACTGCAAGCCCGAGCAGATTCTGGTGCTGAGCAGCACCCGCCAGGCGTTGTTCCTGTGCGCACAGTTGCTGGTAGACGCGGGCAAACCCATCCTGCTGGAAAACCCCGGCTATTTTGGCGCGAAAAAAGCTTTCGAAGCGGCCGAGGCGAAGGTCGTGCCGATCGACGTCGACGAACAAGGCGTGCGCATCGACCTGCTGCGAGCCGATCGCAGCGGCGCCAATTGCCTGTACGTGACCCCGTCGCATCAATACCCCACCGGTGCCACCCTGCCACTGGCACGCCGGCTGGAGCTGCTCGGCTGGGCGGCCGAGCACGGCAAGTGGATCATCGAGGACGACTACGACAGCGAGTTTCACTACGACGGCCTGCCCACCGCCTGCATGCAGGGGCTGGACCGCTACCAGCGCACGATCTACCTGGGCACGTTCAGCAAGACGCTGTTCCCCGGCCTGCGCATGGGCTACATGATCCTGCCCGAACAACTGGTGCAGCCGTTTGCCTATGCCCGCAGCATCATCGACGGGCATACCCCACAGATTCCGCAACTGACCCTGGCGCGCTTCATGGAAGACGGCCATTACAACGCCCACGTGCGCGCCATGCGCAAACTCTACAGTCGGCGCCGACTGTACATGCTCGATGCCATCGCCAGGCACCTGCAGGGCATTGCCACCGCCCTGCACCCGCAAGGCGGCCTGCAGATTCCTTGCCTGCTCGAAGCAGGCTGGAGCGAGCAGGACACCATCCGCGTGGCGGCCAGCGCCGGCGTGCAGTTGCCTGGCCTGAGCCGGCTCTACGCGGGCGAGCACAAGCAGCAAGGCTGGCTGCTGGGTTACTCATCCCTGACCGAGCATGAAATCGAGGCGGCCATGTCGCGTTTGGCCAAGGCGTTGAGAAGCCAATAAGCCTGTCGCCAAGCCCTGAGTGGTCTGGTTATCTAGCCCAAATCGGACTGCCAGATGCGACCACAAGCTGATTAACATGCGCGCCCAACGGCGCTGCTCAGCGCAGCATAGATCTGAGCAGCAGAGGCGCTTGCTGGCGTGCAATGGCACGCCAATTTCAAAAGGTCATCCATGCCAATTCGTATCGGACTTCTGCCCCAAGTGGCGACAGCGCACTGGGTCAGCCACCTGCATATCATGGCGCTGGCGGCGCTGTTCCCGGTGTTGCCGCAGCTGTTTGGCGTAGGCTACGTCGAGCTTGGCCTGGCCTTGAGCATCTTCAATATCCTCTCCGCCGTGGCCCAGGCACCGATGGGTTTTGCAGTGGACCACTATGGCGCGCGCCGGGTGTTGCTCGCAGGCATGAGCCTTGGCAGTTGCAGCCTGCTGCTGATCGCGCTGCTGCCTACCTACACCTGGCTGCTGATCGGCATGGCCCTGGCCGGGCTGGCCAATGCGGTGTATCACCCCGCCAACTACGCCCTGCTCGCGCAAGGCATCGCCCCGGCGCACATGGGCAAGGCATTTTCGGTACACACCTTTGCCGGCTTCCTCGGCGGTGCGGTGGCACCCTTGCTGCTGTTGGGTGTGGCCAGTGCCAGCAATCCAAGGATGGCCTTCGCCGTGGCGGCGTTGGCCGGGTTTGTTGCGCTGGCGCTACTGCTAGTGCCTGGTTCGGGCATCACTCAGGTCAGACCAGCGACTACCGTTCAGGCTGACAGCGGCAGCGAAGCCGTGCGGCAGCGTTCACTGTGGTCACCCATGATTGCCAGCCTCACCGTGCTGTTCGTGCTGCTCAACCTGAGCACCAGCGCCATCGAGAAGTTCTCTGTGGCCAGCCTTATGCAGGGCCAGGGCATCAGCCTCAGCTGGGCCAACGCCGGGCTTACTGCGTTTTTGTTTGCCAGTGCCTTTGGCGTGCTGGCCGGCGGTGCCCTGGCTGACCGCACCAAGCGCCATGGGCTGGTGGCGGCCATGGCCTTTGGACTGGCTGCAGCGTTGACGGTACTGGTGGCGTGGTCGGGTCTGAGTGACCTCGCCCTGGTCGTTGTCCTCGGGGTTATCGGTTTTCTCACCGGCTTGATCGCCCCCTCTCGAGACATGCTGGTACGCGCCGCTGCGCCCAAGGGTGCCGAAGGCAAGACGTTCGGTATCGTCTCGACTGGCTTCAATGTCGGCGGCGCACTGGGCCCGCTCGGGTTCGGCTGGCTGCTTGATCACGGCCAGGCCAACGGCATCTTCTGGGCTTCGGCCGTGTTCATGGGGCTGACGGTGCTGATGACCCTGCTGCAAGAGGCCGCGATCAGACGCGCACGCCATGCAGTAGCAGCGCAGCAAGCCGCGCCCCGATGAGTCACATGAATGAATATTCATGCAAGGCTGCGGCTCAGTGCTGCCGGGGCTGACGGGCGATCCGGGCAGGCTCGCCGGGGGCGGCTTGCTTGAGCAGCGCCGGGTGCTTGCGTAGCATCGCCGGCCCGGTGACCTCTCCACCCCGAAGAACGCGCATGCCCCAACCCATCCCCCTCAAGGATCACGAACAGGAAAAGCAGCTGGTCAACCGCCGCCTGTTGGTCTGCGCCGTGCTGACCTGCAGCCTCGTTGCGGTGCTGATCGCTCGCCTGTACGTGCTGCAGGTGCTGCAGTACGACCAGCAGAGCGCCGTTTCCGAAAACAACCGCGTGCACGTGCTGCCGATCGCGCCCGAGCGGGGCCTGATCTACGACCGCAACGGCGTTGTGCTGGCCGACAACAAGCCCAGCTTCAACCTGACCATGACCCGCGAGCGCGCTGGCGATTCAGCCAAGGTGCTCGACAGCCTGACGCAGATCCTGGGCCTTGCCGACGACGACCGTCAGCAGTTCAACAAGGACCTGCGCCGCGGGCGTAAACCGTTCGAACCGGTGACCTTGATGGTGGGCCTGAGCGAAGAACAGATCGCCCTGATCGCAGTCAATCAGTTCCGCCTGCCGGGGCTGGATGTAGAGCCGCAGTTCATCCGTGAGTACCCGCTCAACGAGCACTTTGCGCACTCGGTGGGCTACGTCGGCCGGATCAACGAGAAGGAAGCCAAGACCCTCGACAGCACCGAGTACCGCGGTACCCAGTCGATCGGCAAGACTGGCGTCGAGCGCTTCTACGAGGATCAGTTGCACGGCCATGTCGGCTACGAAGAGGTCGAGACCAACGCTCAGGGCCGGGTCATGCGCGTACTCCGCCATCAGGACCCGATCCCGGGCAAGGACATCATCCTCAGCCTTGACGTGCAGCTGCAACAGGCCGCCGAAAAAGCCCTGGGTGATCGCCGTGGTTCGGTGGTGGCGCTCGACCCCGCAACGGGTGACGTGCTGGCGATGGTCAGCAACCCAAGCTTTGATCCCAACCTGTTCGTCAAAGGCATCAGCTTCAAGCAATACGCTGCGCTGCGTGATTCGATCGACCGGCCGCTGTTCAACCGAGTGCTGCGCGGTTTGTATGCGCCAGGCTCGACGATCAAGCCGGAGGTGGCCATCGCCGGCCTCGACAGCGGCGTGATGACGCCCGCCAACCGGGTGTTCGACCCTGGCTACTACGAGCTACCCAACTACGACCACAAGTACCGCAACTGGAACCGCAGCGGCGATGGCTGGGTAGACATGTACAGCGCGATCATGCGCTCCAACGACACCTACTTCTACGACCTTGCGCACAAGCTTGGCATCGATCGCCTGCATGACTACATGGCCGAATTCGGCCTCGGCCAGAAGGTCTCGCTGGACATGTTCGAGGAAGCCGCCGGGCTGATGCCTTCGCAGCAATGGAAGCGCGCCACTCGCCGTCAGGCATGGTTCCCCGGTGAAACGCTGATCCTGGGGATTGGCCAGGGCTACATGCAGGTCACCCCGTTGCAGCTGGCCCAGGCCACCAGCCTGCTCGCCAGCAAAGGCGTGTGGCACCGCCCGCATCTGGCCAGAAGCATCGGCGGCGAGCCGCCGCAGGACCCGCACCCGATGCCGGATATCGTGCTGCATGACAAGCGCGCCTGGGACCAGGTCAGCCAGGGCATGCAGATGGTCATGCACGACCCGCGCGGCATCGCCCGCGCCTCGGCGGCCGGCGCGCAGTACCGGATTGCCGGCAAGAGCGGCACTGCGCAGGTGGTGGCGATACGTCAGGGCGAGCGCTACGACCGCAACAAGACCCTGGAGCGGCACCGCGACAACGCCCTGTTCGTCGGTTTCGCCCCCGCCGAGCATCCGTCGATTGTCGTGGCAGTGATGATCGAAAACGGCGAAGCCGGCGGCCGCGTCGCCGGGCCCGTGGTGCGCGAGGTGATGGATGCCTGGCTGCTGGACAGCCAAGGCCATCTGAAGCCCGAATATGCCGGTGGCGAGCACGCTTCACCTCATTCCTGACGCGCTGCGCAGACGGCCACGAACACACCAAGCAAATTAAGGAATAAGAGTATTCTTTCTTATTCCTTTTTAAATAAACCCAGTTCTTCTATAACTGTCTGCACTGTACAGCCGCCAACAGCTGGCCAACTGTCTGCAGCGCAGCACCCTATCAACAGCAAGCCCCAACAGCCTCGACGATTGCTCAAGCAAAGTCCCCCGCTCAATTGACCTGGAGACTCGCCCATGAGCAACCCGCTCGACAACGCTGCCCTGGCCGGCGGTATTGCCCGCCCCGCCCGCCCCTCGGCCCTTGGCATTGCCCGCGAGCTGGCTGAGCAGTTTGCCCAAACCGCAGTCGAGCGCGACGAACGCGGCGGCACGCCCAAGCGTGAGCGTGACGCTCTGCGCAGCAGTGGCCTGCTCGCGCTGACCATCCCCACCGCCTATGGCGGCCAGGGCGCCAACTGGCGCGAAACGCTCGAAGTGGTGCGCGAATTCGCCCGGGTCGATAGCTCGATTGCCCATGTGTTCGGTTTTCATCACTTGATGCTGGCCACCGTGCGCCTGTTCTCGCGGCCCGAGCAATGGCAACCGTGGTTCGAGCAGACAGCGCGCAAACACTGGTTCTGGGGCAACGCCCTCAACCCTCTGGACACCCGCACCGTGGTCAAGCACTTCGACGGCTGGTGCGAGTTCTCTGGGCAAAAGAGCTTCTGTTCCGGCGCCAGCGATTCAGAGATGCTGATCGCCTCGGCCGTGGACGAACGTGCCGGCGGCAAGCTATTGATCGCGGCCATCCCCAGCGCCCGCACCGGCATCAGCCTGCACAACGACTGGAACAATATCGGCCAACGCCAGACCGACAGCGGCAGCGCTACCTTCGAACGGGTGCGGGTCGAGCAGGACGAACTACTGCTCGACCCAGGCCCGCTGAGCACGCCGTTAGCCGCCTTGCGCCCGCTGATCGCCCAACTGCACTTCGCCAACCTGTTCCTCGGCATCGCCGAAGGCGCCTTTGCCGAAGCCCGCCAGTACAGCCTCAAGGAAAGCCGCCCGTGGTTCCGCTCCAACGCGGCACAGGTCAGCGAAGACCCCTATGTGCTGCGCCACTACGGTGAGTTCTGGGTCGGGCTGGAAAGCGTGCGTTTGCTGATCGAGCGCGCCGCCGACCAGCTCGATGCTGCCTGGCAGCAGGAGCATGCGTTGAGTGCAGAGCAACGCGGCGACCTCGCCCTGGCCATCGGCACCGCCAAGGTCGCGGCAACCCGCCACGGCCTGGATATCTGCAACCGCCTGTTCGAAGTCACCGGCGCCCGCGCCACCCATGCCTCGCTGCGCTTCGACCGGCATTGGCGCAACCTGCGCACGCAAACCCTGCACGACCCCGTGGATTACCGTATCCACGAGCTCGGCGAGTGGGCCCTCAACGGCAAGCGCCCTGTCCCGTCCTTCTATTCCTAAAGGCACGCCCATGCAATTGCTCACCCTCCCCCCGTCACCGTCACTGGCCACCTCGATCCGGGCGACTGCGCAAGTCTTCGAAGACCCCCGTTCGCAGGCGCTGCTGGCCCACTTGCAACAGGTAGCGCCAAGTGAAGCCAGCGTGCTGATCATCGGCGAGACCGGCACGGGCAAGGAGCTGGTGGCACGCCATATCCACGATCTCAGCGGGCGTCGCAACGGGCCGTTCATCGCGGTCAACTGCGGGGCGTTCTCCGAGTCGCTGGTCGAGGCCGAGTTGTTTGGTCACGAAAAAGGCGCCTTTACCGGCGCGCTGGCCGCCAAGGCCGGCTGGTTCGAGGAAGCCAACGGCGGCACGCTGTTTCTCGATGAAATCGGCGACTTGCCACTGCCGATTCAGGTCAAGCTGCTGCGCGTGTTGCAGGAACGCGAGGTGGTCAGGCTAGGCTCGCGCAAGAGCATCCCGATCAATGTGCGGGTGCTGGCAGCCACCAACGTGCAGCTGGAAAAAGCCATCAATGCCGGGCATTTTCGCGAAGACCTGTACTACCGTCTGAGCGTAGTGACGCTGTCGCTGCACCCGCTACGTGATCGCCCCGGCGATATCATGCCGCTGGTGCGCCACTTCATCCGCCGCTACAGCGAACGCTTGGGGTATGGCCCGGTCGCGCTCAGCCCACGCGCGCAGGCCAAGCTGGTCGAATACAGCTGGCCGGGCAATATTCGCGAGCTGGAAAACGTCATCCATCACAGTCTGCTGACCTGTGGCAACGGTGAAATCCAGGCGCAGGATCTGCGCATGTCCAACCTGCGCCTGGAGCGCCAGGAGGATGCCGTCGGCGCCAGCCATGGCGGCTCGGCGCAAGAGCTGCTGGAGCAAGCGTTCAGCCGGCTGTTTGAGGAGCAGTCCGGTGAGCTGTTCGAGAAAGTCGAGAACGCCCTGCTGCGTTCAGCCTATCACTTCTGCCACTACAACCAGGTGCATACCGCGCAGTTGCTGGGGCTGTCGCGCAATGTCACACGCACTCGTTTGATCGCGATTGGCGAACTGGTGGTGAACAAGCGCCGCAATCAGGAGGAAAGCGTGCATAGCCGGGTAGTGGGTTTGTCCATCTGACCTGCAGCCCGACTCGCCAGGCTGCAGCCAGGATCAGTCTGGGCTGACCCGCCCGAGGGAACGACGGACCTTGTCCAGCAGCTCGCCAATCTGGAACGGCTTGATCAGCATATCCATGCCCGAGCCGAGAAACGCCTGCCGATCCAGCGCGGTTTCGGCGTAGCCGGTCATGAACAGCACCGGCAAGCCAGGGCGGTACACACGCGCCATGTCAGCCAGCTCGCGACCGCTGATGCCTGGCAGGCCGACATCGGTGAGCAGCAGTTCGATACTGCTGTCGTTGCGCAGATGGTCAAGTGCCTGCTCGATGGTTTCCGCCAGCGTGTAGCGGTAGCCAGCATCGGCCATCACCTCAGCCACCGACAAGCGCACCGAAGCCATGTCTTCGACGATCAGCACATGCTCACCAGCGCCTCTTTGATCGACGTGGGCCACTAGCGCCTCGCTGACCGCTTCGCGATTGCTGGCGGGCAGCAGCAATGTCACTTCGGTGCCCTGCCCTTGCACGCTCCGCAAGGCGACGTGGCCACCGGACTGGCGAGCGAAGCCATAGATGGTCGACAGGCCAAGACCGGTGCCCTGCCCCAGCGGTTTGGTGGTGAAGAACGGATCGAAGACCTTCTCCAGCACGTCCGGGGCGATGCCACTGCCGTCATCGCGCACTGTCACGGCGATGTATGCGCCATCCTGAAGATTGGGGTCGGCGCGGGCCACGACCGCCGAGGTAGTGACCCAGATATGCCCGCCTTTGACCAACGCATCGCGAGCGTTGATCACCAGGTTGAGCACGGCGCTTTCCAGCTGCACCGGGTCGACCAGCGCAGTCGCGGGGCACTCGCTCAGTTGCAGCTGCAGATCGATGCGCTCGCCGATGGTGCGGGTCAGCAGCTCCTGCAGCGAACGCACGCGCTCGTTGACATCGACCGGATGCGTATCCAGCGGCTGCTGTCGCGCAAAGGCCAGCAGACGATGCGTCAGCGAGGCCGCGCTCATCGCCGAGCTCAGCGCCGCGTCGGCATAATTGGGGACTTTCTCGAGACGGTTTTCGCCGACACGTTTGCGGATCAACTCCAGGCTGGTGATGATCCCGGTGAGCAGGTTATTGAAGTCGTGGGCAATACCGCCAGTGAGGCTGCCCAGGGCGTCCATCTTCTGCAATTGCAGCAGCTGCGCCTCGGTGCGGGCGCGCTGGGCCATCTCGCGGGCAAGCTGGATGTTGGCATCGTCGAGCTTGGCCAGGTGTGAGCGCTCGCGGTGGCGATGCTCGGTAACGTCTTCGACAAATACCAGGCACAGGCCTGGCGTACGGTACGGCGACAACTGCCAGTCGGTTTCGCGCAACTTCCCTTTCACGGTCATGCCCAAGGTGCCGCGCCAGCGCTGGCCCTCTGCCAGGTGCTGGCGCAAGGCAGCGAGGGCCAGTTCCTGGCCCGGGGTGAAGCATTCCAGCAGCACTTCAGGCTGCTGGTTATCCTGGATCAGCTGGGCGAATGCCTGGTTGCATTCATGCACCTTGAACTGCGCATCCAGCACCGCAATCGGCGCCGACACGTTGCTGAATATCTCGCGAAAACGCGCCTCGCTGTCACGCAGGGCGCGTTCGGTGTCACGCACCCGCAGCAAGGTGCGCAAGGTCGCCTGCAGCACGTCCGGGTCGACCGGGTGCACCAGGTAGGCATCGGCTCCGGCCTCAAGACCGGTGATAATGTCGCCGGTCAGGATCGACGCGGCCGAGACATGAATCACTGGCAGCAATGCCGTCTCGGGATCGGCGCGCAACAGGCGTACGACATCGAAACCGCTCATGTCCGGCAGGTTCACATCCAGAATCAGCGCGTCGATCTGTTCGTTGCGGATCATCTCCAGGCCGTCGCCGCCCGTACCGGCCTCGAGCACCTGATAGCCGTGCAGGGCCAACCGCCGACGCAGCGCGTAGCGAGTGGTGGCGTTGTCGTCGACGATCAGCAGGCGAATCTCAGAGCTCATCGGCGCTCTCCTGGGCGATGGCAAGCGGGATGATTACAAAGAACGTCGAGCCAACACCGGGTTCACTTTCAACACCCACTTCTCCGCCCAACAGCGCAGCGAAGCGTTTGCACAAAGACAGGCCCAGACCAGTGCCGCGCAAGCGCTTCTGCAGAGGCGAGTCAACCTGAGAGAAATCTTCAAACAATGCGCCGAGCAGTTCCGGGGCGATACCTATACCCGAATCACTGACGGCAAAGCGAATGCGGTCAGTACCGTGCAGGCGCGCCGACACACGGATCTCGCCGCGCAGGGTGAACTTCAGGGCATTGGCAATGAAGTTACGCAGAATCTGCGCCAGCTTCTTGTCATCGGTATACAGCTGCGGCAAGCCTTGCGGCTCTTCGAAGATCAGATCGACCGCGCCCATGTCGACGATCGGACGGAACATCCCGCGCAAGGCGGCGAACAGGTCGAGCATATCGAACCAGGCTGGCGAAATATTGATCCGCCCGGCCTCGATCTTGGCCAGGTCAAGCAAGTCATCGACCATGTCGCTGAGCTCACGCGTCGCCGAGCTGATAAAGCCGACCTGCAACTGCTGCTCTTTGCTCAGCGGCCCGTCGATTTCGTCGGCGAGCAAACTGGTGATGCTCAGGATCGAGCCCAGTGGCGTACGGAATTCGTGGCTCATGTAGGCCAGAAAACGGCTCTTGAGATCAGACGCCTGGCGCAATTGCTCGGCCTGCACGTCCAGCTCGGCATACAGCGCGAGCACGCCCTGATTGGTCTCTTCAAGCTCGTCGCGCAAGGCCTCGTTGTCGGCCTGCAGGCGGCTGATGAGTGCGGCCTGCTCGACGGAAGTCAGTTCAGCCATAAGCAGCCTCCAGGTCGATGACCAATACGGTGACGTCATCGCGACCGCGGCAGAAATCCCGGTGCAAAATGCTGGCGATGATCGCCGGGTGGCGCGTGGCCAGGCCCGGATAGGCCTGCAGGTTCCAACGCGATTGCAGCCCGTCGCTGTACATGATCAACAGATTTCCCTGTACCTGAGCGTAGTTGAACACCTGACCCTTGCGGTATTGGCCACCGACGATGCCGGGATACGAGGTCAGCCCGCGCGGGCGTTCGCCGCCCACCAATGTCGCACCGATGTTGCCGATGCCGATAAAGACCAGGCTGTCCGCCGCAGCGTCATACTGGGCAATCGCCGCAGCGCCGCCGCGGGTACCGCCCATGGCGTGGTGCATCTCAGCGAGCAATTGCTCGGGTTCCCTGAACGGGGTGCGGGCAAATTCGGTAGCGCCCGCCAGCGCAGCAAACGCAGCTTCGCTGCCATGGCCGAGACCATCGACCACCAGGGCGCTGAGGCGCTGCCGGTCGCGAGCGACATACCAGGTGTCGCCACAGGCAGGGTCGTTGTGCAGTGAATGCTGACTGACGCCGATGCGTACATCGGCGCCCTTGGCATCGCGTCGATGCAGGCGAGCCAGCACGGCCGCGCCGCGCTCGTCCGCATACACATCGAACACCTGCGCCTGACGGCTGACCGCGCCCAGGCCGATGCCTTGGGTACCGGCTGTGGAATACCTGTCCGTCAAGCAGGCATGCACATCAAAGCCCGGGCCTCGGTCGATGGCCAAGAGTTCGAGTGCATATGCCGCTCCATGCGGCAAAACACGCAGGTGCAGTTCGCCGCGTTCGGCATGCTTGAGCACATTGCTGGCAAGCTCGGTGGCCACCAGCGCCGCACGGCCGGCGTCGGCCTGATCAAAGCCATGGTCTTCGGCAAGCTTTTGCACGGTGCGCCGGGCGTGGCCCACCTGGCTGCTGTCATCGAGCGTCACCACCTGGGTCAGGCTGGCCGCAAAGGTCATGTCCATCGAGTTATGGTCACCCGAGTGCCTTGCCCTGGGGCGGTATCCAACTCGAACTCGTCGACCAATCGGCGCGCCCCGGTCAGGCCCAGGCCCATGCCGTTGCCAGAAGTCCAGCCATCGGTCAGGGCCAGCTTGGTATCGGGGATACCCGGGCCTTCGTCACGGAACACCAGACGCAGGCCCACCCGGCCAAGGCCGTCGATGATCTCCCAGTCCATGTCGCCGCCACCGCCATACACCACGGTGTTACGCGCCAGCTCGCTGACGGCGGTGACCATCTTGGTCAGGTCGACCAGGCGCATGCCGCATTCGCTGGCCAGCTTGCGCGCCAGTTGACGCGCCAGCACCACATCCTGCTCGATGCGTACCGGTTGACTGCCGCTGTCGCGCACGTTCATGACTGGCCTACCCGCTGGCGCAGCAGGTGCATGCCGCGATCAACGTTCAGTGCCGTGCTGACACCGGGCAAAGTCAGCCCTAGCTCAACCAGCGTGATGGCAACCGCAGGTTGCATGCCCACCAGCACCGTCTCGGCATCCAGGATGCGCGACAGGCCGGAAATGGTGGCGATCATGCGGCCGATGAACGAATCGACCATGTCCAGCGCCGAGATATCGATCAGCACGCCGCGGGCGTTGGTCTGGTCGATGCGGCTGGTCAGGTCATCCTGCAGGCGCAGCGCCAGCTCGTCATGCATGTCTACCTGGATGGTCACCAGCAGAAACTGGCCCATCTGCAGGATTGGAATACGCTCCATCGTTTACGCCCGCTCGCCGAGGTCAGTGCCCAGGCGCTTGAGCGCGAGCTTGAGAGCGTCGGCCAGGTTCGACTTGGTGGTCAGGCTGCCCAGGTCCAGGCCCAGGTGCACGATGGTCTGGGCGATTTGTGGGCGCACGCCGCTGATGATGCAATCAGCGCCCATCAGGCGGATTGCGGTGACGGTCTTGAGCAGATGCTGGGCAACCAGAGTGTCCACAGTCGGCACGCCGGTGATGTCGATGATGGCGATTTCCGAACCGGTCTCGACGATGCGCTGCAGCAGCGACTCCATGACGGTCTGGCTGCGGTGCGAGTCGAGGGTGCCGATCAGGGGCAGCGCGAGCACGCCTTCCCACAGCTTGACCACTGGAGTGGACAGCTCAAGCAGTTCTTCCTGCTGGCGCTTGATCACTCCTTCACGGGTCTTTTGATAGGTGCGGATGGTGTGCAGGCCAAACGCATCGAACAGCTCGGAGATTTGCCACAGCTGTTCGGCGAGCTCGGCTGGCTGATCGCGGTACTGGGTTTGCAGTAGCGCGAACAGTGGGCCTTTCAGTGAAAAGATGAACGAAGCAGTCTGATGCGACTCTTGACCGAGCTGGGCACGGCTGGCGGAGAGTTTGTCGAGAAAGCGGCGGGTTTCTTCCCAGCCCGCAGCGGCAGCGTTGTCACTGCCCTCATGGCGCAAGCCATCTACGATCAGTTGCAGAAACTCGCGGGTTTGCTGACGCAGATCGTGTTCTTTGACATTGCGCGAAGCGCCGCTGGCCTCAAGCGCTGCCTGCCAATCATTGAGCAACTGTGGCTGATTGCCAACGATCGCTTCCAGGGTGCTGCCTTGCAGTGCTGCCATGTGCTGTTAACTCCGAAAACTTGCTGAGATGCCACCGATCATTCACGTCGCATTGAATGACATCCGCGGATATGAATAGTTGAGAAAACCTGCAATAAATCGCTCGCATGCCCGCTGCGCTGCAGCTAACTCTAGGTCATGTTTGCCATCCATGGGCCAGCACGCCATGCCAACAAGGCATTTGCCCTGAACAATACCGCCGTGGCATAGATCTATGGGTGAGCTTTTTAACAGAAACCGCGCGTTCGAGGAGATTTCTTTGTGAGCGACTCACAGTACGTACCGCCCAAGGTCTGGCGCAATGAGCCCGCCAATGCCGGCAAGTTCTCCAGTACCAACCGTCCGGTGGCAGGCGCCACCCACGAGCAGGCCCTGCCACAGGGCAAACAGCCGCTGCAGTTGTACTCGCTGGCGACACCCAATGGCGTCAAGGTGACCATTCTGCTTGAAGAGCTATTGGCACTCGGCCACAGCGGCGCTGAGTACGACGCCTGGTTGATCCGCATTGGCGAGGGCGAGCAGTTTTCCAGCGGTTTTGTGGCGGTCAACCCCAACTCGAAGATCCCTGCATTGCTTGACTGCAGCCAACAGCCACCGGTGCGGGTGTTCGAATCGGGCTCGATCCTGCTGTATCTGGCAGAGAAGTTCGGTGCGCTGCTGCCGAGCGCTCCGGCCGCACGAACCGAGACACTCAACTGGCTGTTCTGGCAGATGGGCGCAGCGCCCTACCTGGGCGGCGGTTTTGGCCACTTCTACGTGTATGCGCCGGAAAAGATCGAGTACGCCATCAACCGTTTCACCATGGAAGCCAAGCGCCAACTGGATGTTCTCGAGCGGCGTCTGGCCGAAAGCCCTTATCTGGGCGGTGACGAGTACAGCATCGCCGACATCGCCGTATGGCCCTGGTACGGCCAACTCGTGCGCGGCAACCTGTATGACGCGGCGCAGTTCCTCGCCGTCGAGGAGTACCCCAACGTGCAACGCTGGGCCGAAGAGATTGCCCAGCGCCCGGCGGTACAACGCGGTACGCGGGTCAACCGCACCTGGGGCGATGAGGCGACGCAGGTTGCAGAGCGTCACTCTGCACAAGACCTGGATTAACCAGTAACCTGCCCTTTCAATGGGTTCGCAATTGATGTTCGCCTCGAGAATGCTGGGCCGCTGCGCGCCCCAGCAATCTCGAACAGTGACGATGATATCTGTTCAATCTGAAAGGGCTGACTATCAGGACGAAGCAGCTTCGCCCTCGACCTCATCCTTGCGGCTGGCGTAACGCTGGGCCAGCACCGCACAGACCATCAACTGAATCTGATGGAACAGCATCAACGGCAGGATCATCGCGCCGATCCCGCTACCGATGAACAGCACCTGCGCCATGGGCACGCCGGTTGCCAGGCTTTTCTTCGAGCCGGCAAACAGAATGGTGATGCGATCTTCGACACTGAAGCCGAGCGCTCGGCCGAGCACCCGCACGCCCAACAGCACGACCGCCAGCAGTATTGCGCACACGGCGAACAGGCCGGCCAGATGTTGCGGCGACACCGTATGCCAGAGCCCGGTGACAACCGCTTCACTGAAGGCTGTGTAGACCACCAGCAGAATCGAGCCCTGATCGACGATCTTCAGCCAGCGCGCGTTGCGCTTGACCCAGTCGCCGATCCAGCGCCGGGCGATCTGCCCGGCCACGAATGGCACCAGCAATTGCAGGGTGATTTTCAGCACCGCGTCCAGGCCCGAGCCGGTATTGCCATCGGCACCGAGCAGCAGCATCACCAGCAGCGGGGTGAGGAAGATCCCCAGCAGGCTCGAAGCCGCTGCGCTGCAGATCGCTGCCGGGACGTTGCCGCGCGCCAGCGAGGTAAAGGCGATTGCCGATTGCACCGTGGCCGGCAAGGCACACAGATAGAGCACGCCCAGGTACAGCTCGTTGCCTACCAACGGCACGAACAGCGGCTTGAACGCCAGCCCCAGCAGCGGAAACAGGACGAAGGTGCAGGAGAACACCAGCAGGTGCAGACGCCAGTGGCCGGCGCCCTTGATGATTGCCTCGCGCGACAGCTTGGCGCCATGCAGAAAGAACAGCAGGCCGATGGCCAGATTGGTCAGCCAGCCGAACACTACTGCACCCTGGCCCGAGCAAGGCAGCAGCGTAGCGATCAGCACCACGCCGAGCAGGGCCAGCGTGAAGTTGTCGAACAGCATGCGCAAGTACTTCATTACTCATTCCTTGTTGTCATCGTGCAGCGCACGACGATAAGGTCTGCGGCTTATCTGCGCTAACGCTGGAACGCCCGCCAGTGTCGCGCAACGGACACCGCACACGTCGCAGACAGGATTCCCATGCTCTCTTCACGCCCACTTCTTATTATGCTGCTTGGCCTTACCTGCTCGCTTAGCAGCACCCACGGCCTTGCCGATGACCTGCAAAACCGGGTCGACGCAGTGATCAAACCGTTGATGGCAAAACACGCGATCCCGGGCATGGCGGTCGCCGTGTTCGCCGATGGCAGTGAGCATGTGTTCACCTATGGCGAAGCGAACAAGGCCGAGCACCAGCCGGTAAGCCGCGACACCCTCTTTGAAATCGGCTCGTTGAGCAAGACCTATACCGCGACGCTGGTGGCGCTGGCCAGTGCCGAAGGTAAAGTCGATCTGACCGCGCCAGCCAGCCGCTATCAACCCGCGCTGGGCAACACGACATTGGGCCAGGCCACTCTGGTGGAGCTGGGCACATACAGCGCCGACTGCCTGCCATTACAGTTCCCGGACAATGTCGAGAACGACGCCCAGGCGCTGGTGTTTCTGCAACAGTGGCAGCGCAAAACTGGGCCAGGCACGCAACGCTGCTATTCCAACCCTAGCCTCGGCTTGTTTGGCGACCTGGCAGCGCGCGCGCAAAAGCTGCCCTTCGCGCAGCTGATGGAAGAGTCGCTGCTACCAAAGCTTGGTTTGAAACACACCTACCTGCAGGTGCCGGCCAGCGCCCAAGGCCACTATGCGCAGGGCTATGACGCGCAGCAGCAGCCGGTTCGGGTTTCTCCCGGAGCTTTCGCTGATGAGGCCTACGGCATCAAAACCACGATCGACGACGCGCTCCGCTACGTCCGCGCCCAAGTGCAGCCCGACCAACTGACCGCCCCACTCAAGCAAGCCATCACCCTCACCCACCAAGGTTACTTTCAGGTGGGCAGCATGACTCAGGGCCTGGGCTGGGAGCGCTACCCTGCCCCGGTGACACTGCCGACGCTGCTCGAAGGTAACGGCGCCGGGATGGTGCGTCAGCCGCATGCCGTGACCCGCCTGACCCCAGCCAGCCCTGCCGATGCTGGCGCCTGGTACAACAAGACCGGCTCGACCAATGGCTTCGGTGCCTACATCGCCTTCATCCCTGCCAAAGGGCTTGGGATTGCCCTGCTCGCCAACCGCAACTACCCCAATGAAGCCCGGGTAGAAGCGGCCTACCAGATCCTGTCCGGGCAGTGACTGATGGATTGTCGGACATTATGTAGTGAGAAAAAATATTCACTACAAAACTGTTGACGACGTTGATCGGCGTTGGGCATGATTAAGCCGTCTCCCCGATCGGGAGCGGTGGCAAGGGTATTCCAGACGGCTTGCGCGGTAACGCAAGGCGTTCGTGGAGAGGGAACTGTCCAAAAGGCAGCATGTGAAAAGCCCCTGTTGCAAAGCTGCGGTAGCAGCCTTGGTAGCGCGCTACATGTGTAGAGCGCCAAGTGTGAAATCACTAAACGACGGGTAATAGGGGCTTTATGATGAACATGAATTTGAACGACAAACCGACTGTTGACCAATTGGCCGAGCTGTTCGCTGCACGCAAGGACAGCCTTGATGATCACCTGCTGTGGATCAGCCAGACTGGCGAGGTACGCCTTGATCGTCTGCCGCCGAACAGCCTTGAAGACGAATTTGTAGCGGACCTGCCCAGCACCTGCGCCAGCTTCAGGGTCTACCGCCGCGGCCAGGGCTTTGTTGGCAAAAAGGCTGCAGCCGACACCGAGTTCGTTGGCCGCGTGCTGAAAACGCTGCAACAGGAATGGCCTGCCGCCCGTGAGCGGCAGGCAGCCAAGGTGATCGAGCCACTAAACTGAGCGGCCTCACTGCGGTATCGAGCCCGGCCTGCAAAGGCCGGGCTTTTTCATGCCCGCAGTCGCTGGGGCTGCGGCGCAGCGTCCAGACTCATGGCTCGCGCCCGATTGACACCCCACACCATCGCCCGCGTAGTCGTCTCGCCGGGCCGTGTCGGGTAGTACTCTTCGAGCAATGCTGTGCCGTTGTCGTTGTACATGCCGATGAACATTTGCGTAGCGCCCAGCCGTGACAGGCGGACCTGCACGTCAATGGTAATACCATCGCTGAGTTGTTCTTCATGGCTGCGGCTGGGCAGCTGTGACTGGGCCCAATGCCGGTAGGCTTCTTCCCTGATGCGCATTGCAGTCAATCCTCCTTTTCTGAAAATGCAGCGCAAGCAGACCACAGCATTGTTACATTCGCGAGAGCAACTCACTGTTAGCTTGCGCAAAATCAACAAACGTCGTCATAAGCGTGCCGTTGGGCGTAAATCCGTTGCCCTAGACGGCACTGGGACCGCTGCAGGTGCCTTTACTTACGTGCCGGAATTCGCGGCGTGAACCGCCCTTTCTTGCAGCGCTGCAACGCCACCGGCTGCATCTGCTCGGAGTCGTCGAGGGTCATGTGGGCAAAACCAAGGCGGAACGCCGCTTGCCCGCAGCGCACCTGGTTGTTGATCGGAAACACGTCATTAAGGTCTTCGACAAAGGCTTCGCTCATCGCCCAACTCCCTGCACAGTTAACCGCGCCGGCAAGCCCCTCGCTTGCCCGATAAAGCCCGGCTGTTGAACTGAGACTAGCCGGTCATTCTCGGACTGCTCGGGCGAAAACCCCATAACTGACCAGTGGCACTTGGCCTTATTTGAGCCTGACTGCAGTACCCGTGGCGAACACCACCACCATGCCGCCCTGCACCGAGGGCATGCTGATTTCGAAGTCCACGCCGACCACTGCATCGGCATTCATCTGCCGCGCGCGGGCGATCAGTTCAGCGGTAGCCTGCTCGCGGGCTTGCTTCAATGCACTTTCAAGGGTCTGCGAACGCCCCCCGAAGAAATCCCGAAAGCGCGCAAAGAAGTCGCGGACGAAGTTGATCCCCTGCACCGATTCGGCGCTGACCAAGCCCAGGTATTCACCAATCGGACGGCCATCGAGCTGGCTGGTGGTAGAGATGATCATGCACATACTCCTGCTGCTGCCCGGCCTGCATGGCCGGGGCAAAAGAAGCGATCTTAGCAAAGCGCCGCGCGCAGGCGCTGGCTCAGCCGGCTGCCGAACACATTGATCAGCAAGCCGACCATCACCAGCAGCGCGCCCCAGCCCTGAATAGCGCTGAGCCGCTCGCCCAGCAACCACGCCGATGAGCTCAGGCCGATTACCGGCACCAGCAATGAAAACGGCGCAACCTTGCCGGCCGGATGGCGCGACAGCAGTGTGCTCCACAAGGTGTAGCCGAGCATGGTCGCGGCATAGGCAAGAAACAGCAGCGCGCCCACTGAACTCCAGCTGATATGGGTCAACGCCTGACTGATCCGCTCTGGGCCTTCAAGCATCCACGACAGGGCCAGAAACGGCAGCGGCGGGATCAGCCCGCCCCACACCACCAGCGCCACCAGATTCACCGAGCCAAAGCGCCGCGTGATGATGTTGCCCATGCCCCACATCGCACCGCCGCAGAGCGTCAGCAACAGCGCAATCAGCGGCACATGGCTGCTGTGCTCACTGCCGATCAACACCAGCCCGCCTGCCGCTACCAGCAAGCCAAGGACACTGGCCGGGCGCAAGCGCTCGCCGAGAAACAGCGCGGCAAAGCCGAGGGTGAAAAACGCCTGCGATTGCAGGATCAGCGACGCCAGCCCAGGCGGCATGCCGCTGTGCATGGCCTGGAACAAGAAGGCGAACTGGCCCAGGGAGATCGTCGCGCCGTACGCGATCAGCCAGCGCCACGGTAAGTTCGGTCGCTTCACCAGCAGTACGGCCGGAAACGCCACCAGCAAAAAACGCAGGGCGCCCAGCAGCATCGGCGGCAGGCCGTCGAGGCCTACCTTGATCACCACGAAGTTGACTCCCCAGATGATGATCACCACCAGAGCGATCAACAGGTCCTTGAGCGGCATCATCAGGTCCTTATGCAAACTGTTATAGACATATTTCGTAACAGCATAAGGGTTTTTCGCCACTCGCGACCCGCACAGTTGCCGGCCAGGGTTGCACTACAGTCTGGCGCAGCACGGCTGAGCCATCATCGTCATCTGCCAGTCATGCAACTGTCGTAATCTGCGGCGCATCACTGTGCCCAAGGTCTCCGGCATGCCGCGTCTGCTCTCATTTCTGCTGTTGTCGCTGCCACTGCTCTGCCTGGCTGAGCCGGTACAGTTGCGCATTCAGGGCTCCAACACGATCGGCGCTGCGCTTGGGCCTGCGCTGGTTCAGGGGATGCTGCGCAGCCAGGGTGCGACAGCGATCGAGCAGTCCACGGGGGCTGCTGCCAACGAGATCACCATTACGGCGCAGGGTCGCGATGGCGACTCCCTTAGCGTACTGGTCGCAGCTCACGGCAGCAGTACCGGTTTCGCTGCACTGGGCAGGGGCGCGGCAGATCTGGTTGCGTCCTCGCGTCCGATCAGTGACGTCGAGGTAGATCAGTTGCAGGCGTTCGGCGACTTGCGCAGCGGCCGTTCCGAGCAGGTCATCGGCCTGGACGGCGTCGCCGTGATCGTCCATCCCGACAATCCACTGACCAGCCTCACCACAGCGCAGCTGGCCCAGGTGTTTGCCGGTCAGGTAACCCGTTGGGAGCAACTGGGCGTAGCGGGCGGTGCTATCCGACTGTATGCGCGCGATGACCGCTCCGGCACCTTCGAGACCTTCAAGGCGTTGGTCCTCGACCCTGCACGTAGCGCACTGAGTGGCGAGGCCCGGCGCTTCGAGTCCAGCGACGCGCTGGTCGCGCAGGTCCAGAACGACCGCCAGGCGATTGGTTTCAGCAGTCTCGCTGCAGTGCATGGCGCCAAAGTCCTGGCCATTGCTGCCGGCGACGCGCCGGCCCTGCCGCCCAGCCGCGCACTGGTTGCCAGTGAAGATTATCCGCTGTCGCGGCGCTTGTACTTCTATCTGCCGGCCAATCCGCCGCCGCTGGCCCAGGCGCTGGCCGATTTTGCCCAAAGCCCGGCCGGCCAGGTCATCGTTGCCGAACAAGGTTTCGTCAATCAGCAAGTCAAAGCTTTGCCGATCCCTACCCAGGCAGACATGCCAGCGCGCTACCGCAGCCTTGCTCTTGAGGGGCGCCGGCTGACGGTGAACTTTCGCTTCCAGGAAGGCAGTGCGAGCCTGGACAGCAAAGCGCTGCGCGACGTACACCGGGTCGCAGACTTCCTGCAAAAGGCCGGACACGAGCAAACCAGGACACTTCTGGTCGGCTTCGGCGACCCCAAGGAAACACCGGGCAGGGCCGCCCTGCTCTCGCGCCTGAGGGCCATGGCAGTGCGCCGCGAACTGGCCCATGAAGGGGTGCAGAACATCGACGTGCTGGGTATGGGCGCCGAGCTGCCGGTAGCGGGCAACGAGCAGGAGCAAGGCCGCCAGCGCAATCGCCGGGTCGAGGTATGGGTGTATTGAGGAATGCAGAAGGCCGCGCAAAGAAATGTAACAGGCTGCCATTCGGCAGCTCCGCCATCTGGGTCTAGGCTCTAACCCATGTGATACCGGGCCCCTCTGACGGCTGCCACGCCGCCATGTCGGATCACTGTTGCCATGCAACGTCGACAATCAAGGAGGGGCTCATGACAGCTCTACAGACCTATCTCACTACCCCCGTACTCGGTACCAGCGCCTGGTTGTGGCTGGTGTTCGTTATCATCGTGGTTGGCCTGCTGGTGCTTGACCTTGGCGTCCTGCACCGTAAAGAACGCGAAATCGAAATGCGTGAAAGTCTGCTGCTGTATTCAGGCTATTTCAGCGTGGGCGTGCTGTTCGGCGCGTGGGTCTGGTTCGAGCTGGGCGCGCAGTCAGCGCTGGAGTTCTACACCGGCTTCCTGGTCGAACAGTCGCTGTCGATGGACAACGTGTTCGTCATGGCGATGATTTTCAGCTACTTCGCCATCCCCCGCCGCTACCAGCACCGCGTGTTGTTCTGGGGCATCCTCGGGGTGGTGGTGCTGCGCGCGATCATGATCGGCGTTGGCGCTGCACTGGTGCAGAACTTTGCCTGGGTGCTGTACCTGTTCGGCGCGTTCCTGCTGTTTACCGGGGTGAAGATGGCCTTTTCCAAGGAGGACAGCCAGCCGGACCTGGCCAATAACCCGGTGCTGAAGTTCGTACGCCGGCATATGCGCGTCACCGACGAGGTGCACGGGGCAAAATTCTTTGTCCGGCTGACGCCGCCCGGTGAAAGCAAAGCGCTGCGTTACGCCACGCCGCTGTTTCTCGCGCTGGTGTTGATCGAACTGGCCGACCTGGTGTTTGCCGTCGACAGCGTGCCGGCGATCTTCGCCATCACTCAAGACCCGTTCATTGTCTACACCTCGAACATCTTCGCCATCCTTGGCCTGCGCTCGCTGTACTTCGCGTTGTCCGCCCTGATGCACCGCTTCGTCTATCTGAAGTACGCGCTGGCACTGGTGTTGATCTTCATCGGCTGCAAGATTTTCTATCACGGCCTGATCGGCAAGGTGCCGGCACTGCTCTCGCTGGGGGTGACCTTTGCGCTTTTGCTGGGTGGGGTCGTGCTGTCGTTGCTCAAGACCCGCAATGACGCGACAGGGGCTAGCCCGGCTCACCATGGACCAGGCCCGGTCGGCCGTGATCAGCCCACGCCTGACCCAGTTCAGGATGGCGTGACCACTGCAGATCCGGACTCGCTCAGGAACCGCTAGCCAGGTGCAGTGTCTGCGCGCCGCCCAAGCGCGCCACCATCAGCGGCCCATACGCAGTAGATCCGCCGGCACATACTTGCCGATTTCATACTTGCCGATGGCGGCCCGGTGCACCTCGTCCGGCCCGTCCGCCAGGCGCAGGGTGCGCTGCATGGCGTACATATAGGCCAGCGGGAAATCACCGCTGACCCCTGCCCCACCATGGATCTGGATGGCCCGGTCGATCACTTTCAGCGCGACATTGGGCGCGACTACCTTGATCTGCGCGATCTCGCTGCGGGCGACCTTGTTGCCAACGGTGTCCATCATGTAGGCCGCCTTCAGCGTCAGCAGCCGGGCCATGTCGATTTCCATGCGCGAGTCGGCGATCTTGTCGATATTGCCGCCAAGCCGCGCCAACGGGCGGCCAAAAGCCGTGCGCTCGACCGAGCGCCGGCACATCAATTCCAGCGCGCGCTCGGCCATGCCCACCGAACGCATGCAGTGGTGAATGCGCCCCGGCCCCAGCCGCCCCTGAGCAATCTCGAAGCCACGCCCTTCGCCCAGCAGGACGTTTTCGTACGGCACGCGCACGTTGTCGAACAGCACCTCGGCGTGACCATGGGGGGCGTCGTCGTAGCCGAACACCGGCAGTGGCCGGACAATCTTCAGCCCAGGCGTGTCGATGGGCACCAGAATCATCGAGTGCTGTTCATGACGCTGGCCGTCCGGGTTGGACAGGCCCATGAAGATCATCACCTTGCAGCGCGGGTCGCAGGCGCCGGAGGTCCACCACTTGCGCCCGTTGATCAGCCACTGATCACCATCGCGCACGGCCGTGGCGGCCATGTTGGTGGCGTCGGACGAGGCCACGTCCGGTTCGGTCATGGCGAACGCCGAGCGAATCTCGCCGCGCAGCAGCGGCTCAAGCCACTGGCGCTTCTGCGCCTCGCTGGCGTAGCGCACCAGCACTTCCATATTGCCGGTATCGGGCGCCGAGCAGTTGAACGGCTCCGGCCCCAGCAGCGAGCGACCCATGATTTCCGCCAAAGGTGCGTATTCAAGGTTGCTCAGGCCGGCGCCGTATTCCGAGTCGGGCAAAAACAGGTTCCACAGGCCTTCGGCGCGAGCCTTGGCCTTGAGCTCTTCCATCACCGCCGTCGGCTGCCAGCGGTCACCCTCGGCAACCTGGCGCTCGAACACTGCTTCGGCAGGATAAACATACTGGTCCATGAACGCAGTGACGCGCTCTCGCAGGGCCTGAACCTTGGGCGAATAGGCGAAATCCATCGGGCTTACCTTCACAGGATGAAGAACATGGGCCTGAGCCTAGAACAAGCGCGCCAATCCACCTAGCCTATTTTCAGCGTGTATAAACATTCATAACCGATATATGATCCAGCGATAACATCACGTCGAGCGGCGCCCAATGAATCTCAGCAAGGTTGACCTCAATCTGTTCATCGTCTTCGATGCGATCTACACCGAAGCCAACCTGACCCGCGCGGGGCAGATCGTCGGGATTACCCAGCCGGCGGTGTCCAACGCATTGTCGCGGCTGCGCGAGACCTTCAACGACCCGCTGTTCGTGCGGACCGCCCAAGGCATGGTGCCGACGCCGATGGCGCAGAACATCATCGGCCCGGTACGCAACGCGTTGGCGCTGCTGCGGGTGTCGGTACAGGAAAGCCGCATCTTCAATCCGCAGCAGGCCAATAAAACCTTTCGCATCAGCATGACCGACTTGACCGAGGCCGTGGTGCTGCCGCCGCTGTTCCAGCGTCTGCGCCGGCTGGCACCGGCGGTGATGATCGAAAGCTTCCTGTGCAAACGCCGCGAAACCACCAAGGAACTGGCCGCTGGCCGCCTGGATTTCGCCGTCGATGCGCCGCTCAATACCGACCCGCAGGTGCGCCACGTCAAACTGATGCAGGACCGCTTCGTCTGCGCAATGCGCCCGGGCCACCCACTGGCCGAAGCCAAGCTGACGCTGGAGCAGTACCTGGCCATGAGCCACATCCACATCTCCAGCCGGCGTAACGGCCTGGGTTATGTCGACCTGGCGCTGGGCAAGATGGGCCTGCAACGCAAGGTTGCGCTGCGCTCACAACACTACCTGATGGCCTCGCAGGTGTTGCAGCAGACTGACATGGTGATGACCGTGCCAGAGCGGTTCGCCCGCCGCCATCAACTGCGCCACTTGCCACTGCCGGTAGAAGTGCCGCCGTTGGAAACCCACCTGTACTGGCATGAAAGCACCGACCAGGACCCGGCCAACCGCTGGATGCGCGAACAGATCATCGAGCTGTGTGAGCGGGTTGTGGTGCAAGAGGAAAAAATGTTTGATCCTGTTTAAGGGCTATCAGGAGAATTTTCTTCTAGATAACCGTGATCAGCAGGAAAACAACGGAAAAAGTTTTTTGCTGTAGCCCGATAGCATGTCGTTAACGTTCGCCATCCTCATGCGACATGCCCGGATCAGCCCATCATGCCCAGCGCCCCTCTGTACTTTGACTACGCCGCCACAACCCCCGTCGATGAGCGGGTTATCGAAACCATGCTCGCCTGCCTCGGCCATCAAGCTAACTTCGGCAACCCTGCGTCCAGCGGCCACGCCTATGGCCAAGCGGCGCGTGCCGTGGTCGAGCAAGCCCGCCGGCAGGTAGCCGAACGGATCGGCGCTCAGGCAGAGGATCTGGTCTGGACCTCCGGCGCCACCGAGTCCAACAACCTGGCCCTCAAAGGCATCGCCGACGGCGCCGGCAAGCCAGGGCATCTGCTTACCAGCGCGCTGGAACACAAGGCAGTGCTCGATACCGTGGCCGAACTTGAGCGTCAAGGCTGGGCAGTGACCCGGCTGATGCCTGATCAGGCCGGGTTGATTCAGCCTGAGGCGGTTCGCCAGGCGCTGCGCGACGACACCCGGCTGGTGTCGCTGATGGCGGTCAACAACGAACTGGGCACCGTCACCGACTTTGCCGCGATTGGCGAGATTGTTCGTGCCCATGGCGCAATACTCCACGTAGACGCTGCCCAGGCAGTCGGCAAGGTCGCGCTCGACCTGCGCGAGCAGGCCGTCGATCTGATGTCCTTCTCAGCGCACAAGGTGTACGGCCCCAAGGGCATCGGTGCGCTGTATGCCGGCCCGCGAGCGCGGCCACTGATGCGTGCTCAGATGCATGGCGGCGGCCATGAAGGCGGCCTGCGCTCGGGCACCCTCGCGACCCACCAGATCGCCGGCATGGGCAGCGCTTTCGCCTTGGCAGGCGAACCTGCCGAGGCCGAGCAACAGCGCATCCATCAACTCAGCGAACGCCTGCTCAACGGCCTGCTGGCGCTGCCGGGTGTCGCCCTCAACGGCTGCCCGCAGCAGCGCATCGCCAACACCCTCAACCTGCACATCGCCACCCCGGGCTTCAACAGCGCAGCGCTGGCGAGCGAGTTGGCGTTGTCGACCACTTCGGCCTGTAACTCTTCCAGCAACGCCGCTTCACATGTGCTGCTGGCGCTGGGCCTCACCGATCAACAAGCTCGCAGCAGCGTGCGCATCAGCCTGGGCCGTTACACCACAGAGGCTGACGTGGATGCTGCAATCAAGGTATTCACCCGCGTGCTGGCGACCGCTGCGCCGACTTTCTGGTAGCCCCACGCGATGTGTTCAGGCGCGCGGCCTCGCGCCTGCCATCAGCAGCAACGTGGCCAATACGGCCAAGCCAGCCACCGCGCTGGCGACGTAGCCCAGCGCTGCGGTGCCGTACCATTGAATCACCAGCCCACCCAGCGCAGCGCCGACCGCGATGCCACCGTTTGCAGCAGACACGTTCAAAGTCCCGGCCAGGGCCTGAGCCTTGGCGCCGGCCTGCATGACGCGTACCTGACACACCGGGAACAACGCCGTGTAGGCAACGCCCCACAGCGCCAGGGCGATCAGCAGCAGCGCTGGATTGCCGACCACGGGAGCAACCGCGCCCATGCCAATCGCCAGAATGGCAAGCAACAGTACCGTCGCCCCGAGCGGACTACGGTCAACGATACGCCCGGCCAGGCTATTGCCAAGCATGCCGACCACACCAAAGCCCATCAGCCACCAACCGACCTGAGCCGCTGGCACTCCCGCCACCTGCTCGAGGATTTCTGCCAGGTAGGTGTATGCGGTGAACATCGCGGTAAACACCAGCACCGACAACAGCACATGGGCAATAAAGCGCCGATCACGCAGGATTACCGTCTGCCGTTCGCCCTGCGCCCGCTGCGGCGCGGGCGGCAACTTCGGCAACCAGGCCCACATCAGCAGCGCGACCAGCAGGCACAACCCGGCCAGCAGCCAGAAGCTGCCACGCCAACCCACCAGTCCGGCGGCGACGGTGCCCAGCGGAATGCCGAAAACAAACGCCGCCGTGATGCCCAGGTACACCTTGGCCACCGCCCAACCCTCACGGCCGGGGCCTGCCAGCTGCCCTGCACTCTCGCTGGCGGTGCCCCAATACACCGGCAGCGCCAAGGCACCGAGCACCCGCGCCAGCGCCAGCACCCAGACGTTTGGCGCCACTGCGGCGAGTGCGTTGGAGGCGGCAAACACGAGCACGATGGCAATGAACAGGGTCTTGCGCGGATAGCCTGACAACCAGGCGGTGAGAAACGGCCCGAACAGCATCACGGTCACTGCAAACAGGGTAACCAACTGGCCCGCCGCGGCGATCGACAGGCCTAGGTCGCGGGCCAGTCCCGGCAGCAAGCCAAGGATGATGAATTCGGTGGTCAGCAGGGCAAAGCCGCCTACCGCAAACAACAGAATGGACAGCCCGGTGCGCTGCCCGGTGTCGGCGACTGCGGGTGCAGTCAGGGAAGGATTTTGCATCGTCTATCGCTCGTAAACTTTCAGCCGCGAAGCTTAATATGGAATCAAACGCCTATTGCGGGTAGATTTTCCGCAATTTGCTGAACCATTTTCACTAATCAAGGCCCTTCTCCATGCCTGTCGCCGAGCACCTCAAGGACATCGACTTTTTCGTCAATGTCGCTAACGCAGGCAGCTTCATTGCCGCCGCCGAGCGCATGAACCTGACCAGCTCAGCCGTCAGCAAGGGTGTAGCCCGGCTGGAGAAACGCTTGCAGGTCAGGCTGTTCGAACGCACCACTCGGCGCCTGCTGCTTAGCGACAGCGGCGCAGCCTATTACCGCACCTGCAGCCGAGTGCTGGCCGAGATCGCCGAAGCCGAGCTGGCCCTGCATGATGAACTGAACGAGCCATGCGGGCCGCTGCGGGTCGATCTGCCGGCAAGCTTTGGCCGCCTGCATGCGCTACCCGCCGTGCTCGACTTCGCCCGGCGCCACCCGCGCCTGCAGCCGCACATCACCTTGTCCGATCGCTTTGTCGACATCATCGAGGACGCCATCGACGTCATCGTCCGCATTGGCGGGCCGCAGGTGTGGCCGGCTGGGGTTGAGCATCGCTATCTGGGCAGCCAACGCACGGTGTTCTGCGCCGCTCCCAGCTACCTCGCCGAGCACGGTACGCCGCGTGACGAGCGCGAATTGCAGGCACTTGGTTGCGTGCTGTACGCCTGCGCCGATGGCAGCACGCCGCCCCTGCATTTCGCCAGTGGCCGGCAAGGCGCGACGCAACTGAAAAACATCAGCGGCCGCCTGGCCATCGGTGACGCCGAAGGCCAGGCGCTGGCGATCATGGCCGGCCACGGTATCGCCCAATTACCGACCTGGCTGGTTCAGCGCCAGCTGGATGAGGGCAGCCTGGTCGAAGTGCTGCCAGAGTTCGCCAGCGAGGGCCTGCCGATTCACCTGGCCTGGCGCCGCAATCGGCGCCATTTGCCCAAGGTCAGTGCACTGGTCGAAGCGCTCAGCGCACAGCTGATACCGGTGCTGGATCCGCAACTCAAAGGAAGGTGAATACACTCGACGCGGGCAAGCGCGACTTGCCCAGCCCAGCGTTGAAGTCGTCGGCACTGCGGTAACCCAGGCTGAGTAGCACCACACTGGTGAAGCCGCGCTCGCGCAGGCCAAGCTCGGCGTCCAATACTTTGCTGTCGAAACCTTCGATTGGCGTGGCATCCAGCTCCAGCGCGGCGGCGCCCAGCAGCGCAGTGCCAAGAGCAAGGTAGGTTTGTTTTTCCATCCAGTGCTGCAGGTCTTTTTGATCGAAGCGATGCAAGTCGACATAGCTGCGCCGGGTCAGGTCCTGGCCGGCCTTGGCCTGCTCGGTGTGGAAACGACCGTCACGGGCTTCCTGCTCCAGCAGTGCCTGCAGATGCGCTTCAGGCATTTCGGTGCGCGCGGCGAATACCAGCACATGCGAGGCATCGCGGATCTTTGCCGTGTTGTAGGCAAACGCTTCGGTGCTCTTGGCGATCCGCGCCTTGCCTTCAGCGCTGTCGGCAACGATGAAGTGCCAAGGCTGGGTGTTGACCGAGGACGGGCTGTGGCGCAGTTGCTCGAGCAAGGTATCGATGGTCGCTTGCGGGATCCTGCGGCTGGCGTCGTAGGCTTTGGTGGTGTATCGGCGCTTGGCCAGGGTAACGGTATCCATCGAAAAGCTCCTGAGGTGTGCAGAGTCGACGCGCATCTTAGCGCTGTTGCAGCCAATAGAAACCGCTGAAAATACAGCAACACTTTCGTGCCAATGACGAAAATGCAGCGCAACCTGCTGCACATCCGTTCTAAACCTGAGCAGCCCTTGTGGGTTAAGGTAGTGGGCTCATTCACCAGCAGCTGCCGCCCATGACCAACTGGATTGATCTGAGCCAGGACGCCGATACCGGCATCGAGTCGGTGCGCGCGCATTTCACCGGCCACGCCTACGACCCGCACTGGCATGACAGCTATCTGGTCGGCGCCACCGAGCAAGGCGTGCAGCAGTTCAACTGCCGCCGCGCCCGCCATGTGAGTACGCCCGGCCAGGTATTTCTGCTCGAACCTGGCGAGATCCACGATGGCCTGGCGCCGACTGCCGACGGCTTCACCTACTTCACCTTGTACCTGGAGCCAGACTGGCTGCAGGCCGAGCTGCCGAGCTTGTTCGAACAAGCGCCGGCCAATAGCCTGCCCAGCTTTGCCGACACCCAGTGCAACGACTTGCGCCTCAGTGGCGCAATCATGCGCGCCTTCGACGCCGTGCATAGCCAGGACCTGCGCATCGTGCGCCAGACCGCCATGGACGACATGCTCGCCTGCCTGACCCAGCACCTGCACTGGCGCAAGCGGCTCAACCCAGACCCGCGCCTGCCGCTGACTGCGCAGCGCGCGCGGGACTACCTGCACGCGCATATCGATCAGGACATCGGCCTGGTCGAGCTGGCGCAGGCCTGCGGGGTCGATCGTTTTCGCCTCAGCCGCGCGTTCAAGGCGGCCTTCGGCCTGGCCCCGCACGCCTACCTGATTCAGCTGCGCCTGGCTCGGGCGCGGCGCCTGCTAGCCTTGGGCGAGAGCCCCGCTGCAGTGGCCACGGCGCTTGGCTTTGCCGATCAGAGCCACCTCGGCCGCTGGTTCCGCCGGGCGTATCGCCTGACCCCAGCAGCCTACCAACGGCGCTGCTCAAAGCTTCCAGACTGAGCCGGCGGCGGCAGCGACCATGGCGCTCCATCCCTCTGGAGTTACCGTTGATGCTGCAGTCCCTGTTGCCCTTTACCTTGTTTGCGCTGGTCACCAGCATCAGCCCCGGGCCGACCAACGTGCTGATCCTCGCCCATAGCGCCCGCGCCGGGCTGCGTGCCAGCGTGGCGCCGATTGTGGCCGCCTCCACGGCTGCGGCGGCGATCGTCTGGGCGGTTGGCCTGGGCCTGGGCGAGGTGCTGCTGCGCTATCCGCTGGCGCAGCAAGTGATGAGCTGGCTCGGCGTGATCTGGCTGACGTGGCTGGGCTGGCAGTTGCTGCGCAGTGCCGGCGAGCCGATCCAGAGTGCCGAACAACAGCCTTTCGGCGCGCTCAGTGCTGCCTCGCTGCAACTGATCAACCCAAAGGTCTGGTTACTTGCTGTGGCGGTGATCGGCGTGTATGCAGCGCCGGGCCAGCCGGTCTGGCAACTGGCGCTGGTCTTGCTGCTGGTGGCCCTGCCGAGCATGACCAGCTGGGCCCTGCTCGGTGCTGGTAGCGCCCGCTGGTTGCAGTCGCCGCAGCGCCTGCGCCGGTTCAATCAGCTGCTGGCGTGCTTGCTGATTGCCTCGGCATGGTCGGCGCTGCTGCTGTAGCGGCCGGCTCAGCCGAGCGCAGGCGTCTCCCGCAAACGCTTGAGGCTGACCACTGCCAGGATCAGGCCGAGCACGGCCACCGAGCCGCCGGCCAGGCCGATGTAAGCCACGCCCAGCTGGCCGCTGACGATGCTGCCGAGCAACGCGCCGCCGCCGATCCCGATGTTGTAGATGCCAGAGAACAACGCCATGGCCACATCGGTGGCATCCGAGGCCAGCTTGAGGGTCTTGGACTGTAACGCCAGGCTGAAGCTGAGGATTGCCACCCCCCAGAACATGCTCAGCCCGGCGAATACAGTGAAGTTGCCCGAGAGCGGCCAGAGCAACAGCAGGCAAGCGGCCAGGCACCCTATCGAACCGAGCAGGAACAGCTGCGGGAAACGCTCGCTGTAGCGGCTGAACAGCACCGACCCGATCACCCCGGCGCCGCCGAACAGCAGCAACAGCAAAGTGGTGCGATCGCCACCGATCTGCGCGACATGCAACGCAAACGGTTCGATATAGCTGTAGGCGGTGAACTGTGCGGTGATCAGCAACGTCACCAGCAGGTAGGTAATCACCAGGGCCGGCCGCTTGAACAACACCGGCAAGCTGCGCAGCGAGCCGGAGTTCTGGCTCGGCAGCAACGGTAGCGACTTCATCAGGCACAGCATGGTCACCAGCGCCACGCCGGCGATGCTCAGGAACGTCACCCGCCAGCCCAGCGCCTCGCCCACCACGCGGCCAAGCGGAATGCCCAGGACCATCGCCAGAGTGGTACCGGTGGCGAGCAGGCCCAATGCCTTGGCCTGCTTGCCCGCTGGCGCCACCCGCACGGCCAGCGAAGCGGTAATTGCCCAGAACACCGCATGCGACAGGGCAATGCCGATTCGGCTGAGCACCAGCATGGTGAAACTTTGCGACAGCCACGACAGCAAGTGGCTGACGATAAACACCAGAAACACCCACAGCAGCAAGCGCCGCCGCTCGATATTGCGCGTCAGCAGCATCATCGGCAGCGACGCCAGCGCCACTATCCAGGCGTAGATGGTCAACATCAGGCCGACCTGGGCAGTGCTCATGTCGAAACTGCGGCCGATGTCACTGAGCAGCGCCACCGGAACGAACTCGGTGGTATTGAAGATGAACGCAGCCAGGGCCAACGCAATGACGCTGAGCCAGCTGCCGCCGCCCACCGGTGCGGGCATGGATGTAGGGATCGGACCATTCATGGATGGGGATTACAGCTCCTGAAAAAAGACGACAAGCACGCAACCCAGCCCGCTGCGTAAGCATGCGGCAGGTGCGGATAGATATGAATCGAGGATGGCGGCCATGGTACGCGCCAAGCCAAGGCCTCACAACCGCAGCGCAGGCGGAGTAACATGTGCGCTCTAGAGACAGACCGCGGAACAAGGAGTCCGATCCGTTCATGGACAAGCAGCACGCCCAGCAACAGTGGCAGCAGGCCGTGATCGCCTACGCCAAGGCCATCAACCACTACGTCGCGCAAGGCCGCACGCAGGGCTGGGACAACCTCGAGGAGCCGGCCGCGCCTGCCACCGAGCACCTGCTGCCGGCCTGGCAGGCGGCGCTGCAGGCGATCAATCAGCCCTACGTCGATGAACAGCAACGCCGCGCCTTTCGCAGCGACTGGCCGCCCGCCCACCTGCCGCTGGTACCGCTGCTGGAACAACACGGCCAAGGTATCGCCAGCGTACTCATGCTCGATGACGGCAGCCTGCTGGCACGGATCGGCATGCCTCACGAACGCGGCCAGGTGGTGCGCATCGATGGGTGCACGGTGACCCCGGTGATCGGCGTCGAGCATTTTGGTCGCTGCCCGCAGCGGCGTTATTTCGCCCTGGCCAACGCCGAGGGTATCCGCGTCACTGACGGCTGGGGTGGCCCGCAGGTCGCGCGTATGGCCTGGCCCCATGGCCTCGAAGGTTTGCCCAGCGGCTACCCATTCGAACCGTTCGACTTGCCGCCCACACCGAGCGCGCTGATCCCCTTCCCGGATGGGCAGCGGGTATTGCTGGTCAGCAGCGATGGGATATTTGTGCTCACCGGCGAACGGGCGATTCGCCTGTTGCCGCAGCAGCAGACTATTCTCGATGATCTGGCAGAAGGGATCGACCCTGACGATATCGCCCTGGGCCTGTCGATGGAGCACGGCGCAGTCTCGCCCGATGGCCGCCTGCTCGCCATCGGCGAACAAGGCGTGCGCCATCTGGTGCTGGATGATCAACTGCAGGTGGTCGCCGAAGTCGGACCCGTCGGTGAATATCCGCACTTCGCCTTGTTCAATCAGCGTGGCGACCACTTGATCCTGAATGCCTGCCATTTTTACAACGGCAACACCCTGGGTGTGCGCACGGCGGACCTGCCGGGGCTCGATACCGACTACTACAGTGAGGACCCGCGCACGCCGCTGGTCGAGGATGGCGCGCGGATCTACGCTGGCGTAGCCCGCGCCGGCGAGTACATCGTGGGTGATGCGCACGGCTATCTGCGCGCATTTGGCGAAGACGGTCAGGAGCACTGGCAGCACTACCTGGGCTCGACCTTGTGCGCCATGGACATCAGCGCAGATGGCAAAACCCTGGTCGCTGCCAGCTATGCCGGTTTCATCTCGCTGATCGCGCTCGACAGCGGCCGTCCTGACTGGCAGATCGGCACTGGCGAGCACGGCGAGCTACGCCGCTGGCTGTTCTGGAAGGGCCTGGACAAGCCACTGGCCTGGTGACCCTTCACCTGCCAGTCAGGCTTTCAGCGTGGCCATGTCGATGACGAAGCGGTACTTCACATCGCCAGCGATGACCCGCTCGAACGCTTCGTTGATGCTGCGGATATCGAGCATCTCGATGTCACAGGTGATGCCATGCTCGGCGCTGAAGTCGAGCATTTCCTGGGTTTCGGCGATGCCACCGATCAACGAACCGGCCAGTACGCGGCGCTTGAGCACCAGGTTGGCGGCATGCAGTGGCGGCTCGACCGGCTCGATCAGGCCGACCAGGATGTGCACACCATCAAAGGTCAGGGTGTCGAGGTAGGGGTTGAGGTCGTGCTGCACTGGGATAGTGTCGAGCAGGAAGTCGAAACGCCCGGCGGCGGCGCGCATCTGCTCGTCATCGCTGGACACGATGACGTGGTCGGCGCCCTGGCGGCGAGCTTCTTCAGCCTTGGCTGCGGAGCGGGTGAACAAGGTCACTTCAGCGCCCAGCGCCTTGGCGAATTTGATGCCCATGTGGCCCAGGCCACCCATGCCGAGAATGCCGACCTTGTGGCCAGGGCCGACACCGTGGTGCTTGAGCGGCGAGTAGGTGGTGATGCCGGCGCACAGCAGCGGCGCGGCGCTGGCCAGGTCCAGGCCTTGTGGCATGCGCAGGACAAAATGCTCGCTGACGACGATGCTGTTGGAGTAGCCGCCCATGGTGTTGCTGCCATCGACCCGGTCCGGGGTCGCGTAAGTCATGGTCGGGCCGGCCAGGCAGTACTGCTCGAGGTCCTTGGCGCAGGCCTGGCACTCGCGGCACGAGTCGACCATGCAGCCAACCCCGACCAGGTCGCCAACTTTGTGCTTGCTGACGTTGGCACCGACCGCCGTCACCCGACCGACGATTTCGTGGCCCGGCATCAGCGGGTACACGGCGATGCCCCACTCGTTGCGCGCCTGGTGAATGTCGGAGTGGCAGACGCCGCAATAAAGGATCTCGATGGCGACGTCATCGGCACGCGGGCTGCGACGCTCGAAGCTCATCGGCAGCAGCGGGCTGGTCGGGGTTTGGGCGGCATAACCGATTGCGGTGTACATGGCAAAGACCTCTCAAGTGAAACGATTCAATGCCAGCCATTCTCCTGCCAGATGCCGAGCGAGACCACCGTGAATTCTCCGGCATGCTTGCCTGATTCTCCGAAACCGCCACATCCGATATGGCCCCAGGCTTTCAATCTGCGAGAATGCCAGTGTCTGATTCTCTGCCCAGGCCCTTTATGCAGCTTACCCGCCACGTCGACGCCAACGCCCCGCTCTGCGACCTGATTCGCCGCCTGGCCACCCGCCCAGGGTTTGTCCCCACCCATCTGCCACAGGTGCAGGTGCTCAGCTGGGATCACTACGTCGCCAGCAGCCCGCAGATCTATGAACCCAGCCTGATGATCCTCGCTCAGGGCAGTAAATTGGCGCGGCTGGGGCCGCGTACCCTGGAGTACGGCGCCGGCCATTACCTGGTGCAGGCGCTGTCGGTACCGTTCATGTGCGAGACCTTTGCGACTGCCGAGGCGCCGCTGCTGGGCGTGGCCGTGGATATCGACCGCAGTGTCCTCAGCGAACTGGTGCAGAGCATGCAGTTGGCGCCGGATGCCGGTGTGCAGGCGCAGACGCCGCAGTCGATGACTTCGGCGGCACTCGATGCGGCCATGCGCGATAGCGTCGAGCGCCTGCTGCAGTGCCTGCAGGACCCGCTGGATGCCCAGGTGCTGGGCCCGGCGCGGGTGCGCGAAGTGCTCTACACTGCCCTGCGCGGGCCGCAGGCCGGCGTGCTGCGGGCCTTGGTCGAGCAACAAGGGCACTTTGCCCGAGTAGCCGCCGCGCTTGCTTATCTGCGCGAGCATTACGCCGAGCCGCTCAGTGTCGAAGCGCTGGCCAGCTGCGCCAACATGAGCGTTTCGACCTTCCATGAGCACTTCAAACGCTGCACCGACATGGCGCCGATGCAGTACCTCAAGCGCCTGCGCCTGCTCAAGGCGCAGCAGATGCTGATCGGCGAAGGCCTGGGCGTGGCCCAGGCCGCGCACCGGGTCGGTTATCAGAGCACTTCGCAGTTCAGCCGCGAGTACAAGCGTCAGTTCGCCCAGAGCCCGGGGGATGAGCAGCCTTATCAACGCTTTGCTCCGGGCAGCCTGAACGATTTGTCCGCTTCGGCCTGAACTCAACCGCCAGTCACTGCACTGCCGCCGTTACTGGCGCAGGACCATGTCGACAATCGTCGCCTGCAACTCCTGCCGGGCCTGCTCAGGCTCAAGCAGGCCGGTTGCAGCAGCCTGGGACAAGGCATCCGCAGCGCCTACCAGTACGCGCAAGCCTGCCGCAGCTATATCGCCACCCGGCGCGAACGGCGCCAGGGCGAGCCGGCATTTTTCCAGAAACGGCGCTTCGCATTGGTTTTTCAGCGCCTCCATCTCGGGCGAACCGGTCAAGGCTGCGCTGACGCCGGGGATCTCCCGCCCCTGGCTGATCACGCAATCGATATAGGCCGCGGCAATCACGCGTGCGCGGTCCGCCAGTGTCTGTTCACAGCTCGCCAGCAGTTCATCGAGCATCGCCGACTGACGCGCGTCGTATTCCTGATAGAGCGCAACCAACAAACCGTTTCGCGAGACGAAATGGTCATAGACCACCGGCTTGGTCACTCCGGACTGCTGTGCCAGTCGACCGAGGCTGAGCGCATCGGTGCCCTCCAGCTTGACTATTTCCCGAGCCACTTCCAGCAATTGGCTCCGGCGCTGCTCCCGCGACAGGCGCTTGCGCGACTGCGGAATCTGCTCACTTGACATCACAACCTACCAAAAGTAACTTACCAACGGTAACTTACCAACAGTATATAGCGACGCCTGGCGTCTGGCAGCCCCTTCTGGAGAAACTTCATGCACGCACTGATCGTCATCGGTCACCATGATCCTGAGTCCCTCACCCATGCGCTCGCCGCGCAGATCGCCGAGGGCCTTGCCGACGCTGGTCACAGCAGCAGCCTTGCGGACCTGGCCACGGAACAATTCGACCCGCGCTTTGGCCTTGCTGACCACGCCGTGCATCGGCGCTTGGCGCCAGCCCCGGCCGATGTGCTGCGCGAACAGGCGCGGATCGAACGCGCCGATGCCCTGGTGCTGGTCTACCCCGTTTACTGGTGGTCGATGCCAGCTTTGCTCAAAGGCTGGGTCGAGCGGGTGTTCAGCAACGGTTGGGCCTTCGATTATTTGCCCGACGGGCGCCTGATCAAAAAGCTCAACGGCCTGCCGGTACAGCTGGTTGGCCTGGCCGGAGCCGACGCGGGCACGTTCGTTCGCCATGGTTACGGCCATGCCATGGCGACTCAGATCGAGCATGGCATCTTCGATTATTGCGGTGCTCGGGTGCTGGGCTCGGCGCTTCTGGATGACAGCGAGAGCGGCCAGAGCCTTGCCCATCTGGCGAGCGCCCGCCTGATCGGTCAGAAGCTGTTCGACAAGGTTGCGATAAGCGCCTGACTTACCTCCCCTGACATGGCAGTGAGACGCCAGCACACTGCCATTGCGGGAGTTCTACCGATCCAGCTACCATTGAGAACGATTCACACTCACGATCGGATATCAATCGTTGGACAGCACCTCGACGCGCAAGCTGGGCTTCTTTTTCAGCGATCATCACCGCTGGCTGCTCCAACACGTCCACAAGCGCCTGCGTAACCGCGCCGATGCTGAAGACACGGCTGCCGAAGCGTTTTGCCAGATGCTCGGAGCACGGGTCGATCCAGACAGCATCCTGCAGCCGCGGGCTTACCTGTCGACGATTGCCCGCCGGCTGATTTTCGATCGTCACCGCCGCCGTCAACTTGAGCAGGCTTATCTGGAACGTCTGGGCCATCTGCCTGAGCAGGTGGCGCCGTCGGTTGAAGAGCAGCTGCTGCTGATCGAGGCACTGGTGACTATCGACCAGGTGCTCGATGGCCTCCCCGCCATCGTCAAAAGCACATTCCTTTACAGCCAGCTCGACGGCTTGAGCTATGTCGACATCGCGGCCAAATTGCAGCTGTCGGAACGCACCGTCAGCCGCTATATGAAGCAGGCGCTGCGCCAGTGCTACCTGTGCGAGCTGCAGCCATGAGCGCGCGCAGCCTGGACAGCGTCACCGAGCAGGCCATCGACTGGATGGTCGACCTCAATGCCGGCAGCCCTGACCCGGCGCTGCTGCGTCGGCTGGACCAGTGGCTGGCGCAAGACCCGCGCCATCAGCACGCCTGGGATCAGTTACAGCAACGCCTGGGCCGGCCTTGCGCGGCGCTGCGGGCGCTGGATCAGCGCGTGCCCGGGCAAGCCGGTGAGGCCCGCCAACTGCTGCTGCAACCAACGCGCACGCGCCGTGAGGTGCTGCGCAGCCTGGCCGGGCTTGGGTTACTGGGTGGCGGCTTGTGGGCCGGCTGGCGCAGCGACACAGCGCAGGACTGGATGGCTGATCTGCACACCGTTGGCGGCCAGCGCCGTACCTTCACACTCGAAGACGGCAGCCGCCTCAGCTTGAATAGCGCCAGCGCGGTTGACCTGCGCTTTGATCGCGAGCAACGGCTGGTGGTGCTGCGCCACGGCGAACTGTTGATCGACGTTGCCAAAGACCCACTGCGGCCGCTGCGGGTGCGCACCGCGCAAGGTCAGATCCAGGCGCTCGGCACGCGTTTTCTGGTCGGCCAGGAACCTTTCACTACCCGGGTCACCGTGCTGCAGCACAGCGTGCGCGCCAGCGTGGCGAATGGACAGGAGCAAGTCCTGCAGCAAGGTCAGGCCGCGCTGCTTGGCGCTGACGGCATTCAGCGCCTCAGTGGTGAGCAGCTGCAACGCGCCGCCTGGGTCCATGGCAAGCTGGAAGTGCTTGATGAGCCTTTGCACGCCGTGGTCGAGGCGCTGCGCCCTTACCAGCGTGGTTACATTCGCCTGGCCCCGGCAGTGCGTGGCCTGCGCGTACAGGGCGTGTTCCCGCTGGACCAGCCGCAACAGGCTTTGGCCGCCCTCGCCGAAGCACTGCCGATCAAGGTCGAGCAGTACGGACCGTGGCTGACGCTGATCAGTCCAGTGCAGGCCTAGTGAGAATATTTTTAAAAATCATTCGCAACCGTGTCCGGTTTTCATTTCTCGTCGCACCTATCTCCTGACAGCCACTTTCCAAACGGGAGAACACCGTGCACAACACCTGGCCCCGCGCCCTGCCCCTGGTCCTCGCTCTGAGCAGCTTGAGTGCCCTGGCTCAGGCGCAGACCTTGAACTTCAACCTGCCGGCCGCGAGCCTGGCCGCCACCCTCAACCGCATCGCCAGCCAGAGCGGCAGCATTATCGCACTGGAGCCAGAGCTGGTACGTGGCAAGCAGGCGCCGGCAGTGGTCGGCCAGATGAGCGCCGAGCAAGCCATGCAGACCGCCCTGAGCGGCAGCGGCCTGCAGCTGCGCGTCACTGCCAACGGCCATTTCAGCGTGGCCCCGGCCAGTGTCGGCGGCGACGCGCTGGAGCTGGGCGCGACCAGCATCAATGACAACTACCTCGACGCCACCAGCGAAGGCAGCGGCTCCTATGCCGCGCGCGCAGTCACCTTGGGCAAAGGTACTCATACCCTGCGCGAGATCCCGCAGTCGGTCACGGTGATCACCCGCAAGCAGTTGGACGACCAGGGCATCACCGACCTCAAGGACGCGCTCAATCACACCACCGGCATCGTCGGCGCGCAGGGTATCGGCCCGGGCATGGTGGTGACTTCGCGCGGGTTCCAGATCGATGACTGGCAGTACGACGGGGTACCGATCCAGCGCAACAACTACTCGCTGGGCAACTGGGCGACCCAGGATCTGGTGTTCTTCGACCGCGTTGAAGTGCTGCGCGGCTCCTCCGGCTTGCTGCAAGGCACCGGCAGCCCGGGTGGCGCAATCAACCTGGTGCGCAAGCGCGGCCAGGCGGCGCCGACCGTGGCCCTCACCGGCAAGGCCGGCTCCTGGGATCACTACGGCCTGCAACTGGATGCCGGCGGGCCGCTGACTGGCAACGGCAAGGTACGCGGACGGATGGTGCTGGATGAAGACCAGAGCGACAGCTTCATCGACTATCAATGGAGCAAGACCCACTCGCTGTATGGCGCGCTGGACATCGACCTGAACGACGCCACCACCGTAGGCGCGGGTATCAGCTACAGCCGTGAACAGTCACGGCCAATGCTGCGCGGTATCCCGCGTTACGCCAGCGGCAAGCCGGTGGATCTGCCGCGCTCGACCTTCACCGGGGCACGCTGGAACCGTGCCGAAACCGACGTGACTACCTATTACCTGGACCTGGAGCACCGCTTCAACGACGACTGGACATTCAAGACCGCGGCCGTGCGCATGGATGAGACCAACACCTCTACGCACCAGCGCGTGCAAACGTCCGGCGAAGGCCTGGAACCCAACGGCGATGGCGTCAGCTACGCCGACTGGATCACCGACTTCCACTCCAGCAAGCTGGGGCTGGACATGAACGTGGTCGGGCATTTCGATACCGGCTCTGTAGCGCACGAAATCACCGTCGGCGGCAACTATGCCAAGCTGACCTCGGATGACGCCTACTGGCGCAAATTCAACGCCGGCAGCGGCAACATCTTCGACATCGATCATGACCGCCCGGAACCGAGCCGGGACAGCCTGCTGGCCGGGCCTATCGGCCGTTACAACGAAGCCAGCTACGACGTTCGGCAAAAGGGCCTGTACGGCGTCTGGCGGGTCAAGCCGGTGCAGGACCTGACGCTGATTGCCGGTACCCGCGTCAGCTGGTTCGACTACAGCTGGGACAGCACCGACTTCAACAACCCGACCGATCCCGGCACGCGCTACCCCACCAGCCGCATGACCGAGTCCGGCGAGGTCACCCCGTATGCCGGCTTCATCTATGACCTGACCGCGCAGTGGTCGTGGTACGCCAGCTATACCGACGTGTTCGTGCCGCAGACCGAGCGTGCCCTGGGCAATGCACCACTCAAGCCGATCGTTGGCAGCAACTACGAGACTGGTCTCAAGGGCGAGCTGTTCGATGGCCGGGTCAACACCTCGCTGGCGATCTTCCGCTACGACCAGGAAAACCGCGCCGTGACCGACATCGCCTCGGGCCAGGAATGTGATGGCTGGTACTGCTCGATGGCTTCGGGCAAGGTCCGCAGCCAAGGCGTCGAAGCCGAGATCAGCGGTGAAGTGCTCAGCGGCCTGCAGCTGTTTGCCGGCTACACCTACAACACCACCAAGTTTCTCGAAGACCCGGAAAACGAAGGCCGCACATTCAGCCAGTGGACGCCCAAGCACATGTTGCGCACCTGGGCTGACTACCAATTGCCGGTCGACGGCCAGCGCTGGAGCACCGGCCTGGGCTTTACCACCCAGAGCCACACCCTGGGTTATGAGCGCAGCTACGAAGTGCCTGGCTACACAGTGTGGAGTGCACGGCTGGCCTATCAGCTGAGCTCGGAGGTGAACCTGGCGGTCAAAGCCAACAACCTGTTCGACAAAAAGTACTGGGTCTCTGGTTTCAACCAGCTCAACGGCAGCAACAACTACGGCGAACCGCGCAACTTTATGTTCACGGTCAAATACACGCCGCAGTTCTGAGGGGTTCAATCATCCAGGGGCCACTGTGCCAATGGCCAATAGCGGCCCTTGCGTGACTCGTACAGCGTGAAATGCCGCGCACTGAGGTAGAAATCAGCCGGCACGCTGGCTTCTGGCACCTGCCCCCGAAAGTCGCGGGCCAGGGTCAGGTGCGCGCGGTATTCGCGGCTGCTGCGGGCGATGCCCAGGCCCAGCGCAGCCTGCTCCAGGGCGTACACCAACTGGCGCAGGGCGGGCGGCGCATCACTTGCCTGCAACACCAGCGCTTCGGCCCGTGGCCACACCTGCAGTTGATCGAGCAGCACGCGCAACGGCGCGGCCGGGCGTTTGATCTGTTCGACCGCAGCGCACAGCGCAGGCAACTGCGCGCTGTCGACATCCCCGAGAAACAACAGGGTCAGATGGAAGTTGTCGGCGGGCACTGGCTTGCCGCTGCGCAACTCAAGTTCACGGCGCCACTGGGCGATACTGCGGCGCTGGCTGTCACTGACTGGCAGGGCAAAAAAAAGTCGCTTGAACGGGGTGCCGCTGGGGCGCGTTTCCTTGGCCATGTTCGCTCCGGATTAATGAACGGATCAGTCGAGTGTACCGGCCTGGCGAATCAGGTATGAACCGAAAATCCTGGCGGAATCGTTTGCGCGACGCGTAGACAATGCAACCAAAGTACCGTCGATCAAATGTAACAATAAGTACAAAGTCGTACGCGGTTTGTTTATGCTGGCGCGCTCTAGCCATGGCTCATGGCCATTCTCTACAAGTGTTTGTCGATGAAAATTGCCCTCGTACTGATCTTCGTCCTCTCGATTGCCTATGTGCATCTTCGTGGCCGTGTGCGTCACAAGCTGACGCGCCAGCTGGGTGACCACTCGAGTTTCCTTGCGCCGATCAACAGCTTCCTCTATCTGTTTTCCAGGCTGCCGGCCAAACCCTACCTGCCGGTCGATGCCTTCCCAGAGCTGCAACCACTCAAGGACAACTGGCAGGAAATCCGCGCTGAAGCCCAGCAGCTGCTGCACGTTGGCGAAATCAAAAAGTCCGACAACCATGACGACGTCGGCTTCAATTCGTTCTTCAAGACCGGCTGGAAGCGCTTTTACCTGAAGTGGTATGGCGAGACCCACCCGTCGGCGATGACCCTGTGCCCGCGCACCACCGAGCTGCTGCAAGGCATCGGCACGGTCAAGGCGGCCATGTTCGCCACCCTGCCCCCAGGCGCCAAGCTGGTTCGCCACCGTGACCCGTATGCCGGCTCCTATCGTTATCACCTGGGCCTGGACACGCCGAACGACGATGGCTGTTATATCGATGTCGACGGCGAAAAGTACTCGTGGCGCGATGGCGAGGCGGTGATTTTCGATGAAACCTACATCCACTACGCCGCCAACACCACCGAGCACAACCGCATCATCCTCTTTTGCGATGTCGAGCGGCCGCTCAAGTACCGCTGGGCCACTGCCTTCAACCGCTGGTTCAGCCGCAAGGTAATGGCCGCGGCCGCAGCACCTAACAACGCCAATGACAAGACGGGCGCGATCAACCGCCTGTTCACCCGGATCTACAAGATCCGCGAGCGTGGCAAGGCGCTGAAGAAACGCAATCGCATGCGCTATTACCTGGAGAAGTGGCTGGTGGTAGCGGCTCTGGTGCTGGTGTTCATCTACATCTAAGCCAGCCTGGCAGGGCGCCGTGATACCGACGGCGTCGCTACCTAAGTGCAACAGCCTTTCGACTATTTTCCCGCTCGCCAACGCGCCCCGCTCGACTAGCCTGAAAGCTCCTGCCGCAACCCTACAAGGTGAAGACAATGAGCATGATGGACTGGGACGCCTACCGTAAGCAGCTGATGGCTGGCATCGGCGACCTCAAGCAACTCTCGCCAGACACCGTCGCGGGCTACATGACCGCCAGCGGCGCCGGGGCCAAGACCAACCACCTGGATGCCAAGACCCGCGAATTGATCTCGCTGGCGGTTGCCGTCACCACCCGCTGCGACGGCTGCATCGCCGTGCACTCCAAGGAAGCCCTCAAGCAGGGCGCGACCCGCGAGCAGATCGCCGAGGCACTCGGTGTCGCCGTGGCGATGAACGCTGGGGCTGCGCTGGTCTACTCGACCCGGGCGCTGGATGCACTGGGCAAGGCCGACGAATAAGCCTGTCGGCGTCGCCGCACTTGCGCGGCGACGCCCGCACCACCAGACTTGCCGGCTCAGCCCGTGCAGGTACCGCCATGATCCACATCCGCCCCATGACCGCCGCCGACTTCGACGGCTTCTGGCCCACTATGCAAAGCATCGTCCAGGCCCGCGAAACCTACGCCTTCGACCCGCAGATCAGCTTCGAGCAGGCGCGCCAGCTGTGGCTGGAGGCACCACTGCATACGCTGGTGGCGGAGCAGGACGGTGAGCTGCTTGGTTCGTATTACCTCAAGGCCAACGCCGCCGGGCCCGGCGCTCACGTGGGTAACTGCGGCTACATGGTCTGCCCGGCTGCACGCGGGCGTGGCGTGGCCAGCTTGATGTGCGAGCACTCGCAGAAGCTTGCCCGCCAGGAAGGGTTTCTGGCGTTGCAGTTCAATTCGGTGGTGGCAAGTAACGAGGTGGCCGTGGCGCTGTGGCGCAAGCTTGGCTTCGATGAAGTCGGCTGCCTGCCCAAGGCCTACCGGCATGCCCGGCTGGGGCTGGTGGATTGCCTGGTGATGTACAAATGGCTGGCGGATGAGCCGGTAGTGGAGAAACCTGCGCTGCTGATCGGGCGCAAGAACATCGAAGCGCGGGTGTCGCGGCGGCGCGGGAAGTAGCCGCAGATCGGCAGCTGGGGCCGCATTGCGGCCCTTCGCGGCGGTCCGGCGTTCCGGTAAACCCGCTCCCACAGGATACGGCGGCGCTGCGACCCCTGTGGGAGCGGGTTTACCGGAACGCCGGACCGCCGCGAAGGGCTGCGCAGCAGACCCCGTACCCAAACCGCTAAATCAGAACGCCAAACCAACCTTCACACCAAACTCATCACGCTTGAGCTTGGTATTGTCAGCCACATCCGAGTCTTCATCGAGTTTGTACTCGGTGCGGGTGTAGTAGACGCTGCCGTAGACCGGCATGCCGCCCTGCTGGTTCATCAGCAGGCTGACTTCGGCATAAGGGTTGGTACGGTCTTTCATGTCCACGGTGTCGCTGCCGAAATCATCGACCTTGAGCTTGGCGCGGCCGTCAATGGAACGGCGAGCACCGACTTCAACGCGCAGGGTTGAGGCATCGAACTGGTGGTTGTAGCCGATGGCAGCCTTGGCGAACGGCGACTTGTAGGTCAGCTCATTATCCAGATCGTCGAGCTCAGGCTCGAAGCGCGACCAGTCATAGCCGGCGCCCACGGTGAAGTCGAGGAAGTTGCGCGCGTCCATCGCGGCGCGCCAGCCCAGGTCCAGGTCGACCTTAGCTTCCTTGAGCTTGTTGTCGCTCTTCTTGCCATATTTGGCATCAGCGCCAATCTGGTAGATAAAGCCAGATTCTGCGGTCATCTTGTTGCCATAGTTGGCGAACAGGCCACCTTGACCGAGGTGATCAGTCTCCGATTCAGAGCCGCCTTCGAACTTGAATTTGTCGTAGCTGCCGAGCAGGCCGAAGGTGAACAGCGGATCGGTGCTTGGCGCAGCGCTGGCAGCAAGCGGGGCAGCGATCAGGGCCAACAGGCAGGAATGACGCAACAGGTTACGGGTGGACATTGGTAAAGGTCTCCATGACGTGGGTGTTTCTGTGACAGACGAGCGCTTCGATACACAACGAATGTGAAAAGTTCGAAAAAGAATCAGTAAAAACTCGCAAACCTCTACTGCGTCACAGATTTTTCTGAGTGCCAAGGTTTGACTAGTCCCACTTTCGATGCTCAGATGCGCGCCAGTTTCAGGTGTCCTGCGCCGCCGTGCGTAGGGTGAAACGGGAAGCCGGTGCGTCATCTGCATGACTAGTCCGGCGCTGCCCCCGCAACGGTAAGCGAGTGAAACCTTCGACACACCACTGTGCACACGCATGGGAAGGTGAAGGTTTTTAGCCCTCGCAAGCCCGGAGACCGGCCTGCAACGTTTAGTTGGCAAACCCGCGGTGGGCGGGCGCAGGCCGGTTTGCGCGTGCGCTCAGCGTTCGTGCCCGCTCGTCTTTGCGTTGTTTCCACCGGGATCCTTACTTCCTGCACCAGTGGAACGACATGTCCCGTACCAATACCTTTACGCTTCTGGCGGCCTGCATTGCCGTCGCTTCGCCAGCCATTGCGGCAGAGCCCGCGAGCAAGGTCGTCGCCCTGCCCTCTACCGCGATCAGCGAACGCCGCGACGCAAGCGCCGACCTCACCAGCAGCAGCGAGACCGGCTCGCGCCTCGGCCTCACCGCCCTGAAAACACCAGCCAGTGTCAGCAGCCTTAGCACCGAACAGATCCAGCAGCGCAGTAACCTCACGGTGCAGGATGCGGTCACCCGCACGCCGGGCATTACCTCCATCGGCACCCCAGGCGATGGCGGCACCGGCCTCAGCGCACGCGGCTTCAACGGCCATGGTTCGGTGATGACCCTGTTCGACGGCGCGCGCCTGTACACCGGTGCCGGCACCCAGACTTTCCCGGTCGACCCGTGGATGGTCGAGCGTATCGAAGTGCTGCGCGGGCCCGCTTCAGTGTTGTTTGGCGAAGGCGCCACCGGCGCGGTGGTCAACGTCATCCCGAAAAAACCCGTGCAAGGCGATATCCACAACCAGCTGCGCCTGGGCTACGGCTCATGGGACCGCCAGCAATTGGGCCTGGACAGCGGCGGCAGCCTGAGCGAGCGCCTCAGCTACCGTGCCACCCTCAACCAGCAGCAAGGCAATGGCTACATCGACCGCGGCGACTCACGCAACCTGGCCCTGAGCCTGGCACTGCGCTTCGATGCCAGCGAAGACTTGAGCTTCACCCTCGCCCACGAACGCGGCGACGCCGAGCCGATGAACTACTTCGGCACGCCGCTGATTGCCGGGCACTACCGTGACAGCCTGCGCGACAAGAACTACAACGTGCGTGACGCCGAATTGCGCTACCACGATGAGTGGACCCGCCTGAGCAGTGAATGGACTATCAGCGACAGCGTCAGCGCGAGTAACCAGCTGTACTACATCAAGAGCCGCCGCCACTGGCGCAACGCCGAGAACTACAACTGGGACGCAGACGTCGGCCAGCTGCTGCGCAATGGCTTCCTCGAGATCAAGCACAACCAGGAGCAGATCGGCGATCGCCAGAGCTTCACCTTCCAGCACAGCCTGTTTGGCCTGGCCAGCACCACCGTGGTGGGCGCCGAATACAACAAGATCCGTTTCCGCCTGACCAACAACTGGCCCTACAACGATATCGGCAATGACTACATCGACCCATGGCAGCCTGCGCCCGGCCAGTTCGCCAGCGCCACGCCGCTGCAGCCGCGCTCGTTCAGCACCACCCACAGCGCAGCGCTGTTCGCCGAAAACCGCACCCAGCTGACCGAGCAGCTGTCGCTGGTCACCGGTATCCGCCGTGATCAGAACCACATCGAGCGTGACAACCTGGTCGACGGCAGCCGCACCGACCGCAGTCTCAGCGGCGGCAACTGGCGCGCCGGGCTGGTCTATGCGCTGAACCCGGACCTGTCGCTGTACGGCCAGTACTCGACCAGTGAAGACGGTGTCGAGAACCTGGTCAGCCTCAGCCCTGCGCAGATGAATTTTGACCTGACCGAAGCACGCCAGACCGAACTGGGCGTCAAGCAGCGCTTTCTTGATGGCCGTGGCGAGTGGACCTTGGCCGCTTATCACATCGTCAAGAAAAAGCTGCTGGTCGACGACCCTGTCAGCCATCAAACGCAACAGGCCGGCCAGCAGACCTCCGATGGCCTGGAAGCGACCCTCGAGCTGGCCTTGGCCAACCAATGGCAGCTGTCAGCCAACGCCGCCCTGCTCCGGGCCAGGTACGACGACTTCAATGAAAGCGTGGCAGGCGTTGCCACCGACCGCAGCGGCAAACGCCCGGCCAATGTGCCGCGACGCAGTGCCAACCTGTGGTTGAGCAAAGGCTTTGGCCAGGACGTCGATGCCGGTGTGGGCCTGCGCTATGTCGACACGCGTTACGCCGACACCGGCAACAGCCAGAGCATCCCCAGCTACACCGTGGTCGATGCCAACCTGGGCTGGCAGGTGCTGCCTGAGGTGCGCCTGGGCCTGCAGTTGAACAATCTGTTCAACCGCAATTACGTGACAGCCGCCTACAGCGGCGAGCAGTGGCTGCTGGGTGCGCCACGCTCGTATTTCGCCACGCTGGACTACAGCTTCTAAACGCGATTTACCCTGGCTGGCCGCGCTGCAACGGGCTGGCCAGGGCCTTCATGGGCACTAAGCTCGCCGACAAAATACTTTTAACAGGAAAACCAATCGTTATAAGATAACGTTACACGAAACCTCACCAGCGAATTTTCATGACAAGCGCCCTAACCTCCCCCACCCTCGTCAGCCAACGCCTGCAGAGCATCGATGCCCTGCGCGGGCTGGTCATTCTGTTCATGCTGCTCGATCACGTACGCGAGACCTTCTTCATGCATCACCAGGTGGTTGATCCGATGACCATCGACAGCACCGAACCTTCGCTGTTTTTCAGCCGCACCCTGGCGCATCTGTGTGCCCCTGTGTTCGTTCTGCTGACCGGCCTCTCAGCCTGGCTGTATGGCGAGAAGTACCAGGGCCGCGGCGCCACTTCGGCGTTCCTGTTCAAGCGCGGGCTGTTTCTGGTGGTACTGGAATTCACCCTGGTCAACTTCGCCTGGACCTTCCAGTTGCCCCCGACCGTGATCTACATGCAGGTGATCTGGGCGATCGGCGTGAGCATGATCACGCTGTCACTGTTGGTCTGGCTGCCACGCCCGGCGCTGATCGCGCTCGGCGTCCTGATCATCGCCGGGCATAACCTGCTCGACGGCGTGCACTTTGCGCCCGGCTCGATCATGCATGTGCCGTGGGCGATCCTGCATGATCGCGGCTGGCTGGAGGTGTCCGACAGCCTGCGTGTGCGCACTTCCTACCCAGTGCTGCCGTGGATCGGCGTGATTGCCCTTGGCTACGCCCTCGGCCCATGGTTCGCCCGCAACAGCGTCGCCAGCGTGCGGCAACGGCGCTTGCTGCTGGCGGGTGGCGCAGCCCTGCTCGGCTTCGTTGGCCTGCGTCTGCTCAATGGCTACGGCGAAGCGCCGTGGAGCAGCTACCCAAGCCTGGTGCAGACGGTGATGAGCTTTTGCAACATCACCAAGTACCCACCTTCGCTGCTGTTCCTGGCGCTGACGCTGGGTGCCGGGCTGCTGTTGCTGCGCGGTTTCGAACGCGCAGGCCAAGCCCGCTGGATCAGTGTGCTGGCGGTGTTCGGTGCGGCGCCGATGTTCTTCTACCTGCTGCACCTGTACGTGCTCAAGCTGCTGTACCTGGCCTGTGTCGCGCTGTTCGGGCTCAATCAGGGTGGTTACTTCGGCTTCGACAGCATCGGCTTCATCTGGCTGACTGCCGGCGTGCTGGCCGCAGCGTTGTACCTGCCGGTGCGCCAGTTTGCCCAACTCAAGGCACGCCGCCGCGACCTCAGCTGGCTCAAGTATCTCTGAAAAGCGTTTTCCCCGGGCGGCGTGATGGTCTACCATGCCGCCCGCCGGTTTCCATCACGGAACTAACAGGGAATCCCAGGCCTGCCCTTCAATGCAGGCGAAACGGAACTGCCCCCGCAACTGTAAGTGCCGAGCCTGCTCCATCGATGCCACTGGGTTGCTGACCCGGGAAGGCTGGAGCCAGGCCATGACGCACCAGTCAGGAGACCTGCCGGCAAACATTTACCAACCGGCGGGGTGTCCGGGCTGGCCATCTCCACCCTTCCCAGGGTGCTGCCCGTTGCCGTGCGCGATGGGCAAGGCGATGCCTGTCCGTGGGTTCATTCCCCGCATTGTTCGATAGGAGATCGCCCACCCATGCTGCCCCGTTTCGTGACCCTGCTGGCAGGCCTGAGCCTGACCGGCCTGGCCCAGGCCGCCGCCACCCACTATCCGCTGACCATCGACAACTGCGGCGCGGTGCAGACCTTTGCCCAGGCGCCGCAGCGTGCAGTGACCATCGGCCAGGCCGGTACCGAAATGCTCTATGCACTGGGCCTGGGCGACAAGCTGGTCGGCACCTCGCTGTGGTTCAACAATGTGCTGCCCGAGTTCAAGACGCAGAACGACAAGGTCGAGCGCCTCGCCGACAACGACCCAAGCTTTGAAGCGGTGGTCGGCAAGCGCCCGCAACTGGTAGCTGCGCAGTTCGAATGGATGATCGGCGCACAGGGTGTGGTCGGCACCCGTGAGCAGTTCAACGAGCTGAACGTGCCGACCTACGTGCTGCCGTCCGATTGCGAAGGCAAGGACAACCTGGTCGGTGCCGACGGCACCCGGCTGCAGCCGTTCCAGATTGCCAGCATCTACAAAAGCGTCAGCCAACTGGCCGAAATCTTCGACGTGCAGGCGCGTGGCGAAGCGCTCAACAACGAGCTCAAGCAGAGCCTGGACAATGCCCGCAAACAACTGGCCGGCCACGACCTGTCGCAGACTTCCGCCCTGTTCTGGTTCTCCAGTGCCGACCTCGACATCGACCCCTATGTCGCCGGCCGCCAGGGGGTGGCCGATTTCATGCTGCAGACCCTGGGCGTGCGCAACGTGGTCGAGTCCAGCGAAGAGTGGCCAACGGTTGGCTGGGAAACCCTGGCCAAGGCCAATCCAACCTGGCTGATCATCGCCCGCATGGACCGTCGCCGCTTCCCTGCCGATGACTATCAGAAAAAGCTCGAATTTCTCCGTAGTGACCCGGTCACCAAACACATGGACGCCGTTCGCGAGGGCCGTATCATCGTCCTCGATGCCGACGCGATGCAGGCCGGTATTCGCCTGTTCCGTGGCCTGGAGACGCTGTCCAACGCGTTTGCTTCGGGGAAATCCGAGCAACCATGATGCGTCTGCTGCCCTACTGCGCCGTTGCCCTGCTCGCCTTGCTCGGGGCGATGCTCGCTGGGATCGCCATTGGTGAGACGCCAGTGGCGCCCAGCGTGGTCTTGCAGGTGCTGGCCAACCACCTGTGGAACGCCGGTTACCCAGTCGACCCGATCGACGCGGGCATCGTCTGGAACTACCGCCTGACCCGCACCCTGGTGGCTGCCGCGTGCGGTGCTGGGCTGGCGACCTGCGGGGTGATTCTGCAGGCGCTGCTGCGCAATCCGCTGGCCGAACCATATCTGCTCGGTTTGTCGGCGGGCGCTTCGACCGGTGCGGTCGCGGTCGCCCTGCTCGGCCTCGGTGGCGCTGCGCTGTCGATGTCGGGCGGCGCATTCATTGGTGCGTTGGCCGCGTTCGGCCTGGTCCTGTTGCTGTCGCGGGCCAGCGGTGCTGGCGGCGGCAATGCCCAGGTGATTCTGGCCGGGATCGCCGGCTCGCAGTTGTTCAGCGCGCTTACGGCATTTTTGATCACCAAGTCGGCGACTGCCGAACAAGCGCGCGGCATTCTGTTCTGGCTGCTGGGTAACCTCAGCGGCGTGCGCTGGCCGTCGGTTTGGCTGGCGGTACCGGTGGCGCTGCTGGGTTTGGCGGTATGCCTGTGGCATCGGCGCACCCTCGACGCCTTTACCTTCGGCGCCGACTCGGCGGCTTCGCTGGGCATCCCGGTGCGCCGCAGCCAACTCCTGCTGATCAGTTGCGCGGCGCTGGTAACGGCGGTGATGGTGTCGATAGTCGGCGCCATCGGCTTTGTCGGCCTGGTCATTCCGCATGCATTGCGCCTGTTGCTTGGCCCCGGTCACAGCCGCCTGCTGCCGGCCAGCGCCCTGGGCGGTGCGCTGTTCCTGATCAGCGCCGATATCCTCTCGCGGACCTTGATCCCCGGACAGGTGATTCCGGTCGGCGTGGTCACTGCGCTGATTGGTGCGCCGCTGTTCGCCTTGATTCTGGTAAGCCGCCGGGGGCGCACATGAACAGCCTGAACACCGTGAAGCTGGCGCCGCTGAGCTGCCAAGGCCTTGGCCTGCGTCTGGGCGGCAACAACGTGCTCGAAGCGGTCGAGCTTGAAGTGATTGCCGGGGAAACCCTCGGCGTGGTTGGCCCCAATGGCTCCGGCAAGTCGACCCTGCTCAAGCTCCTCGCCGGCCTGCTCAAACCCAGCAGTGGTGAAGTGCAGTTGCTCGGCCAGCCACTGGCGCACATGCCCCGGCGGCAGATCGCCCAGGCCTTGGCACTGGTCGAGCAGCAAGCCGACACCTGCGATGCCATCAGCGTGTATGACGCCGTGGCCCTGGGCCGCACGCCGTGGCTGTCGGCGCTGGCGCCGTACTCACCCGAGGATCGGCGCATCGTCGAGCAGGCCCTGACCGACCTCGACGCCCTGCACTTGCGTCAACGCCTCTGGCACAGCCTGTCCGGCGGTGAGCGGCAGCGCGTGCACATCGCCCGCGCCCTGGCCCAGCGACCGGGCGTATTGCTGCTCGATGAGCCGACCAACCATCTCGATATCCAGCACCAACTGAGCCTGCTGCAACAGGTCCAGGCGCTGCCGGTGACGACCTTGGTGGCTTTACATGATTTGAACCAGGCGTTGACCTGCGACCGCCTCGCGGTACTCGATCAAGGCCGCTTGGTAGCGCTCGGCACGCCGCATGACGTGCTGACCCCAGAGCGCCTGTTGCGCACCTTCGGCGTGCACGCGCACTACCTCACCGATCCATACGACGGCGCGCGCATCCTGCGCTTTCGCGCCCCCTGAACACGGATGTTCTCACGATGTTTTCACGCCCTCTCGCCTTGCTGCTGTGCACTGCTCTGCTCGCCCCGCTGGCTCACGCCGAGGTCCATGAAGTAAAGATGCTCAACCGCGGCAGCGACGGCGCCATGGTCTATGAGCCGGACCACCTGCGCATCGCTCCCGGTGACAGTGTGCGCTTTGTGCCGACGCAGAGCGGGCACAATGCCGCGACCCTGGCCGAGCTGCTGCCAGCCGGCGCCGAAGCCTTCAAGAGCAAGCTCAATCAGCCCCACGAGCAGCAGTTCAGCGTGCCAGGGTTGTACGGGATTCAGTGCATCCCGCACCTGGCGATGGGCATGGTCATGTTGATCCAGGTTGGCGAGCCGGCGGTCAATATGCCGGCCCTGCCGAAGACCTTGCCAGCCCGGGCCAAGGCCCGTCTGCAAGCACAGATGGAGAAACTGGGAGCAGGTCAGTGAGCCATTTCAAGCGCGCTGTTGCTCTGCTCCCGCTGATCACTGTCTCCCCTCTGGCAGCCGCCGAATCTGCCCAGGCAAAGGCCAACGGGCTGATTGAAGACAGCAGCTGGAGCCTGCTCAACCGCAGCGTGTTCGACCAGCGCGATTATCGTCACGGCGCCAGCAACAGCGGCGCGCGTAACGCCTACAAACCGCGTAGCGAGCGCAGCGGCAAAGCCGAAGAATGGGGTTATGGCCTGATGGGTACGCTGCAGTCAGGTTTCACCCAGGGCCTTATCGGGGTTGGCGTCGACGCCCATGCTTACCTCGGCGTGCAACTCGACAGCGGCGGCGGCCGCGCAGGCAAGGCGCGTCTGCTCAGCGTGGACAATCAAGGCCACCCGAAAGGCAATTACAGCCGCGCTGGCGCTGCCCTCAAGCTACGGATGGCAGACACGGTACTGACCTATGGTGAGCAGCGGGTAAAAACGCCGGTATTCAACGCATCCGACAGCCGTCTGCTGCCCGAGACCGCAACCGGCTGGTTGTTGACCAGCAACGACATCGACACTTTGAAACTGGTTGCCGGGCACTTCACCGAGAGTGCCGACCGTAACGCCAACAGCCACAACCAAGGCTTGGTGGTGAACTACTCGAACGCGCTCAAGGGCGACAGCTTTGACCTCGCCGGCATGGTCTGGAACCCAAGCGACGCCGTCAGCGCCAGCCTGTACACCTCGCGCTATGAAGACACCTGGAACCAGCACTACCTGGGCAGCACCCTCAGCCATGCGCTGAGCGATCAACGCAGCGTCAGCCTCGATCTCAACCTGTACCGCACCCGCGACACCGGCAAAGCGCTGTCCGGGCAAATCGACAACACCACCTGGAGCCTGGTCTCGCGTTACAACCACGGCCCACACGGTTTCAGCCTCGGCTGGCAGCAAGTGCACGGCGAAACCCCGTTCGACTACGTCAGCCGCGGCGCCATTTTCATCAGCAACGCGGTGCAGCTGTCCGACTTCAACGCCCCTAATGAGAAGTCCTGGCAGGCGCGCTACGACCTGAATATGGGCGCCTACGGCGTGCCTGGGTTGAACCTGACGGCGTTGTATGTACGCGGTTTCGACATTGACGGCAGTCGTGTCGATCCACGCGGCGGTTATGCCTATCTCGGTTACGGTCGCGGCGGCAAGCATTGGGAACGCGACCTGGAAGCGCGCTATGTGGTGCAGAGCGGCAAGGCCAAAGGCGCGGTGTTCTCGCTGCGGCATGACGTGCATCGCGGGAACACGGCGCAGGCTGAGCTGGATGCGGATCAGATTCGGGTAGCGGTCGAGTATCCGCTTACGGGTGGGTTTTGAGGCAGGCAGAGCGAAGCTGATCGGAGCGAGAAACGCTCACCGCGTCTTCGCTTATCTACCTCAGTCGGTTCGCCAAACGGTCCCTGCGCATTCAGATTACCGAACTACCTGCTCAGGGCCCGGCAACCTGTTGATGGCGACGCTTAGTTCAACCCCCACAGCGCCTTCTCATCAGGTGTCATGCCCGCCAGCACCTGGTCAAAGGTATCGTTGAATTCCGAACTGACGTTGCCGAACGCCTTGTAGTTGGTGAGCAAATAGCGCTTGACGGTTTTCGGCCATTTGCCGGCCTTGTGGGCATCAATGATGATGCCCTTGGCGTCTTGATAGTAGGTATCGACCTTGACTTCGGTAAGTCGATGCTCGAACTGACCAAAGCTCCAATCATCAGTACGCGCTTCGAACTCGTTCAGCAGCCGTACCTTGTACTGCGCCATAGTTGCCATGCTGGGTGCCTCCTCGCGTCACGATTGAAATCTGCGAGGAGAAAAATACCCAAGCGAGCGACCCATGGGAACGAACCATGTGTGTGATAAATGGCCCAGCAAGTAGGACACTTCCTACTACTCGCCAACGCCGGCTACAACCGCACGCTACACCAGCAGCAACTGCATATGCGTGGTTTGCCAAACAGGGTCCTGTTCAATATCGGTGACGACAAACCCTTGCCGCTCCCAGAAGCGAATCGCTCCTGGCAGAAACGGATGCGTATGCAGGTACAGACACTCGACGCCTGCCGCCCTGGCCTGCGCGCGGAGCTCTGCAAACAGCGCTGCAGCAAGGCCACAACAGCGGTATTCAGGCAGAACGAACAGCCGCACCACTTCCACCACAGTTAAGTCGTGATAAAGCAGCTGGCTGAAGCGGTGATCGTAAGGCAGGTAGCCGATGGCAGCGACCAACCGGCCGTTGTCGCGCGCGGTCAAGAAACAGCCGCCACCTTGCAGGTAGGTATCGCTGAACCGGGCAAGGTCAGCCGGCAACGGCGCATCAGCCAGCAGCGGAAACAGCTCCCGCCGCGAGTCGTTGACGAACGCGACCACCTCGTCAATGGCATCGGCGGCTACCGAAGTGATGATCCAGTCTGTCATTGCGCTCAGGCCTTGAAGCGAGGTGAAAGCCAACTTCTACCCGATCGCCAGCCCGTGCGCAATTGCACGGATACGCTCAAGCTGACTGGCGAAACGGCAAGCGCTGCGGATCACAGTCCGCAACGTCGTGGCGAAACTGCTCTTCGCTGTAGTCACGCGGCCAGAACGATGTGTTTACTTTCCGGGCATCTATGTGGGCCGTTTCCCACGCAGCGCAACTGCCACGCAGGCCCAGGAAAAACGGTAAACTTGCCACCCCACTGTGCCCAAGGGCTGCTCGATGAATCGCTTGCTCAACCTGCTGCTGCCCGTGCTCTTGCTCGGTGCCCTCGCCGCCTGCGACCAGCAGCCCAGCCGCGAACAACAGATCCTCGCCAAGCTGCCCTTGCAAGCCGCCTACGAGCACAACATCGGCAGGATGGCCTCGCTGCTGGCCATGACTTATCCGCAGGTCCCCGAAGAGCAGATCAAGCAGGTACTGCGCAAGCACCTCACCGTCGAGGACCAGCGCAACGACCTGTTCAAGCTGTACAGCACAGCCAACTTCAGCGATGCCGAGTTCGAAACCATTGTCGAGGCAACGCAAGACCCCGAGAAAGCCAAGGCATTGGGCGGCACCGAGCAGGGCAAACGCCTCAGCGAGAAGCTCACCGGTCTGATGCGCGCCAGCGCCCAGGACAAAGCGGTGCAGGCCCTCGCCGCGCAACGGATGCAGCAGGTCGAGGACGATCTGCAGGCGCTGCCTTGAACGGCCCGGTTTAGCTGTAGCTGCAATCACGCGGAACGCGTAAGGTATTTCGCAGTAACCCGTCAGTGAGGTCAGGATTGCCACACGCCAAGAAAGGACTGCGCCTGGATCTGCGCACACTCATCCTCGTACTGTCGGCGCTGACTGCAGTGACCATGCTGCTGACCAGCTATTTCGCCAGTTACCGGGTACAACGCCAACTGCTGATCGACCACTCACTGGAAGCCAACCGGGTCTACGCGGCAAAACTTGCAGCAATCACCGATACGTTTCTTGGTAACGCGCTGCAGCAACTGGACTTCAGTGCCGGGGTGCAGGCGCACAACCTGAACGATGCGCCCTCGCTGCTGGCCGAGACCGAGCGGGTGCTGCAGCAGAGCATCGCCTTTAACTCGACCTTCCTGGTCGATGCGCAGGGCATTCTGCGAGCGGTGTCGCCCGCGCCACTGCGCCACCTGATCGGTACCCACGTGCAGACGCAAGGCTCGCAAGAGGCCCTACGCGAACGCAGGGCGCTGGTGTCGATGCCATTTTTGTCGGCCGCCAACAATTTAGTGGTGGGGCTGTCACAGCCGATCTTCGATGGGCAAGGCCAGTACCTTGGCTATGTCGGCGGCACCGTCTACCTGCGTGAACGCAACTTCCTCAACAGCATGCTCGGCGAGCACTACTACAAGGATGGCTCGTACCTGTATGTGGTCGACCGTAACCGGCGCTTGCTCTATCACCCGGACCCGGAGCGGGTCGGGACGGTAGTCGAGGGCAACTCTCTGATCGATCAACTGGCCAGCCTGACCGAGGGCACTCGGCAGATCCGCAACAGTGCCGGCGTAGAGATGCTCGCCGGTTTTGCCACGGTGCCCAGCACCGGCTGGGGTGTAATTGCGCAGCAGCCACTGAGCCAGACGGTAGCGCCGATGCGCCAGCTGATCCTGAATGTGGTGCTGCTGTCGGCTCCGTTAGCGCTGCTTGGTTTTCTCGCCCTGTGGTGGTTTGCCCTCGCCATCACCCGGCCGCTGTGGCAACTGGCGGCGGGCGCGCTGGCGCTGGACCGCCCTGGCACGGCCGAACATCTGCACAAGGTGCGTGCCTGGTACTTCGAAGCGGCCGAGCTGAAACGCGCGTTGCTGTTTGGCCTCAATCTGCTGCAGGAACGCATTGGTCGGCTTAACCGCGACGCCCAAACCGACCCACTGACCGGGCTCGGCAACCGCCGCAGCCTTGAGTACAACCTCTCACTGCTCAAGGCTGAGGAGCGTAACTTCGCCGCAGTCGTGCTCGACATCGATCACTTCAAACGGATCAACGACACTTACGGTCATGCAGTGGGTGATCAGGCCTTGCGCCAGTTGGCCGAGCTGATGCGCAGCTGTTGCCGTGAAGTCGACGTACTCTGCCGCACCGGTGGCGAGGAGTTCATCATGATCCTGCCTGGCGCCAGCCTGGAGATCGCCACCGTAGTTGCCCAGCGCTTGCGCATCTGCGTACAGGACACACCGCTCGCTGCGGTCGGTGCGATCACCGTGTCGCTGGGCGTGGCGCATTGGCAGGCCAGTGCTGGCAGCCTGCCGGCCGAGGTGCTCAGCGAGGCCGACGCTGCTCTGTATGTGGCCAAGCAGAACGGGCGCAACCAAGTCCAGGTCGCCCGTAATAGCGAGGCAACGCACAGCTGAGCTGAGCGTTTGCCACGGCGCTGGTGTCCAAGCTGCAGCCCCCTGTCGACCCGGAGATGACCATGCCCCGCCTGGGCTTTGCCTGTATGTACCGCCACCCGCATCGCAGCCTCTCGATCAAAGAACTGGAGGCCATCGAAAAGGCCTTCAACCCGCGCACCACGACCTTGCGCTGGCTCAACAGCGCCAGCGTCGAGGCCGCCGCGGCAAAGCTGCTGGAGCTGGTCGAGCACAACCTCGATGCCCAGTTGCGCCTGCTGGCGTATGTTGCCGAACTGCCGCCAACCCTGCGCATGGTGCGCTTGAGCAGCGACCTGCTGCCGCTTTATAGCCACCCGCAAGTGGCTGAGTTCTATCGCAACCCGACCGTTCAGGCTGACCTGCAGACACGCCTCGGCGCGATTGGCGCGTTTGCTCGCAGCGCGGATATTCGCCTGTCGTTTCATCCCGGCCAGTACTGCGTGCTCGGCTCGGACCGCCCCGACGTGGTCGAGAACAGCCTGGCCGAGTTCGAGTACCACGCCGACATGATCCGCATGATGGGCTACGGCCAGCGCTTTCAGGACTTCAAGTGCAACGTGCACATTGCCGGGCGTTTGGGCGCCGCTGGGGTGCGCGCCGTGTGGCCGCGGCTGTCGCAGGAGGCACGCAATGTCATCACCTTCGAAAACGATGAAAAGACCTACGGCGTCGACGATTGCCTGGGCCTGGCCGATCTCGCGCCGGTGGTGCTGGATATCCATCACTGCTGGATTCACGAGAACGACTACATCGCCCATGACGACCCACGGCTGGCGCCGATCATCGCCAGCTGGCGCGGCGTGCGCCCGGTGATGCACTACTCGCAGCCACCCGAGCGCCTGCAGGAATTGGGCTTTGCCGCACAGTACAAGCTGGAGATTCCAGCCTTGCTGGAGCAGGTCAACAAGCGTGACCTGTACCAGCACAGCGAGCACATGTGGAACGACTGGACCAACCGCTACGCGCTGGGTTTCATGGACGACTTCGACATCATGTTCGAGGCCAAGCACAAGAACCTCGCCACTCTCGAGTTTTATCAGCGTTACGTTGATGGCGCTGCCGCCGTCAGTTGATCGGGCACCGTCCGTCAGTCCCGGGGCACCCTCGTCGACGAGGCAAGGCCCAACGCATGTACTCACATGAACGGGAGATACACCATGAAGCGGATGCATGCACTTTGTCTCGCAGTCTGCCTGGGCGCCACCGCGCCACTGGCCATGGCCGCGACCAGCATGAATGGCAATGACGCACCCAGCACACAGACCGGCGGCGCTACCGGCGTTGGCCCGGGCACCATGAACAGCGACGGCACGGGCACCGGCACCATGCAGCGTGACGGCACTGGCACTGGCACCATGAACGGCAGCGGAACCGGCACCGGTGGCAGCGGCATGGGTACCGGCGGCAGCACCACTGACAGCGATGACAATCAGGGCGGCACCGGCGGCAGTGGCACCGGCAGCGGCGGCAGCGGCAGCGGCGGCATGGGCGGCTCCGGCAGTGGCACTGGCTCAGGCAGTTCAGGTAGCGGCGGCTCGGGTGGTGCAGGCGGTAGCGGCGCAGGCGGCGGCGGTGGCGGCGGTTAATTCGCTGGCTATGGCACGTTAAACGCCGGCAGGCTCGAATAATGATTCGGTCCTGCCGGCTTCGTCTGGATGGCAGGTGCGACAATCCACCACAGCCAGTCAGCACTCAGGCGATGCTGAGCTGATGGTAGATTCAGCGCCATGAAAATCCCCCGCCAGAGCCGCGCGCTGACTGCCTGGGCGCTGTATGCCAGCGTCCTCTTCAGCCTATTGATCTGCGGTTTGCACCACGGCCAGATGAGCGGCCTGCAACTGTCGGGACTCAACGGCGGCTTCTGCTCGCTGTCCAGCGAGCACGGGCCCGCCATCGATCTTGACGACTCCAGCGGTGATCAGCACATGGCGCAGCTGGACTGCCCGATGTGCTCCTCGTTCGTTCAAGCCGCGGCACCGAGCAGCGCCGGCTGGTGGTTCGAGCGCCTGCGCGGCAGCGCGCCGTCGCCGATGGTCGAGCGCAGCTGGGCCCAGCCACCGCCACGCTATGTGCGCCCTGCCCTCAACCCACGCGCCTCCCCGGCGATCCACGCAGCGCCAGCAACCTTCGTCTGAGCCGCCCGGGCCACTTGCCCGCAGGTGTGTGCTCAGCCATGACTTTTGCGTGGAAACCACAACAACATGATCCGCCAGACTTCCCTGGTGCTCCTGGCGAGCACCTGCAGTATCGCCTGGGCCGACCACTCGGCCATCGAACTCACCGCCACCAGCATCGACGCCAGCCGCGCAGCGCCCTCGGGCCTGCAACTGGACGAGCCGATCCGCACCGGCTCCAAGCTCGGCCTGACCGCGCGGCAAACGCCCGCGTCGGTGAGTGTTTCAGACCGCAGCGTGATCGAGCAACGCGGGGCCAAGGACACCCAGGACGTAATCAACGCCATGACCGGCGTCAACGCCTCGGCCAACCCCGGCTACGGCGGCTTTGTCAGCTACCGCGGCTTCACCCAGAACCAGGTCACCCAGCTCTTCAACGGCATCAACCTCGGCTACAGCAGCGCCACCCGCCCGGTGGATGCCTGGGTCATCGACCGCGTCGAACTCATCGGCGGGCCGTCGTCGTTCCTGCATGGCGCCGGTGCAGTCGGCGGCTCGATCAACTACATCAGCAAGCTGGCCAGCCGCGATCAGCAGACCATCGATGGCCGCCTGCGCTATGGCAGCTTCGACGATTCGCAAATCGCCTTCGGTATCAATCAGGCGCTGGCCAGCAACCCGGCCGAGGCCCACCACTTCGTGCGCCTGGATTACAGCCGCGGCCACAGCAACGGCTACATCGACCGCAATGAGCGCGACACCGATAGCCTGGCGTTGTCCTTGCTCAGTGACCTGAGCCCCGACCTCACCCACACGCTGGCCATCGAGTACCAGCAAGACAAGGAAGTCAGCCCCTACTGGGGCGCGCCGATCCTGCCGGGGCGCAGCACCATGAAGATCGACAACAGCCGCCGTTTCGAGAACTACAACGTAGCCGACGGCCGCTATGAACAGCGCGTGCGCTGGTTGCGCTCAATGCTCGACTACCAGATCAGTGACGCCACCAGCGTGCACAACACGCTGTACCACTACGACGCCCAACGCGACTACCGCAACCTTGAGCGGTACAGCTACAACACCGCCGGCAATGTGCAGCGCGGCAGCCCGTACCTGCAACGCCATGAGCAAACAGTATTGGGCGACCGTATCGAACTGCGCCACGCCAACAGCCTGTTTGGCCTGCCGAGCCAATGGGCGCTGGGCCTGGACTATTCGCGCATGCGCCAGGACCTCTACCCCTCTGCTGGCAGCTGGAGCGACGTGGTTGACCCGGACCATTTCGACCCAGGCAGTTTCGATGATATCCCGGGGGTCAATGCTGGCCTCACCCGCCAGCGCCGCCACCAGATCGACAACCGCGCAGTGTTCGCTGAAAACCGCCTGCAGTTGACCGAGCGCCTGGCTTTGCTCACCGGCCTGCGCTACGACTACCTGCAAATGCAGGTGGACAACTACGGCACCGTTTCGCCCACCAGCCCGGCCTACTTCGAACGCCGTTGGGAACCGCTCAGCGGCCGGGTCGGCCTGACCTATGAACTGACGCCGAGCGCCAGCGTGTACCTGCAGTACAGCACCGCTGCCGACCTGCCGGCCGGGTCGTTGGCCGCCGCCACCTACTCAAACGTCGGCCTGTTCGATCTGTCCAAGGGCGAGCAGTGGGAAGCTGGCAGCAAGTTCGACTTTCTCGAGGGCCGCGGCGCGGCAACCATTGCCCTGTATCAGATCGTGCGCAAGGACTTTGCCGTGCGCGATTCGAGCAACCCCAACCTGACGGTGCAAGCCGGTCAGCAGACTTCACGCGGGATCGAACTGGCTGGGCGCTTTCAGGTCACGCCAACGCTGCTGGCAGAAGCCAACTATGCCTATGTCGATGCCCAGTACGATGAGTTCAACGAGGCCGCCAATGGCGTCTCGGTATCGCGCAAAGGCAACGCGCCGGTCAACGTGCCGGCCAACGTCGGCAACCTGTGGCTGACCTACAGCTTGGATACGGCTTGGTCGGTGGGCGTTGACGGGCGTTATGTCGGCTCGGTCTACGCCGACAACGCCAATACCTTGAAGGCACCGGCCTATACCCTGTTCGGTGCATTCGCGCGCTATCAGGTCGACCGGAACACCGCACTGACAGCACGGGTGCGCAACCTCACCGATGAGGTCTACGCCAAGCAGGCATACGGCCTGCAGTACTACATGGGCGCGCCGCGCACGCTCGAACTGGCCATGGACGTGCGTTTCTGATGGAGCCTTAACGTCGCGCCGAGACCAGCAACATCATCGGCCGCTCAAGCTCTTCAGCCAGCGCCGGCCAGGCCTCGATCTGCTCAGGGCTTGGTGCAAACTCCTCGATCCGGGCAATCTGGAAACCCGCCTCGATCAAGCTGTTGAGCGTGCTGGCCAAGGTCCGGTGATACTTCAACACGCCTTCGGCAAACCAGTCACTGCGCCGCTCGCCTTCAACCGCGTAGCGGCTCACCGGCCAACTCAGGCTGCCGTTCTCGGCGTGCTGCCAGTGCGCGCCGGCAGCGGCCATGTAGATCGGATGTTCACAGCTGAACACCAACTGGCCGCCCGGCAGCAGTGCCTGGTACAGCGTTGCGATCAGGCGTGGCAGGTCTTCGATGTAGTGGAAGGTCAGCGCACTGTAGGCCAGGTCGAACGCTGCTGCTGGCAGCGTGAGGCTCTCGAGATCAGCGATACGGTACTCGATCGCCGCATCATCGGTATCGTGCCGGGCACGCGCGAGCATGTTCTGCGACAGGTCCAGGCCTAGCACCGAGGCCGCGCCTTGCTCGCGCATCCAGCGCGACGCCCAACCAAAGCCGCAACCCAGATCGACCACACGTTTGCCGGCGAGTGCAGGCAGCATGGCGCGCAAGGTGGGCCACTCGGGAGCGCCAGCGAGCCCCTGAGTCTGACGCGGCAACTGGCTGTAACCGGCGAAAAACGCAGGGGTGTCGTAGATGTTCTGGGCCATGACAGGGTCCGTGAGTGGCACAAGCACGCACTCTAACCTGAGATCGCAGAACACGGCCACCATCTGGTCAGTGGGTCGAGCCGCTCAGGACGCTTGCGCCACCGCACCAATGAAGTTGGCCAGTTCGGCGGTCTGCGGTGCGGCGAACACCTCACGCGGGTTGCCCACTTCATGCACCTTGCCCTGGTGCATGAATACCAGCTTGTCGCCCACTTCCCGGGCAAAGCGCATCTCGTGAGTGACCATGATCAGGGTCATGCCCTCCTTGGCTAGCTGGCGCACCACGCCCAGCACCTCGGTGACCAGTTCCGGGTCCAGCGCTGAAGTTATCTCGTCACACAGCAGCACTTTCGGCGACATCGCCAGTGCCCGAGCAATCGCCACTCGCTGTTGCTGACCACCGGAGAGTTGATCCGGGTAGGCGTCGAATTTCTCGCCCAGGCCAACCCGCGCCAGCATCTGCTCAGCCAGTTGCCGCGCTTCGCCCTTGCTGGTCTTCTTCACCACCTGCGGTGCCAGCATCACGTTCTCGCCGACGCTCAAATGCGGGAACAGGTTGAACTGCTGAAACACCATGCCCACTTTCTGGCGCAGGCTGCGCAGGTCGGCGCGGGCAGCGTCGAGGTACTCGCCGTCGACTTCGATGACGCCGTCACTGATCGACTCGAGGCCGTTGAGGGTGCGCAACAAGGTGCTTTTGCCCGATCCGCTGCGGCCGATGATCGCGACCACTTCGCCCTCTTCGATGCTCAGGTCAACGCCTTTGAGCACGTGGTTGTCGCCGTAATACTTGTGCAGCGCAGATACTCTAAGCAGGGGCATGCAGCCTCCTTTCCAGATAACGGGCGCTCAACGAGAGCGGGTAGCAGAGGATGAAGTAGCCCACGGCGACCAGGCCGTAGGTCAGGAACGGCTCGAAGGTGGCGTTGGCGAGCATGCCGCCGGTCTTGGTCAGTTCGGTGAAGCCGATGATCGACGTGACCGCCGTACCCTTGACCACCTGCACCGAGAAGCCCACCGTCGGCGCGATGGCGATGCGCATCGCCTGGGGCAGGATCACATAGCGCAGTTGCTCGAGCCGGCTCAGCGCCAGGCTGCCGGATGCTTCCCACTGGCCACGGCCGATGGACTCGACGCAGCCGCGCCATATCTCGGCAAGGAACGCGCTGGTAAACAGCGTCAGGGCGATGGCTGCTGCCATCCACGCGGAAACGTCGATGCCGAACAGCGCGATGCCGAAAAACACCATGAACAGCTGCATCAGCAATGGCGTGCCCTGGAACAACTCGATATAGCCCCGGGCCAGGCCGCGCAGATAAGGGTTCTCGGAAATCCGCGCGAGCAGCAACAGCAAGCCGGCAATGCCCCCGCAAACAAACGCCACCAGCGACAGCAACAAGGTCCATTGCAAACCGGTTAGCAGGTTGCGGACGATATCCCACAAGGTGAAGTCCATCAGCGTCTCCCCATCAGCCAGCGCTGGCCAAGCCAGGCCAGCACCTGCCGCACGCCGATGGCCATGACCAGGTACAGCACGGTGGTCAGCAAGTAAGTCTCGAACGCACGGAAATTACGCGATTGAATGAAGTTGGCCGCGAACGACAACTCCTCGGTGGCGATCTGCGAACACACCGCCGAGCCGAGCATGACGATCACGATCTGGCTGCTCAGCGCCGGCCAGACCTTGGCCAGCGCCGGTCGCAGAATCACATGCCGAAACGCCTCGAAGCGGCTCATGGCCAGCGCTGCAGCCGCTTCCAGCTGGCCCTTGGGGATGGCCATGATGCCGGCGCGGATGATCTCGGTGGAATACGCGCCGAGGTTGATCACCATCGCCAGCACTGCCGCTTCCCATTCACTCAGGCGCACGCCAAGCGCCGGCAAGCCAAAGAAGATGAAAAACAGCTGGACCAGAAACGGCGTGTTGCGGATCAGCTCCACATACACCCCGAACACCGCAGAAAACGGCTGCAGGCGCCAGGCCCGGACCACCGCGCCGAGCACGCCGATGGCCAGCCCCAGCACGGTACCGACCAGCGTCAGTTGCAGGGTGAACAGCGCCCCTTTGAGGAGCAGGTCAGCCTGGGCCAGCACCGGGGCGAAATCAAATTGATAGGCCATCGAACAGCAACTCCAGGCGCGGCTTAAAGGTCAGCCGGAAGCGGCTGCTTCAGCCATTTTTCCGCATTGCGATTGAGGCTGCCGTCAGCCTTGGCTGCATCCAGCGTGGCGTTGACCTTGTCCAGCAGTGCCGGCTCCTGTTTGGCCAGGCCGACATACACCGGCGAGTCCTTGAGCTTGACCTTGAGTACCGGCACCTTGGCCGGGTTCTTCTCGGCGATCACGGCCATGACCACACTGCCACTGGCGATCAGCTCGACCTGCCCGGCCAGGTAGGCGGCAATGGTAGAGTTGTTGTCTTCAAAGCGCTTGATGGTTGCGCCCTTTGGCGCCACTGCCGACAGCTCCATGTCTTCGATCGAGCCGCGGGTGACGCTGATGGTCTTGCCGGCGATGGCATCGATGTTGTCGATCTTGGTCTCGGCGGGGCCGAACACCGCCAGGTAGAACGGTGCGTAGGGTTTGGAGAAGTCGATCACCGCCGCCCGCTCCGGGTTCTTGCCCAGGCTGGAGATCACCAGATCAACCTTGCCGGTGGTGAGGAACGGGATACGGTTGGTGCTGTTGACCGGCGTCAGTGCCAGCTTGACCCCAAGCTTGTCGGCCAGCAGCTGCGCGGTGTCGATGTCCAGGCCGCGCGGTTTGAGATCAGGGCCGACCGAACCGAACGGTGGGAAGTCTTGCGGCACAGCGACTTTCAATACGCCGCGGGCAGTGATATCGGCCAGCGCATCGGCCTGGGCCTGAACTGCGCCAAGGGCACCGCCGCAGAACACGGTAGCCAGAAACAGGGTACGGAACTTGGTCATGCACGAGCCTCGCAGGGTCAGAGTGGGCAACTGAACAGGCAGTTACCAGGACAAGTGCACGGGCCATGCCAGAAAGCTCGCCAGACCTCGTAAAAGCTGGCCAGCCCGTCTGCGCCACGGTCTTACTGGTCTGAACAGTTGCCTGGTGAATCAGGCCGGAGCAGCGAGCTGCGCCCCGCATTTGTGCAAGGCCGGTTGAGCCTGCGCCAGCACGGAGCAAGGCTTGCCAGCGCCGCGCATTGCCCGTAAAAGGGTCGAACCCTGCCCTCTGACCGGTCTGAACTGCATGCTCGATACCCTCCCCCGCGCCGTCCCGGAAATCGCCTTGCAGGCAATCCGCAAACTGATCGATGACGGTGGTTATCTGCCCGGTGACGCCCTGCCTTCGCAGCGCGATCTGGCCGAGCAACTGGGGGTCAGCCGGGCTTCGTTGCGTGAGGCCCTGTCAACCCTCAGCGCGTTGGGCCTGGTCAGCGTGCAGCCCGGCAAGGGCGTGTTCGTGCTGGCTCCAGTGCCGGCTACACCGGTGGGTTTCAGCTGGCCGTACGCCGAGCAGGTGTCTGCCGCCGACACCTTCCAACTGCGCTATGCACTTGAGGGCTTCGCCGCCGGGCAGGCGGCGCTGAACCTGACGGCCGACGACCTCGACCGGCTTGCCGCCAATGTCGAGGCCATGCGCCAGGAGCTGCGTGCGGGTAACTTCGAGGCAGCAGCGCGGCTGGACTTTGCCTTCCATCAGGCGCTGCTGCAGGCCGCCGGCAACCGCGCCATGCTGCATGTGATCACCGCCAGCCAGGACATCTTCCTGGAAAGCCAGAAGCTGCCGTTCATTCGCCCGGAGCGGGCCATGGAAACCTGGCAGGAGCACAGCAAGATCCTCCGTGCCCTGGCCCGACGCTCGCAACTGGGCGCGCAGCGGGCCATGCAGGAGCATATCCGCAACGCCGCTTCGCGCACCGGCGTGGTGTTCCCGGTCTAGGCCGGCGCAACCGCTTGCCTGCTGGTTGAAACAGATAGCTCAGTGTCGCCCCCAAATATGCGCGCGGCGCAACCTGCCGATCTACTGGTAGCCATAACAACGATGCTGCGGCCCGACTGCGGCACTTTCAATCAGGCTGCCATGGCAAATCGGAGCGTATCCGCATGTCCACTTCCCATGAGGTATCACCGGCCACCTTGCGCCGGGTCATCGCGGCCTCGGCCGTTGGCAATTTCGTCGAGTGGTTCGACTTTGCCGTCTACGGCTTCCTCGCGACGCTGATCGCCAGCCAGTTCTTCGCCAGCTCCGACCCCGGCGCCGGTCTGCTCAAGACCTTTGCCGTGTTCGCCGTGGCCTTTGCCTTGCGGCCATTGGGCGGCATCGTGTTTGGTGCTTTGGGAGATCGGCTCGGGCGCAAACGCGTGTTGTCGATGACCATTCTGCTGATGGCGGGCTCGACCACCCTGATCGGCTTGCTGCCCACCTACGCCAGCATCGGCATCGCAGCGCCGCTGTTGCTGACCCTGGCGCGCTGCCTGCAAGGCTTTTCCGCGGGTGGCGAGTACGCCGGTGCGTGCGCTTATCTGATGGAACACGCGCCGCAAAACAGACGCGCGTTCTATGGCAGCTTCGTGCCGGTGTCGACCTTCTCGGCGTTTGCCTGCGCAGCAGTGATCGCCTACGCCCTCGAGGCAAACCTGAGCAGTGAGGCGATGAACAGCTGGGGCTGGCGTGTGCCGTTTCTGATCGCGGCGCCCTTGGGCCTGGTCGGTCTCTACCTGCGCTGGCGCATGGAGGAAACCCCAGCATTCCGCGCGGCCATCGCCGAAGGCAAGGTGCACAGCCATTCGCCGCTCAAGCAGACCCTGCGCAATCACGGCCGGGCGATCCGCAACCTAGGCGCGTTCATTTCGCTGACGGCGCTGTCGTTCTATATGTTCACCACCTACTTTGCCACGTACCTGCAACTGGTCGGCAACCTGACCCGCGCGCAGTCGTTGCTGGTGACCACTGTGGCACTGCTGTTCGCCGCCGCCGGCTGCCCACTGGCCGGGTTGCTGTCGGACCGCATCGGTCGGCGCAGGACCATCGGTTTCACCTGCCTGTGGGTGATGATTGCGGTGTTCCCGGCCTACTGGCTGGCGAGTTCGGGGTCGATGTCCGGCGCGTTGCTCGGCGTGATCCTACTGGCGGTCGGGGCGCTGATGAGTGGCGTAGTCACTGCCGCACTGCTCTCGGAAAGCTTCCCCACCCGCACTCGATACACCGCCTCGGCGATCACCTATAACGTTGCCTACACGCTGTTCGGCGGCACCGCGCCGCTGGTAGCGACCTGGCTGATTGGCCAGACCGGCAGCAGCCTGGCCCCTGCGTTTTATCTGGTGGTGATCGCCTTGCTGGCCTTGATCGGCGGCCTGGCGCTGCCGGAGACATCGCGGGTTTCACTGCATGACGAGGTGCCGACAGGGCAGCCTAGCCCCGCCGTTTAAGCTATGCCTGCGGGGCCCTTGCGGCCCCGTTGCACAGTCAGTTGCGGTAGTCGCCACCGTGCACGGCCCAGAGATAGGCCTTGTCTGCTTCCAGTCTCAGGTCACGCCACTCTTGCCAGGTCACCAGACCTAGGCGGTCCATTTCGTCAGCCTGATACAGCAGCCGCTCGTGATAGGTGTCGGGGCAGTCCATGCGCTGCTGGCGGTCTTCCAGCAGCTGATACCACCCCGACAGTGCCGAGATCCGCTGTTCATCCTGTGGCTGCAAGGAGGCATCGAAGACATTCATTGGCAGTTACCCGGCGCTGGTTTCCCGGTTGAGTCAGCGCAGCGCCGAGGGGTTCCTGCGCAGTTGCCCATGGCCTGCTCAGCGGTTACAGGCTGCGGGTAATGCCGCCGTCGACGCGGATGTTCTGCCCGGTAATGTAGGCGGCGCCTTCACTGGCCAGAAATGCCACGGTGGCGGCGATTTCTTCGCTGGTGCCATAGCGCTTGAGCGGTACGCTGTCGCGGCGTTGCTCGGTGCTGGGCAAGCTGTCGATCCAGCCGGGCAGGACGTTGTTGATGCGCACGTTATCGCCGGCAAATTCGTCGGCAAAAATCTTGGTGAAGGCGGCCAGCCCTGCGCGGAATACCGCTGAAGTCGGGAAAAGAGAGCTGGGTTCAAAAGCCCAGGCGGTAGAAATATTGATGATCACGCCACCTTGCTGGCGCTGCATGATCGGCGTAACCAGGCGACTGGGTCGGACCACATTGAGCAGGTAGGTCTCCATGCCAAGCTGCCAGTCCTGATCGGTCAGCTCCAGAATTGGCGCCCGTGGGCCGTGGCCTGCGCTGTTGACCAGCACGTCGACGCGGCCCCATTTGGCCATGACCGCATCGACCAATGCTTGCAGATCGGCAGGGGACTGATTGCTGCCGGTCAGGCCGATACCCCCTAGCTCGGCGGCAAGGGCCTCGCCTTTGCCGGAAGAGGACAGGATCGCGACGCGAAAGCCGTCGGCGGCCAGTCTTCGGGCGGCGGCGGCGCCCATGCCGGTGCCGCCGGCGGTGATGATGGCTACTTTGTCTGCTGACATGATTGCTCCTGGTGAGAGAGTGATGACGCATTCAGGCTACACCCGGCAACCGCCTCGTCAGCAGTCATGAATATTCACGCCAGCCAGTAGAAAAACTACTGACTCAAGCCGGGTTTGAAACGGATCCGCACGGCCATTGGCTGATGCGGTCTACCCATTAGGTGTAATTCCCAGCAGATCAGGACCGTCCCCCATGCCCCCAAGCAGCACATCCCCAGAGCACGCCTTTACCGGCTTCGTCAGCGTGCGCGGCGCCCGTGAGCACAACTTGCAGAACGTCGACGTCGACATCCCTCGCGACGCGCTGGTGGTGTTTACCGGGGTGTCCGGCTCAGGCAAATCCTCGCTGGCGTTTTCCACTGTGTATGCAGAAGCGCAGCGGCGTTATTTCGAATCGGTAGCGCCTTACGCACGGCGCTTGATCGATCAGGTCGGCGTACCCGATGTCGACGCCATTGAAGGCTTGCCGCCGGCGGTGGCGCTGCAGCAGCAACGCGGCAGCCCCAGTGCGCGCTCCTCGGTCGGCAGCGTGACCACCTTGTCGAGTTCGATCCGCATGCTCTACTCGCGCGCCGGCAGCTACCCCGACGGGCAGCCAATGCTGTACGCCGAGGACTTCTCGCCGAATACGCCGCAGGGCGCTTGCCCGGAGTGCCATGGCCTGGGCCGCGTCTATGAAGTCACCGAGGCGAGCATGGTGCCCGATCCTTCTCTGACTATCCGCGAGCGTGCGGTGGCGGCCTGGCCGTTGGCCTGGGGCGGGCAGAATCAGCGCGATATCCTCGTCACCCTCGGCTACGACATCGACAGGCCATGGCGCGATCTACCGCAAGAACAGCGTGACTGGATCCTGTTCACCGAGGAAACCCCGACTGTGCCGGTGTACGCCGGGCTGACTCCCGAGCAGACCCGCACAGCGCTCAAGCGCAAGCTGGAGCCGAGTTATCAAGGTACGTTCAGCGGCGCCAAACGCTATGTGCTGCACACCTTCATGCACTCGCAAAGCGCGCAGATGCGCAAGCGTGTCAGCCAGTACATGCGCCCCAGCGCATGCCCGCTGTGCGCCGGCAAACGCCTCAAGCGCGAAGCCCTCACCGTCACCTTCGCCGGCCTAGACATTGCCGAGCTGTCGCAACTGCCGTTGCAGGACCTGGCGGTGGTATTGCGCACAGTGGCCAACCCTGAGTACCTGGCCAATGCAGAGCAAAGCGGCGCTACCCTCTCCCACCAGCAAACCCGCGAGGCTCGTCAGCAACGGGCGGCCAAGGGAGAGCCGGCGCACAGCGGCGGCCCGGATGTGCGCCACACGCCCAATCTGTCGTTGGAGAAACGCCTGGCCGCGCAGCGCATCGCCGCTGAACTGCTGGAACGGATCAACACCCTGATCGACCTCGGCCTTGGTTATCTGGCGCTGGAACGCAGCACACCTACGCTGTCGTCCGGTGAACTGCAGCGGCTGCGCCTGGCCACTCAGCTCAACTCGCAACTGTTCGGCGTGATCTACGTGCTCGACGAACCCTCCGCCGGCTTGCACCCGGCTGATAGCGAGGCGCTGTACGCGGCCTTGCAACGGCTGAAAAGCAGCGGTAATTCAGTGTTTGTGGTCGAGCACGACCTGGACACCATGCGCCGCGCCGACTGGCTGATCGATGTGGGCCCAGCCGCCGGCGAGCACGGTGGGCAGATTCTCTACAGCGGCCCGCCAGCGGGCCTGGCCGAGATCGAGCAGTCGTGCACCCGCGCTTATCTGTTCGCCGAGGCCACGTCGGACAACCAGGAACCCAGAGCCGCGCAGGGTTGGCTGGCGCTTGAGGGGGTTACCCGCAACAACCTGCAAGACCTCAGCGCGCAATTCCCGCTGGGCTGCTTCACGGCGGTTACCGGGATTTCCGGCTCGGGCAAGTCCAGCCTGGTCAGCCAGGCGCTGCTGGAACTGGTCAGCGCTCACCTCGGCCAGCCGGAGCAGGCAGCGGAGCCTGACGAACAGAGCCTGGAAGACGAGCCTGAGCAGGCCAGCAGTGGCCGCATCGTCGCCGGCCTCGAGGCGATCAAGCGGCTGGTCAAGGTCGACCAGAAGCCGATCGGGCGTACCCCGCGCTCTAACCTGGCCACCTACACCGGGCTGTTCGATCACGTCCGCAAGCTGTTTGCCGCGACCGAACAGGCCAAGGCGCAAGGCTTCGACGCCGGACGTTTCTCGTTCAACGTTGCCAAGGGCCGTTGTGAAACCTGCGAAGGCGAAGGTTTTGTCAGCGTCGAGTTGCTGTTCATGCCCAGCGTCTACGCGCCCTGCCCGACCTGCCACGGCGCCCGCTACAACCCGGCAACGCTGGCCGTGACCTGGCAGGGCATGAGCATTGCGGATGTGCTCGGCATGACCGTCGAACAAGCGCTGCAGGTGTTTGCCGAACAGCCGCCCGTGCGGCGCAGCTTGCAGGTGCTGGCCGATATCGGTCTGGGTTATCTGCGCCTCGGCCAACCGGCCACCGAGCTGTCTGGCGGTGAAGCACAGCGGATCAAGCTGGCCACCGAGCTGCAACGCAGCGCCCGCGGCGCCACCCTGTATGTGCTGGATGAGCCCACCAACGGCCTGCACCCGCAGGACGTTGACCGGCTGCTGCTGCAGCTGAACCGGCTGGTCGACGGCGGGCACACGGTGGTGGTGGTCGAGCATGACATGCGCGTGGTGGCGCAGAGCGACTGGGTCATCGACATCGGCCCCGGCGCCGGCACTGCGGGTGGTCAGGTGGTTGCCAGCGGCGTGCCCGCTGAGGTTGCCCGCTGCAAGCACAGCCGGACGGCGCCGTTTCTGCAAAGCGTGCTGCGCTCAACGGCCCAGTAGCGTTTGCAGTTCAAGGGCATCGCCCAGGGCTGCATCGCCTGCCGTGTTGTCAAAAATGCACCAGGTGGCCGCGCCTGCCTCGTCGCGGGCCAGCAACCGCGGCGCCAGCGCCTGCAGCCAGGTGCTGGGGTAATCGCTGAAATAGGTACGCGGTGAGCCATGCAGGCGCCAGTATGCTAGGCCTGGCCAGCCACGCGGCTGCGCGTCCAGGGCAAAGCGCGCCGGGTCTGCGGCGACCAGTGCCACATGCAACTGCTCCATCAGTGGCGCAGCTTCGCCCCAGCTGGGATGGCGCGCCTCTAATGCCACCGGCCCTGGATAAACCTTGCGCACATCAGCCATGAAACGCTCCACCAGCAGCGGCTCGAACGCCAACGACGGCGGCAGTTGCACCAGCACGCAACCCAGCGCTGCCCCGAGCGCCGTGCACTGCGCAAAGAACTCAGCCAAAGCTTGCGCGCAATCGACCAGACGCCGCTCATGGCTGATGGCCCGCGGCAGCTTGACCGAAAAGCGAAACCCCGGCGGCACCGCGCCAGCCCAGCGCGCATAGGTAGCTGGGCGATGCGGTCGATAGAATGAACTGTTGATCTCTACCGCCGTGAGCTGGCGGGCGTAGCGCTGCAGATGGCTGCCCTCGCCTGCCAGCTGTGCAGCGTAAGTACGTGAGATGCTCCAGCCGGCACAACCCAGATAAATCATCAGCCCCTTCCCCCGTGTCGGTCCGTCAACCAGTGGAGTTGCTGGGTTGGGTCGAGGTTCAGCCGGGGTCACCCTGTGGCAGTTGATCTGTTCCAGGAAAAAGTTGCCGAATAAGCCAGCACTTCTATATTCACTTAACCCTGCCTCAAGCGATGGCGACCATGGCCAGCACCGCCCAGCTGATCATTTGCGAGCACTGCGACTGCGTTTACCAGCAGGTTGTGCTCGGCAAACATCAAAAGTCCTTGTGTGTGCGCTGCGCCGGCGTGCTGGAGCGCTACAACGGCCTGACGGTCGAGCAACGCCTGGCGCTGACCATTACCGCAGCCATGCTGTGGCTGTTCGCCAACTTCTATCCGATCATGAGCATCAGCCTGCAAGGCTTGAAAAACAGCGCCACCCTGTGGGACTCGGTGCTGGCGCTAAGCCAGGGCCCGATCACCTTCATCGCCATGGTCGCAGCTATCGCCATCATCATCGCCCCGGCGTTTCAGTTGATACTGCTGATCTGGGTGCTGGCCTTTGCCCTCAGCCAGCGCCGCGCCCCGGCGTTCAAACTGTGCATGCGCTGGCTGGAAACCCTGCGCCCGTGGAGCATGCTCGAAGTCTGCCTGCTCGGCGCCATGGTCGCGGTGTTCAAGTTGGCCGGAATGCTGGCGGTGCTGCCCGGTATCGGCCTGTTCGCCCTCGCTGCCCTGAGCCTGCTGCTGATCCGCATCGCTGGTCGCGATATCCGCGAACTGTGGGCGCTGCCATGAACCGCCCGCCAACAGCCGACGAGCTCAACCTGTGCCTGTGCCACAGCTGCGGCCTGGCCTGCGACATGCGCGACGAGCCACACAGTTGCCCGCGCTGCGACGCCCCCCTGCACCGGCGCAAGGTCAACTCGCTGGCCCGCACCTGGGCGTTCATGCTGGCCGCGCTGGTGTTCTACATCCCGGCCAACCTGCTGCCGGTGATGAACACGACCATGCTCGGCGACGGTGCCGACAGCACCATCATGAGCGGCGTGCTGGAGTTCTGGGCGCACGGCGCGTGGGACATCGCGCTGATCATCTTCATCGCGAGCATCGCGGTGCCAGGGGTCAAGTTCGTCGCGCTGTCGCTGCTGCTGATCACCGTACAGCGGCGCAGCCAGTGGGCGTGCCGCGAGCGTTCGCAGTTGTACCGGTTTGTCGAGTTGATCGGCTACTGGTCGATGCTCGACGTGCTGGTAGTGGCGCTGGTTGCAGCGCTGGTCAAGTTCCAGGCGCTGGGCGATATCGAGCCGCGCGTGGGGATACTGTTCTTTGGCCTGGTGGTGGTGTTCACCATGCTCGCGGCGATGAGCTTCGACCCGCGTCTGATCTGGCAAGCAGCCCCCGAGGAGGCCATGGATGAAGTCACCCGCCACTGAAACACCGGCAAAGCCGGGCCCGCCACCGATCAAGACGCGCCGCTTCAGCGTGTCACTGGTGTGGCTGGTCCCCTTGGTGGCGGTACTGGTCGGCCTGTCACTGGTGATTCACAGCAAACTGCAGGAAGGCCCGACCATCACCCTCAACTTCAAGACCGGCAGTGGCCTGGTGGCGAACAAGACCGAAGTCAAATACCGCAGCGTGGTCATCGGCCACGTCTCGGCGGTGGCTCTGAGCGATGATCAACGCAGCGTCAACGCCACGGTCCAGCTGGACAAGCAAGCCGAGGGCTTCACCCGCGAAGACTCGCAGTTCTGGGTGGTGCGCCCGCGCATTGGCGCCGGCGGCGTGTCCGGTATCGATACGCTGCTCTCGGGCGACTATATCGGCGCAGACATCGGCCAGGCGGCAGGCCGCGCCAAGCACTTCAAGGGCCTGGAAAACCCGCCGCCGATCACCTATGGCGAACCTGGCAAGCGCTTCACCCTGCACACCGACGACCTCGGCTCGCTGGATATCGGCTCGCCGGTGTACTACCGCAAGATCCCTGTCGGCCAGGTAGTCGCCTACGCGCTGGACGCCGACGGCAAAGGGGTCAATATCGAAGTGTTCATCCACGCCCCCAACGACGCCTATGTCACCGACAACACGCGCTTCTGGAACGCCAGCGGCATCGACGTCAACGTCGGCGCCAACGGTGTGGCGATCAAGACCGAGTCGCTGTCGACCCTGCTGGTTGGCGGCATCGCCTTCCGCGCACCGGAATACAGCCCCAACGATACCGCCGCCGCCGAAGACCGCACCTATGAGCTGTTCGACGATCAGCAAACCGCGCTGGCCCCGCCAAGCGGCAAAGCGCAGTACCTGACACTGCGTTTCGACCAGGCCATGCGCGGCCTCAAAGTGGGCGCGCCGGTGGAGTTTCTCGGTATCGAGATCGGCCGGGTGGTCTCGGTCAATCTGGACTTTGATGAAGTGCAACGCAGCTTCCCGATCAACGTCGGTATCGTGGTGTATGCGCAGCGGCTGGGGCAGGCGCACAAAAAGATGCTCAAGGCGCTCAAGCATGATCCGGATGACATCACCGCGACCGCCCAGGTATTCAGCTCGTTCGTCGCCAACGGCCTGCGTGCGCAGGCGCGCAATGGCAACCTGCTTACCGGACAGCTGTATATCGCCCTGGACTTCTTCCCCAAGGCGCCCAAGGTCACCTTCGATCTGAACGCCAGGCCGATTGCGATCCCGACTCTGCCCGGCAGCCTGGAGATCCTCCAGGAACAGCTGCAGGCGATGCTGGAGAAGATCAACAAGCTGCCGGTTGAACGCATCGCCGGCAACCTCGACGGCAACCTGGTCGAGCTGCGCAAAGGCCTGATGCAGTTCAACAGCCGCACCCTGCCGGGGGTGCAGAGCACCCTGGCGGATGTCAGCAAGACCTTGCAGTCGGCCAGCGCCACGCTCGCCGAAGACTCGCCGCAGCGTGAGAAGCTCAGCGAGACCCTCGACGAACTGGGGCGCATGTCGCGCTCGTTGCGCGATCTGTCCGATTACCTGGGGCGTAACCCGGAGGCGTTGATCCGGGGTCGACCAAGCAACGCGCCACCGATCGACCTGCAAGGCCCGCCGCGCAACTGACCCGGAGCGATAGCCATGACTTCACCCTGCAAGCTCATGCTGCTCATCACGCTGGCGCTGCTGGCGGCGTGTCGCAGCGAGCCGATCCAGTTCCACACCCTGATGCCGACCCAGGTCAGCCGCTCCCCGGCCGGCAGCGAGATCGCCATCGAAAGCGTCAGCGTACCTGCGCAGGTCGACCGCGCCCAGATCGTGATTCGCCAAGGCGCCAGCGGCCTGGCCATTCTGGAAACGCAATGGTGGGGCGCCAGCCTGGCCGACGAAATGCGCAGCGCCCTCGCCGAGCAACTGAGCAGCGGCGTGCCGGGCCAGAAGAGCTCGGTACGGATCATCGTCCAGCGCTTTGATTCGGTGCCCAGTCAATACGCCTTGCTGGATGCCAAATGGCGCCTGCGCGCTAACGCTGGCAGCAGCCTTGAATGTCGCAGCATCATTCAGACCCAGGCAGGCGGCGCTATCGATGCGCTGGTCACGGCTCATCAGCACAATCTGCAGCAGCTTGCTGCGCGGATCAACCAGGCCGCGCGCAACCCAAAAGGCGGTTGCCCGTGAGGTAAAGCCTCTAGAATTGCATCTATCGTTAGATCGTAGGGGCCGCTGCGCAGCCCTTTCGCGACACGAGGCCGCTCCTACAGGACGGCGTACACCATGATTTTGCTCTATACCCAAAAAATTCTGCACGGCACCATCCATGTAGGAGCGGCCTCGTGTCGCGAAAGGGTCGCGCAGCGGCCCCGGCGATCTCAAACCGGAGCCCCAAATCCTGACCCCATGGCCCAGATGGTCGCAGCGCGAGCAGCTGGTGGCTTTCGAACGGGCTTACTCGGTAGGCGATTCCGTATTCACATACGGCGGCACTTCGGCGAGGGCAAACGCACGGCGCTGATCACGCTGCGGCAAACGCCTGGCCGGCAGCGGCTCGAGCGTCTGCGCCTCGCCGGTGACCAACGCGCGTTCGATGGCCATGACCACGCGCACATCACGCCAGCCCTCCTCGGCATCCGGCTCCGGCGCCTGGTCGTTGAGGATGCAGTCGGAAAAGTACGCGGTCTCGCCGGCAAATTGATCCACCACCGGATGCACATGCACGCGGGTGGTGTCATCGAGGGTGGCGCGGTAGCTGATCGCGACATCTTCGCCGTAGCCATAACACGGCGATGCTTCGATTTCGCCCTCAGTGCCGAGCAGCTGGAAGCGCTCGGAATCGGGCAGGCAGTAGCTGACGGTGAACTGCGCCAGGCGCTCTTCAGGAAAACGCAGCGACACGCTGACGGTGTCCCAGGTGTCAATCTGGCTGCCAGGCGAATGGCTGCCTATCGCACTTACCTCAATCGGCTCGGCATTGAACAGCTGGCGCACCATGTTCAGCGGATACGGGCCCATGTCCGCCACCGGGCCGGCGGCAAAGCCGCTGTGGGCGCGATGATTACTCGGTTTGACGGTCTGGGTGAAGATCGATGTGAACAGACGCGGCTGGCCGAACTCGCCGCTATGCACCCGCTCGATCATCTCCAAGGTACCCGGCTCGCAGTGCAAGCGGTAGGCGATCATCAATTTGGTCCCCGTGCGTTGCGCTGCATCGCGCATGGCCACGCAGTCGTCATCGCTGGCCGCCATGGGTTTTTCCAACAGCACGTGGACGCCGGCTTCCAACGCCGGGATGACGAATTCGCGATGGCGGAAGTTGGGCGTGGCAACGTACACCGCATCGATTTCACCGGAGGCAAGCAGTGCTGCGTAGTCGGTGTAGGCCCAGGCCTTGAGCTGGTAGCGGCTGGCCAATTGGCGGGCTTTTTCGGGGTCGCCGGTCACCAATGCGGCGAGGGTCGAATTGTCGGTCTGGCCAACCCCAGGCATGAATGCGCCCTGCGAGATCGAACCACCGCCAACTACTGCGTAGCGGATTTTGCCATCTGAACTGGGCATTGCTGTCTCCTTGCGGGAAATTTTCACTGACTAGGAAGTGGGCAAGCAAGTCGGGGGGCGAGTTCGATTTTTTTACCTTGCAGATGATTGAGCACACTGGGAAAAATTATTTTCATCAGGCTGCATCCAAACCCGTTGCTGGGGGGTAGTACTTTCAGCAGCCCATCGCTGCCACTCGGTTACTCACCAGGAGATACACCATGAATGGCAAACGTACTCTCAGCCTGATCAGCGCTTCCCTGGCCATCGGCGGCCTGTCTCTGTTCATGCAGACCGCCCAGGCGCAAATGGGCCTGCCGGATGCAGTCAAGGTACCGGACGGCAACAAAGTGATGATGGAAACCGTCGGCGTAGGTGAGATCACCTACGAGTGCCGCGACAAGGTAGATGCCGCCGGCCAGACCGAGTGGTTCTTCGTTGGCCCCAAAGCCGTGCTCAATGACCGCAAGGGAAAAGCAGTCGGCGACTACTTTGGCCCACCTGCAACCTGGCAGGCCAAGGATGGTTCGAAAGTCACCGGCACCCAGGTCGCCGTATCCCCAGCCAGCAAAGGCGACATCCCCTACCAACTGGTCAAGGCCAATCCCGCCGACGGCAAAGGCGCGATGCAGGGCGTGAGCTACATCCAGCGCACCGCGACCAAAGGCGGCGTGGCCCCGGCCAGCGCGTGCACCGCCGCCAACAAGGGCGAGAAACAGGTTGTCAAATATCAAGCCGACTACATCTTCTGGTCTGCCAAATGATCGAGGTGCGCGGCAAGTGCTGACGGCGAAAGTCGTCTAAGCTCTGCGACAAACCCCGGCCAGCCGGCTGGGGTCCGCAACCTTTGCCAATGGCTGAACAGAATTTGTCCTTGCCTGAACCCGCGTTTGACTATCAACGTTGCCTGCTGGCCTGCGCTGCAGGTGATCGTAGAGCCCTGCGCGAACTGTATCAGCAGGAAAGCGCGCGTTTGCTCGGCGTCGCCCTGCGCATCGCACGCGAACCGGCGGTGGCTGAAGACATCGTCCACGACGCCTTCGTGCGCATCTGGACGCATGCCGCAAGCTTTGATCCAGACAGAGGTTCGGCACGTGGCTGGATCTACAGCGTCACCCGGCATCTGGCATTGAACTTCGTACGGGATGGCGCCCGCCAGGTGCCTCTGGATGAGCAACACGACGAGGCGCTGCAAGCCTCTGCCCAGTGGCAGCCAGTGGACTTTACCGCGCAGGCGCACTCGGCGCGGATTTACCACTGCCTGGAGCAGCTGGAGCCGGCGCGGCGCGACTGCATCCTGCACGCCTATGTCGACGGCTGCACCCATGCAGAAATCGCCCAGCGCATGAGCACGCCGCTGGGCACAGTCAAGGCCTGGATCAAGCGCAGTCTGGCAGCATTGCGGGAGTGCATGGGATGAACAACGACCAGAGCAACGCTGATGAGCTGGAGCAACTGGCCGGTGAATACGTGCTGGGCACGCTCGATGCCGAGCAACGTGCGGCCGTGCACACACGCCTGGCCGACGACGGTGCCCTGCGCGCCGCTGTCGATGCCTGGGAGCAGCGCCTGCTGGAGTTGACGACCCTGGCGCCGACGCAACAACCCTCGATGCAGCTTTGGCAGCGCATTGGCCGCAGCCTGGACAACCTCACCCCACGTGCAGCAGCCCCCGAACCCAGCGTGAGCACTTCCTGGTGGAACCTGCTGCCGCTGTGGCGTGGCCTGGCGGGCGCTGGCCTGGCGGCGAGCCTGGTGATGGCCTTGGCCATGTTTACCCAAACTGTCACGCCGCCGCAGACCTCCTATCTGGTGGTACTGGTGGCCCCGCAGGACCGCGCCCCTGGCTGGGTAATCCAGGCCAGCAGTCCGCGTGAGGTCGAGCTGATTCCGCTTGGCCAGGTCACTGTGCCGGCTGACAAGACCCTGCAGTTCTGGACCAAGGGCGACAACTGGCAAGGGCCGGTATCGCTGGGGCTGGTGCAGCCTGGCGAAAAGATTTCGGTGCCGCTGGACAAGCTGCCGCCGCTTGAAGCCAATCAGTTGTTCGAGCTGACACTGGAGAATCCAGGCGGATCGCCAACCGGCAAACCGACCGGACCGATTCAGTTCATTGGCCGCGCGGTGAAAGTCATCTGAACAATCCGCCTTGCGCCAGTGCAGCGAGGCGTGCCGTTTATTTTGCCAAAAAGTGACCCGCCCTCACCCGCTGCCCTGCTCGAATCCGACCAGCGTCATCAGGTATGCTGAGCACGCCCGCGAGCTGACCGAACCCACAGGCCAACACCCGGTCCAACTTTCCCTGCCCTCTGCCAAGAAGACCGATCGAAATGCACCTCGACCTGATCCAGAGCCTCAGCCTGGCCGGCAAGCCAGACGTCGCCAACGACGACCGCATTGGCAGCGCAGACCAGCACGCGTGGGTGATCGACGGCGCCACCGACCTCGGCCCACCAGGCCTGCTCGGCCAACGTGGCGGCGCAGCATGGTTGGCGGCGACCGCGCAGCGGGCGTTTGCCGGTGCCGCAGGCAGCCTGCAACAGGTGTGTGAAACGGTGTTCGAGCACGTCGCCAGTGACTACCACACCCAGCGTCAACGACCACCGGTTGCCGACTGGGAACTACCCCGCGCCTCGTTTGCGGCAGTAGCGCTGGAGGGCGACCAGCTAACCTGCGGCTTTCTCGGCGACTGCGCCGTACTGCACCGCAGTGCACAAGGCATTGCTTTTCTCACTCCCGAGCCAGACCGCCAGGCCGAGAGCGCCGAAGCGGCAGCCCTGGGCCCGGGCACCGGCGCCCATGGCGTGCGCACACCGGCCATCATCGCTGACCGCAGGCTGGCGCGCGAGCGGCCCAAGGCAGTGCTGAGCGTGGATGCCCAAGCAGCGCGCGCTGCCATCCACTACACCCGCACGCCCGTGGCAGCGGGCGACGATCTGATCCTCATGAGCGATGGCTTCAGCGCATTGCTGGACAGCTACGCAGCCTTCGCCCCTGCTGAGTTCCTAAGCCATCTGCAGCAACACGGTCTGGCCGAACTGGCGCTGCAGCTGCGTCGCATCGAACAGGACGATGCGGCCTGCCTGCGCTACCCGCGGTTCAAAGCCAGTGACGATGCCTCCGCCATTTGGCTGCGGGTACGCTGAAGCCCTGACGGCGACGCTTGGGAAACGCCCTACAAACGCTTGGGAAGGATCCACCCTCTGGGCTCTTCCCAGGCCAAATCGATGCGCCGCATGATCTTCCTTCACGCCAAGGCGATGTTTCCGAGGGAGGAATCAGGTTTGTCGGACTATCAAAACAAGCTGCGCCATTTGAGCGCTGAGCAGGTCGAGAAGCTTTACCAGGAATACCTGGGCGGCGCCAAGAACGCCGCGCTGATTCAGCGCTACAAGCTCGACCTGGCGCCCAATTGCCTGATCAAGAGCTTTCCGCCTGTCGCGTCACCAGACGTGACCTGCCCCTACTGCGCCACGCCGATGTACGAGCGGCGCAGGGGCAAGACAGCGACCAGCTGGGACCTTGATCCGGCCTTCTGCAAAGGCTGCGATCATCGCCACTATCCGCCTGGCAGAACCCGCCTGCTGCGCTACTGCACCTGTGCACCATGCAAGGCGTTACGCATGGCCCACGAGAGGCAACAAACCCTGGAGCGGCGTCAGCGGATTCAAACCCAGTGGTCGCTCGACGATGTCACCGGCGTGCAACTGACCTCGCTGGACTTCACCGCTAAAGTCCAGCTGCTGGCCTTGCTGATGACCCGTGCCGACCCGGCCAACCAGCGTATTGCACCACTGGCCGAGTTGCGCGGCGACGCCCGCCTGACGCCCACGCAGGACATGGACAATGCAGTGTTGCAGGCACTGCGCGAGCGCAAGGTGCTGGTGATCGATCCACGTTCAAGTCTGGACGCCTTCAGCAACGGTTCGGCATTGGTCCCCCGGCTGGACAAGGTGTGCTGGATCGTCAATGTCTACCTGACCGGCCCGCAACGGGCGACCCTCGCGCAACTGCAACAAGCCCTGCTGGACGACTTGTCGCAGGGGCCGCTGGCAGCCTGGCATGGCGAGATCGTCGAGGCGTTGCATCGCTTGGCCGTGGAAGAAGTGTATGCCTACATTCTCAGCCGCGCGGCAGATCACGGACTGCCATTCGATGCGTGGAAAAAATCCCGTGAGGTAGCTGCGCAACTGCTGTTGCAACTGCCCATACGCAGTATCTGGTCGTTGACCAACACGGCCATTCGCGGAGCGCTGGCGTTTGCCGCGCAGTGCCAGGTCAACAAGCACATCGCCTCCAATACCATCCCGGGGCGGATGCTCTCGCTCGGCCAGCGTGCGGTCGACGAGCGTTGGCCGTTTCGCTGGCCCGGCTTTGAGGTGAAGGCGCCGCGTTCCAGCTTCAGCCACGTGCTGCATGGCGTGGTGCTCAAACTGGCTGACCATGGCCTGGAACAGACCCTGTTTGCCTACATCAGCCAATTGCCCGCACCTGGCAACGCGACCGGTCAGCCAGCAGGCGCCACCAGGCTGCACTGCGTTAGCTGCGGTTCCGCAGCCGTGCATGCGCAGGCCAATGCGACTGAAACCGTAGTCAACTGCAAGGACTGCATGGCCCGAACCGTAATCATCAATGCGCAGTGACAGCGTTTCGCCAAAGCCGCCCACCCCCATTGAAAGTCAATTAGTTGACGGACATGCTCAGTCGGCTGCCGGCATGCTCAAGGTCAAGTCAACCAGTCGAATGCTGTTGCGCCCTGCCCGCTTGGTCTCGTACAGCGCCTTGTCACCCTGCTCGATCAACGCCGTCAGACCAGTGGGCGGCTGATCGAACAAGCTCGCGCCGATGCTCAGCGTCACCGCCGCAGGTGTTGCATAGGAGCCTGAGGTCAGTAGCTGGAACTGCTCGCGCAGGCTGTCACCCAACTGGTTGACCCGCTCGCGGCTGGTGTTGTTGAGCAGAATGATGAACTCGTCACCGCCCAGGCGGGCAGCCAGCGCATGGGCAGGCAGCAACCCGCGAATCATCTCGCTCAGCGCTACCAGCAGGCGATCGCCGGCAGCGTGGCCGAACAGGTCGTTGACCATCTTGAAATTGTCGATATCGATGATCAACAGCGCCCCCGGTCGCGCCGCGCTGACCTGGCCGAGCAGGCGCGGCGCCCGCACCTCCAGTGCGCGCCGGTTGTACATTGCGGTCAGTGGGTCGCGCGCGGCCAGGCGGGCGATCTGCTGCTCACGGCGATAGCGCTCGGTGCCGGTCATCGACAATGCGATCAGCATGATCGCCATCGCCCCTTCAACCAGCGAAATCTGGATGATCTCGCCGCGAAACGCCGCCAGGTCAATCAACGTACCTGGCATCAATGGCGGGATCATCTTGGCCAGATAGAACAGCCCGTGCAGCAGCAACACGAAGCGTAATTGCACCGCACCAACACTCAGCGATACGCCGTGCGGGCGCAGCAGCAAGCTGGCCTTGAGCGTTGTGACCGCTACCAACAGCGAATTGGCCAGCAGCATCAGTTTTGACCACTCAGGCCCTTCGGGCAGCAGCAACAGTGCCGTCCAGATGACAAAAATCGAATACCAGCCCCGCGACAGGCGAGTTTCGGTGAAGCGCGCCACCCCCAACAGGAACAAAAAGTGCGCTGTAACCAGCAGCCCATTGGCGAACCAGATGCCGATCAACAGCATTCCCTGCAAACGCATCAACGACAGCACGCAGCCGACCGTAATAGTGGCGAAGCCTGCGCTCCAGTACAGCAATGAAGATTCACGCACGGTGCGCCACTCGATCGCCAGATACAGCGCCGCAGCGGCGGCAAGGGCTATCGAAATAGTCAACATCGTTGGGGGGTCGAGCGCCATGGACTGACGGGCCTGTATGCAGAAGGAGATGAAAAGGCACGGTGGAACCTGTTCTGCGCGACCCTGCGCGGTTATGCCTAGCGCACGATTTCCGTCGTGGCGATTTGCTCATGCATCATCCGCACCAAGACGCCGTTGTCCAGTGGCTTGCTCAATAAAAATCCTTGCACTTCATGGCATTGGTCGTCGCTCAGCAGCGCCAACTGCTCGGCAGTCTCGACACCCTCGGCGGTGACCGTCATGCCCATGGCGTTGCCCATGTTGATGATGGCCTGGATCACGCTGCGGTCGCGTTCACTTTTGCCCAGCGACTGGACGAAACGTTTGTCGATCTTGATGCTGTCGAACGGATAGGTGCGCAGGTAGCCCAGCGACGAGTAACCCGTGCCGAAGTCGTCCATGTTCAGGCGGATACCCAGCTCTTTCAGCGCGGTCATGGTCTGTAGCGCGCCTTCGATGTCGTTGAGCATGACGTTCTCGGTGATCTCCAGTTCCAGTCGATGGGCCGGCAGACCGGTCAGGCGCAGCGCCTCGGCCACATCCTGAACGACGTCGCTGCGGCTGAACTGGGCCGGCGACATGTTTACCGAGACCATGATCGGCAGCGGCCAATCCCGCGCCTTGGCGCACGCCTGGCGGATGACCCAGCTGCCCAGCAGTACGATCAGGTCCGACTCTTCGGCCAGAGGGATGAAGCTGTCCGGTTTGAGCAGGCCCTGACGCGGGTGCTGCCAACGCACCAATGCTTCAGCCGAGGCGATGGTAACGCCGTCGACCTTGTAACGTGGCTGGAACTGCAGCATCAGTTCACCGCGCGGGATGCCCTCGCGCAGGTCGTGCTCGAGCTCACGTTTGTCGGTCAATGCTGCATTCATCTGCATGGTGAAGTAGCGCCAGGTGTGCTTGCCGGCATGCTTGGCGCTGTACAGGGCGACGTCGGCGTAGCGGATCAGATCGCCCGGCGTACCGGGATACTCGGCCGATAGCACCACGCCCAGGCTGACCCCGACCTGGGCCACTTGGCCATCAATGTCGATGGGCCGGCCGATAGCCTCGACTACCCGGGCACAGAAGCGGTCCATGTCCTCGCGCTGACCGGGCTTGGCCAGCACGATGATGAACTCGTCACCGCCCAGGCGAGCAACCAGATCGCTGTCGCGGGTGACTTGCCCCAGCCGCGCCGCCACTTCGACCAATACCGCATCACCGGCCGGATGGCCAAGGCTGTCGTTGACCGGTTTGAAATTGTCCAGATCAAGCATCAGCACGGCCACCGACTGACGTTGAGTGCTCTGCTCGGCACGTTCCAGATAACGGAACAGTTTGTTGCGATTGGGCAAACCGGTCAGCGGGTCATGCAATGACAAATGATGGATCTGCGCATGCGCAGCCACTTCATCAGTGATATCGCTGCAGGTGCCACGAAAGCCCTTGCACTGTTTGTGCTCGAGGATCGCCCGTGCGGCTATGCGGCAGATCCGCTGCTGGCCCAGGTGATCATGGTAGTGGCAACGCAAGGTAGCTGAACCACCGCTGGTGGCCAGACCGTGCAGCCAGTGTTCGAGATGGGCGGTATCGCAGTCGAGCAAGGCGCTGATCGGCCGCCGCAACCACGCCTGCAATGGATGCCCGGTGAGTTCGGTGAAGCGGGCTGAAAGGTAGGTCAGGTGCAGCTGCAGGTCGGTTTCCCAGATCCAGTCCGAGGCAGCCTCGGCCACGGCCCTGAAGCGTTCTTCGCTGGTTTCAAGAGCGGCGTTGGTCTGTTCCAACTGTTGATGGCTACGGTCGATGCCGCTGCTGGTACGGATGGCGTAGCGGGCGAATAGCGCCACCAGTAAAGCGATGCACAACACCGCCAGCAGCAGCGCCGGGACCACGCTACGAATCAGCTCGCGGCCCGGCTGAGGAATATGCCAGCTCAGACTCATGCCGGTCCCCTCCAGCGGCAGCACACCGTAACCGGCGCCGCCCGCCTGGCGACTGCTGAGGGCAAAGCCGGTCAAGCCTACGGTTTGTCCCAGTGGCTCAAGCACTGCAGCATCGAGCATGCGCACGAACACCAGCACCGCGCTCGGCGCCATGAGGTGATGGGGCATGCTGGGTGCACGGATTACGGCAGCGGCGAACACGGCTGGCAAGTCGCGGAAGAGTATATAGCCCGAGGTTGCCTGCGGCGCCTGGCGAGCCTGGGTGAGGATCTTGTAGGCACTGCTGCTGAACTGATCAAAGCGCTGCTCGCTGAGCTCACCGTCGACCACCGCATAGTGAGTGCCGTCATCATCGAGCACGAACACCCCAGCGTAGCCGTCCTCGCTGTACAAGGTGGCGCCAACGTTGTCTTCGGCGAAGGCCCAATGGGCGTCCACCGGCCCGGCCAGATGATCGTAGGCCGCTTGCCAATTGGCATGGCTGAGCAGGAAGGTGCGCTCACTTTTCTGCAGTTGGTGCAGGGCAGATTCTGCGTGGAAACGGCTTTGTTGCTGCTCGCGCTGGTCAAGGTTGGCAGCGATCCGATACAGCGACACCAGGCCAACCAAAAGGGCAAACAGCAACAGCCCGGCGAAGACCAGGATCAGCTGCCGGACCAGATGACTGCGGGTGGAGGGGGCATTGGCAGAGAGAGCGTCCATTCAATCACCGATTCGCCAGAGGTTCCTCGATTGACTGACGCGCAGCACGGATGATCGGCGCAACTGACCACCGGGGCTCTGGGTGGGTCCTCACTGCCCGGTGAGAAAACTCACCAACAGCCGTCCATGCGAGCTGAGGCCTTCCCAGCTGCGAAAGCACACCCTGAGCTCCAGCGTGGCCCAACGTTCCTGCAATGGCAGCCAGCGCACGGCCAGCTCCTGCTCGGCGCGCACCGCAGCGGTCTGCGGAACGATGGCAATGCCGGCGTGTTGCGCGACCAACTGCGCTATCGCCTCGAAGCTGGGTGCCCTGACCCGCACCTTCAATGGCATGGCCAGGTTCATCGCAAGCTCCTCGACAAAGCGTTGCATGGCGCGTTCGGCCGGCAGGCAGACAAAGGCAAAATCCAGCGCGTCGACCAGCCGCAACGGCCCGCGCTCAGCCAACGCATGCCCGGCAGGCATCAGCAGTACCAGCCGTTCGGTGCGAAACGGCAGTGACACCACACCGTCGTTGACCAGGTTGCCGTCATACACGCCGATTTCACACTCGCCGGCCAGCACCACGCGCAGTACATCAATGCTTTTGTGCTCGACCAACTGCAGATCAACCTGCGGGTAGTCCGCCAGAAACGGCCCCAGCACAGCAGGCAGCAAGGTGCTGTTGGTCACCGTCGATGCCGCCAGATGCAGGGTGATTCGGCGTTGCCCGGCCAGTTCCTGCAGCGTCGCCTGCAGCTTGCTGGCCTCGCCTAGCACACCACGGGCAGCTTCCAGCACCAGCCGTCCGGAAGGGGTCAATTGCATGCCATCGGCGCGGCGGTTGAACAAGGTCAAACCGCTGCGCTGCTCGAACAGACGCAGGCGGTTGCTGGCAGCGGAAACGGCTACCGGAAAGGTCGCTGCGGCTTTACTCAGGCTTCCGCTGCTGGCGATCGCCGCGATCAGGCGCAGATCAGCAAGGTCGAAGTGCATCAGGTCTTCTCCAAAAACGAAAGCCTTGTTCGATAAATAGCGATTCTACACCGCGTCGCGTTATGCGCAGAATAAACCTTACCAATTGTTTCCGGATTCGCCATGTCTCGCTTACACGCCATGCTCAAACGCCAGATCGACAACGGCAGCCTGTTTGCAGTGCTCGCGGCACTGGGCTTCAGCTTCAAGGCGATCTTCGTCAAACTCGCCTACGCCGCGGCCCCGGTGGATGCAATCACCCTCTTGGCAATGCGCATGGCGCTGGCCTTGCCGCTGTTTGTCTGGTTGTTGTGGCTCAGCCAACGCCAGGGTGGCGAACGGTTGACGGCGGCCGATGGGTTGCGGGTGGCAGTGCTGGGGCTGCTTGGGTACTACCTGGCCAGCTGGTTCGACTTTTATGGGCTGCAGTACATCAGCGCGGGGCTTGAGCGGCTGATCCTGTTCACCTATCCCACCTTGGTATTGCTTATTCAGGCCGTCGCCCTGCGTGAACGGCCCACCTTGCGCACGATGGCGGCGATGGGGCTGTGCTATCTCGGCCTGGGCATTGCCTTCGTGCACGATGTCAGCAGTGCCAGCGCAGGCCAGCAGATCATTGTCGGTTCGTTGTGGGTGTTTGCCAGTGCGGTGGCGTACGCGATGTATTACTGCGGCACCGGCATGCTGCTCAAGCGCATGGGCTCGATGCGCCTGGCCGGGTTGTGCGGTACAGCTTCCAGCCTGATGGTGCTGGCCCACTACCTGCTGGTGGCGGATGTAAGCCAGCTGGCGCAGTTGCCGGCTGCGGTGTGGGCCAATGCAGGGCTGATGGCAGTGTTCTCCACAGTACTGCCGATTTACTGGCTGGCGCTGGCAATTCAGCGCTTGGGGCCGACACAGACAGCCGCCGTCGGCAACCTCGGCCCGGTGCTGACAGTGCTGGCGTCGTGGGTGATTCTCAGTGAGCAGATTTCGCTGTATCAGGTGGCGGGCATGGCGCTGGTGCTGTTGGGTGTTACCCGGTTGAAGCCGCCGGTGAAAAAGCCCGCCGAGGTTCAGGCCAAGGCACCCGCGCAGTAATCTACGGCGATGATGAGCTGCTGCGAATGCAGGTCTTTGAGCAGCGCCAGGCCCTGCGCCTGAACCTGCTCATCGCCCAGCGCCTGCAAGCGCTGCCGGCCGCTGCCGCTGAGCCCGGCCAATAGCTGATAAGCCATGGGGGTCAGCCGAGCGAAACGCACTTGCAGGTGCTGATCGCGATACACCAGCAACAAGGTCGGCGCCGCAGGTGGCGCTGAAGGCTGATAGCCGGGGCCGATCTGATCGACCGGCCAGCGGTAGGCCAAGACCCGCGCCAGGCAAGACAGTCTGGGTTCGCCCTCAAGCAGATCGGCCGTATCCGGTTCGGTGAAGGCCGCATCATCAGCCCGAAACAGCTGGGCTTCGATCCATTCGTAATGGGCCAGCTCCAGTTGCCACGGCGCGTCCAGATCAGCGTTGTGCAAATAGTCGATGAACGCTCCACCGACCTCGGTAAACAGCGGTGTCTGACTACGGTAAGTGGCGTAAAAATCGCGCACTCTGGCGTGCCAGGGCAATTCACCGAGGGTGGCTCGCATTACCGGGAAACCGGCCGCCAGCAGCCCTTCGATGCTGTTGTAGAACAGCTCACGATAAATCCGCAGGCGGCGAGCTTCGATGTCAGCAGGGGGTGGGTTATGCAGCGGGTCGCGCACGTAGCTGGCCATCTGCAGTTGCTGTTCATGCAGGTTCATGCCGCATGCCTCACGCTAGCCTGCTGCGCCAGTGCGATGCGCGCCGTTTCGGCGAGTAGCTCGGCCAATGGCGGGTAGTTGAAATCACGCTCAAGCACTGTCGGCTGCACACCAAAGCGCTCACAGGCCGCTGCGTACAGATCCCAGACGTGTTCTTGCACCGGAGCACCGTGGGTGTCTACCTTGAGGTCGGGGGCTTCGTCGTAGTGACCGGCGATGTGCATGGCAGTCACCCGTTCACGGGGCAAACCCTGAACAAATTCGAGGGGGTCATAGCGGTGATTGCAGGCATTGACGTAGACGTTGTTGATGTCCAGCAGCAGATCGCAGTCGGCCTCGCCGAGCACCGCGCGGATAAACGCCAATTCGCTCATGGCCTGGTACGGCGCGGCGTAATAGCTGATGTTTTCCACCGCGATTCGCCGGCCCAGTTGGTCCTGAACCTGACGAATGCGCGCGGCGACATGGCGCACGGCTTCATCGGTGAAGGGTATCGGTAACAGGTCATAGAGGTGGCCGTCATCGCTGCAATAGCTAAGGTGCTCGCTGTAGAGCTGGACCTGAAAGCGATCGAGAAACTGCCGGGTACTGGTGAGCAGCTTGTGATCCAGGGGCGCGATGCCGCCAAGCGATAACGATAACCCATGGCAGCTGATGGCAAAGCGTTCAGCCAGCTGGGCCAGGCTACGGCCATGGCTACTACCGACACCGATCCAGTTTTCCGGCGCGCATTCGAGAAAGTCCACCGCCCCCTGTGGCATCGTCAGCAACTCGGGTAGCAGGCCACGGCGAAGACCTAGGCCAGTACGCAGATGTGGGTTGTTCATGCTTGGCACTCCGGGCAAGTGCCGCGGGCCTGATCCATGCGAAGGATCGAGGCCTACGGACGTCGACGGTCAGGACTTGGCTTTGCCTGCCTGTTTCTCGCTGGCACCGCATTTGCCCTCACCGCACTTGCCTTCAGCCTTTTCGGCTTCGCCCTCACCGCCACATTTACCCTCGGCCTTGCCAGCTTTCTCGCTGCCACCGCACTTACCTTCGCCGCATTTGCCCTCAGCGTCAGTCTTGGCGGCTGCCAGTTGATAACCCTGGCTCATCGGCTCTACAGCAAAGGCGCTATTACCCAGCAACAGGCTGCCAACAACTGCAGCGCCAAGCAGGCCAAGGGTATTTTTCGACTGTTTCATGGTGGTGCTCCACTTACGGTTGGTAGTGGGGCTATTGAGCCGCAGTGGTGTGTCGGTGATGTATCGAGAGGACTGGGGATTTGTATGGGAGTGGATCACGTAGGGGTGTGGATACACAGTGATACACGCGGACCGAGGGTCGCTGCGCAACCCTTGAAGACTGGGCCGGCGTCCGGGCGATACAGCCTGGTACCGCGTGTATACCGTTCTTTCTGATCAATCCTCCAGCGGCTTGGGCGGTGCTGCAGGCTTGGCCTGCTTGACCGGTTTGGCGCTCTTGACCTCTTTACCCATGGGTTGCGCAGCGGCTGCCGCAACCGGCGCTGCCACCGCAGCAGCTTTCTCACTGGCAGGCAGCTCATCGACCGCCTTGAAGATCACTTGCGGGTCGAGCTTCTCGCCGCTGTCGTCATTCTTCAAGGTATGAGACACGCCGTCCTTGCCGACCAGAATGACCCTTGTGCCTTTATTCGCTCCCAGTTTAAGTTCGCGAATCAAGGCCATGGTGGTCTGCTGTTCGAGGTCTTTACCCTCACGTGTACCTGCCAGGCCAGCAATGCTGTAGAGCACCAGTTGACGCTCATCGAACGCCTGTTTGGTCGCCGCTTCCTTTAGCGCCTCGTTGAGACCGCGCAAGGTCGGGTCAGCCGAGCTCGGTGCTATTACCACCAACGGCCTGGCCTTGCCCAATTCTTTGGCCAGCGGTGCATCGCTGTCGGCGGCAAGTAAAGGGCCAGCTACCGCTAGCAGAGTGGCGAGGGTCAATGACCGGACAAGCATGCACATCTCCTTATTCTCTCGATGAACCAAAGACTACAGATCGGGGAGAAAGATCCTGCCGCCGAGCCTAAACCAAGTCATCCAACACTCGCTTGGCTCAAGCGTAACTGCCGATTTCCGATACTTTTTCAGATCAGGACGACAGCATCTGTGCAAAACGCCTACGTCATGTTTGAGCATAGCCGATTGCAATTCGTCTGCGACAGATTCGCCCCAGCGTACTGACGACGGTACTTGAGGCGCGCGCCTGGCACAGTTGCATCCAGCGCAGTCGTCGCAGGTCGTCAAAAGGGTTGCGCGTAGACGTTCTCAGAACAGGCGGCATGAACAGGAAAGGGATAATCGACTGGCCTCCAGTGCGCACTGACGTCGGACTGTTTGCAGCGTTACCGAGAAAACAAGAACAAAGACCTGCAAAATATCAAGGTGGGTAGTTAATTTATGGCAATGGAAAACAGCGCTGAAACCCTCGCGCTCGGCGTAACCGACCCTTCCAAGACAGAAGAAGCCAGGCAAGATCGACACCTGGAAGGCAAGATCGACTGGATCGTGTTCGGCATCACCAGTATCACCGCAATCGCATTCATTCTCTGGGGATTCATCAGCCAGCTCTCGCTTGCCGCCAGCGCGTCAGCGGCTCAATCCTGGGTCATCATCAACTTCGGTTGGTTCTTCGTACTGACCTCGACGCTGTTTGTGGTTTTCGTCCTCTGGCTGGCGACAAGCCGCTATGGGAGGATCCCGCTCGGGCGTGACGGCGAGGTGCCGGAATTCCGTACAGTCTCCTGGGTGGCCATGATGTTCAGTGCCGGTATGGGCATCGGCCTGATGTTTTTCGGCGTCGCTGAACCGCTGTCTCACTACATGACGCCTCCGCCCGGGTCGGCAGCACCGCAGTCCAACGAAGCGATGCAGGTGGCGATGGCCACCACCCTGTTTCACTGGACACTGCATCCGTGGGCAATGTACGCCATCGTAGGTCTGGCGATTGCTTATGGTACGTTTCGGCGCGGTCGCTCTCAGCTGGTTTCGAATGCATTTCGTCCGTTGATCGGCAAGCATGCCAACGGGCCGCTGGGGCGCGTGATCGACATGATGGCTATTTTCGCCACGTTGTTTGGCTCTGCCGCTTCACTGGGGCTTGGGGCGCTGCAGATCGCCGGCGGCCTGGAGTACAACGGCTGGATTGAGCACCCTGGCAAGGTCTTCTACCTGGCCATCGTGACCGTGCTGACCGTCGCCTTCGTTGCCTCTGCGGTGTCCGGCATTGGCAAAGGGATCAAGTGGCTGTCCAACGTCAACATGATCCTGGCCCTTGCCTTGGCCGTGTTCGTCTTCCTGGTGGGTCCGACCTTGTTGATGTTGAACCTGCTGCCGACCTCCATCGGTGTCTACATCAAGCTGCTGCCGGAGATGATGGCGCGGACCAGCGCCAGTGGCGGGCCGCAGATGGACAGCTGGCTGGCCAGCTGGACCGTGTTCTACTGGGCATGGTGGATCTCCTGGACACCTTTCGTCGGCATGTTCATCGCCCGCATAAGTCGCGGCCGGACCATCCGCCAGTTCGTCAGCGGCGTGCTGCTGGTGCCAAGCCTGGTCAGCCTGATCTGGTTCACCTTGTTCGGCGGCGCCAGTATCGATGCGGTGCGCGAGGGCAGCCTGCTGCTGGTGGACGGCGTGGTCAACAGCAACACCGCGCTTTACCAGCTCCTCGACGGCTACCCGCTGGCTGGCCTGACTTCGGTGCTGGTCATGGTGCTGGTGGCGATTTTCTTCGTGTCCGGGGCGGACGCTGCATCGCTGGTAATGGGTACGCTTTCGGAACGCGGGACGACAGAGCCGTCACGCACCACTGTTATTTTCTGGGGCGGCCTGACGGGTACCGTCGCAGCGATCATGCTGGCGATTGGCGACCCTGCCAATCCCGGTGCGGCCCTTACGGGTCTGCAGAACCTGACCATCGTCGTGGCCCTGCCCTTTGTGATCGTGATGGTACTGCTGTGCGTGGCGCTGTACCGCGACCTGCGCAAGGATCCGATGATGCTGCGTCACGTGCGTGCCAGCGAACTGATCGAGAAGGCAGTGCTGTACGGTGCGGTGAAGCATGGCGAGGAGTTTTACATCGTCGTCCAGGAAACCAAATCTGCACCTAAACACACCCGTGAAAAGCAGCCCGTATCGGAGTCATGACGGGTATCTGAATCGGCTTGTGTCTGAGCTGCTGCCTGAGCTGCCCCCAAATAGTTGACGTTCTCGTCCAAGATTTGCGGACCAGCTCAGCAAACCCGCCCTCCTCGCTAAGTCCCCCATCCACTTTGTCCTCTGTCGCTCTGTCTCCCAGAACGACTTCTATTTCGACATAGCTGACCACCAGGTGCGAGCGCCTCAGGTCAAGGTCAGCAGCGAGTTTGAACTCATCTGAAAAATATTTTTCCGGTTTGGCAATGGCCATGCGTTTCATTGAGACGCAATCGCAACTGTATTAACACTTACGCCATATAAGGGCCTAACACCATGCCAGCCCCCCACCGCCTCTCCCCACTTGGCACAGCCCTGCTGCTGCGCCACGCCCTGCGCCCGACACTGAGTTCATGCGCCCTGGGCGTCGCCCTGGCAGTGCCCTACGCCGCTCAGGTGCATGCCCAGGACATGAGCTTCGACATCCCCTCGCAAGCGCTGGCCAGCGCCCTGATCAGCCTCAGCAAGCAGACCGACATGCAGATTCTGTTCAGCCAGGACATCGTGCAAGGCCGCCGTAGCGCAGCCGTTGCCGGTCGCCTGTCACCCGAGCAGGCACTTGCGCGGCTGCTGCAGGGCACCGGGGTCAGCTACAGCGTGCAGGGCAACGTCATTACCTTGGACGCTCCACAGGCGACGGAGAGCGGTGCGATGCAGTTGGGTGCAACGAACATTTCCGGGGCGGCGTTGGGGATCACCACCGAAGGAACGGGCGCCTATACCACTGGGGAGACAGCAGCGGCGACGCGGCTGCCGTTGAGCCTGCGCAAGACACCGCAGTCGGTCAGCGTGGTGACCCGCCAGCAGATGGATGATCAGAACCTGCAAAGTGTCTCCGATGTACTCTCGCAGACCCCGGGGATTACTGTCGACCAAGAGAGTTCAGAGGCTTACAGCTTCTACTCGCGCGGCTTCAAGCTGGAAAACTTCCAATTCGACGGCGTGCCCAGCCTTTCCTCGGAAGGCGGCTCTCTGCGTGACAACTACAGCATTGGCGACAGCCTGATCTACGACAGAGTGGAAGTGCTAAAGGGCGCGACCGGCCTGGTCAACGGCACCGGATATCCGTCGGGCGTGGTCAATCTGGTGCGCAAGCGCCCGACCACTACCTTTCAGGGTAAGCTCGGCCTAGGTGCTGGTTCCTGGGACAAGTACACCGCCGACATCGACGTGTCCGGCCCTCTCACCGACAGCGGCAACATCCGCGGGCGCACCGTGGTGGGTACACAGAAGCAGCACAGCTATGTGAACTACCTGACCGGCGAGCAAAACACCTTCTATGGTGTATTGGAGGCGGACCTTAGCGACAGCACGATGCTGTCGGTCGGCTATGACATTCAGAAAAACAATGATGACGGCAGTACAGTCAACGCGATGCCTGGGTTCTATCAGAACGGACGCACCGCCAGTTTCGATCGCGATTTCAACGCCGCCGACCGTTGGTCCTGGCGTAACCAGGAAACTCAGCGGGCCTTTGTCGAACTGTCGCATACCTTCGATAACGACTGGATTGTCAAAGGTGTGGCCAGCGGACGTCAGTACCGCTCGCGTGAGCTGATGTCCGGCGTCAGCGCTGAAGGCATCCGCGATGACGGCAGAATCTCCCACGGCTTTATCGGCGGCAACATCGACCCTGACGGTACGGTGAACACGGCATTCGGCACAGCTTCGAAGTTCAACACGACCAGCAAGGAAAAAGGCCTCGACCTTTATGCCCGAGGCCCGTTCACCCTCGGTGGACGCGTCCACGAGGCGGTTGTCGGCTACAACTACTCTGAAACCAAGTCTCAATCCGTTCGCCACGATGGCAAGACCAATCCGGTCGTCGAGGATGTCTTCCAATGGAATGGTTACGGGGACTACCCGACTGATTTCGAGTGGTGGTCAACCTTCGATATCAAGGCTCGCCAGAGCGTTGCCTTTGCTGCATCGATCTTCAAGCCGACTGACGATCTGTCATTGATCGTCGGCGCCCGCGTGGTCAATTACACGTGGGAAATCGATACGATCAACGCAGCCAATCGCAAACTACCGGCAGACGCTACCGTGTCTGGTGAGGTCGTGCCTTATGCCGGCGTCACTTACGATCTGGACCAAAACCATACCGTCTACTTCAGCTACACCGACGTCTTCAAGCCTCAGGCATACAACCGTTATGCCACGGGCAAACCGCTTGATCCGATGACGGGCAAGAGTTACGAAATCGGTATCAAGGGCGCGTATCTCGAGGATCGGGTCAACGCCAGCCTGGCAGTGTTCCAGCTGACTCAAGACAACTTCGCCGTTGAAGTTGGTTACGATGCGCAAAATTTCCGCTCCATCTACGATGCCAAGGAAGGTGTAAAAACACGCGGCGTCGAACTGGAGGTCTCGGGCGAGGTCCTCAGGGGCTTGAATGTGATGGGTGGTTACACCTTCGCGGAGTCGCATGATGAAGACGACGAGCGCGTTGCAACCAACCAGCCGCAGCATCTGCTGAAACTCGCGACCAACTACAGGATGCCGGGCGATTGGAGCAAGGTCACGGTAGGCGGCAATCTCAAATGGCAGAGCGGCACGTTCTATCAACCGGGCGAGTGGTACACCACCGATGATCCGAACGCCAAGTTCAAGCAGAAGGCCTTTACGCTGGTAGGCCTCAATGCAGGTTATGACTTCACTCGCGATCTCAGGGGCACGGTCAACGTCAACAACCTGTTCGACAAACACTACTACAGTGGCCTGGGCAACTACGACTCGGTGTACTGGGGTGCGCCGCGTAACGTGATGTTCAACGTCAAGTACAGCTTCTGAGCTAGCTGAGTCGGTGCATCAAAAGCCCCTGCCGAGACTTGCCGCATCAGTGCCCGCACGGGCTCAAAACAGCATCAGTTGGCGGCCGGTCAGGGCATTGAAGTCATCCCCAACGAACGGCAGGATCGCGTCCGCCACCGGTTGCAGTTGGCGGCTCAGGTAGTGCTCGTAGTCGATCGGCGACTGCAGGTTTTCCAGCGGTTCGGGGCCTGCCGTGGTGATCACATAGCTGATCCAGCCGCCACGCTGATACTGCTTGGGCCGGCCCAGCCGGGCATTGAAGTCGTCGGCCAGGCGCGCCGCGCGCACGTGCGGCGGCACGTTGCGCTGGTAATCGGCCAGCGGCCGGCGCAGGCGCTTGCGGTAGATCAGCAGCTCGTCCTGCGCGCCGGCCAACGTGCGTTGCACGTAATCGCGCAGATAGTCACGGTACGGCTGGTTGCGGAAGATCCGCTCATACAGCCCTTGCTGAAATTGCCGGGCCAGCGGCGACCAGTCGGTGCGCACCGACTCCAGGCCCTTGTAGATCATCTGTAGCTCGCCATCGGTGCCTTGCACCAGGCCGGCGTAACGTTTCTTGCTGCCCTCCTCGGCGCCGCGGATGGTCGGCATCAAAAAACGCTGGTAATGGGTTTCGTACTGCAGCTCCAGCGCGCAGTCGAGGTTCATGCTCTGGCGCAGGTGTTCGCGCCACCAGTGGTTGACCTTGGCTACCAGCGCCTTACCGATGCGCGCCGCCGCCTGCTCGTCGTGGGCGTGCTTGAGCCAGACGAAGGTCGAGTCGGTGTCGCCATAGATAACGTCATAACCCTCGGCCTCGATCAGGGCGCGGGTCTGGCGCATGATTTGGTGGCCACGCAGGGTGATCGACGACGCCAAGCGTGTGTCGAAGAAGCGGCAACCGTTGGAGCCGAGTACGCCGTAGAAGGCGTTCATGATGATCTTCAGCGCTTGCGACAAGGCCGCGTTACCGTCGCGCTTGGCCGCTTCACGGCCCTGCCAGACCCGCTCGACAATGGCCGGCAGGCAATGCCGGGTGCGGGAGAAACGCGCGCCGCGAAAGCCCTCGACCGAGTGCTCGTCATCGGGCTGGCTGAGCCCTTCGACCAAACCAACCGGATCGATCAGGAAGGTGCGGATGATCGACGGATACAGGCTCTTGTAGTCGAGCACCAACACCGAGTCATACAGGCCAGGGCGCGAGTCCATGACAAAGCCACCAGGGCTGGCGGTATCCGGCTGGCTGCCCATGTTCGGCGCAACAAAACCCATCCGGTGCATGTGCGGGATATACAAATGGCAGAACGCAGCTACCGAGCCACCGCTGCGGTCCACCGGCAGGCCAGTGACGCTGGCGCGCTCCAGGAGGAATTCGAGCAGGCGGGTATGGGCAAAAATCCGCGTGACCAGTTCGCAGTCCTTGAGGTTATAGCGGGCCAGGGCTGGTTTGTCCTCGGCGAACATGCGGTTGATTTCGTCCATGCGCTGATACGGCGTATCGATCGCCTTGCCTTCGCCGAGCAGGGTCTGGGCGACGTTTTCCAGGCTGAATGACGGGAAGCTCCAGGTCGCTGAACGCAGCGCCTCGATGCCATCGATCAACAAGCGACCCGGCGCTTCGACGAACACATGATTGCGCTCGGGGTGCGCGCGCAGGGTCATTGGTGCGCCGTTGCGACCAAGCAGCAACGGCACCTGCAAGCGCGCGGCGTGTTCATGCAGCAAGCGCAGGTCGAACTGCAGGACGTTCCAGCCGATGATCGCATCGGGGTCGTGGCTGGCCATCCATTGATTGAGGCAGTGCAACAGTTGCGCGCGGTCGGCGCAGTAGTGCAGATCGAAGTCGACGATGCTGTGGTCGCCATTGGCCGGCCCGAGCATGTACACCTGGCGCTGGCCGCAGCCTTCGATGGCAATGCTGTACAGCTCGCCACGCTCGGTGGTCTCGATGTCCAGCGAGGCCAGGCGCAATGGCGGACGGTATTCGGGATGCGGCTTGAGCTGGCCGTTGCAGAGCACGCCGTGGGCATCTGGCTGGCCACTGAACAGCACCGGCGCGGTGATGAAGCGCTCCATCAGGTAGCGTTCCGGCGGACGGATATCCGCCTCGTATACATCGATACCTGCGCTGCGCAGGCGGTGCTCAAGTTGGATCAGCTGGCGATGCTGCCGGCAGTACAGACCCAGCACCGGGCGTTGCTCGAAGTCGCGCAGGCGCAGTGGTTTGAGCTCAGCGCCCTGCTCGCCCTTGAGCACTGCGCGGGCGTGGGCGGCAAACCGCTCGGGGATGAACGCCACCGATTCCTGCGGCGCCAGACGCAGCTGGCGCGGGCCCTGATCGGTCGCCAGCCAGAACTCCACGCAGGTGCCTTCGGGCGTATCGTGCCAATGTCGGGTGAGGACAAAGCCCTGCTGCAACTCCACTGCGATGACCTCTGTGATACGGCGTACTGAGTGGGGATTCTACCCTGTTGCGTCAGCCGTAGAGGTAGTTGATCTCCTTGGACACCAGCGGCGGCACCTGGGCCAGCAGAAAATCGCGCAGCCGCAGCATCTGCCGAGCCTTGGGGCTGGCCTTGAGCCAGGTCATGTAATAGCCGTCGCCGGTAGCCACGGCGTGCTTGAACGGCATCACCAGGCGCCCCGCGGCGACGTCGGCGCTGGCCAGCACCAGATCCACCACCGAGATGCCCAGGCCTTGCTGGGCGGCGGAAATACCTTGATCAAGCGTGTCGAACACCTGCCCCTGGTCGATGCTGATGTGCAAGGCGTCCATCCGCGCCAGCCAGCGCCGCCAGTCACGGCGGTCGGTCGAGGGGTGCAGGAAATCGCACTGACTGAGTATGGCCAGATCCGGGTTGGGGTCTTGCAGGTAGTCGGGGTGGCAGACCGGAATCAGCCACTCGTCGAACAGCTTGAAGCCCTCGACGTCGGCTGGGAAACGACCGTTGGCCAGAAGAATCGCGCAGTCATACGGTTCTGAATAAAAATCGACGCTATCGATGTCCATCCACACGCTCGACAGCTGCACGCTGCAGCTGTTTTCCACCTTCTTGAAGCCATCCAGCGCGCGCAATAGCCAGCGTACGGTGAGCGTCGACGGTGCTTTCAGGCGCAAGCCATAGCGATCCTGGCGCAGCAAGGCGCAGGCGTTTTCGATGATCTTGAAGCCAACCTTGAGCTCCTGCGCCAGCAGCCGGCCATGCTCGGTCAAGCGCAGTTTGGGCCCGCGACGCTCGAACAGGCTGCAGCCAAACATCGACTCAAGGGTCTTGATGTGATGACTGACGGCGCCCTGAGTCAGGGCCAACTCTTCGGCTGCACGGGTGAATGAGCCGTAGCGCGAAGCCACTTCGAAAGCGCGCAGGGCATGCAGTGCTTGAATCCGTTCTGACATCTGTGGCCGTCCGCAGCATGAGTGAGACTAATAGTAGGTCATAAATCCAGGCGTTTTACAACGCTGGGCGCATCTCAGAAAATGCCTGTAAACCATAAATACATAGAGCTAATCAGCCTTAGCTAGGCAGAAATGATCATTAGAACGTCTGGGGAAACCATGTTTACGGGATATGGAAACTGCTATCGCCTGGATGCGCTAGAGCTGGCCGCCGAACATGTCCAGAATACGAGTCACTGGACCTTCAAAACCATAGAACACTTTCGCGCAATTCTCGCCAATCCTGAATTTCCTTGTTTGTTCGGCCGCAAGGCGGTCGGTGCCAAGACGTGTCACATCGTCTTTGCCCGTGCCGAGCACATGGCTGATGACATGGCCAGGGGCTTGACCGACTACGTGCGCACCATCGAACCAATACCACGCAAGCAACGCATCGGTACGCCGCTGCTGGTGTTCATCGAGACCGCACCTGGCGGCAGCCTCGACGAACAGCAGGCGCTCGCCTGGAAAGTGCTGCAAGGCGTGCATGCCCGCGACCCGCAGCCCTGGCCTCAGGACGTACCGGGCGACCCGCACGACAACCAGTGGTCGTTCTGCTTTGCCGGCATGCCGCTGTTCATCAACATGAACTTTCCGGCGCACCGGTTGATGAAGAGCCGCAACCTGGGCGACAGCATGGTCTTCGTGATCAACCCCCGCGAGAGCTTCGAAGAAGTCGCCAGCGCCCAGACCGAGAGCGGCCAACGCATCCGCGCACGGATCCGCGAGCGGGTCAGCCACTACAACGACGGCGTCGTGCCTGACTCGCTGGGTTACTTCGGCGAAGAAGACAACTTTGAATGGAAGCAATACCAGTTGCAGGAGCAGGGATCACTGAACCCGTCGCGCTGCCCTTTCCATGCCCACAAGGCACCAGACACACTGATCGAGAACTGAATCGTGAATACCGCCCTGACTGCCACCTATGCCCTGACCGTGCTGCTGCTGATCGCCACTCCCGGCCCAGTCGTCGCCCTGATCGTCAACACTGCTGCTGCGTCCGGCTCACGCAAGGCGCTGTTCACGGCCATCGGTACCAACTGGGCGTCACTGGTACTGATCGGCGCTGCGGCCTGGATCATCATGACCAGCGCCGCCATCGACAAGACCTGGCTCAACGGCATGAGCCTGCTCGGTTGCCTGTTCATCGGCTACATCGCCGTGGCCACCTTGCGCGAAGCACTGCAGCCGCCGACGGTTGCCGAGGCAGCAGTGGCAGAAACGCCTCAGCCGGCCCGCGGCGGCTTGCTGCAGGGGTTCATGGTGGGCATTTCCAACCCCAAGGACATCATCTTCTTCATCTCGTTCTTCCCGCAGTTCATCCAGATCACCGAGTCGTTCGGCAAGAGCATGGTGGTGCTGTCGCTGCTGTGGATTGCCATCGATTTCGCCGTGCTCAGCCTGTACATCTTCGCCATCGGCAGGATCGCCTCGCAGCGCAGCAGCCGCATGATCAGCCTTGCCTCCGGCGTGGCGCTGCTGCTGATTGCAGCGGTCGGCCTGCTTTACAACCTCAGGGAACTGACGGCCTGAGCCGCATACGCCTGCTGACTGAGTGAGGAGGTTTGATGAGCCTGATCAATAGCGCCACGGACGGCCAACTGCTTCCCCTGCAACTGGACTACCAGCGCTTTATGCAGCTGGGCAGCCGGCGTTTGCCGCAAACCCTGTATATGCACGAACGGGGTTATCGCTCGGACACCATCAATACCGATGCATTGGGCTTGCGCTACAGCCACTGGGCGGGCAAGCGCTACTCACCGGCTGAACGTGGCAGTACCGCGCGAGTCAACCTGCTGGTGGGCGGCTCGACCGCTTTCGGCATAGGCGCGAGCGGTGATGAAGCTACGGTTGCCTCGCACCTGTCGGCGCTCACCGGTGAGGTCTGGCTGAGCCTGGCTGGCTGCGGACTGAGTGCTACGCAAGAGCTGCTGCTGTTCCTTACACACCAGCATCGGCTGGGCAAGATCGGCCATGTGGTGATCCTCAGCGGGCTCAACACGTTGGCCCAGGAGGCCCTCAGCGAGTTGCTGGCCACGGGTTCCGACCCGCGTCAGGCATACCTGAACAGCTTCAATGAGACCCTGCAGGCACCGCCCTGCAAAGGCGTCGAGTCGCTCTGGCAACGCTGGCGCCAGGCGCTGGTGCCACGCCGCGAGCAGCCTGCCTTGAGCTGGTCACTGCCGCCGGCAGACAAACGCCTGATGCGCGCGGCCGACTGTATTGGGCGCACCTTGCGCCAGTGGGAGCGCTTGCTGGCTGACAGCCATGCCACCCTCACGTTCATCTTGCAGCCACTGCTGCCCTGGTGCCGCGAAACGGTGCCCGCGGCTGAGCAGGCCAGGCTCGATGCCTTGCAGCGGCAGCCGGTGCCCTTCGATCAGTTGCTGGCGGGCGTTTTCGATGCCGAACGGCACTCGGCATTCTTTCGCCGGATCAAGAACGAAGCCGATTCTGTCGCCTGTTATGACATGAACTGCATGCTCGACAGCTCACCGGTATTCGGCCAATCACTGTTTGTGGATCGCTTGCATTTCAATGACTTGGGGAACAATACCTTGGCCAAGGTGATCACCGCCAAGCTGGGCCTTGCGCAGGATAAACAACGCCTGCGCAAGGTGACGCCGATCAAGCTCGTCTGATAAACGCGGCCATGGTCTATCGGCATGGGCCTTGGGGTGGCTAGAATAGCCGGTCATCGCTGTGATTTACCGAGGCATATGCGCATCTGCAAAGAACATCGAAGCTCCAACGCTGCCAACAGCGGCACGCCACGTTCAATCGTCACGCGTGCTGTCCTGTTCTCGCCCCTGCTCATCGCCCTGGCTGCGCCCATGGCCTACGCGCTTGAGAGCCAGATCGACCCGCACGCTGATCTGCTCTACCGGCAGGCCTTGCCGCTGCTCGAACAAGCCGACAGCGTCAGCGACAGCCCCTCGCCGCTACGCTCGGTTGCCAATAGCGACCCTGAGCTGAGTCGCCAGGGCCAGGCACTGGCGCAGACTCTGCCGACCGCTGTGGCGCTGCTGAAAAAGTCGGTGGCGCTGGGGCACCCGGTGGCGCAATACCGGCTGGCCTTGTATTACATGACCTACCTGCCGGCCGCGCAGATTCCCGACGCTGCCTGCCCTTTGCTTGAAGCCAGCCTGCAGCAGGGCTTTGCCCCGCCCGCGCCGGCCATCTCGACCTGGTGCCCACCGTACAACGCCAGCCCGGCCTATCGGGACGCGATGGAAGCCATCCCCAACATGGCTACGCTGTACGCCCAGTATTATCCGCAGCCCGCCGTGCGCCTGGCCTGCAACCGCAGCCAGCCACAGGGATTGCAGATGCAGTGGGGCCGGCAGCGCGATTATCAGGCTGAGGTCTACCGCCTGCTGGGTGATCTGGACCCGCAGCACCGGCAGACCTTGCTGCAGAAAGCGGTGGAGATCAACGGCTGCGCCGCCGCGCAGCAACGCCTGACCAGCAACCGCTGACCCTTACCCACTGAAGCTCGGGCTGGCCATAGACGAGCAAGATCGTTCAAGCCAGCCCTGAGCTGCTCTGCCATGCTGCGCTGCCTTGTTGTTTGCAGCCGTCATCATGCCCAGCAGTCAGCCACTCACTCGCCACGCCTTCCTCCACGGTGCCTTTGCCAGCCTGCCACTGTCACTGGCAGTCGCGCCCTGGGGCCTGTTGGCAGGCTCCATGGCCATCGAGGCCAACCTTAGCCCATGGCAAGGCCAGGGCTTGTCAGTGATCGTATTCGCCGGTGCCGCGCAACTGGTGGCGATCGGCATGCTCAAGGGTGGCGCCAGCCTGCTGTCGATCCTGCTCACGACCTTGCTGCTGACCTCCCAGCACTTGCTCTACGGGCTGTCGATGCGCCCACTGCTGTCCGGGCAACCATTACGCTGGCGGCTCGGCCTTGGTTTTCTGCTCACCGATGAATTCTTCGCGCTGACCAGCCACTACGACCAACAGCAGTTCAACCGCTGGTATGCCTTGGGCGTTGGCCTGACGTTCTATGTGGCGTGGAATCTGTTCACCCTCGCGGGCATTGTGCTCGGCCAGAACATCCCGCACCTGGACCAACTGGGCCTGGATTTCTCCATTGTCGCCACTTTCGTTGCCCTGATAGCGCCCACCGTACGCAGCGTGCCGGCATTGGTGTGCGTACTGGTATCGCTGGTCAGCTCGGTACTGTTCACCTACTGGCACTGGGAAACCGCGCTGATTGCAGCAGGGTTGCTGGGCATGGGTGCAGGCTTTGTCTGTCAAAAACTGGCTGGAGCACGGGCATGATCTGGTTGTTGATCGTGGGCATGGGCCTGCTGGTATTTCTCAACCGCTACGCATTTCTCGAACCGCGTTTACCGCTACGCCTGAGCTCCAACGCGCGGCAGTTTCTCGGTTTTGCCGTGCCCGGTATGCTCACGGCAATCTGCGGGCCGATCATCTTCCTGCCCGAGCACCAGCTTGACCTGAGCCTGACCAACCCGTACCTGCTTGGCTCGGTGGTGGCCGTAGTGCTGGTGCTGTTGACCCGCAGTGTGTTGCTGAGCATGCTGGTGAGCATGTTGATCTTCTTTTTGCTGCGCAGCTGGCTGGCATGAGCACGCCCCTGCGCGAACAAACCCACCTGTGGCAGGCACCGGCACTTGGCGACGTCGAGATGCTGCACGCGCGCTATGTGCAGCAACGGTTTGCCCCACATGTGCATGAAGGCTATGTGTTCACCGTGATCGAGTCGGGCGCGCAGCGCTTCTGGCACCGTGGCAGCGAGCACCTGGCGCCGGTGGGCAGCATGGTCCTGATCAACCCGGACGAACTGCACACCGGCGCTACCGCGCACGAGAGTGGCTGGCGCTATCGTGGCTTTTATCCCGAGCACGCACGGGTTACGGGCGTGCTCGACGAGCTGGAACTGAGCGGCCAGGGCATGCCGTACTTTCAGCAGAGCGTGATCAATGATGCAGGCCTGGCGGCGGCGTTCAGCCAGCTGCACCAGCTCTCGGAAGCCGGGGCCAGCGCCTTGCAACAACAAACTGCCTGGCGCCAGGCTGTGCTGGCCCTGGCCCAGCGCCACGGTCAATGCAGCGCGCCACGCGATCCAGGTCGTGAGCCGCTGGCTGTCGCCCGCGCCCGTGAGCTGCTGGAAAGCCAGCTCGCCGACCCGCCTTCGCTGGAAGCGTTGGCGGCGGCGGTGAACCTGTCTGCGTTTCACTTTGCCCGGGTATTCTGCCGCGCTACCGGGCTGCCACCGCATAGCTGGCTGAAACAACGGCGCCTGGCCCGGGCGCGAGAGCTGCTCAAGGGCGGCATGGCCGCTGCCGATGCCGCGTTCGCCTTGGGCTTTGCCGATCAAAGCCACCTCAACCGCCAGTTCAAGCAAGCCTACGGCGTCACCCCTGGGGCTTACCGCAGCGCCTGTGTGAGCCGCTGAGGCGCCCGGCAAATTCTGCCAGCACTGCTACACTTCAAGCGCTGAAAGGAGGAACCTGCCATGTCTGCAAAAGAGCTCAACACCCTGCTGACGTTGATGAATCAGCGCCAAACCCACTTGACCAGCGCGTGCAAGGAAATTGCCGCATGGATCGACCGGCAGGGTGATGTGCCCGCAGCCGGCAAGATCCGCGACAGCTTGCGGGCACTGGAAGCTGAAGAAGCACAAGTGCGCAAAACGCTGACCTCGCTGAAGACCGACCGCCCATTGCCACGCTTCCGCGGTTGATTCTCGGCAATAAAAAGCCGCTCCCCAGGGAGCGGCTTTGCATTGACGCGTGTAAGACGCCGATATCGATCAGTGCTGATGCGCGTGGTCGTGGCCACCGGTGCTGCCATCGGCTGTCAGACCACGCACAGGCGCCTGGACCTGCAAGGTCTGCTTGACGCCCTTGGCGTCTTCGACGGTCAGCGTCAGCGGCACCTGGGTGCCTTCCTTGACCTGCTCGTGCAAGCCCATCAGCATCACGTGGTAGCCGTTCGGGTCGAGGCTCACGGCTTTGCCGGCGGGCAGCTCGATCGACTTGACCTGGCGCATGCCCATGACGTCACCGTTCATGGTCATTTCATGCACTTGCACATCCTTGGCGACTGGCGAAGCGACTCCGACCAACTTGCTGTCGGTGGTGGCTGTCAGCACCATGAAGGCGCCGGTAGCGTGCTGCTGCGGCACAGTGGCCCGCACCCAGGCATCGCTGACGCTGGTCTCGGCCAGGGCTGGCAGCGCCATGCCCATCAGAGCCAGAGCGGCCAGGCCGCGCTTGATCGGTTGCAGCGAAATTGCCATTTAGCAGATCTCCATCAGGGTAAGCAGGTCTTCTGTGCATTCCTTGGCATTCAGGGAATGCCCCAGGCTCAGGCGTAGCGTGCTGCGCGAATCGTAGACGTAGCTGGTGGAGGAATGGGAGATGGTGTACGTGTCACCCGTAGGGACCTTTTCGTAGAACACCTTGAACTCCCGCGCGACCGCAGCGATCTCTTCCGGCGTACCGGTCAGAGCCGTGAACGAGGGGTCGAATGCCTTGACATAGGCGTCGAGCACTTCGGGCGTATCACGTTCTGGGTCAAGGGTGATGAATACCACCTGCAAGAAACCAGCATCGCGGCCCATCAGCTTCTTGATCTGGGCGGCACGCGCCAGCGCAGTCGGGCACACGGCCGGGCACTGGGTGAAGCCGAAGAAGATCATCGGCATGGTGCCGTAGAAGCTCGACAAGGTCCGCACGTTGCCCTGGCTATCAGTCAGGCGAAACGAACGGCCGAGGATTTCGTTGCTCATGTTCTTGCCGTACTTGAAATCAAGGCCGCGCGCCGGGTTGCAACCGGCCAGCAGGCCAAGCCCGAGTACGCCCATGCCGGCGACAACGGCACGCCGGGTCAACAGATCAGTCATGGAACCATCCTTTACAGGGAAGGTGCCAGCCCCTGGGCAGGGCCGGTCAAAAAGCCGCGGCATTCTGGCATGACCTCTGTTGGCTATCTACCCAACAAAGCCGGTGATCGGCCTGCAGCCCTTGTAATACGCGGCTGCGACCTGTTGTCGCGGGGGTTGAATCGGTAACAGATTGTTGCTAGGACCAGCTAACACAGCGCATCTATTCTGAATTCGATGTTGGCATGCAATTGCTGGGGCTGCTTTGCAGCCCTTTCGCGACACGAGGCCGCTCCTACAGTTGACCGTATTCGGCGCCAGTCCGCGGTGTCTGTAGGAGCGGCCTTGTGTCGCGAAAGGGGCGCAAAGCGCCCCCAATGCACTTGAACTACCCGCTGTATACGAAAACAGACGCCACTCTGGCTATCAGTAGTAAGCGTTTTCTTTCTGAGTATGGTCAGTCACGTCGCGCACGCCCTTGAGCTCAGGAATACGCTCGAGCAAGGTGCGCTCGATGCCATCCTTGAGGGTCACGTCGGCCTGGCCGCAGCCCTGGCAACCACCACCGAACTGCAGGACCGCAATGCCGTCGTCGACCACGTCGATCAGGCTCACCGCACCACCGTGGCTGGCCAGCCCTGGGTTGATCTCGGTTTGCAGGTAGTAGTTGATACGCTCGTTGATCGGGCTGTCTTCGTTGACCATCGGCACTTTGGCGTTTGGCGCCTTGATGGTCAGCTGGCCGCCCATGCGATCGGTGGCGTAGTCGACCAGCGCGTCATCCAGAAACGGTTCGCTGACGGCGTCGATGTAGGCCGTGAAGCTTTTCAGGCCGAGAGCAGTGTCCTCTGGCTTCTCTTCGCCCGGCTTGCAGTAGGCAATGCACGTCTCTGCGTACTGGGTGCCTGGCTGGGTAATGAATACGCGGATGCCGATACCCGGGGTGTTCTGCTTGGAGAGCAGATCGGCCAGGTAATCATGGGCGGCGTCGGTAATGGTTATAGCGCTCATGGAAGTTCCTCACAGACTTGCTGGCAAGTGTACGCCAACCCAGGCCCCGAACAAAGTCCTAGCATTTGACTCGGGATAGCGCCAACGCCGGCTGCTGCGCCGAACGCGCCTCGATCCAGGCCTTCATCCGTTGATACAGGCCACGTTCCAGCCATTGGTAGCTCAGCCACGACATTAGTCCAATGGACGGCACGCAGATGGCGAATACCAGATAAGGGTTGAGCGCAAAGTGCTCGCTGACAAACCAGCCGGCATGCAGCACCAGCACATGGATCAGGTACACCGAGTAGGAGCAGTCACCGAGCATCTTCAGCACCTGGTTGCCACGGAAGTACGGCTCAAGCGAGATGAACGCCAGCACCACCAGCGCGCTCGGCAGACCCCAGTGCAGCAGGCGCATCGACGCGTCCAGCCGGTACAGCGCAAACCCGGCCAGCGCCAGCAGTGCCAACGGCAGCCACAGGCCCTCGCGGATCAGGCCGCGGCGGTAGAGCACGCCCAGGCCGATACCCAGCAGGAATTCATAGATGATGCCGTTATTGTAGAAGTGGCTGACCACCCCCAACCGCCCCAGCACTTCGCTGACCAGCAACAGCGCGGCGGTTACCAGCACCAGGTGCAGACGCTGACGCACCATAAAGGCGAGGCCGAACAGCAGATAGAAGAACATCTCGAAATTTAGTGTCCAGCCCACATTGAGCGTTGGATACATGCCGTAGCCGCCAGGGTTTTCTGCGGGGATGAACAGCAACGACAGCAGCAAATGCTGCCAGTCGAACACCTGATGCGGCATCCAGCGACTGGCCCCAAACAACAGCAAGGCCATCAGTGCGGTGTAGAACCAGTAAGCGGGGATGATGCGCAACGCGCGGTTGAGCAGAAACTGACTGGGGACGATGTCCTTGTCGCGGGTCGACAGGTAGATCACCAGCCCGCTGATCACAAAGAAGATATCAACTCCCACCGCGCCGCGCTCGGCGAGCAAGGCGCCAACGGGGCCGCTGGCGTGGAAATCGAAAAAGATCTGCATGAAATGGTGGCAAACCACCACCCAGGCGGCGAACGCCCGAAGTGCCTGAAGCGAGTACAGCATGCAATGCCCTGTGGTCCTGGTGCATTCAAGCCTGGGGTTCGGCGCAGACGCGCCACCGAGGGCGGCGAGCCGAACCACAGACCACTTGCAATTGGGACCACGACATCGATGAAAAGATCAGCCCTTCTGCCGGGCGGTCAACTCACAGGTTTTCATAGCGGTTCATGTCCAGTACGCCCGCTTCCAGCGGGTCGGTTTCCTGGATAAAGGTATTCAGATCATGGAAGTACTGCCAGAACTGCGGGTGACTGCGGCGCACGCCCCACCGCATGACAATGCGCTCGAACTTGGCCGGATCATCGCGTGCAGCTTCCATGTCTTCGACCCACTCCGGGACATCGCTGGCCGGGATATTGAAGATGAAGTTGGGGTAGCTGCTGAGCACCCCAGGCACCAGGGTCAAGGTGTCCAGGCCAGGTTGATAGCGCGATTCCTCACCCAGCAGAAACGCCACGTTGCTGTGCGCACGGTTGCGCAGCAGGCTGTACACCTGACGCTGTCCGCCCTGCCCTTCGATACGTAGCATGCTCGCTTCGGGCAGCTGATTGATTACCCTCAGGCCAGCAGCAGGACGTGACAGGAGCCGGCTGAGGCTCTGCTCGACATCGCGAAACTCTGCGCTCATCTGCGGTCGCGAGCAGTACGCGCCCTGACAGCGGTTGATCGGGTCAGGCGTGACATTCAGACTCTTGGTGCGCTGCAGCAGTTGCAGGCCGAAGTCACGCTTGGGGTCGCGTTCGTCAAGCTTGAAGCCGCTGGCTGTATCCGTGTCGATGTCTTCGTAATCGAGCCACATCTTGACCTTGCCAGTGGTTTGGTACCAATCACTGAGAATCGCCCCACGCTGATCAGCGGGCATCAACCGCAGGAAATTGACCTCGGCGCCGTTACGGATCAGGTCGAAGTACAGCCGGGTCTGCAACTGGTGCGAGACGTTGCCGTAGACGTCGAAGTTGACCGCCAACTGGTAATAGGTGCGCTCCAGCAGCGGATAGTCGAACAGCCAGGTGGTCAACGGCACGTCGCCGATCAAGCCCTTTGTCACCGAAGCGCTGTCGAAGTGACGGAAGATACTCAGCAGCGCGTTGTCGTTACCGGCCCATAAGGTCGACCAGCTCGGCGCAGGCGCTTCGGCATAGGCTTCACGGCGCAGCTTTTCGTATTCGTTACGTTTGTCACGGTAGGAATGCCAGAGGCTGATCACGCTGCCAACGTCGTCGATCTGACCGGGCATGGCCAGCAGCGGTGTTGCCTCACCGCGATAACGTGCATCGGTGATGTACAGATCATGCGCAGGTTCCTGGAACAATGCCCAGAAGTTGTCGCGAATCACGTCAGTAGCGATCTGCCCACGGCACACCGGCCCGCGAATGAACGTGCGCACGAAGTACTCGGCGTTATCCAGCATGAACTGATAGCGCGCCACGGCCGGGATCGCTTCAAAGGTCTCGAACGGGTTGGCCCGGTGCCGTGGGCCATAGCCTGGCAATGATGTGGCATGCCAGTCGCCGCTGTAGAACAGCTGCTTGACCCGCTTGAGCTTCTGCGGCCCGAGCGGGTAGCTGATGTGGGTCTTGTGAACGATCACGCCCTGCACCGGGATCAGCCGGTAATAGAAGTCGGTACCGGGCGGGTCGTTGGGCCGGCGGCTGGCGATGATATCGGCCGGCTGACCGCTTGGCGTACGCGAACGCACCCACTGGAAGAAGTGCCCAGGCTGGCCACCGACAAAATCGATATGGGCAAGAAACAGATGCTCGTAAAGCCAGCGACCGATCAACGCCTCGGATGAACCCGGGCGGTTGAGCAGCGCTTCCCACTCTGCGATCTGGCTGGCTTCCGCTGCGCTCGGCTGCAGCGGCTGCGCATCGACCGGCGCGCCGGCTGCGAGCCAGCGCTGCAGGGTCTGATATTCCTGATCGGTCAGGCCGGTGACCGCCAGAGGCATGCCTTCGCCAGGATGAACACCGGCGTAGGCATCGAATTCATGGGGCAACGGGCACATGTTGTTGCGATTGAGGCCCAGCACAATGCTCTCGGGCAGCTTGGCGTTGGGCGTCAGCGGCGTCTTGTGGCCCAACTCGAGCATGCGCGCCATCAGCGCCGCCTGGCTACCCTGGCCGTCAAGCACCGAATAGAAGCCCTGCTTGCGCCAGGCCTGTTCACTGTGGGCGTCGTAGAACAAGCGCGTGGTCGGCACCGCCTGGCTGCGGTCGCCTTGGTACACCGGCACCTTGGAGGCGCCGCGCTGCGCACCGTCGGCACTGCCCAGGTTGAGCTGGCAGGCAGCATCGTTGCAGGCGTGGCAGGCCACACACTTGTTGGTAAAGATCGGCTGAATGTCCCGGGTGTAGGAGATTGCCGGGCTCGATTGAGGCGCTTGCCCCAGCGCCATGCCGCTGAGCAATAGGCCCAGCGCGCCAGCTAAGGCAAGTAAACAGCGGTGCACCATGTGCCGAATGTCCTGGTTTCGAATGAAGCTATCACGATGTATCTAACGGGCCGACGGGATGCGTGAACATGAGAGAAATTCATGCAAAAGCCCCGCGCACCTAAAAACCGCGCAGCTTTGCTATCATTCCGCACCTTCTGTTATTCGCCCGACCAGGTAGTCCTATGTCCGACCGTAGCGCTCGTCTCCAAGCACTCCAGCACGCACTCAACGAGCGCATACTGATCCTCGACGGGGGCATGGGCACTATGATCCAAAGCTATCGTCTCGAGGAACACGACTATCGTGGCACGCGCTTTGCCGATTGGCCAAGCGACATCAAGGGCAATAACGATCTTTTGCTGCTGACCCAGCCCGATATCATCGCAGCGATCGAGAAAGCCTACCTCGACGCCGGCGCCGATATCCTCGAAACCAACACTTTCAACGCCACGCAGATTTCCCAGGCCGATTACGGCATGGAAGCGCTGGCCTACGAGATGAACCTGGAAGGTGCGCGTATTGCCCGCCAGGTGGCCGACGCGAAAACCCTGGAAACGCCAGACAAACCGCGCTTCGTCGCCGGCGTGCTCGGCCCGACCAGCCGCACCTGCTCGATCTCGCCCGACGTCAACGACCCGGGCTATCGCAACGTCACCTTCGACGAGCTGGTAGAAAACTACATCGAGTCGACCCGCGGGCTGATTGCCGGCGGCGCCGACCTGATCCTGATCGAAACCATCTTCGACACCCTCAACGCCAAGGCGGCCATCTTCGCCGTGCAGCAGGTGTTCGAAGACGACGGCATCGAGCTGCCGATCATGATCTCCGGGACCATCACCGATGCCTCCGGGCGAACCTTGTCCGGACAGACCACCGAAGCCTTCTGGAACTCGGTGCGTCATGCCAAGCCCATTTCGGTCGGCCTCAATTGCGCCCTCGGCGCAAAAGACCTGCGCCCGTACCTGGAAGAGCTGTCGACCAAAGCCGACACCCACGTTTCCGCGCACCCCAACGCCGGCTTGCCGAATGCCTTTGGCGAATACGACGAAACCCCGGCAGAAATGGCCGAAGTGGTCGAAGAATTTGCCGCCAGTGGTTTCCTCAACATCATCGGCGGTTGCTGCGGCACCACCCCAGGGCACATTCAGGCGATTGCCGAGGCCGTGGCCAAGTATCCGCCGCGGGTCATCCCCGAGATCGCCAAGGCGTGCCGCCTGTCGGGCCTGGAACCGTTCACCATCGACCGCCAGTCGTTGTTCGTCAACGTTGGCGAGCGCACCAACATTACCGGTTCGGCCAAGTTCGCCCGGCTGATCCGCGAAGAGAACTACACCGAGGCGCTGGAAGTCGCCCTGCAGCAGGTTGAAGCCGGCGCGCAGGTGATCGACATCAACATGGACGAAGGGATGCTCGATTCCCAGGCCGCCATGGTTCGCTTCCTCAACCTGATTGCCGGTGAACCGGACATCTCGCGCGTGCCGATCATGATCGACTCGTCCAAGTGGGAAGTGATCGAGGCCGGCCTCAAGTGCATCCAGGGCAAGGGCATCGTCAACTCGATCTCGATGAAAGAAGGTGTAGATGCCTTCAAGCATCATGCCCGCCTGTGCAAGCGCTATGGCGCAGCGGTAGTGGTGATGGCCTTCGACGAACTGGGCCAGGCCGACACGGCGGCGCGCAAGCGCGAAATCTGCCAGCGCAGCTATGACATTCTGGTCAACGAAGTGGGCTTCCCGGCTGAAGACATCATCTTCGACCCGAACATCTTCGCCGTTGCCACCGGCATCGAAGAGCACAACAACTATGCCGTCGACTTCATCGAGGCCTGTGCTTTTATTCGCGATCACCTGCCCCACGCCCTGACCAGCGGCGGCGTGTCCAACGTGTCGTTCTCGTTCCGGGGCAACAACCCGGTGCGTGAGGCGATCCACTCGGTGTTCCTCTACCACGCGATCCAGAATGGCCTGACCATGGGTATCGTCAACGCAGGCCAGCTGGAGATCTACGACGAGATCCCGCCTGCGCTGCGAGAGAAGGTCGAGGACGTGGTGCTGAACCGCACCCCCGAAGGCACCGACGCGCTGCTGGCGATTGCCGACGACTACAAGGGCGGCGGCGCCACCAAGGAAGTCGAAAACGAAGAGTGGCGCTCGTTGCCGGTCGGCAAGCGCCTCGAACACGCGCTGGTCAAAGGCATTACGGCGTTCATCGTCGAGGACACCGAAGAGTGCCGGCAGCTGGCGACGCGCCCGATCGAGGTCATCGAAGGGCCGCTGATGAGCGGCATGAACGTGGTCGGCGACCTGTTCGGTGCAGGCAAGATGTTCCTGCCGCAGGTGGTCAAGTCGGCCCGGGTCATGAAGCAGGCGGTGGCGCACCTGATCCCGTTCATCGAAGCGGAAAAAGGCGACAAGCCCGAAGCCAAAGGCAAGATCCTCATGGCCACGGTCAAGGGCGACGTGCACGACATCGGCAAGAACATCGTCGGCGTGGTGCTCGGTTGCAACGGCTATGACATCGTCGACATGGGCGTGATGGTCCCGGCCGAGAAGATCCTGCAGACCGCCCGCGAGCAAAAGTGCGACATCATTGGCCTGTCCGGGCTGATCACGCCGTCGCTGGACGAAATGGTCCACGTCGCCCGCGAGATGCAGCGCCAGGACTTCCACCTGCCGCTGATGATCGGTGGCGCGACCACCTCCAAGGCGCACACCGCTGTGAAGATCGAGCCCAAGTACTCGAACGATGCGGTGATCTACGTGACCGACGCCTCGCGTGCGGTCGGCGTGGCCACCCAGTTGCTGTCCAAGGAGCTCAAGCCGGAGTTCGTCGAGCGTACTCGCCTGGACTACATCGAAGTCCGTGAGCGCACCGCCAACCGCAGTGCCCGCACCGAACGCCTCAGCTACGCCCAGGCGATTGCTGCCAAGCCCAAATACGACTGGGCTACTTATACCCCGGCAGTGCCCTCCTTCACCGGCGTCAAGGTGCTGGAAGACATCGACCTGCGCACCCTGGCCGAGTACATCGACTGGACGCCGTTCTTCATCTCCTGGGACCTGGCCGGCAAGTTCCCGCGCATCCTCACCGACGAAGTGGTCGGCGAGGCGGCTACCGCGCTGTATCAGGATGCCCGCGAGATGCTCGACAAACTGATCAACGAAAAGCTGATCAGCGCGCGTGCGGTGTTCGGCTTCTGGCCGGCCAACCAGGTCGCCGACGACGACATCGAAGTGTACGCCGCCGATGGCCAGCCGTTGGCCAAGCTGCACCACCTGCGCCAGCAGACGATCAAGCCCGATGGCAAGCCGAACCTGTCGCTGGCCGACTTCGTCGCGCCGAAAGACAGCGGTGTCACCGACTATGTCGGCGGCTTCATCACCACCGCCGGCATCGGCGCCGAGGAAGTGGCCAAGGCTTATCAGGACAAGGGCGACGACTACAGCTCGATCATGGTCAAGGCACTGGCCGACCGCCTCGCCGAGGCCTGCGCCGAGTGGCTGCACGAGCAGGTGCGCAAGGACTACTGGGGTTATGCCCGTGACGAGCACCTGGACAACGAGGCGCTGATCAAGGAGCAGTACAGCGGTATCCGCCCTGCCCCGGGCTACCCCGCGTGCCCGGACCATACCGAGAAGGAAACCTTGTTCCGCCTGCTCGATGGCACCGCCATTGGCGAGACCGGCCAGAGTGGCGTGTTCCTCACCGAGCATTTCGCGATGTTCCCGGCGGCTGCGGTCAGCGGTTGGTACTTTGCCCACCCCAAGGCGCAGTACTTTGCGGTGGGCAAGATCGACAAGGACCAAGTCGAGCGCTACAGCGAGCGTAAGGGCCAGGCGCTGAACGTCACCGAACGCTGGTTGGCGCCTAACCTGGGTTACGACAACTAAAAAGCCTGCCAGGGGCTGCTGCGCGGTCCCTGCCTGCTGAAGGTCTACACTGTGCATTGATCGCCTGCGCTACCCACAGGAGGCCAGCATGGACGAACCCAGCCAAGGCAAACCGCCGACCTTCTGGCAGATGCTGCACAGCGTGCTTGCCGCTGCCCTCGGCGTGCAGAGCGGCAAGAACCGCGCCCGCGACTTCACTCACGGCAAGGCGAGTCATTTCATCGCTTTGGGCGTGCTGTTCATGCTGGTATTCGTACTGGTCCTGATTGGCCTGGTACAGCTGGCCATGCACCTGACTGCCCGCTGAAACGCAAGCCGCCCGTGGCGGTGCCTGCCACGGGCGGTTCAGGTTGCAATCACGGTCGACAGCGGTAATGCGTTACTGATGGCTGACCCAGTACACCGCAGTGACCACGACCAGCACGATCAAACACAGGATCGCCCAGGCATCGACACTGCTGTCGCTTTTGCGCAGCTTGGTGGAATTACCCATTGCATTGCCTCTTGTAGTGGTTATGGGAATGCACATACACCACCAGCAGTTAAGTCGAGCAATGCCCCTGATTCAAGCAGGGTCTTTCAATAGTCGACCGGTGACGTCAGAAACGGGTAACGATAATCGGCTGGTCGCCCTTCGGCGCTGAAGCGGTGAAAGTCGATGCCATGGGTGTCGTCCTCCAGCAGGGCCAGCCAGCGCCGCGCCTTGGCCTGATCGACTGACTGCAGCACCGGCAGGCTGTATTCGCCGTTACCGTCGCGGTTGATCGCGATGCCTTGGGCGTGGTCATACAGCATGACCATGGCCCAGCCACCGACGGTGAAGTGGCCGCCCATCAACACGCTGAGCCGCCCGTCGATGCGCGCACGCAGCGCTTCAGGCGAGCTGTTGACCGCGCCGAAAATCGTATCCACGCCAGGTTTGCGCCCCGCTGCCTCGAACGCCTGCATCGCCCCAAAGGCCATTTCGTCATTGGCCGACCACACCAACTGCGCCTGCGGGTAGCGCTCAAGCAGCAGCTGCGCTTGCTCGAACGCGCGCTGGCGGTTCCAGCCGCCGTACACCACCTGGCGCAAGCGCACCTGCGGGTGGTCGGCCAGCGCCCGGCGCATGCCCTGCTCGCGGCGTTGCGAGGCCGGGGTGGTCTTGACGCCGGCAAACGCCAGCAGGTCGATCGGCTCGTCCGATGGCGGCAACTTCGCGACCATCTCGCGCAGCATCTGATAACCGGCCTGCTCATCGTTACTGGTCAGCGTGCCCAGCACTGGCGGGTATTTGTCCGGTTGCGCCTGGACGCTCTCGAGCTGGTTATCGGTCAGGCCGTTATTGACCAGAAACAGCTGCACGCCGCTGTCGCGGGACAGGCGAATGATCTCTGGAGCGACATACAGCTCGTTGACCAACACCAGATAGTCGGGGCGCTGCGGCCCGCTCAAGATAGCCCGCGCCTGGCTCAACACCAGGTCGGCGCGGCGCTCGCTGTACTCCACTCGCAGTTGCATGCCCAGGTCGTCAGCCGCGGCCTGCATGAAACGCGTGTAGCCGACCCAGAAGCTCTCGTTGGCATGACCCGGATTGAGAAACACCACGGACGCCGCCTGCGCACCGGCCGATAACGGCAGAAACAGGCACAGGCTCTGGCATAGCGCTTTGAACATGGGTGCATCTCTGTGGAGCAAAGCGCGGATTATACCCAGCGCAGAGCCCTGTAATAAATGCCAGTCAGTCTCACTTAGTCCGTTTAGTTCTTTTCATATGCAAAAACATCACTTTAGCGCATAAATGCAACCTGATATCGTTCCCCGGCTCCGAACCGGAGTGCGCGGCCGTGCGCGCGATTAGCTGCATGCAGCCTGAGACAGGACTTTTATGTACGTATACGACGAGTACGATCAGCGGATCATCGAGGACCGCGTCAAGCAGTTCCGTGATCAGACCCGCCGCTATCTGGCCGGTGAACTGAGCGAAGAAGAATTCCGCCCTCTGCGCCTGCAGAACGGCCTGTATGTCCAACGTTTCGCCCCGATGTTGCGGGTGGCCGTGCCTTACGGCCAACTCAACTCGACGCAAGTGCGTGTGCTGGCGAAGATCGCCCGCGACTACGACAAGGGCTATGCGCATATCAGTACCCGGCAGAACGTCCAGTACAACTGGCCGGCGCTGGAAGACATCCCGGACATCCTTGCCGAGCTGGCCACCGTGCAGATGCACGCGATCCAGACCAGCGGCAACTGCCTGCGCAACACCACCACCGACCAGTTTGCCGGCGTCGCCGCCGATGAACTGATCGATCCGCGCCCATGGTGCGAGATCATCCGTCAGTGGACCACCTTCCACCCCGAATTCGCCTACCTGCCGCGCAAGTTCAAGATTGCCGTGAACGGCTCGAAGGACGACCGCGCAGCCATCGAAGTGCACGATATCGGCCTGGAGCCGGTGCGCAACGAAGCCGGCGAGCTGGGCTTCCGCGTACTGGTCGGCGGCGGCCTGGGGCGTACCCCGGTGGTCGGCTCGTTCATCAACGAGTTCCTGCCGTGGCAGGATCTGATCAGCTACCTCGACGCGATTCTGCGCGTGTACAACCGTTACGGTCGCCGTGACAACAAGTACAAGGCGCGGATCAAGATCCTGGTCAAGGCCCTGACCCCGCGAGTGTTCGCGGAAAAGGTCGAAGCCGAAATGGCCCACCTGCGCGGTGGCAACACGACCCTGACCGAAGCCGAGATCGAGCGCGTTTCACGCCACTTCGTCGACCCGGCCTATCAGGCACTGGACAACGTCGACTACGCCGAGCTCGACCAGGAATTCCCAGGCTTCGCCCGCTGGCGTTCGCGCAACACCCGTGCGCACAAGCGCCCAGGCTATGTTGCCGTGACCCTGTCGCTGAAGCCGACCGGGGTTGCTCCGGGCGACCTGACCGACAAGCAGCTGGACGCCGTCGCCGACCTGGCCGAGCGCTACAGCTTCGGCTTCCTGCGCACCTCGCACGAGCAGAACATCATCCTTGCCGATGTCGAGCAGCGTCAGCTGCACACGCTCTGGCAAGAGCTGCGCGAAAGCGGCTTTGCCACGCCGAACATCGGCCTGCTGACCGACATCATCTGCTGCCCGGGTGGTGACTACTGCTCGCTGGCGAACGCCAAGTCGATTCCGATTGCCGAGTCGATCCAGCGCCGCTTCGACGACCTCGACTACCTGTTCGACATCGGTGAGCTGGACCTGAACATCTCTGGTTGCATGAATGCCTGTGGTCACCACCACGTCGGCCACATCGGCATCCTCGGTGTCGACAAGAAGGGTGAGGAGTTCTACCAGGTCTCGCTGGGTGGCAACGCCGCCCGTGACGCGAGCCTGGGCAAGATCCTCGGCCCATCCTTCGCTCAGGACCAGATGGCCGATGTGATCGAGAAGCTGATCGACGTCTACGTTGAACAACGTACCGAAGAAGAGCGCTTCATCGACACCTACCAACGTATTGGCATCGACCCCTTCAAGGAGCGCGTCTATGCAGCGAATCATTAAGAACAACCAGCTGGTCGACGAAACCTGGCACTTGCTGCCCAAGGATGCCTCGTTCGACGAGCTGACCAACTGCGACGACTACATCGTGCCACTGCAACTCTGGCGTGATCACGCCCATGCGCTCAAGGCCCGCGATGGTGGCCTTGGCGTGTGGCTGGACAGCGACGAAGAAGCCGAAGAAATCGGTGACGACGTCGCCCACTTCCAGGTGATTGCCCTGAACTTCCCGGCCTTCACCGACGGGCGCAACTACTCCAATGCGCGCCTGCTGCGTGATCGCTATCAGTTCAAGGGCGAGCTGCGCGCGATCGGCGATGTCCTGCGTGACCAGCTGTTCTACCTGGCGCGCTGCGGCTTCGACGCGTTTGCCATTCGCGCCGACAAAGACCCTGTCGATGCTCTGGAAGGCCTGAAAGATTTTTCGGTGACCTACCAGGCCGCGACCGACGAACCGCTGCCGCTGTTCCGTCGCCGCTGATCGTCCGTGCTTGAGCAATCAGCCCGCCTTTTGGCGGGCTGTTTTGTTTCCGGCTTGCGCAGCGCAGCCAATACCTCCATGAACGCTAAGGTTTTGCCTGACCGCGCCGATACCCTGGGTTAGACCCAAGATCTGCACGGAAGCCGACCATGAATGCGATAACCGCTGCGCAGCGCCTTACCCCGATCTACACCGCCCCTGCACCTGTTCAAGTGCAGGCGGTTGACCAGGCTAGCCCGCCCCTGACTTCACCCAGCACCTCGGTCAGCCTCGGCCAGGCGGTGGACACCACGCCCAACTCGACCTACAACGCCAACGGTACTCTGACCGGCCCGCAGGTACGCTACGCCTGGGAGCAGGAAAGCACCGACAAGCTGAGCACGGCGCTGATGAACAGTATCCAGTCATCGGCTACGGGTGCCCGCTTCCAGAACATCGGTGCGGCGCTGCTGGAGCAACTGGCGGGCAATGGTGGCAAGTCCATTTCGCAGTCCATCCTGACCATCGCCAACGGCGAACAGCCCAACGCGGCCGCGCTGCAACTGCAGTTGGCCAACCTGCGTTCGCACCCCACCAATGGCGTGACCTTCAGCCTGACAACGGCCTCCGGGGCGACGGTCAACCTGTCCCTGGCGAGCAACGCCCAAGGCCTGGCAGTGAGCGCCGAAGTGCTCGGCGGTGAACTCAGCGACGATGAACTTCAGGGCCTCGCGGCCATGGCCGGCGACTTTCAGTCGGCGCTGGACGGCCTGACCCAGGTCCCGCCACGCTTGCAGCTCGGCAACCTGGTCAAGCTTGACTCGACGCTGTTCAGCGGCTTGCAGCTGAACGCCAAGCTGGACGTCAACGGCGAACCGCAGACCTTCGACCTGAGCGTCAACGAGCAGTCGCGCAACCTCACGCTGGACGGCCCATCCGGGCGCGTGCAGATGAACCTCGACACCCCGGACGCTGCCAAGCTGGGCAGCAGCAGCCAGCGCCAGGCGGCCATCAGCAATTACCTGAGCCAGTTCGACGCTGCGCAAAAGCGCGGTAAAGGCGATGAGAACCTGATGAACCTGTTCAAGGAGGCGTTCACCCAACTCAACGCCGTCGATGAGGGCAAGCAGGCGGTGACTGGGCGTAGCTCCTTGCAGAGCGCCAGCGACCGCGCCCTGCTCAGCGGCCTGGCCGACTTCAACGCCTCGATCAGCCAACCCCCGAAGCAGAGCAACCCGATGCGCCTGGCCGAGTCCGATCGCTTCGACTATCGCGCCTCGCAATCGACCACCATCAAAGGTGGCGGGCAATTGACCCGCTCGGTGCAGCAGGATCAGCAGAGCGAACTGAAAGCGGCCTACCACGTGGGCACCAACCCGCTGACAGACATGAAGCTGGGGATGGACCGCGAGTCGCAGAACTACCGCTATCACGAGATCAATGACCAGGCCAACAGCAGCACGCGCCTGGCCTTCGACAAAGGCCGCCTGGTTGAAGCAAGTGCCTCGCAGTCCGCCAGTCAGAGCGAGCGGGTACGGACTTATGTGAATGGCGACCTGACCAACGATGTGACCACACCAAGCTCGAGCAGCCGCAGCCAGAGTCTGCTGACAGTACTGGACGACAGCTTCCGTCAGGAGCGCATCGCCCGTGAGCAGAGCGGCGTCTCGATTCTGGACAATGCACTGCAGTCGCTGCGCAGCCGTTGGCAGCTGCAAGGGTCGACAGCGGCCATCGGCGGCTGAAGCCTGACCGCGCTGGAGCAAAAGTCCGCAATGGGCTGATGCTCCAGCGCTCCACTGCAACATTTCGATGCAGACCCCTCGCCCACCTTGACTGCCAACTCTGTATAATTCGCCGCCTGGCGTGTGCTGCGTGCGCCCGGGAGCTATCCCGAATACGGAGAACATTCATTTGTTTTCCGAGAGTCCATCCATGTTGCACGCAGCCTTGCTATTCCTTTGGCGTATGCCGTTCCCGCGTTTTTTGCCGGGTACGTGCACGCTGCATCCCCTTCCCTTCTTCTCGCCTATTGTTGCAGTGGCCCATTCGCTGCCAGCGCTTTGCCGTGGCCGTCGTTCGGCCAATGCCTGCAGCATCCAGGGCGAATCCATGAAAGAGGACCTCGCATGACCGTTTCTCTGAACAGCGCCGAGCGGCGCACATTGCTGCAGCGCCTGCTCGCCAGCGAAGCCGCGGGCGGCGTGGTGCTGATGCTCGCCGCCGCGCTGGCCATCATCATCGCCAACAGCCCATGGGCCGCAGCCTATCAACACCTGCTGCACCTGCCACTCGGCCCGACCTTCACAGAAAAGCTCGGGCCGATGACCGTGCACCTGTGGATCAACGACGGCCTGATGGCGATCTTCTTCCTGATGGTCGGCCTGGAGATCAAGCGCGAAATGGTCGACGGCCGCCTGGCCACCTGGGAACAACGCCGCCTGCCCGCGCTGCCAGCGCTGATGGGCATGGCAGTACCGGCGCTGATCTACCTCAAGGTGTCCGCCGTCGAACCCGGCCTGGCCAGTGGCTGGGCAATCCCCGCCGCCACCGACATCGCCTTTGCGGTCGGCGCCCTGGCGCTGCTCGGCAAGCACGCACCGCTGTCGCTGAAAGTGATGCTGGTATCGGTGGCGATCATCGACGACATGGGCGCAGTGGCGATCATTGCACTGTTCTACACCTCATCGATCAACCTCATGGCCCTCGCCGGCGCCGGTGCCATCGTCGCCCTGCTGCTGGGTCTGAACCGCCTGCGCGTGGTCAGCCTGTGGCCGTACATGATCGGCGTTGCGGCGCTGTGGTACTTCACCCTGCTTTCCGGCGTGCACGCGACCATCGCCGGTGTGGTGGGCGCTTTGTTGATCCCCTACACCGCTGGCGATGCCAAGAGCCCGCTGCTGACGCTGGAGCATGGGATTGCGCCGTGGGTGGGCTTCCTGATCGTGCCCGCGTTCGGCTTTGCCAATGCCGGCGTGGCGTTTACTCACTTGAGCTGGAGTGACGTGTTTGCGCCCCTGCCGCTGGCGATCGCCCTTGGGCTTTTGCTGGGCAAGCAGCTTGGTGTGTTTGCCGGGGTGTTGCTGGCGGTGAAGACTGGCCTGGCTTCCAAGCCGCAGGGGGCCAGCTGGTTGCAGATTTACGGGGTGGCGATGCTCTGCGGGATTGGCTTTACCATGAGCCTGTTTATCGGCGAGTTGGCGTTTCCGGGGCAGGCTGAGCTGATTGATAAAGCCAAGATCGGGATTTTGCTGGGGTCGCTGCTTTCGGCGGTGATTGCTTGTTTGATATTGCGGTTTGCGCCTAAGACCTCGGAGTGAAGGGGAACGGCGCCGGGTCAGCGGCGCCGTTCAGCCGCGGCGGTCATGGCCAGGAACCCTCTTAGCCATATAGGTGGATAAGGGCAGCGCCGATCAGCACAAGGGCGATACCTGAGACCTGCAGAGCTGTGAGGCGCTCGCTGTGAAAAATGTAACCGAGCAATGACGCGATACCACCGGACAGCGTACTGATTACCGTAACGATCGAAACTGAGCCGCTCATTGCCCCCCAGGAGAAGGCGGCAAAGCCGCTCAAATTGCACAGGCTCGCGGCGCAGAGGGTTCCATAGGCCTTGAGCTGAATAGCGCTCTGCCGTGACAACATCGGGATCACCTCTCGCCATAGCACGGCCACGCCAATGACATAGATGAGCCACAGCATATTTATTGGGCCGAGTGCGGGAAGTGCATAGGTGCCTTGCAACCATAAGCTCGCGCCGTAACAGAGGGCAGCCGCAAGCGCATAGGTGATGGATGCCCTTCCCTGTCGCACTGAAGTGTGGTTACGGACGGATGGCCTGCGGCTTACCAAGAGCACCCCGCAGACACAGATAAAGACACCCGTGAATTGCCAGTTGGTCAACGTCTCACCCGCTACCCATGCGATCAGAGTAGTGACAACTCCATAGCTTGTGACCAGCGGCGCGACCAGGGCGGTTTTGCCTATTGCGAACGCATTTGCCAACGCGAGAGCGCCTGCCACTGCACAAACGGCTGCGAGCAGGCCAAGCATGATGGCTAACAGTGGCGCATCGATCAGACGCATCAGGTGTCGACTCGACATCAGCAATATCAGGCTAATCAAGATCAAGCCAATGAGCTGGCCGAAAAAAACAGATCGCCGGACACCGAACAGCCGCGCATTGATACCCACCAGAAAATCGGTCACGCCCCAGAAAACCGCAGCCAACAGGCCCATTGATACATCCATATCAGTGCTCTCTTTCTTATTGTTATTGACCCCGACTGCATCACTCGCCGGGTTGTCCCAGCTCTACAACGCGCTACTCCTGCCTTCCTCCAGCACACTCGCCTGGAGTAGATTCGAAGGCTGTTGTAATAACCCGCGGGGCAGCTTGAAGCCCTTGAACGGCTGCTGGGTAATCGGGTTGAAGGCTTTCTCGGAATTCAGTCGGTAGCGCATCACGCCCTCCCCTGTTGTGAAGCTCAAGTCGACACTCGTTGCAGTGCGACCGTTGAGCGCGCCTCGGCTGAGCAGGCGGAACATCGACCATGGGCCGCGGTACTCCAGGCGGCTGCTGTTGCCATTGAGCCTGAGCAAAGTCAGGTTGCTGCGCACCTGCTGACCAAGCGTGTTGGGCCAGACCACGCCTGTGATCTGGCTCGGGCCATGGGTGTAGGAAATCAGCTGGCCGTCGAGGTCCAGCAGGCTGGTGCGTTGGTTGGCGCTGAGGCCAAGTGGCTCGATGCTGAATTGCACACTGAGGTTGCCGCGCTGATCAAAGAAGGTGTCGCGGATGCGATCTGCCGCTTGTAACTGCGCGATCACATCAGGACGGATCAGCGACTTGCCGTGTTGGTCGGCCTGCAAAGCCTCGATGTTGTCTTTCAGGAAGACTGTCAGGTAATGATCCTGAAACTGCTGCAAGCGGCCCTTCGGTCCAAAGAACGCCTCAAAGTCATCCAGCGAGGCATCGGCCGCGGCCGCTGCAAACGGATAGCGACCGGCCAACCGCTGCTGGAAAAAGCTGTAAACGTCGGCGTCCCATCGCCGCTCCAGTTCACGCAGCGCTTCGATGTTCAGCACGCGAGTGGTCTGGTCTGCAACCTTTTTGACCTGCTGATTGAGCGGCTCTGGCAAGCCACTGGCAACGCGTTGCAAAGTGCCAATCGGATCGTGCCCGGTCATCGAGAAGCGCTGCAGTACCGCATTCAGTGCGGCCCGGCCACGATCGGGGCTGTCGTGGACCAGTCTGGCGTAGTCGTGCACGGCGGTGATCGCGGTCAGGGTTTCATCGTAGTAGCTAGGCTTTTCGCCTTTGACTTCCAGCATGGCATTGAGGCCGGCAAACGCCCGGCGGATGCTCACGGTCTGCGGCGACTCAGGCATGCTCGCTGCAGGCTGGATAACATCGGGCTGCTCCAACCCGGTACCCACCACCGGCAACGAACTCAGCGAGGTATTTTCCGACACCGTTTCCAGCAACCGCTGCATAGGCGCAGCAGGGCCGGTCAGTTGCTCCAATACCGTCACAGCATGCTTCAGGTCCTGGAAATCAGTGATAGCAACAGCGTTCAGGGCCTGCCGCCAGCTATTGACGTAATCGGCGCTGTAGAGACTACGAACACGCTCGGTCAAGGCTTTACGGTCGGTATCCGAGTAGTCGAGTTGATCGCGCTCTCCTAGTACCCACTGGTCAATCATGGCTATGTCGGTGATCTTCTCGCTGTGAGGCTCAAAATAGCTTTTGTAGCCTTCAGCCGTGAGCAGCTTGGCCAGCAGCAGACTCTGATAGTCAGATTTGCCTGCAGTGCTTGGCTGGTAAACCACATTGAACGCAGGCCCGACCTGATTGCGCAGGTCAAGGTTGCCATGCAGCCGCTCCTGCGCCTGCTGCTTGAGCGTGTTGTACACACGTTGCGGGAGCGGCAGTTCGCGCAGGGTTCGCTGAATCTCGCTGACGCGCAGACGATACTGCGGCAGATCGGTATCGGCGTACGCCATGGCGTAATGCAGATGGCGCATCAGATTACGCTGCACCTGCCCCTGCCCAGGGAAGGCAGCCTGCCACTGCTGGGCCATCCATTCCTCTACCCACTGCGGGCGGCGATTGCTACGGTCCTCGATCATGCGATAAACCCGCAGCGCAGCCATCTGCTGCTCGCTACCGGCAGGCGCAGCGTCCATAGCCTCGATGACGCCAGCCGCCAGTGAAGGCAGGAAGCGCCTGGACAGCAGACTCAGGTACGCTTCGTCTACCCTCGGCCCGATTGCGCGCCCCTGATAAAGGCCCATATCTGCCACGCCAGGCCATGCTGTGCGATAGTCACCGAACACGGCTACTGCATCGCGGATCTGGTCAAGCGGCCCGAGCAGGTTACGCCCGGTGGGGTCGATATGTTGATCGACCTCGTGAAGGCTGTATTCCTGACTCTTTGCCAGGACAGCAGCGGCTTTCAGCTGGTTGACATCGAAGTAGCGTTGCCAACTCGCGGCCGCAACAGCCAGCGCTAAAATGCCCACTCCCGAGCCGAGCCACCGCAACTGGCGTTTGTTACGCGCAACCTTGGCATTGTCGCCAGCGAGGCCAGCCTCCTTGTAGATGACCCGCTCGAACAGTTGCTGGATGAAATAAACCGCTGGCTGACCATGCGGCTTGCTTTCAAGCACCACCTGTTTGACTACGTAAGGCTGGGCCGCCTCGCGAACGAACGCATTGGTGATTTGCCCCCGCTGCAGTACAGATGACCAGTACACACCCCGAACCAAGGCCGGCGTGGTGAAGCGATCACTGGCCAGTACTTCCTTGAGAAAACTCAAACTGACGGGTCGCAGACCGATGAGCTGGGCATGCAGTGACATGAGGCGCTCACGCTGGAACGGGCATGCCAGTAGCCGCATCTGCTCAAGTACTTGTTCATAGAGCAGAGCGGTCAGTTTGTCATAGTGGTTGCCGAACTCATCCAACCAGGCGTCGAAGTCATTGACGGGGTCCAGCCTGAAGGTGAAGCCCAGTATCTGCTCGCGCACCTTTACAGGCATGCGGGCGAAAAACTGGTCGAACCCGTCGAGCAAGTCGAGTTTGCTCATCACCACATACACCGGCAGGCGCGAACCTAGCTGACTACTAACGTCGTACAGCCGGGTGCGCAGGGTGTGGGCTAGATCGATGCGATGCTCTGGCAAAGCATGCAGCAGGGCTGGTAGGTCCACGACCAGCAGAAGACCATTGAGGGCCCTGCGGCTTCGATTGCGGACCAGCCAGCCGAGCAGATGATTCCACAGCTTCGCCTGGCTGCCGGCGGGTAGTGCAGCACTAGGTTCGGACGATGTATCGCCCGATTCGGTCTTGGCCATTGTCTGGGTGATCAAAGCCCCGGGCGGATCGATGATCACCGCGTCATCACTTATCCACCAACCGATTGGATAAGCGGGGGCATCAATCGGATACCCACGTGAATGGGCTTGGTCGATCCGGGTGAGTGTGAAGCGCTGATTGGAACGCTCGATGAAGCTGCTCTTGCCGGCCTCCGTCACACCCACGACCATGTACCACGGCAGCCGATACAACGCCCGACCGCCGCCGGCATTGCTGAGGTAGTGTTGAAGGTTGCGCTGCAGCGCGCGATCCTGTGCCTGCACCAGCGGCAAGCAAGGGTCTGCTTCAGCAGCCAGCGCCTGCTCGCGCTCAGCTTGCAGCCGAGCAAACCCAGCCCCGCAATACCAGAGCCCACGCCAGCAGTGGGATCAGTACAAGCACCAGGCTTGCCAGACTGCGTTGCGTCAAACTCGCCAGCGGCTGCTGGCCACGCCAGTTCCAGTGCGGGCCGAGCCACCAGATGGCGATCAGCACGAGTACGGCACCAAGCCCCAGCAGGACCGGCAAGGCCAAGCCGACCCGTCTTGCCAACGGCATGCCCCAACGTTTGAAAACAGTCCAGAGTTGTTTCATGAGGCTTCTAGTCCTTGATCTGATTGAGCAGCGCCGAGGTTGCTGCTACCTGCTGCAGCCGGTTGAACACCTCTGGCTCCCAGGCAGCGGCGCTGGTTTGCTGCATGGTTCGCACCACGCTTGCGCAGAGGTCCTGAGCCAACCAGGAGACGCCTTTAGTGGCGAGCAGGTCGGCGGCGATAGCGGTGGTATGGCAACGCTCACGTGGCGAGCGATAGTCTGTTTGCAACGCTTGCAGCTTCAGCAGCACCGGCTCCACACCTGCTGCTTCCAGCTGGCTGACCAGCTCGGCGCGAAGGCTGCCGAATTCTTGCGAAGCCGTTGTCTGCTCTGTCGAGCCATGGCCACCTTTGAGCCACGCCAGGCACTGCTCATCGATAAAAGCCGTACCATCGCTGAAGCGCAGCGACTGCAACGCGGGCAGGCGCAGTACGAAACGCGCAGTGGCGCTGCGAATAGCTTCTGCAACCTCACCCATTGCCAGCCGACCGGCGATGGTGGCCGCAAGGAAACTGCCGCGAATCCAGTAGGGCGAAGCCGCTACGCTTTTCTCCACCCGCAGTAGCAGCGCGGGATCAATTGCAGTTCCGGCGACCGCTTCTTCGTAGCTGATGGCGATGTCAGCCGGAACTACCATCAGCTCGGTGCGCTGGTCCTGCCTTGCAACAGGCGCAAGCTGAATATGAGCCCATAGGCCAAAGCGCCGTAACTGAAAGCCGGTGGGGTCATAGATATCCTGCTGATTGATGAATTCGGCCATGCTCAACACAGCACGGCGGGTCTCGCGCTCGTTACCCAGGGAGATGCCCGGCTTGGCCGGCAAGAAGGCTTCGGCCAATGGCGTTGCCTCCCTTCGTGATGGCACTGGGCTGACCTGCGTCTTCTCCCCGGTACCGCTGGCAGATTCAAGCTGCTTGAGCAGCAAGCGCTGCAAATCATCGACCGCAGCCGCGTCAAGCTGCGCTGCCTTGACCTGTTGTTGCAAGCTGCAGAGCGCTCGCTGCGCCGCCGCAGCATTGGCCGGGGTGTAGGTAAACCGATCCAGCTGCGGAATCGCATCGGTTAGTCGTTTGATGATCAATGCGACCGACTTGCGTTTGCCAAGGAAACCTTTAGGCCCGGGCTTGGGGTGCGCGGTTTCCCAGTAGCGCTCCAGCATCCCCGCAAGCAGGTCCAGGGTGAACCCCCAGCGCTCCCAACAGGCGCTGCGTAGCCAAACGACGCTCAGATGACCAAGGATGCGCAGGTGTTTGCATTGTTGGCTCAAGTACTGGCGCGACGCTTCCTCGATGTAGCACCAGTCAATCGAAGACTCCTGCATGCCGCCCAGTTTGACCATTTCCTGGTCAATTGCCTGATACGTCTCGTCCTCCACGTCGAACATGCCTGCCGGAGCTGCGGGGTCGATCGGCGCAAGCAGCCGCGCAATTTCTTCCGCCGAGACTGGCGCTACCAACGACATGCTCTGCGCGCCTCCTCGATCAATGGATCCAAGCCCTGGGCATCGAAGCTCAGGCCATTGAGGTCCGCATGCTCGCTAACAACGTGGATGCGCTCAGCCCCGATGATCTGCTTGATCTGCTCGATAGCCGGTAAGCCACGGCCGGCATCCAGCACCTGGCCGTTTTCCATCACTTGCCAGGGTGTAGGGAGGGTCGATCCGCGCTCGCCTTGCAGCTGGACCCTGACCCATCGGGCGTCAATAGGCCGCGAGCTGATCAACTGCAATCTTGAGATGTTTTGCACGCAGCTGATTGCCAAGTAAGGCCGCGGTTCGCCTTCGGCGATTGCCGGAGCCGAAATCACCAGCCGCTTGTGCACGGGCTCGCCTTGATCATGGACGCGAAGGCGGAAGGTCAGGTCATCACCCGCCCGCTCGGCTTCGTTGGTCATGACGCTCTGCACGCTGGGGGAATCCTGCTCTGGTACCGACCAGTTCTGCCTGGCAACCCGCGCCGGGGTTCCGGCAGCTTGGTCAAAGCAGGCCAGACGCTCCAGGTTGGACGTAATACTCGGGCAATCACGTACAGGGTCGGCCAATACTTCGCCTGCACTTATCAGCAGTAAAAAAACAATGCCAGACGCACTCCGAATTAACACCGAATTGAACTCCATTCAATAGGAAGCACACCCAATAGAGCGTAGGAATTGTCTTAAATAACCAGCACAATGCCAGAATCTATACGTGATGATCGCTGAGGGAATGAACACTAATCCAGCGACAACAAAACATACAGGCAAATATTTCCTTACACTTTTTTGCTCGACCAAAAAGCCATGTTGCGCGCAAGGTTTTAATAAGCCGGCAGTCACTCCCCGGACAACTAAACAGGAATACTTTATTTACGTAGGATGCTTCCTACATAAATTAAAGAAAGTTAACTCTCTAAATGAGAAATTTCCTACAAACATAACAGGAAGTTACGCATTTCTATGGCGAAAAATAACGGCTCCGTCGCTCCCAAAGAGCGTATCAACATCAAATATGTGCCCGCTACCGGCGGCGAGCAGGCCGAAATAGAGCTGCCGCATAAAATGCTGGTTCTGGGCGACTTCGGCCTTGACGACAGCCGCAGCGTTGAAGACCGCCAGGTCATGGGCATCGACAAGCACACCTTCAATCATGTGCTCAGAGATGCAGATGTCAGCCTGAGTATGGCCGTGCCGTCGATGCTCAATGCCGCCACCGATGCCGAGTTGGCGGTGCACCTTCAGTTCAATTCGATAAACGACTTCGGGCCTGACCAGGTCGCCCGCCAGGTGCCGGAGCTGAACAAGCTGCTGGAGCTACGTGAAGCGCTAGTTGCACTTAAAGGCCCGCTGGGCAATGTCCCGGCGTTCCGCAAACAACTGCAGCAACTGCTGACCGACGAGCAGGCGCGAAAGCAACTTGCACAAGAGCTGAACCTGGTGCTCGATGCGCCCAAACAAGACCAATAAGACGGAGCCCGCCGATGCCAAACAAAACCGACACAGCTGTTGCAGTCGAACTCAACACTGAAACCCTGGGCACCGCCACATTACTCGATCAGATCATGGCCGAAACAATGCTGGTGCCAACCCAGGAAGGCTACCAAGTCGCCAAACAGGGGGTTGCGGCCTTTATTGCAGAAATCCTCAAAAGCAATGAGCCAGATCAACTAATCAACAAGCACCGGGTTGATCAAATGATCGCCGAAGTTGATCGAGTGCTGAGCAAGCAGATGGATGCGATCCTGCATCAGCCTGAGTTTCAGCAACTGGAATCAGCCTGGCGTGGCCTGAAGCTTCTGGTCGACCGTACCGACTTTCGCGAGAACATCAAGCTTGAGGTGCTGCACGTCAGCAAGGACGACTTGCTCGATGACTTCGAGAATGCCGCCGACATCACCTGCAGCGGTATCTACAAACATGTCTACACCGCCGGTTACGGCCAATTCGGCGGCGAGCCGGTGGCAGCCATGCTAGGCAACTACAGCTTCGGTCCCTCCTCACCGGACATAAAGCTGCTGAGCTATATGGCCTCGGTCGGGGCAATGTCTCACGCGCCGTTCCTGACGGCACCCGCCCCCGAGTTTTTCAACCTGAGCAGCTTTGAAGACCTGCCCAATCTGAAAGAGGTGAAAGACATTTTCGCCGGCCCACGCCATGCCAAATGGCGTGCGTTCCGCGACAGTGAAGACGCCCGCCATACCGCGCTGGTTGGGCCGCGTTTCATGCTCAGATCCGCTTACCACCACCTGGAGCAACCGACCGACAGCTTCAACTATGACGAGAACATCGACGGCCGCCACGAAAACTACCTGTGGGGCAACTCGGCATTCCTTTTAGCCAGCTGCATCAACGACAGCTTTGCCCGCTACCGCTGGTGCCCGAACATCATCGGCCCGCAGTCGGGTGGCGCGGTCGAGGACCTGCCGGTGCACCTGTATGAGTCGCTTGGCCAGTTGCAGGCGAAGATACCCACGGAAGTGCTGATCTCCGATCGCAAGGAATTCGAGCTGGCGGAAGAAGGCTTCATCGCCCTGACCATGCGCAAGGACAGCGACAACGCCGCGTTCTTTTCAGCCAATTCGGTGCAAAAACCAAAGACCTTCGCCAAAACCCCTGAAGGCCTGCAGGCGCAGACCAACTACAAGCTCGGCACGCAACTGCCGTACCTGTTCATCGTCAACCGCCTGGCGCACTACATCAAGGTCCTGCAACGCGAGCAGATCGGCAGCTGGAAGGAACGCAGCGACCTCGAGAGCCAGCTCAACAAGTGGATCAAGCAGTACGTGGCCGATCAGGAAAACCCCTCGGCTGATGTTCGCAGCCGCCGGCCGCTGCGCGCCGCAGCGATTACGGTCTCCGACGTTGCCGGTGATCCGGGCTGGTATCAAGTCTCGGTGGCCGTGCGCCCGCACTTCAAATACATGGGCGCAAACTTCGAGATCTCGCTGGTTGGCCGGCTCGACACGCAGTGACCGGGTTGTTTGACCGGCTGGGAGTGAAAGCCACAGCCAACGTCCAGTCATCTCGGCGTGAAGCGCGTGGGCGCAAGTTCGAGGTGATCAAGCATCACCTCGAAACCCTGCTCAATTGCCGTGAGGGCTGCTCACAAAGCAGCCCTGAACTCGGCCTGCGCGACTTCAACGGCCACGACTTGAGCCGCGGTGACTTACTGCAACAGGTCAGCGCCGACATCCGCCACACCATTGAGCGTTTCGAACCACGGATCGCAGTGCATGCGCTGCAGGCCGTGCCCGATGCACATGCCCCGCTGGAGCTGCACTTTCATCTGGATTGTCAGGTGCAGGTCAACGACCACGCGGAACAACTGCAGATCGAGTTGCTGGTGAGCGGGCACAGCCGTTACACCCGAGTGAAGTGACCATGTCGTTAAAAGACCGTTTCAGAGAAGAGCTGCGCTACCTGCGCGAACTCGGCACCGATTTCGCCCGAGACAACCCGCAGCTCAGCCGATTTCTCGGCAAAAACAGCAGTGACCCGGATGTCGAGCGACTGCTGGAAGGCTTCGCCTTTCTGACCGCCAAGCTGCGGCTCAAGCTCGAAGACGACATGCCGGAACTGACCCACCCGATGCTGCAGCTATTGTGGCCTAACTACCTGCGACCATTGCCCAGCGCCACCATTGTGCAATTTACCCCGCAGCCGCAATCGCTGACCCAGTCACAAAGGGTAGCCAAGGGTGCGAGACTTTTTTCCAGAGAGGTGGATGGGGTCGCCTGCGAATTTCGCACCTGCACCGAGGTACAACTACACCCCTTCGTCATCGACGACGTTGACGCGACCCAGACCCTGGACAACTCCAGCGTGCGTATCGACCTGCAGACACTGGTTGATCGCCCGCTGAACACGCTGGACTGCGAACGTTTGGACTTTCATCTGAGCGGCGAGGATCGCTGCGCGCAGACCCTGTACCTGTGGTTGGCGCAGTACCTCAAACACGTCAGTGTAAGTATCGAGGGCGAAGTACGTCGTCTACCGGCAAGCAACATCGCATTCCCGGGTTTCAGCCCTGATGAAGCGCTGCTGCCCTATCCGCAAAATGTGTTCGACGGCTATCGCATCCTGCAGGAGTACTTTGTCTTCCCGCAGCGCTTCCACTTTTTCAGTCTGACGGGCCTTGCCAAGCTTTGGCCTGCCCACAGCAGCAAATGTGTACGCCTGGAGTTTCACTTCACCCGCCAGCTGCCCAGCTCGATCCGTGTGGGCAAAGACGACTTCGGCCTGTTCTGCACCCCTGCAGTCAACCTGTTCAAGCACAGCGCCGAGCCTATCGACTTGTCAGGGCGCGACACCCAGGTAGAACTGCAACCCAACGGCAATCGCGCCGACGCCTACGAGATTTTCAGCGTCGACCGGGTCGTCAGCACGCGCACCACGGGCGAAGATACGCCGGGTGAGACGCTGCGCACGTTCCGGCCCTTCGAATCATTTGCCCACGAGATCGAGCATGTGCAAGGGCGCACGGCGCTCTATTACCACTGCGAAATCGAAAACTCGCTGCGCGGCAATGGCGTGATTCAGCGCATCGCTTTTGTGCGCGGGGATGCCACCGCCTACATCGAACAACTCGAAACCGCTTCGATCGATCTGACCTGCACCAATCGCGACCTGCCGCTGGCACTGGGGATCGGCGACATCGATGTGATCACCGAGATCACCCCACCGCTGGCCAGCTACCGCAACATCTGCCGCCCTACCCGCCCCTATCGACCGGTGCTGGACGGCGACTTGCAATGGGCATTGATCTCCAACCTCTCGCTCAACTACCTGTCGTTGCTGTCGGCGGAGCCGCTCAAGGCTGTCATCGGCGCCTACGACTTCGCCGCCTTGCATGACATCCAGCAAGCACGCGCCACGCGCAAGCGCCTGGACGGTATCTGCGATGTGCAGACGGCGCCGCTGGACTGGCTGATCAAAGGCCAGCCGATCCGCGGGCTGCGCACCCAGCTCAAGCTGAACCAGGACGCCTTCTCCTGCGAGGGCGACCTGTATTTGTTCAGCTGCGTGCTCTCTCAGTTCTTCGCCCTGTACGCCAGCATCAACTCCTTCCACCAATTGGAAGTGATCAATACCACCAACAATGAGCACTACACATGGCCACTGCTGACCGGCAGACAACCGCTGATCTAGCCGACGCTTTGCTCGCCCAGGCGCACCAGTACAACTTTTTCCAGTTGCTGGAGCGTTTGCATGGCCTGCACGGCGACGATCTCGAACCGCGCTGGCCAGCCGAAGCAACACGGCTGCGGGTGAGGCTTGGCTGCGATCCGCGATTGACCTTTCCCGTGTCGGACGTATTCAAGGCAGAGCGATTTTCCGATCATGCCGAGCGCTACAGCGTCTGTACCACCTTTATGGGCCTGCATGGCACTGACTCGCCACTGCCCACCTATTACCTCGAGCAGATTGCCTACGACCATGCCCACGACATCGGCGTGCGCCCGGCCTTCTTCGACTTTTTCAATCATTACCTGCTCAGCCTGCTGCACCGTATCTGGCGCAAGTACCGCTATTACATTCGCTTCCAGGCGGGCGCCGCTGACGGCTTTTCGCAGTATGTGTTCGCCCTGATTGGCCTGGACAACAAGCAGTTGCGTGGCGATACCGAGCTGCCATGGAGTCGCCTGCTCAGCTTTGCCGGCGTTATCGCCAGCCGCAGCCGTGCCCCCGGGACCGTGGCGGGCATCATCGCCCACTGCTTTGACTTGAGCAGCGTGCAGATCCGTGAGTTCGAGAGCCGATCAGTGCCTACCGCCATCAGGCAGACGGTCAGCCTTGGCCGCTCCAATGGTTGCCTGGGCAGTACCTTCATGGTCGGGAACCGTACCCGCACCCGCAGCAGCAAGTTCACCATCCTCATCAGCGACCTCGACCAGGCCCAGCTGCGCCAGTTGCTGCCAAGTGGAGTCAATTTTGGTCGCCTGCGCGCATTGATCGACTTTCTCCTGCGCGACGGCCTGGCCTACGACCTCGAGCTGCGGCTGAAACAGCATGCGCTGTCTCCGTTCTGCCTGCACCGCAGCCAGGGTGCGCACCTGGGCTGGACCAGTTTCGTCGATGACAAGCATGGGAAAAGCAGCCCGGTAGTTCGAATCAGGGGGCGCGCATGAACACCCTGGACCTGGTGATCAGCAATATCGACCAGCTCGAACACGGCGTGATCGCCCGCCATCGATTCGACCGCAACGGCGGCACCATCGGCAGCGGGCCAGCCGACTGGCTGCTATGGGACCGCGCGCAGCGTATCCAGCCGCTGCACTGCGAAATTCGCTGGATCGAGGGCAGCTTCTGCGCCGTCGACCTATGCAACCAGACCTACCTCAATGACACCCCGCGAAGCCTCGGCGAGCGCTCACCCGTGCGCCTGCAACAAGGCGACCGGCTGCACATCGGCAGCTATCGCATCCATGTGCATTGTCAGCAGCACTCAGCCGACGAGCAGTCCCTGGAGGAGCTGTTCGCACCTGGCCAGCGACTGCTCGACGCCCTGATCGCCGACGCTCCGGCGGATCCTTGGCAGATCGAAGTTTCAGCGCATCAAGCCACCGTCGATATCTGCACAGCGTTCGACCGGCCGCTCGGCCATGACCCTCTGGCCGCGCTGGATGCGTTGCTGGACACACCGCCAGCACACGCCGACGCGTTGCAGCGCCTTATCACCGGAGAGCAAGCATGAAACGCCATCTCCCAATGACCACTCTGTTGCTGGCATTGCTTGCCCTGGCCGGATGCACCTCATTGAGCAGAATGAGCCAGGTGGCACTGGATCACTCCTTGCCGATCGGACCGCCAGAGGATCATCCCACCCAAGTTGCCTTCAGCATCAACGCCAGCCCCACCCTCAACGGCAACCCCAACAGCGCACCCTCTCCCGCCGAGCAGGAAAGCGCGCTGCCACCAAGCCCCTATGCCATCAGCCTGAGCGCGCAGGATCCGCAGGCGCTGGTGGAAAAAGTCGGCAGCTTGTTCGACTACCTTCAGCAGCAATTTCCGCAAGCACTAGGCGAGCAAAGCCAGAGTGGCAGCCTGGCCTTTGCGGCTGACGACGACAGCACTCTCGGCAGCTATGACGACCCGGCGGTAGTGCTGACCCTGCCCAGTGCCACCGAGGTAACGGCTGAACCAATTGCCACGCCTATTGCGATCAAGATTCTGCAGCTGCGCGATGACTCGCTGCTGCGCAACAGTGTGTATCAGCTGCTGGATGAAGACCCGGCCAAGGTGCTGCGCAGCACCTATATACGCGATGACGACTACGTGCTCGCGCCCGGGCAGTTCAAGTTCATACCTTTCGAACCGATTCACACCGACACCCGCTTCATCGCCGTGATCGGCGACTACCGCGAGCAGAACGGCGCGACCTGGGGGCAGGTACTGCGCATCACCCCACGGGGTCGTCAGGTGGTGCTCTCGGTGCTGCTCAATGACACGCAGATCGTGCTCAAAGAGGAAGACTGATGAGTCTCCCCTGCACCTGCACCGTGCTTTTTAACTTCTCGATCCGGAGCGCCCATGAGCTCACGTAATCCCGTTCTCTGGCCCGAAGGGCTGTTCGTCAAACCGCAGCACTTCCAGCAGGCAGCACGCGCCAGCGAGGCTGCGTTCCATCAGCGCCTGAGCAGCCTGAACCCCGGTTTTTTTGGCTTCAGCGAACTGCAGCTCAACGGTGAATACCTGAGCTTGGGCAAGGTGGCCATCACTCGAGCCCGCGGCATCATGCCGGACGGCACGGTGTTCGATATCCCCGCTGATCTGCCACCACCGCCACCGCTGGAAATCGACGACGACGCTGCGCAGAACGGCGAGATCTACCTGTGCCTGCCGCTGCGCACCGAAGGTGGCCGCGAAGTGAGCTGGCCAGACAACGCCGCCAACTTCCGGTACACCGCGCACGCCGAGGAAATCAAAGACACCCACACCGCAGATGGTGATCTGGTCCAGGTCGATCTGGCGGTGCCCAACCTGCAGATCAAGCGCAATAGCGAAGACCGCAACGGCTATAGCCGCCTGGCCTTGGCGCGGATTCTCGAGAAAAGCCCGAACGGCGCGTTGAAACTGGACGAGAACTTCTATCCGACCAGTGTTTCGGTACGTGCGGTGCCGGCACTACAACGGTATCTAGACGAGATCAGCAACACCCTGCGTGAACGCGCCCGCAATCTCGCGGCACGGATCGGCGCAGGCGGCCAGTCGGGTATCGCCGACATTCGCGATTTCAATCTGCTGCAAGCCATGAACCGCTGGTGGCCATGCTTCCAGCACTTGTCACGCCAGCAGCATGTCCACCCCGAACAGCTCTACCTGAGCATGAGCCAGGCCTGTGGCGAGCTGGTGACCTTTACCGATGAAAGCAGGCTGCCGCAAGACTACCCGGCGTATCAGCACAGCGCCCTGCGCCCATCGTTCAAGCTGCTGGAAGATACCCTGCGTCGGGTTCTGAGCACGGTGCTGCAACCCCGCGCGATATCGCTGCCGCTGCATGCCCATGAATACGGTGTGCTGACGACGACCCTGGATGATCGGCGCCTGATCGACCAGGCCGAATTCATTCTGGCGGTCCGCGCCAGCCTGCCGCCAGAAACCCTGCGCCAGCAGTTCATCCAGAAAGCCAAGGTCACCTCGCTGGAAGCACTCAACGACCTGGTGCCACTGCAACTGCCGGGCATCCCGCTGCTGCCGCTGCCGGTGGCCCCTCGCGACCTGCCCTTCCATGCTGGTTTTTGCTACTTCGAACTGGACCGGCGTAACGCCGCGTGGGCGACCATGCAGGAAAGCAACGGCTTTGGTTTTCACATAGCCGGTGAGTTCCCGGGCCTGGAGATGCAATTCTGGGCGATCAGGAGCGAATGAGATGACCTTTGGCCAAGCGAAGCTCGGTACAGCACCTGATGCTGAACACACCAACCCAGAGCCAGCAATACAGCCTGACGGCGACCCTGTCAGCCAGCATTACGCAGCCGATCCAGCATTTCAGCTGCGCGGAGGCTACGCCAATCCCATGGTCGACGCTGCGATGCCGCTGCTGGGCCTGGTGATGCGTCTGCGTAGCGTGGACGAGATGGACAACATCGATGAAGTTCACACCCAGGTGCAGACGCAAGTCAGCAATATCCTCGAGGAGATGCGCCAGCACGCCTACGAGCCCGCCCATCTGCTGGCCTACTCCTACGCGCTGTGCCTGCATCTGGACGAAGCCGTGATGAGCCGGTCGTGGGGCAAGAAGTGCCGCTGGAGCCACGAGCCCCTGCTGAGCATCTTCCACCACGAGACCTGGGGCGGCGAGAAGTTCTTCACCGTATTGACGCGAATGATGCAGGAGCCCAAGCGCTACCAACACGTGCTCGAGTTCATGTACCTGTGCCTGTGCCTTGGCCTCAAGGGCAAGTACGCCATCGCGCCCAAGGGCGACGACGCCCTGCAGGCGCTGATCAACAAGCTCTACGGCGCCATACGCGAACTGCGCGGGCCCGTGCCTGAGCAGCTCTGCCAGCCGCTGGGCAATGTTGCTCCACGCAATTACCGCATGAACCGCCAATGGCCATGGTGGAGCCCGCTACTGCTGTGCTCAGCCGTGATGGCTGCACTTTATGGGCTGTACAGCTACCGCTTGCACGTGATCACCAACGAGGTGCTCACCTCGCTCGGCGGGATCTTGCAGCAATAGCCAAAGCCAACCGAACTCAACCCGTTTAGCGAAGCCTCGGTTTCGTTAGCAAGCCCATCGCTTCCGATGGCCACGTCCCCTCAGGGAGACGTGTTTTATCCACATGGATGCAGGACATTCTGCCATGCCAACACCCGCTTACATCAAGATCGAAGGCCAGACCCAAGGCAACATCACCGCTGGTGCCTTTACCTCCGACTCGGTCGGCAATGTCTACGTCGAAGGCCACGAAGACGAAATCCTGGTGCAGGAAATCAAGCACCAGGTGACCGTCCCGACTGACCCGCAAAGCGGCCAGCCGTCCGGCCAGCGTGTGCACAAACCGTTCATGTTCACCAGTTCGCTGAACAAGGCCACGCCACTGATGTACCAGGCACTGGCCAGCGGCGAGATGCTGCCCACCGTCGAAGTCAACTGGTACCGCACCTCGGTCGAGGGCAAGCAGGAGCACTTCTTCACCACCAAGCTGGAGGACGCGACGATCGTCAACATCAACACCGTCATGCCTCACGCTCAGGACAAGGAGAACGCCGACTTCACCCAACTGATCGAGGTCTCGATGGCGTATCGCAAGATCACCTGGACCCATACCACTGCCGGCACCGAAGGTGCGGACGACTGGCGCAAGCCGATCGTCTGACCTAGCTGCGTTGCCCCAGCCCAGCGCGCCTGGCCTGGGGCATCACCCCCTCGGACGGCAGACAAGGATTTCATATGGCTAGCCAATCTGATCTGCGCTACAGCTTCCAGCCACTGCTCGCAGGTGGCGCCAGCTTCGAAGTGGTCTCGTTCACCCTCGACGAAGCCTTGAGCACGCCCTTCGCCTTGCACCTGAAGCTGATCAGCTTCAGTCATGACGTCGATTTCGGCAAATTGCTCGACAAACCCGTGTTGTTCACCGTCTGGCGAGGCGAGCAGCCGGTGCGCTACGTGCACGGTTTGGTCAGCAGCTTCAGCCAGGACGAAAGTGGCTTTCACCGGACCCGCTATCGAGCCCTGATCGAACCGCAACTGGCCCGCGCGCGGTTACGCTCGAACTGGCGCATCTTCCAGCAAAAAACCGTGCCGCAGATTCTGCAACTCATGCTCCAGCGGCAAGGCATCACCCAGTTCGACATCGGCACCAGCTTTGATCATCAGGTGCGTGAATTCTGTGTTCAGGCCGGCGAAAGCGACCTTGATTTCATCGCACGCCTGGCCGCAGAAGAAGGCTTCGTCTACAGCTTCGAACACAGCGCCAAGCAGCACAAACTGCTGCTCACCGACCGCCTGCTATCACTCGGCTTGATCAGCCGTGGCGCGATCAAGCCCGAAGACACTGACGCTCGCTTTACCGCGCCGGAACCGCTCGCTGCCGACACTGTGCTGTACCAACCCAGCGGCGGCGGCGACCAGGCCATACCCTGCCTGCGCCGGTTCAGCTATAGCGAACAAGTACGCACTGCACGCCAGGTGCAGCGTGACTACACCTTCACCAACCCGGCCTATCGCCAGCAGCACTCGGCAGCCAGTAAAGCTTCGCATCAGTCCAGCGACTACGAGTGCTTCGACTACCCAGGCCGCTACAAGCGCGATGTGGCTGGCAAACCCTTCACGCAAACCCGCATGACCGGCCTGCGCCATGATGCTTGCCTGGCCGACGTCAGCGGCGACGACTTGCGCCTGCAGCCTGGCCTGTGCTTCAAACTGATCGAACACGAGCGCGAGGACCTCAACGTGCACTGGCGGGTGATCAGCACTCACCACGAGGGCAAGCAGTTCACAAGCCTGCAGGAAGAAGCCGCCGATGCCGAGCACGGCACCCACTATCAACAGAGTGCAGTGCTGGTCCCAGGTATGAGTGAGTGGCGACCCAAACCCCTGCAGCGGCCACGCGTCGACGGCCCACACATGGCCACCGTGGTCGGCCCGCCGGGCGAGGAGATCTATTGCGATGAATGGGGCCGGGTCAAGGTTAGTTTCCCTTGGGACCGAGAAAGCCGCGACAACGAGTTCAGCTCCTGCTGGGTGCGTGTGTCGCAGGGCTGGGCCGGTGGCAGTTGGGGGTCGATGGCCATCCCGCGGATCGGCCAGGACGTGATCATCCAGTACGTCAACGGTGACCCTGACCAGCCGATGATTACCGGCCGAACCTACTGCGGCAACCAGCTGCCGCCCTACGACCTGCCACAACACAAGACGCGCATGACCATCAAGAGCCAAACCCACAAAGGGCCGGGCTTCAACGAGCTGCGCTTCGAGGACGAACTGGGCCGGCAGGAGGTGTTCATTCATGCCGAGAAAGACCAGAACAACATCGTCAAGCACGACGAAACCACCTTTGTTGGCAATGACCGTGAAGAGCAGGTCGAGCATGACAAGACCATCAGTATCGGCCACGACCGTCGAGAAACCGTAGGCAACGATGAACAGGTCTCGATCGGACAGGACGCGTTCGTCACCGTCGGCCGCAACCAGACGATCAAGATCGGCAAAGACCGTGTCGAGTCAATCGGCAACCACCGCCATGATGAAATTACCGCCAACCATCACACCCGTATTGGCGGCAATCAGGAGGTGCAGGTCGAAGGTCATGCAGAACTGCTGGCGAAAGCGGAGATTCGCCGTCGTACCGCTGTGTATGACCTGCAGGCAGCTGATGCCGTGGTGATCAAGGGCCCGGGCGGATCGATCCGCATCGACAACAACGGCATCACTCTGGACACGCCGACTATCCGCATCAACGGCCAACTGCTGAAAACGCCACAAGGCGCAGGCAGTACGTTCTCGATCGCCAGTGCGCCTGTCAGCGGCGAACCTCTGGATAACAGCTGCGGACGCCAACCTGACGGCAGCTGTTCGCTGCCCGACTGCAGGTGCCTGGGGGGCAGAAGCTCATGACTGTCTTCCCCTCCCGATACGTAGCCGAAGGGCCACCGACCCGCGAGCACTTTCGCTACCTGTTGCTGATGACCAACACACTCGAGGACCTGGCTTATCGGCCGGCTGCTCAGGATGCCCGGTTTCTGCCCGCCTACGCCCCGTCGGTGCTGGAGCTGATCGACGAGGTGACCAATCGCCCCCCGCACACGTGGATATGGAAGCGCACGGCGCTGGACGATGAGCACGAGTTCGGGCCGCTACTGGTCGACATTTCCCAGGCACCGGAGTTGCTGGACCACGCCGCTGCCGAATGGATGCCGGTCGATGCGGCCATCGCGATCGACTCAGACCTGCCCCTCGTCGAACTTGCTGACCACTTCAGCAGCATGATCCAGTTCGGCATTCGCGGCGCGGAAATCAACAACCACTCGCTTGATCCCAACCACCTCGACGCCTGGCTGGATGCATTGGCGCCAGACAACCGCGAGGCCTGGCTAGGGCCCATGTCGCGCCTGGGCTGGCGGATCAATTGGGGCCCTGCATTCGAATGGCGCCAGCTTGAACGCAGCCAGACAGTTGCGCGGCTCAGAGTCGAGCCGATGTTGATGCTGCAGCAGGATGAAGTGCACAAACTGGCGTGGGGCCTGCACGACCATTTTGTCCTCAGCCTCGCCCACAAGATCATCGCCATGCCGCAGTACACCACACGCAGCCTCAGTGAAATAAGGCCGTGGATCGAGGCGCTGCTGCCGCAACTCAGAGACCTCAATTTCGCCAACGAAACGGTGGCAGGCCAGTTTGTCCTGCTCGTGGCTGCGCACATGTGGCTGATGAGCAATCAACAGGCAACCGCCATTTACACCAATCTCGAAGAGTCGCCCGAAGCCCGCCTTCGCCAGATGCAGGCGCTGGTCCTGAGCAAGGAGCCCCACCATGACTGATCCCGCTGTCACCCGCGCGTCCTCAGGACCTACCTGCAGCGGCCGCGTGCCCATTCTGCCGGTGCGCTACGCCATCGTCCCGCGGCCTGCCGAAGCCCCGGCCTGTCGCTATGCAGAATCCGGTTTCAACCTCGAACAAGGCTTTGCCCCACTGCAGCACTCAGCCTACACCCTGCGTGCGCTGCGCCCAGGCTATGTGTATGTGTTCATGAAGGGCACGAAAAGCGAAAAGCTGGTCATCCACGAATATGACGGCGAAGGCCACTATCAGGAACTGCGCTATCGCGGCCTCGATTGCTACCACCGCCGTAACCGCTACATGGGCAGCCGTACCTTGGGCTGGGTTTGGGCCGACACCAGTGCCGAAGCCGGCAAAGAAGTCTGGATCGCTTACAGCCCGCACCTATGGACCAACGCCATGACCGCCCGCATCTGCCAATCTGCGGTCCTGCGCAAGCGGCATATGCGTTTGCTGGACACTGCTGAACTGGTCGCCGGCAGCAAACAGCCCTCGACCCAGCCGCACGTACTGCCTGTCAGCGCGCTGAAGGAATGGGTAGAAGACTTCAAGCCCGAAGACCGGCGCATGTCGTTGATCTGGAGCAGCCACCCGATAAAGGAAACTCTGCCGATGGGCACCCTCGGCGCGATGCTCCGTCAGTACCCGTATACCCAGCCGAAAATTCCGGCGGTGGTTGCGCTCAATGACGCAGAGGGCATGGCCCTGGACCTGAGTCTGTCGGTTTCAGCCTACCAGCACCAAATGCGCGACCTGATCCCGTCCGAGCAACTGTACTCCCATGAGCCTGAGCCAAATTCCGAGCAGGCCTGCGTGCCCAACTGTTTTCGATTGGATACCGAGCGCCTGAGTGCACGAAGCCGCGACTTCCACCACCGCAACCTGGTGGCGATGCTGCTCGACAAGACGCTCGTCAGCCTGTACCCGGCCAAACCACGACGTTCAATAGAAGCAGCGGCGCGCGCCCTGAGCATGCCAGACGGCCGCCCCTGGCCGACGCCCGCCGAAGCACGTTACCGCGCGCTGACCCACAAGTCCTATTCGGAGCACGGCGCACGGCTCGGTTTGCGGATTGATACGGACAAGTACCATAAGTTTCTCGCAGAACGCGATGAGCTGGAAAAGCGCATTACCGTGCTGCGCAAACAAGCCCTGCAAGCCAGTAACGACCACGACATCTGGCTCGGCACAGCCGAGAACCAGCACATTGAAAACCCCACCAGCCTCGCCGCAGCACTGGCCAGTTACGACCGGAATAACCTCACCTCCGCCCGCGGCCTGGAGATGTCCCTGGCCTTGCTGATCCACCCAATGGGCCAGCCTGCACCCGGTACGGAAGACGAGGATCGCCGCTTCAAGCGACTGGATCAGTGGCTTGACCAGCATGACAGCCCGCTGTATGTGGCGCTGGCGCCGTTTAATCCGTTCAAGGACAAGGCTGACTCCGTTGGCACCCTGCTCGGTGCCAGCGATAACGTAATAGAAGCCCTAGTAGGACGTTTCCCGGCAACTGCCAGCATCACCGAACTTACGGCTCAATCGATATCAACCGTAGTTCTTAAACGCATGCATGGAAGAACTCGCTGGGATGCGAGTAAAAACTTGCGCCAACAGGTGCTATCAGCGGCAAAGGAAGGGAATGCTGAAAAAGCGCTGGGACTCTTGGCAGCACGCTACAACATCACAGATAAATATGTGCACGAAAACCCGTTCAGCCAAGAGGTAGATAGATATTTAAAGAACGGCATGGCTCAAGTTGATAAAACCAAGAGACTAAGGGTCACTGGAAGTCACACCATTTTGATCGAGACCACAACTACTTCACAAGTGAAACCCAGCAATAAAGCATTGACAGCTTCAATCGCAGGAGGGTTACTGAATGCAGGACTTCTGTGGTTCAATATAATTAGCCTGCAGACCGCATACAAAAATTTGCAGACTAGCGATGCAGCAGAGTACACAACGGGATTTGCAGCGGCCATCTTCGGAGTGATTGGGGCTACAATTACAAGCACATTAAGCGCTGGAGCTGCACATAGAGTAGCATTACTGAAATTAACAGGCACAGCGCCTGGAACCGCTTTCGGCATGGCACTTTCACGTTACGCAAGCGGAAAACTTTTAACCCGCGCCATCAGCTACCCAGGAATATTCCTAAGTGCAAAATCCGACTATCACAAATATAAGAGACAAAAAAACAACGGCGACAACACTGCAGCCTCGTACACGATAACCTCTACAGCTGCAAACTTAACAGGATCGGTTATCATCCTAGAAGTTAGCCTAGGACTCCTAGGCACTATTTCAAGTATACCCGTGGCGGGTTGGGCAGCAGCTATACTGTTGGGCGGCGCACTCGTTGCTGGAGGTATGTATTTTAGCTCGAAAGCTAACGAACGACTGCATAACCCTCTGGAACTGTGGGCAGCACGGAGTGTTTTTGGTACTCGTCAGAACGATGGTGAAATTCGGCCGGCCATTACTCTGGACCCCGATAAGAAACTTCCACCTTTTTTAAACTTGGGCCAAGAACTAGATTCATGGCACACGACCTACTACGCCCCTACCTTGCTTGACTCCGAACAATCTCGAACTTTAGGATTAAGTAATTTAGACAGCGCGTGGAAAAGCAATGATTCTTGGGCTCCTGCCAACTGGACAGCAATTGTTAGCAACGACATAAAGCAAGCTTCCGCAACTGTAGAATTTACGGTGCTACTACCACAATTCACCCTATCCCGAAGTGATTGGCGCGCCGAATATAGCAGCACCAACCAACTGGGAGAGACTACCATGCTACCAATAACCCCAGACTGCTATCTCGTTACAGCAGGGGTCGTACTTTACTTCAAGAGCGAGCTAGCACATCGCAGTAGCGCAACCCTGAAGATAATTTATAAGCCAACTAGCGGGCTCAATGACGAGATCGAATCCATCGCCACATTCATGCTCAAGGCACAAAGATGAAAACTACTTGGCTCTTCACTGCCGATTCTGACTCTCAACATCTGCCAAAAATAGCCAGCCAAATCTCAAGGATTGACAATCACCTACTAACGCTACGTAACCCTTGGGTCACTGACTCGGTATTTATGGCAAAAATCTACACCGGCATGACATTGGGATTAATTGCAACTGTATACCCGGACATAATCAATGACTATTATCACTGCAGCCAGAAACCCAACTGGTTAGACATTGCAATTCTTTTGATATTCCCACTAATACTTACCCCATTTATTGCCTATCGTATTTTCTACATCAAGAACCTGTCCGCAATTTACCTAAACCGCGACAATCGCACCATATATTATCAGCGCCTAAAACAGCTTATAACTATTGACTGGGACAACGCCAGAGGAGGAATATTCACTCGTTTTGAATTTAGCAGTTCGGGGTTCAGCACAAGCTATGGACTGGCATTCGTTCAATGTCGATCGGATGGTAGCCCACACCAGAAAGACGCACTTTGGATTGATAGCAATAGCCCTAACGACCCCGATGTAAAATATGTTGCTGAGGCATGGGAGTATATGCGGCACTACATGGACCATGGCTTGGAGAACTTACCTCCTCTTGGCGAACCTAATTGGTTTTACGCACCGCTGCATGAAATTTGCCTGACACCTTTGCAAGCGTGGCGTCACTACGCGCCGTGGCGCACAGGGGAGATTGGTGAAATGCAAGGGAAGAAGCTGTGGATGCTGCCGTTCTGGGCGATTTTGTTTCCTTACAATCTCTCTGTGGCAATTAGCTGGTACGTTATCTGTCGCTTATTTAATGTCAAGGCAGCCGCGGCTCCCGTTGAGGCACTAGAAAAAGTTTCAGTCAAAACGCCTGAGGCCCAGCACTTATGAAACATGTTTAGTTTATTGATCACCAAAATTGCCGCACCACTCACAAGGTGGAGTTCAGCGCTCAGCCGGAAATACTCAGGTAGGAACTTGCAGACAAGCGGGCGCGGGCTCCACTTAACCGGACAGCGACCTCCTACAACAAATTGAACGATATCATCCCAATGTGAGCTTAATATTATCGATCAGCAGGCTTGCTCATAGCTCGAGCAATTGGACGACGGGGATTAATGACTCCAGCAACAGATCAATGCTGATCCCAAGTATTAGATGCAGGCCTCCTGCACATTACATAAGCCAGCTAGCCCACCATCTCGCCTCTACTCGACGCTGGGTTGGAGGAAATGGATAGAGTCTTCAACCGCGGTCGTGCTAGAGAACCAAGAAATGCAAACAAACTGGATTTTTAACAGCCAAACCTCTTCCATGCATCCACCGAAGCTGGCCAATCAAGCAATCAGCGTAAACAGAGACATGCTTGTTCTACGAAACCCTTGGATGACAGACTCAGTATTTATGGCGAAACTGTATCTCACCCTCACACTGGGCCTTGCAGCATTAATTTACCCAGACACCCTAAATGACGAATACAGAACGCTTCTTACAAATCCATTTTCCATCGCGAGATATGCATTATCCCCGCTTATCCTAACGCCGTTCCTGGCATATCGCATATATTACATACGAAACCTGTCGGCCATTTATCTAAATCGAAACACAAAGAAAATATATTACAAGCGCATCAACACACTAATCATCTACGACTGGAACAATATCGGCGCAGGAATATTCAAACGCACCGAGTTTGGTGGTGCATCATTCACAACCAGTTATGCACTGGCATTCGCCGAGCGTCGAGAAGACGGTAGTTTCAATCAAAAAGATGCTCTTTGGATCGACAGCAATGAACCCACTGAACCAGACGAGAAATATGTGGCTCAAGCGTGGGAGTACTTGCGTCACTTCATGAGCCATGGACCGGAAAAACTACCTCCGTTTGGCGAACCCAACTGGCTATATAGACCTCTGCCTGAGATTTGCCTGACCCCGGCTCAAGCGTGGCAGCATTATGCTCCATGGCGTACCGGTGAGCCAGGTGAGATGCAAGGGAAGAAAACATGGTTGCTTCCTATATGGGCCGTGCTATTCCCCTACAACCTTTCACTCGCCATATGCTGGTACGTGATGTGTCGAGTTTTCAATATCCGCACAGCACCACCTCCCGCAGAGGCGTTTGAACAAGCACCTGTCAAAGCAGCTAAGAGAGCGCGCAAATGAAACCTATCGTACTTGTCGGCCATCGACATAACTGTCCTATCCACGGCGAAGGCACTGTCACAACAGGGTCAGATGCTACTTTGGTCGATGGCCGCCCGGTAGCACGTGTCGGGGACAAGGTAAGCTGCGGCGCGGTAATCGAAACCGGCGCTGACTGCACGATAATTGATGGCCAACCGGCCGCCCGAGAGGGAGATACGACTAGCCATGGCGGAACTCTTGTTGAGGGTGATCCAGGTTGGCTGATCTAATTAATGTGAAACTCTTATGGTAATTTTCAGTGACAAATCCCGAACTACGTCACGGCACCGATGACACACACCTTAAAGATCAAGTAAAAACTGGTGAGCACGCCAATAAAAATAGAGGAAACTCAAAATGGCGACCTTCTGGCTGTTCAATCCACACACCAGCTCTGGGCATGCGCCAAAAATACGCAGCCAGCTTTCCGGAATAGATGATAAATTGCTGACTTTGCGTAACCCTTGGGTCGCTGACTCGGTCTTCATGGCCAAGCTATACACGGCAATGATAGTCGCAACGGCTATCTTTGTTTACCCATGGACTTTCGATCCCGACAATTCTTTCGAGGGAGCGCACGTACTTTTGGCGATGCATATAATTACCCCATTTATCTTTGCGCCTTTTCTAGCTTATCGAATTCTGTACATCAAGAAGCTTTCCAACTTCTACCTGAATCGCTCGACAAAAATGATCTACTACCAGCGCTTTAGTAAACTCTTTACTTTCAATTGGCGCGAAGTGCACGGCGGACTATTCAGGCGCGTCGAGTTCGGAGGATCTGGATCCAGTACTTGCTATGCCCTGGCATTTGCTCCTGCCCGCGCCGACGGCAGCCTCCACCAAAAAGACTGCCTATGGATCGACAGTAACGAACCGACCGAGCCGGACATCAAGCACGTCGCCGAAGCCTGGGAATACCTCCGCCACTTCATGGACCACGGCCCAGACAAACTCCCCCCATGCGACGAATCCAACTGGCTCTACCGCCCACTGCACGACATCTGCCTTACCCCTCTCCAAGCCTGGCATCACTACGCCCCCTGGCGCACTGGCGAGCCTGGCGAAATGCAGGGCAAGAAAAACTGGATGCTGCCCTTCTGGGCGGTGCTGTTCCCATACAACCTGTCACTCGCCATCTGCTGGTACGTTGTCTGCCGCCTATTCAACGTCAAGGCTGCAGCGCCGCCTGCTGAAGCCTTTGAAGAGGCACCCGCACACGAACCGTCGCAGAAGGAAAAACTATACGGTCGTCGCCGCACACGACTCCCCAAGGAGTAGATTCCCCACGGCCTCTGTACGCAAAACCACACCGCAATAGCTGCCAAGGCCATTCATAACCCACCACTGTTCACCCACCCTCAATACAAATTGCCGCCCAAGCCCCAACCCCCTATCCTGATCCCGCCCTACCCCTCTTTCGCCAGCAACAACTGATACCCGCCCCACCGCTTCCGAGGCCCACATGCAGATCGACGAAGAGCTCACCCTGAAGAAGCTCGAAATATTCCTCGCCTTCATGCACAGCGGTAACCTGGCCCGTGCAGCCAGCGCGCTGGACACCAGCAGTGTCAGCGTGCACCGGGCCATCCATTCCTTGGAAAACGCCCTGCGCTGCCCGCTGTTCAAGCACGAGGGCCGCACGTTGACGCCGCTGGAGAGCGCCTACGTGCTTGAGGAAAAGGCCCGCAAGCTGATCCAGGACACCACCGAGATGGTCCGCGCAACGCGCGAGGCGGCGGGCTTTTCGTCTGAGCGGTTCAAGCTCGGCGCGCTGTATTCACTGACGGTGAAGACCGTGCCGTTGCTGGTGATGGGCCTGAAGCTGCGCCGCAGTGAGCTGAACATCGACCTGACCCTAGGCTCGAACGTGGACTTGATGTACCGGCTGAAAAACTTCGAGCTGGACGCGATTCTGGTCTCGCTGGATGAGAGCACCTGCGATGCGGCATGCGAGCAATTGCCGCTGTTCTCGGACGATATCTTCCTGGCGGTGCCGAACGATTCGCCGTTTGCTCAAGAGCAGGAAGTCGATCTGGCTGACTTGGCCAACTCGACCTTCATCACTCTGACCCAGGGCTTTGCCACCCACCGCGATGGCGAGCGGGTCTTCGAGCAGGCGGGGTTCAAGCCGAATGTGGCGATGCAGGTGAATGACATTTTCACGCTGCTGAGCATGGTCAGCTCGGGCGTGGGTTATGCGCTGCTGCCGGGGCGGATTTCGGCGGTGTACGAGAACCGGATCCGGCTGATCCCGCTGCAGGCGCGCTACCGTCATCAGCAGCATATCGGCGCGGTGTTCCTGAAGACTCGCGAGCGCGACCCGAACCTGCTCGCCTTGGTTGCCGAATGTCGGATGTACAGCCGCCAACGCGAGGGCTGAAACGCAAACGCCCCGGCGTTCAGGGCCGGGGCGTTTGTCAAAGGTACTTTCAGCCGACCAGGCCGCGTACGCAGAAGTAGAGGATCGATGGCCCCATCAAACAGCCGAGGCCGGTGTGGAAGGTGGCGGTCAATGCGCCGTATGGCACCAGCCTGCGGTCGGTAGCCGCGAGGCCTGCGGTAACGCCGCTGACGGTGCCGGCGAGGCCGCCGAAGACCATTGCCGAGCGTGGGTTGTCCAGCGCGAGCCAGCGCGCCGAGACGGGGGTGAAGACCATCACCAGGATGGCCTTGATCAGGCCGGTGGCGATTGACAGCGCCATCACTTCCGAGCTGGCGCCCAATGCTGCACCGGTGACCGGGCCGACGATGTAGGTGACGGCGCCAGCGCCGATGGTGGTAATGCTCACCGCGTCGCGGTAACCGAAACTCCACGCGACCGCCGCGCCGACCACGAACGGCAGCACGGTGCCCAGCAGCAGTGCGATTGCGCCGATCATGCCGGCCTTGCGTGCCTCGGTGGCCTGCACTTCAAAGGCGGTGGCGACGATGGCGAAGTCGCGCAGCATGGCGCCGCCCATCAAGCCGATGCCGGAGAACAGGGTCAGGTCAGCCAGGCCTTTTTGCCCGCCGGTTAGGGTGCCGCCGACCCAGGCCAGCACCAGGCCGATGACGATGGCAATCGCCGAGCCGTGCACGCGCCCAAAGGTCAGGCGCTTGGAGAGGATCACCGAGATCCACATCACCGCGCCGACTACGGCGAAGGCAGTGATCAGGCTGTTGTGTTCGAGTGCTTTGAGGATGACTTCCATATCAGCGACCTCCGGCCGGTGCGACTGCGATGGAGGTTTCAACGACCTCCTTTTCCAGCGGTTCTCCGCGGTGGGTGCGGCTGATCAGGGCGATGGTGGCGCCACACAGCAGTACCGAGCCGATCGCTGCCAGCAGTGCGACGGGGCCGCCATGCAAGGCGGTGACGACGTTTTGCTGCGCGGCCATGGCCACCACGATAGGGATGTACATCGCGCCCCAGAAGCCCACACCCAGCTCGCACTCTTTGCTCATGCCGCCGTTACGCTGCATGTACAGGCGGGCGAAGATCAGCAGGATCATGGCAATGCCGACTCCACCGACGTTGGATTTCACCCCGAGCAGAACGCCAAGGAAGTCGCCGAGGATGACACCGGCAAGCGTGCAGATGGCCAGCAAGGCCACACCGTAAATGATCATTGTTGTTTTCCTCACGTTGAATCGAAGTTGTTTGTTGTTGTTCTTCGAAATGCGGGCAGTCAGTCGCTGGCGTTCACCTCCCGCCGCAACAGGGCATCCAGAGTGTCGGCGCGGGCGCCTTGGCAGGCGATCACCGTACCGGGGTTGAATACACGCCGCGCCAGGCCGCTGAGGACGGTGCCGGGGGGCAGTTCGATCAGCAGGCGCACGCCGCGCTCATAGGCATTGCACAGCGTGCCGTACCAGTCGACGGTGCGGCACATGTTCAGCGCCAGGTCGCGGCGCAGGGCTTCAGGGTCATGCAGTTGGCGGGCGTTGGTACTGCTCAGGTAACCCAGTTGCGGGCGCTTGAGCGGCACGTCGGCGAAGGCTGCTGCCAATTTGGCGGCAGGCGCATCGAGCAACGCGCAGTGGGACGGCACGCTCATCGCCAGCCGCTTGCACGCGCCGGCCCCCAGCGCCAGGGCCTGGCTGGCAAGCGCGGCCATGGCCGAATCGCTGCCGGCGATCACGAACTGGTTGTCGGCATTGATGTTGGCCAGGTACAGCGGCTGCGCCGAGGCTTGAATGAGGCGTTCGACAGTGCCTTGATCAAGGCCGATGATCGCGGTCATGCCGTAGCCTTCGGGGTAAGCCTGTTGCATCAATTCGCCGCGCAACGCCACCAGCCGCAGGGCATCGGCGAAGGTCAAAGCACCGGCGATGACTGCCGCTGGGTAAGCGCCGATCGAAAGGCCGGCAACGTAATCCGGCGCTGGGCTGCGCTCCAGCAACCAGCGCGCATGGGCGACACCGGCCACCAGCAGGCACAGTTGCACCGCACGAGTGGACGCTAGCGACTGCGCCGTGTCGAGCTGCAACAGCGGCTGCTGCAGCACGTCGCTGGCCTCCTCCACGCAGGCCCGCACTACGGCAGCATCCGGCAATTGCTGAAGCATGCCGGGCCGTTGCGCGCCCTGCCCGGGGAAGGCAAACAAGCTGCTCATGCCGACAGCTCCAAGGCTGACCACGGGTCGCTGACCAGGCATGCACCATGGCGGCTTTTGAGCAGCACTCGCTTTGAAGCACCGGCCCATTCGGCCAACGCAACAGCGCCGTAGGGTGTTTCCAGCTGCAGGTCGATACGGCACGGTGCAGCGCACAACGCCTGATACAACGCTTTCGCATCGACACGAGTCAAGACTGCGGGCGTGCGCAAAACCAGGTCCAGATCGCTGCCTTGGTGCAGCACAGCGATCCCCGTCGCCAACTGATAGCCCACCCCTCCGGTCGGCCCCCAAGACAGGCCGAGGCTGTCCATGAATGGCGTAACAGCGTGCAGTGCCTGTAGCGCACCCAGCTCCGCCCTGCCCTCGCCACGCAGCTGTTCAGGGCTGCAACGGCGCTGGATCGCGGCGACGGGCATTTCAGCTGCCAGACGCTCGCCGCGCTGTCCGCCGCGCACGCCGACCGCCACGCGCCCCGCACCGCCAACGGCACGACGCACCACCACCGGCTGACCGGCCAGCAGCACCTGCCGCGCCCACGCGGGGGCGTCTGCAGGCAACTGGTCCGGAGCCATGCCCCACAGCAGGTCGTGTGCGTTCATGGTTTCACCATTGCTCGCGCAGCAGTTGCCGAACCCGGGCAGACATCGCCCGGTTGGGCGCGCCCAGTCGCCCGCGCAGATCAGTACTGCTGCCGATGTCGTCCACGGCGCTTTCCAGCACTGCGCGGACCTTGCCGATATCGGCGGCAGTCGGCTGCTCGACCGCGTCCACCTTGACCCGCTCCCAGAGCAAGCCGAGCGAGGCATAGCTGGCAATGTCGTAGGCCATGGGCGGCACTTTTGCGGCCAGAACCTCAAGCTCCTCGACACTGCGCAGGGTAATCCGCGCAGCCGCCGCCTTGCCCATGGCATGCACCATCACCCCTTGATCATCCAGCGCGATCAAGCGCTGCGCTTGATAGCCGTGGGCGAGAAACGCCCCGGACATGGCCTTGCCCACCAGCAGCCCGATCAGCGCATGGCCGGCCAGGCGCGCCCGGGCATAGGCATCTACTGCACCGGCCAGCGCCTGATGAATGCCGAGCGCCTCTTCGCGGCGACCGTAGGCCTGGCTAGGCACATCGACCACGGCGACCAGCACCCGCGGCGTGCCGCCCTGATCAGCCTGAATCGCCTCATCGACAGCCTTGGCCAAGCCCCAGCCTTCGAGCAGGCCGACCTCGCCATCGCGCGCCCGTGGGAACGGGTTTTGCGCGTCAGGCACAACCGCGATGAAGCGTGCGGGAAGGTTGCCCAGTTCGCCGTCGATGACTTTAACCGAGGCGGGATAGCCCGGTAGCTCGCTGCCCTGGGCCAGCGCCCGAATCCACTCAAGACCACGGCTCATTGCAGTTCTCCTTGGTACAGCGCCCGCGTCAGGGCGGCGTCAACTTGCGCACAGTCAGTGCCCAGCGTGGCCAACAGCGCGAGGAAGTCAGCGTGGCGACGGCTGCGTGGCAGTGCTGGTTCGCCTGCGGCGAGTTGCGCTACCAGCGCCTCACGTACCTGGGCCAGATCATCCGCCACATAGGCGTCGGCCAGGCCGCAGGCGTGGCGTTGCTCGCCACCGGTCAGGCTCCAGATGAACGGCCGGTCGCGCGAGTCGTACTCTTCAATGCCGGCTTCCTGTTCGATCACCTGCGGCCCATTCAGGCCCAGGCGTGCTTCGCGGGTGACGATCAACCGGCTGCACAGCCCGGCAGCAATCGACATGCCGCCAAAGCACCCGACCGACCCGGCAATCAGGCCGACCACGGGCTGGTACTGGCGCAGTTCGACAATCGCGGCCTGGATCTCGGCGATCGCGGCTAGGCCAAGGTTGGCTTCCTGCAGGCGCACGCCGCCGGTTTCCAGCAGCAGCACCGCGGCGGTGGGTATGCCGTTGCGATTGTCCTCGACCGCCAGCTCCAGCGCCCCGGCGATCTTGGCGCCGCCGACTTCGCCCATGCTGCCGCCCTGGAATACGCCTTCGATGGCGGCCACCAGCAAGGGCTGGCCATCGAGGCTGCCCTTGGCGATGACCACGCCGTCGTCAGCCTGGGGCACGATGCCTTGCTGCGGCAGCCAGGGCGACATCATCCGGTCAAACGGCCCGAGCAATTCGCGAAAGCTGCCGGCATCGAGCAAGGCGCGGGCGCGCTCGCGGGCGCTGAGTTCGACAAAGCTGCAGGCCTGCAGCAAACGGTCGATGTCAGTCATGGTTGATCTCCTCGAAGCCTTGTTCCAGCCTCAGCCGCACCACGCCGGGTGTGGCGCCGAAGTCGTGGATGTCGATGTTCATGGCGGGCAGGCTGTGCTCGGCGAACAGGCGCTGAAACAGCTGCTCCCAGCGCGGCGCGCTGCCGTTTACCGAGGTCACTACATTGATGTTCAGTACACCGCTGGTGCCAGGTTCGAGCAGCACTTCAAGGTCGCCGGAGCCGACACAGCCGACCAGGGCTCGGTTGCTTGCCGGCGCGCCGGCCGGGAATTTGAAAGACAAGGTTTCCATGCTCAAAGGCTCCCGAAGTTATCAAGCAGCAGGCAGGCTGCCAGCAGGTCAGCCGCGCCGCCCGGTGAGGCGTTCAGCGCCAGCAGGCGGGTGTCCAGTTGGCGCAGCGCGCGGCGCCCGGCCAGGCTTGCGCTGCCTCCGGCGCCGAGTACCTCGCGGGCCCCCTCGTGCATGGCCTGCAGGCCGTCGAGGCCAGCGCGCCAGAGCACGCAGGTGTCGTGCAGCTGGCTCATGATCGCCAGCAGCGCATCCAGCCGTGCGTTCTGCTCACCACTGCCGGCAGCGCGGCTTTTGGCCAACTGCGGCAAGCCGTGGGCGAGCACCGTCGGGAAGCCCAACTGCGCCTCTTCGCGGGCGCCACGCACGCCGAAGCGGCGCTGTACTTGCAGGCCATGACTGTCGTGCTGACGCGGCGCATAGCGGTCGTCGATCAGGGCGATGCGCCCTGCCCGTGCGGCAATCGAGGCGGCATCGCTGTTGCTTGGATCAAGGGCACGGGCAGCGACCAGCAAGCCCAGTGCCCAGATGGCGCCACGGTGAGTATTGATACCGGCAGTAGTGACGCGCATGGCTATTTCGCCTTCCCGGCCTATGCGGCCGAGGGCTTCGCGCAGTGGCTGGCCGACCTCGCCATGGAGCGTCGCTGCGTCGGCCATTTCCTTGAAGCATGGCCACAGCGACAGCGCCGAAGCGTGCATCAGGCCAAGGTGCAAATCACTGTGGGCGCCGCTGCCACGGCGGTCGACCAGGGCCGGTTTGGGCGACAGATCGGCTTCGTCGAGCAGCGCTTCAACCGCCAGGTCAGCCAGCTGGTGCGACAACGGCAACGGCACGTGGATCTGAATGGATGCAGTCATCACCAGCTCCTGAAGCGTGCGGGCGGGTTGTACAGTCCGCCGGACCAGTCGACCAGCTCGGCGATGCTCTTGGCGGCGAGCAATGCACGGGAGGCCTGATTGCGATGGATGCCGAGGTCTTCGGGCAAGGCGATCAGCCCTTCCCGGCGCATGCGTGCGGTGTCTTTCGGGTCATGGCGCAGGCCGATGCTGGTCACGCCAGCAACCGCCGCGATCATTGCCTGGCGCTCTTCGAGCGTGCGTGCCTTGTACAGGTAGGCAATGCCTTCTTCGGTGAGCAGGTGGGTGACGTCGTCGCCGTAGATCATCACCGGCGCCAGCGGCATGCCCGCCTTCCTGGCGACCTCGACCGCATCGAGGGTATCGACGAAGGTGGGCTTGCCGCCCTCCTGGAAGGTCTCGACCATCTGCACCACCAGCTTGCGACCGCGTTCGAGCAGGGTCACCGGGGTGGTCATGTCGAGCCAGGCCGGCGTGGCATGGCGGCGCCCGCGGGGGTCGTGGCCCATGTTCGGCGCGCCGCCAAAGCCGGCCAGGCGGCCACGGGTGACGGTCGAAGAATGGCCGTCGCCGTCGACCTGCAGGGTAGCGCCGATAAACAGGTCGACCGCGTACTGCCCGGCCAGTTGGCACATCATCCGGTTGGAGCGCATCGAGCCATCGCGGCCGGTGAAGAACACGTCCGGGCGCTGGGAGATGTAGTCCTCCATGCCCAGTTCGGTACCAAAACAATGCACGCTCTGCACCCAGCCGGTTTCGATCGCGGGGATCAATGTCGGGTGCGGGTTCAGCGTCCAGTTGCGGCAGATCTTGCCCTTAAGTCCCAGTGATTCGCCGTAGGTCGGCAGGATCAGCTCGATGGCCGCGGTGTTGAAACCGATGCCATGGTTGAGCGACTGCACGTTGTGTTTTTCGTAGATGCCGCGGATCGCCATCATCGCCATCAGCACGTGCACCGGCTTGATGTGGCGCGGGTCGCGGGTGAACAGCGGTTCGATATAGAACGGCTTGTCCGCGACCACCACGAAGTCGACCCAGGACGCCGGGATATCCACCCGCGGCAGGTCGCGCACATCGTCAACCAACTGATTGACCTGGACGATGACGATGCCATCGCTGAACGCCGTAGGCTCGACCAGCGCCGGGGTGTCTTCGGTGCTGGCGCCGGTATAGATATTGCCCTCGCGGTCGGCCATGAAGCCGGCTACCAGAGCGACGTTTGGGATCAGGTCGACCAGCAGGCGCGAGTACAACTCGATGTAGGTGTGAATGGCGCCGACTTCGAGCAGGCCGTCTTCCAGCAACTGGCCGATGCGCAGGCTCTGCGGCCCGGCGAAGGAGAAGTCGAGCTTGCGGGCGATGCCGCGCTCGAACAGATCAAGGTGCTCGGCGCGGCTGACGCTGGGCATGATCATGTGCAGGTCATGCAGGCGGCCTGGGTCGGCCTTGGCCAGCGAGCGTGAGAGAAAATCTGCCTGCTTCTGGTTGTTGCCTTCGAGTACCACACGGTCGCCGGGGGCGATCAAGCGTTCCAAGGCTTCGACGATCCGCTCGCTGGGCAACACCACGCCATCGGCAAGGTCTCGCACCTGCTCGAGCCGACGCTGCTTTTCGCTGCGCCGCCGCGACCATTGCGGTGGGGGGGAGGTTCTTGTTGTCATTATGCAACTCCACGGGTGCGCTTTCGTGGGGTTCATTTAAGGCTGGCGGGTTGAGGCAATCAATCAACGGCGCGGGCTGATCGTTACTCTCAGGTTAATGAACAGTTAATCTGCAGAGCGCTAATGGTGACGGTCTGGTTGTCGTTACAACGAGAATGTTCCCAGCGCGATCGACGTCAAAGGCGTTGCCCCCTTCGCTTCAACCTTCTGCCAAATGAGGCCCGATGAAATCACCACGGTTTGTCCTTTCAGCCCTGACTGTCGCCTTCGCCACGCTGGTGGCTGGCAACGCCTACGCTGCAAGCCAGGTCAACGAACCACCCGTCATGACCAGGCCTGCGCATCAGGCAGTGACGGTGGACGTATTCAACCCGGGCGAAGCGGCAATCTTCGCAGTGACATCGGTGCTGGTTGAGGGCAAGCAGGACGCGATTCTGATCGACGCCCAGTTCTCGGCGCAGGAAGCAGCCAAGCTGGCAGCCCGGATCAAAGCCTCCGGCAAGCGACTGACGACCATCTACATCAGCCATGGCGACCCCGACTACTACTTCGGGCTGGACACCCTGGTGCGCGCATTCCCGGCTGCAACGGTCGTCGCCACCCCGCAGACCATCGCCCATATCAACGCTAGCAAGGACGCAAAACTGAAAATCTGGAGCCCCGAGCTTGGCGTCAATGCGCCGCGCCAGATCGTCGTGCCGCAGCCCCTGAGTGGCGACACCCTGACGCTGGAAGGTCAGGCGCTGAAGATCATCGGCCTCGACGGCCCGACGCCGGATCGCACCTTCGTCTGGATCCCGTCGATCAAGACTGTGGCCGGGGGCATTCCGGTGCAGTGGGGCGAGCATGTATGGATGGCTGATACACAGAGCGCCACCTCGCACGAGCACTGGCTGGCGACCCTCGAGCAGATCAAGGCGCTGGCACCGGCCACGGTCATACCGGGGCATTTCAACGAGCCCTACCCTCAGGGTTTGCAAGCTGTGCAATTCACCGCTGACTACATACGCGCGTTTGACCAGGAAACGGCCAAAGCGAAGGACTCCAGCGCCTTGATCGCTGCGATGAAGACGCGCTACCCGAGACTGGCCGGGGACAGCTCGCTCGAGTTGAGCGCCAAGGTGGCAAAAGGCGAGATGAAGTGGGAGTGATCCCGCCAGCCCAAAGCCGCTGACCTCTCAGCCTGCGGCTTTGGGCACCAAGGGATACAGGTCTCTGCGCGCTCATCAATATAAGTACCGCCGCAACCGGTGACGAAGCGGGTTGAATCATCATTTTGCGCTCAATGGTGAATCATGACAGCCACTGCCTCCCCGGATACTTGCGTTGACACCTTCATAGCCAATCACTTACCAGACTGGCTGGGCACGGCATCCTCCGAACAACTCACTGTGCTGCATCAGGCACTGATCGCTCAGCAGCGCGCGCGCGAACAGGTGCAGCTTCTTTTCGCCCAGATCAAACCGCTGGACGGCTTCGTCAGCTCCTCGCTGGACGCAGCCCTGCAAAAGCTGGTACAGCCCTCGGTGAATGTGCACACGGCCAAGCTCAGCCGGGTTGTTTACGTGCGTTACCCATCAGGCGTCAGCACAGTCCCCGATTACGTTGTCCCCTCCACAACTGAGCAAAGCCTGCTGGACTGCGCCCTGCACAACTTCGAGCGTCGGGAGACCTCCGAGTCGGCCTGGTTGGCAAAGTCCAGGCTGCTCAATGCAGACGGCACGTTGATAAATCTGCGACCACGTGCATTCGCCGGCCTGTGCCGTTCTCTGGATGTGGGTGCGCTTTATCAGCAACATCTCAAGCAGGTGCTGTTTGCAGACGACAGCCATCGGCGCAGCGTCAACGCAACGCTTGAGGCAGGATGGCGTACGAGCCTGCTGGCGGCCGCGCAGTTGGCGCGCCTTAAAGGCGAGGTCGAGGGGGCGCTGCTGGATGGCATGCTGGACGCGGTATCGGCGCCAGCCAAAACCGCCGCAGGTATGTTCAGCGAACTTCGGCTGCTGGGGCGGGTGATCACCGGCGTGACGGTGTTCCAGCCGAGCTCGGATACAGATGCTTCTAAGCCCCAGAGCCTGATTGTGTGGATACCTGACGATCCGCATGGGGCCCTGAACGTCTATGGGTCCTGGCTGCAAGTGTTCAACACACTGGGCACCCGTTTACGCGATCCAGCCTACCGATCGTTTTTCCAGCGGTTCATCAAAGAGCATGACCGGATGCACTTCGGCCAGCAATTGAAGCGTTTGCTGGACGAAGGCAGTGCTCAGCAGCCGATGGAGCTGGACGGCCGCCAGCAGCTTATCAACGGTTCACTGATCGAACACCTGCGCCAGGTGCAGATCGACAAGGTACTGCTGGACGCTCAAGCCTTGGCAGTCCCCAACAGCGCCGTCGATAGTCAGGAACGCGACCGGCGCATGCATTTTTTCAAAGGGCTTGGCGTGGACATGCTTGGGCTGGCCGCTTTCTTCGTACCAGAGCTTGGCTTGCCATTGCTTGCGCTGGCTGCCCAGCAGATCACAGATGACGTATTCGAGGGTTACCACGAGTGGGAGCTGGGTGATCGTGAAGCGGCGCTAGGTCACGTGATGTCTGTGGCACAAAACGTCGCGATGATCGGGCTTGGTGCGGTCGCTGGGGCCGCATCAGGCCAGATACTGACTCGAGAAGCTGCCGTTGACGAACTGGCACCGGTACTCACATCCACCGGCGAGCAGCGCCTGGCACGGGCTGACCTGCCGGGCTACTCGTCGGCAGACTCCAGCTTGATGTCAGGCCAGCGCGGTGTCCTGGATGGCAAGCCACACGTGGCGATCGCGGAACAGGTTTACCGCTTGGGTCAGAGTGAAGAGCGGCCAACCGTGGTGCACACCCAGCGTGGCGAAGCGGCAGCAATAGCCCTGGAAGAAAACGGGGCCGGTGGCGTGCACCACGCCTTGGAGCGGCCGCATGACTGGCACGATGCTGGACTGCTGATGCGAAGGCTCGGTTCGAACCTTGGTTTGGCTTCGGATGACCTGGCCAGCTCGGTGCTGCGCAGCGTAGGTATGGATACCGCCTGCCTGCGCCGCCTTCATCTGGAAAACGCCCCCGCCCCTGCCCGGCTCTGTGACGCACTGCAACGCTACGTATTACATGAGTCCTCGCCCCGCCTGCGCGGTCAGGCATTCGAAGCTTACTGGCAGGAGTCGCAGCCGGTTCCGAGCCGGGCAGCAGAGCCCTTGCACCGGGTCTTTCCTGGCCTGACGATCCGCTCAGGCAGGGCCTTGATCGCCGCCGCCAACGACAGTGATCTCAGCGAACTCCTGGAGCAACAGCGGGTACCGCTGGCGCTGGCTGAAAAGGCTCGCTGGGAGCTGCGCGACGCGCGTCTGGACCGTGCTTGCGCAGGCTTCGAGCTGGCAGCTGCTGTGACGACTGACACCGAGCAGTTGGCCCTGCGCTTGCTGCACGGCGCATGGCCCTGGCAATCGACGGTGCGGGTGGAGGTGCGCGACACCCAACTCAACGGTGATGTCGCGGCCAGCGTCGGCGCTGAGCAGCCAACGGAAACTCGCTGTCTGATCCGTACCGTACGAGGCTATCTTGCCACCGACAACGCAGGTGTCGCCAAGCCCGGTGCCATGGCCAGCGACGGTCTGTTCAAAGCCCTGTTACATCTATTGGACACGCAGCAACGTGTGGCGCTGGGCGATGCTGCAGTATCGCCGGCCAAGCTGGCCAATACCCTTGCCGATCAAGCCTTAGCAGACCGAACCGCGGCGGCACAGCTGCTGGGCATGGCGCAGATCGGCACGGCTCGCCCACCCATGCGTTTGGGTGATGGACGCATCGGCTATGTGCTCAGCGGTCGCCCGCAAGGCTCACGGCGAGCGATGCTGCACGGCTATCAGCAAATCTTCCCGACCTTGACCGACATGGAGATAGAGGTCTATCTGGAGGGCATTCGCTCGCAGGGTGAGCAACCGTGGGATCACTTGCACAGCTTACAGCAGCGCCTTGTCGAACTGGGCGAAAGCCTGGCCGCGTGGCGTCGCGAGGCCACTGTGGCACCGTTGCCTGAGCGCCGCCGCCTGATCGCCCGACGTATTCGCCAGTGCTGGCGGCGCAAACGGCCTGACACGGACGGCGAATACCGTCTGGTGATAGATAGCGAGCGTATCGATAGCCTACCGGCGTTGCCGGCGCACGTGACGTTTGACCATGTCACTCATCTAGTCCTGCGCCGCGCGCATTTATCGGACATCACCGAGGGTTTTCTGCAACGGTTCGCCAATGTGCGCACACTGGACCTCAGTGACAACCTGCTAGCCAGCATCCCGGACGGCCTGCAAGCACTGACTCAGCTCACCGAACTGCGCCTGACGCGCAATCAGATCGTGATTGACGATGCAGGCCTGGCCAGGCTCAGTGCATTGTCCAGGCTGCGGGTGCTGGAGCTGTCGCATAATCCGATCGGGCAACTGCCGCCACTGGGCAGCCTGCTCAACCTGCAGCGCCTGCATTTGCGCGCTACCGGCCTGAGCGAGTTGCCTGTGGAGGCATATATGCACCCTGTGCTTGAAGACATCGACCTGCGCGACAATCAAATCCAGAGCATGAGCCCGACCTTGGCCCAATCGCAACGCAGACTGGTCGGCTTGAGCCTGCATGACAACCCCATCCCGGAGCCAACCCAGGCCACCCTGCGCAGCACATTGGGCGAGGCAGGTGCAGGCGCGTTGCCTACTCGACGTCATGGGCCCGGCGGGCAGGAGTCGCTCGAGCGATGGCTCGCCGACTTCAGTGTCGAGGAACGTGCCATCTTCTCTGAGCAATGGCTGGCGCTGACGCAACAGCCGGGTTGCGATGATCTCATGCGCTTTCTCAACGACCTCGGCCGGTCCAGAGATTATGACTTGCAGGGCATCGACTTACGCAGGCGCATCTGGTCGCTCGTCGAGGTGTGCGTCGAGAATACGCAAGTGCGCGAGGCGATCTTCCAGCAAGCTGCAGGCCCGCGGACCTGTGCTGATCAGATGCTGCTGATGCTTAGTTTGTTCGAGGTGCGTGCCTTGGTCGCCACCCGCACCGCCGAGCTGGTCAGCGCCGACGTGAGCCCGGCGCTGGTGCAGCTCGGCCGCGAGCTGTACCGGCTGGACGAGGTGGATCGCATTGCCGCACAGCACATTGGCGAGCTGAGGACTAGCAACCCCTACGGTCTGATCGATGAAGTGGAAATACACCTGGCGTACCGCGCGGGTCTGGTTCGTCCCTTGGGACTGCCGGCTCAGGCGCGCTATATGTACCACCGGATGTTCTCCGATGTGAATGATGCTCACCTGCACGAATCCGCCCGCACCATTCTGCTGGCAGAAACTGATGCCCGTATCGCGGATTCGATGTCACAGCGGACCTTCTGGACCGACTTCTTGCGTGCTACCTACGCGGAAAAATACGAGACGCTGAACCAGCCCTACCATGATCGCCTCGAAGCGCTGCTGCAGCCCGAAGAAGGCGCTAGCGAGCAGCAAGTCATCGACGCTATCGGCAGGCTGGCTGATGAACGCAGCGCCGCCGAGCGCGAACTGACGCTGACCCTGACCCGGGGATTGCTTACCGAACACCCCTGGGCAGGCGCCTTGTAGAGTGACGAGGTAGTCAAAGGCGAGGTGCGGTTGGGCTGATTCAGTCAGGCGGCCGGTGGAGCAACGTCGCCTTTTGCCTCAGGCATGCCGCGGGGGATCCAGGTCCTCCGCTCCTCGCACTGGACGCCGATTTGTAGACGTTTTTCCTTAAGGTATGGCTGCCCCTGCGCATCGATCAAATAAAAGACTTCATGCAGATACTGCTCGCCTTTCACATCTCTGTAGCAGCGAAACGCGGTATTGGCCGGGAAGACTGCACGGATCTCGGCGAACTCAGTGTCCACTCCGATCATGTCATCAAATGCATCTTGATCGTCAATGACTACGGCTTTCCTCAAGTCGACAAAGCTCTGGAAGTACGCTTCAACGGTTCTGCCTGAGCACGTGCCGTGCTTCCTCCACTCATGGGCAAACATGGGCTCCGGATCACGGGTTACCCAGGCCCGTAAATCTTCATTGGCGAGCACTTTACGCATGTCGTCTGCAGCCACGTCACAAACCGCTGCGCCCTTGCATGCAGGTGACCGGGTGCAGAGCTGTGGATGGCGATTGGTATGTGTAGCGGTGCTATTGCTGTAGGGCCAGACACCATGCGTCAGAAAGCGTTGAGGGGCCGGCCTGCAACCCAGGGTAAGTGGCCACATGATGCAAAAGGTGGGTTGCCAGGTAACGGCGTAAACCAGGAAGCTCGCAGGCGGTCCATCGGCGTAGGCTTCTTCGTTGGCATCCAGGGGCTTGGCGTTGCCTGCAGCAGTCATCAACAGCAGAATAAAAAAAGTTGTCAGCATTCGCACGGGATTCAGTCCTTGAAAAAAACTCCAGGCAGCGGTGGCTGTTCGTCCACACAGGCACTGGGGCGTCACATTGACGGCCGCGGCTTCTCACGGCGTGCTGAAGCTCACGACGTCGTAGACGAACTCATGCGCTTCGCGCTGGCGATGGGTGTCCGGGTCTTTTACGCGAATCCGATCATCATCATGCACGATCAATACGTGAGACCCGTCGAGTACCTCTACCCCTTCCGGCTTGTGATTGAAGGCCAGTACTGAATCATCCTTCAACCTCACGGGCTGCGGGTCGCCAATCGTTTTACCGTCATAGCTCAACACCCAGAGATATCCCCCGAGCGCTTGGTCGCTCTCGAAACTCGTGGTGGCATAAAACCGGTCTTTATTGTAACGATCGAACTCTATTCCCGAGAGTCCCAGTTCGGAGTGAGCGGAGTAGGAGGAGCCCAGCCGCTTCATCAGCTCGTCCGGCGAGAGCCTCCAGACAACTTCGAACTCATCGCCGAGTACAGCGTGTTGCCCGTCAATCTTGAACGGGATCGACAGCAGCAAGAATGAAAAATCTGCGCTCTTGTTGCTTTCACCATACTTGCGGACACCGACCAGAAGCCGATCGTCAGGGGCTGTGGTCAGCGCCTCAATCTGATAGTAAGGCGACTGTACAGCTCTACCGATCCGCTCCCGCAGGCCGCGCGAACTGGTGACCTGTCCCCGCGCTGAGGGGGTGATGACCTTCGCATCCTGAGGCGAGCCTACCGGCCAGTAAAGCAGCGTGTTGAGTACATCGGCAGCAGGATTGTCCGCCGTTCCTTCCTTGTTGAACGCCGTAATTGCAACGACATACTGCCCATCCAACGTCGTGGTCAGGCCTTCATATTTGTCTGCTTGATTCAGGACCTTGCTGCTCAGGTAAGTAGGCTTCCCCGTCACCTTGTTCGAACTGTCGATCTGCATCGTAAAAATTGCAGGATCGCCACTGCTGGGCATCTGTTTGTCGTTTGCAAAGACCAGATGGTCAGCGACCCGCGCTACGCCGGAGACCTCGCAGTTCACGCCCTTGCCCTGCTCATGGCAGGGTGCGATGTGCCTCTGCACAGCGTGGACTGAAGCATCGATTGGCGCTGCGGACAGGCTGGGGAAATGCATCACCATCCCAGCCAGCGTGGCAAGCATGATTGGTTTGTTCATTGTTCCATCCGTGGTTGAGCCATTCCCTGAGAGGGTCAACCTACGATAAAGAACAACCACGCGAAACTGGCATTTTTGATAGTTGCCAAGGGAGAGAAAACCAGAAGAGACAGAGAAACGCAGTCTCTAAACCGCCGCAGAGATTGCTGAATTTCCTGCCTTCGCTACCTGGTATTTCTGCCAGTAGGCATGTGCCGCCCTGGGATATAGGGTCATGCCCAGATAGAGGGCTTGCCGTATGCGTTAGAAGAACCCGCAGACGGCTTGTCCTCGTCCAGGACATGGAAGTGGCGGACATGAGCAAATCTGATTTCTACCTGTTGACCTTGATAACGGTACTTTGTACGTGCACCGCCAACGCATTCGGCAAGATACGGATCGATGATCTCAAACCCACCGGCCATGACGGTGTCAGCGGCGCGCAGCAATGGTGCGCGCACATGCAGGGTGCAACCGCGGGGCCAATAGTGTTTATGAATGGAATTGCTCTGCCCGCGCATCGGGTCAAACCGTTTGGCAACGCCCTGTGCTTCGAATTGGCAGCGGATGCTGTCAGTGGCCCGCTTTGGTTACGGGATGAAGGACATACCAGCAATGCAGTGTGGCTAAGTACGCGCCAGACTTGGGTGCTCGCTGCCAATCAAGGCCGACGTGTGGAGATTGCAGATTATGTGGTTACGGATCTGGAACTTGTCAGTCTGGTTTTAAGTGAAAAGGCTGATGGTCTGACGCAGGCCAAGCGAGTTGCCCAGCAGCATGATCTGGAGATCGTAGGGGCGATACCGCCTCTGAATGTCTATCAAGTACGACTTCCCGTTACGTCGCTGGTGGCGCGCACGGATTTATTGAGCCAGTTGCGCCGCGACCCTGCCGTGATGGGTGTCGTGGTAGAGGATGACAATCTGGAGATGCCCCAGAACCCGGAGCGAATGACTGAGCCGCCGGATGACGAGGGATGGGAAGCCAACAGGCTTGAGCAGGCAGTCACTGCCTACGCGCAGATTGCGCGTGGCTCGTGCCAGCGCTTCAAGCCGGCCAACGTCGTGATCGGCGTCATTGAAAAAGGGGTCAATTTTGAATCGGTGGATTTTCGAGGATTGGCGCAACCCTGCCCAGGCATCGGGACATGCCTCTTTGCTCGACACAGCAATGCAGCCAATGCGCATGGCTCGATTGTTACAGGAATTCTGGCCGCACGGCTTTATCAGCAGGGCAATCTGGGTTTTCTGAGCCGACTGGGCGCCAATGGCGGTCGCTTCGATATCATTTTGGATCGTGGCGCATCATCAGGTGTTACGGCCCGCATCGCAGCGTCGGTCAACCTTGTCGAAGATGGCGCACGCGTACTGAATTGGAGCTGGGGTGTGCACCTGGCCGGAACATTCAATCTCAGGGGTGAGCCTGTCGAGACTAACGTTCGTTCGAGTGAGGCTATGGAAGGTTACGCACTGTTGTTGGAGCGTTTCTTCGATTGGCTGGCGCGTCATCATCCTACTGTGGTGGTGGTCAACTCCGCGGGGAACAGCGGCTCTACCACGGATTTTCATATGCCGGCATCGCTTTTGTCAGACCAGCTTGTGGTGGTCGGCGCACATCAGCGCACGCGCCGGTCCGCAAATGTTGCTGAACCACATTTTGCAGAGCCTAGACAGAGCTCGAACATCGGCCCTCGCGTCGATATCAGCGCAGCTGCATGCCCCAGGCCTCCGCTATCGACGCTGCCCAAGAGCGGACGAGGTGGGGGCTGTGGCACCTCATACGCTGCAGCGCTGGTCACGGGAGTCGTCGCCGCAATAATTTCCATCAACCCCGAGCTTACCCCTTACCAGATAAAGCAACTCTTGCGCCGCAGTGCATTGCCAATGGCTGCTCGGCCTGATCAGGCAGTACGCATTGGATACACGCTACCGATCACTGTAGTTGGGGGGGCAGATGAGGGCGGCGATGCCACTAAAGAGTTCGCTCGATTGGATATGTATCAGGCGGTGATGCTTGCGCTGAAGAGCAACGCAGCAATTGATGCCTGCTGCGATGACCCTGAGTGACAGCGAGATCGGCAAGTTTGCCAGGGACCTTGATACACCTTATCAGAGTGACTCGCTGCTGGCTCACGCTGGCTTGCGAAGTGCAGTTCTCTCAGCCCTGTGGGAGCATGGAAAGCCGAAATGAGTACATCTACCCTGCGACGACAGGACGCCGACCTAATACTTTTATCAGTTGCCCGTCCGGCCCTGCCGGAACAGATTAAATTCTCAGCCCTAACCGGCATAACTCGACCATGATCAAGATCTCGGTAATCACTGCCTCGTACAACAGAGCAGATTTGTTGGCAGACTGTATAGCGAGTGTGCAGCGCAGCAAATTAACCCCGCTATCAAACGTAGCCGTCGAGCATATAATTTATGATGACGGCTCGACTGACGGCACCCAATTACTGATGAATTCAATGAGTCACGACAATCTCGTTTTTCTGACAGACCCGAAAAACAGGGGACAATCTTGTGCCCGTAACAGAGCCATAGAAAAAGCCCAAGGCGATTATCTTTTCATCCTGGACAGTGACGACATCTTATTGGAAAGAGCGCTGTATCAGTTCAGCCGTTTAGCACTGCACCAGCCCACCTGTGCGTGGTTCACGTCGGATTTCTTGAGGGTAGACAGTACACTTCGTTATTTGCACGGACATGACTACTATGGCTGGCAATTCGACTCATGTTCAGCCATGTTGAATTCGATATTCAACGGTGAACATTTCCTGCAAGGCAACACGTTCTTCAAGCGTGAGATTTTTACTCAAGCTGGCGGCTACGATGATAGCCTGCACATGGCCGAGGACTTGGATTTGTACATTCGCTTTGCCCGTGCAGGCCACCTACCTCATCATGGAAACTTTATTTCCCACCTGCACAGAGTTCATGACAGAAGCATTAGCAAGCACGTGACTCGCGAAAAACATCTGCTTGATGCGAGCGCACTAGCGCACAAATACAGCACCTCATCTGTGTAGCGCGTATACATCTAGGTAACAACACAGCAGCTCTCGCAGGCAAATCAGGCTGCACAGATACTTTCCGCGTTGATAATACGCTGCGACAGGCACCCGCCATCGCTGTACTTGCACCGTCTGGAATCTGCAGCTGATGACGAACGGCAAAGCTGCCATGTGCAGCGCTTGCGTGTCTTGGCGAGGTAAGTATCCAGCGCTCCTTCGCACAGCCTCGCATTGCTGTAAACCTAGCAGTTCTACCAGTAGAGCAAAAGGGCGGAGCATTGCATCCTGACGCCTCCAATTACCTGAAGGAGTAGGTCACATGCGTTTTTATACAATGGTAGGTATTGCAAGCGTTCTGGCTGTTGGCAACGCATTTGCGGCGCAATGCCCAGCCCACTCTGACATAACCCAGACAGCTGAAACTCAGGGGAAGGTCGAAGGAATCGCTTATAGCGTCAAGAATAAGGACGGCGACTGGCACGGTTTCACACCCTACGCGAAGAAAACCGACGCTGCCCTGTTCAAACTGAATGGGAGAAAACCGAAGACCGAGACCGAGACCTCAACCACGACCATTTGCCAATACGAGAGCGCGGAAGAGGGCTTCAATCTCGTGTTGAAGCACTAACAGAACACAGAGAGCGCTGAACCTGGCCACGCATGGGCTTCAGACATCTTGTGTTCGCGCATAACATGAGTAAGCGGAGCATGTATGCCAACCCAAAGGATGCCCTTGCGTGAACTGCCCTGAGGTCGAAGGGAAGCACCTGTCGCAACGCCAACCATCTTGCCACACGTCAATCTCGCTGCTTGAGGCTGATCACCTTGTAGCAGGCCGACGCCGTCACTAACGTCTCGTCTCTGCCGTTCCTGAGCTCACCCTTGGCGTAGCAGTAATCGCCGCGACGTCTGTACATCCTGGCGATGCCCGTGATCTGCCCTGGCGAGGCTGCGCGTACAAAGGTGGTCGCCATCTTCACTGTCAGTGCCACTTCGTGCGTGTCCAGGGTTGCGTAGATTGCCGGGCCGAGGCAGTCATCGAGCATCGCTGTCAGCATCCCGCCCTGGATCTTGCCCAGTGGATTGGTCAATGATTCCGATGCGTCGAACTGCACTCGCATTTCGCCCGTTGCTTGTTCATGGCTGACGAAGTTCCAGCCAAGCAGCCGTGCGGCATTTGGCAGTGGCACCAATCCGGCGATCATTTGCCAAAAGAGATTGTCTTTCATGTACATCGCTCCTTTTTCACTCACCCGTCCGGGCGAGTAGCCCGAACAGAAAGCCCAGCCAACACAGCATCATGGCCACCCAGCTGAACATGATTGGTGGTGACCCGTTGCTATGGCGCTTCACGTGGCTGGCCACAGCGATAGTCGGCGTGATCGCGAGCAAGCAGTACGCTTGCAACAGCACCAGCAACTGCAGCGGAATGCGCTGCACAAACACTTGGTACAGCAGTATCAACCCCGCGCAGGCAATGGCCAGCCACGCCCAGCCGACCAGGCGCACCAGGGCAAGCAGCAACAATTGCAAAGGCGCGTCAAGGGTGCGCCAAGGGCGGTTGATCACCGCAGCGTGGTAGGGCATGAATTGCGAGCGGGTCGCGTAGATGAGGGCAAAGGCGGCGATGATGAGCAGTGCGGCGCCGTAGCTTGCCAGATGAATCAATATGAGCCAGTCCATAGCAGAGCCTCCTGAAACCTGAGGCAATGGTGGACCGCGTCAGGCCAACGGGCTACTGGCAAAAATAGCTGGTGGCAGTGTAGTGGCGCTTAACCCAGGCACGGACTGCCACTACTAGGCGCCCATGGCGTCGATGAACAGTGCAAGGCCAGCGTGGATGGGGAGATCCAGGCAGACTGAAACGAAAAAAGACGCCGAAGCGTCTTTTTTCAATGATTTACAGAATTCAGCAGAACACTGTAGATCTATATTTGGAGCGGGAAACGAGACTCGAACTCGCGACCCCGACCTTGGCAAGGTCGTGCTCTACCAACTGAGCTATTCCCGCTTGGTGATGGCGCTATTCTAGCGATCTGCCAAACGCAGTCAAGCCCTTGATTCAAAAAAACTTTTATTTCTGCTCGGAACCTTCGCGCAGGTGCGGCCAGGCGGCGATCAGGTAGTGCATCATCGAGATCAGGGTCAGTGCGGCAGCCACCAGCAGCAGACCATAGCCCAGCACTACCCAGAAACCGAACACCGGCGGGTTGGCCAGCAGGATCACCAACGCGACCATCTGCGCGGCAGTTTTCCATTTGCCCAGGTCAGACACGGCAACGTGCGCCCTCGCCCCCAGCTCGGCCATCCACTCGCGCAGCGCCGAAACGACGATCTCGCGGCCGATGATCACCGCGGCCGGCAGGGTCAGCCAGAAGTTGGCGTGCACTTGCACCAGCAAAACCAACGCTACCGCGACCATCAGCTTGTCGGCCACAGGGTCGAGGAAGGCACCGAACGGGGTGCTCTGCTGCAGCCGGCGGGCCAGGTAACCGTCGAGCCAGTCGGTGGCTGCGGCGATGGCGAACACCGTACTGGCCGCCGTGTAGCTCCAGTGATAAGGCACGTAGAACAACAGGATGAAGATCGGGATGAGCAGAACGCGTAGAACAGTGAGCAGATTTGGAATATTCATCGGTACGACTGGCTGCGAGTTGAACTGGGCATTCTACTCGCTATGCAGGCTGGCATAAATCGACTCGGCAAGCTTTTTACTGATTCCAGGCGCTTTGGCGATCTCGTCGATACTGGCGCGGTTGAGCTCTTGCAGCCCGCCGAAATGTTTCAGCAGCTCGCGGCGGCGCTTTGGACCAACCCCTGCTACGTCTTCCAGGCTGGAGGTGCGCCGGGCCTTGCCGCGCCGGGCACGGTGGCCGGTGATGGCAAAACGGTGAGCTTCGTCGCGGATCTGCTGGATCAAGTGCAGCGCAGCTGAGTCGCCCTTGAGGGTGAACTCATGGGCGACGTCGTTGAGGTACAGGGTCTCGAAGCCGGCCTTGCGCGTGACACCCTTGGCTACGCCAAGCAGGGTCAGGTCAGTGATACCCAGCTCCTGCATGACGTCGCGTGCCATGTTCAACTGGCCCTTGCCGCCATCTACCAGCAACACATCGGGCAGCTTGCCCTCGCCGGCCTGGATCCGGCCATAGCGGCGCATCAGCGCCTGGTGCATGGCGGCGTAGTCGTCGCCGCCGGTAATGCCTTCGATGTTGAAGCGGCGATAGTCGGACTTGATCGGGCCTTCCGGGCCGAACACCACGCAACTGGCCACCGTGGCCTCGCCGCTGGAATGGCTGATGTCATAGCACTCAAGGCGCTGCGGTACTTCATCGAGGCCGAGCACGCTGGCCAGGGCCTCGAAACGTGCGGCCATATGTTGCCGGTTGGCCAGCCTGGCGTTCAATGCCTGCTCGGCGTTGGTGACAGCCAGTTGTTGCCAACGGGCGCGGGTGCCGCGAACCCGATGGGTGATGGCCAGCTCACGCCCGCGCAGGGTCTGCACCGCTTCGCTGATAGCGGCAAAGTCTTCGTGAACGACGTTGACGATCAACTCGCCCGGCATCTCGCGCTCGGCATTGCCCAGGTAATACTGGGCGAGGAAAGCCGCCATGACTTCGCTGACGTCCTCCTCGATACCCACCTGCGGGAAGAAGTTCTTGCTGCCGAGTACCCGCCCGCCGCGCACGCTGATCAGGTGCACACAGGCGCCGCCCGGGTTGATGAAGGCCGCCACCACGTCGACCTCGCCGGAGCCGCCTTCCATATACTGCTGATCCTGCACACGGCGCAACAAGGCGATCTGATCGCGCAGCTGGGCGGCCTTCTCGAAATTCAAGGTCATCGCCGCCTGTTCCATCTCGGCATTGAGCTCATTGCCCAACTGCTGGCTGCGGCCCTCGAGGAACATCACCGAGTGACGCACGTCCTCGGCATATTCCTCTGGGCTGACCAAGTCCACGCAGGGGCCTTTGCAACGCTTGATCTGGTATTGCAGGCACGGCCGGGTGCGGTTGGCGTAGTAGCTGTCCTCGCACTGACGGACCATGAAACCCTTCTGCAGCAGGCTCAAACTTTCTCGGATGGCACCCGCACTCGGGTACGGGCCGAAATAACGGCCTTTGGCCTTTTTCGCTCCGCGATGAATACCCAGGCGTGGGAACTGCCCGTCGGACAGGAATACATACGGGTAGGACTTGTCGTCGCGCAACAGGATGTTGTACGGCGGTCGCCATTCCTTGATCAGGTTCTGCTCGAGCAGCAGTGCCTCGGTCTCGTTGGCGGTAATGGTGGTCTCGACCTGGGCGATACGGCCGACCAGGGCTGCGGTCTTGGGCGCCAGCCCTGTCTTGCGGAAATAGCTGGCCAGACGCTTCTTGAGGTTCTTGGCCTTGCCCACATAGAGCAGCCGCGCCTCGGCGTCGAACATACGGTACACACCCGGCCGACCACTGCAGGTCGCCAGGAATGCGCTGGCATCAAAAATTGGGGACATGAAAACTCAGAGGCTTGCGTCGACCATACCGTGGCGTACGGCCAGTAACGTCAATTCGACATCGCTGGTGACCGAAAGTTTTTCGAAGATTCGATAGCGGTAAGTATTGACGGTCTTGGGCGACAGACACAACTTGTCGGAGATGATCTGCACTTTCTGGCAGCCGACGATCATCAGGGCGATCTGGATTTCCCGCTCGGACAGCGAGTCAAACGGCGAGCCCTGCGGCTGGAACGACTTCAGCGCCAACTGCTGGGCGATCTGCGGGCTGATATAGCGCTGACCGGCAAATGCCAGGCGAATGGCCTGGACCATTTCATCGAGCGCGGCGCCCTTGGTCAGATAACCCGCGGCGCCTGCCTGCAGCAGGCGCGTCGGGAACGGATCCTCCTCACACACGGTGACCGCCACCACTTTGGTGTCCGGATGGCTGCGCAGCAGTTTGCGGGTCGCCTCAAGACCGCCGATGCCAGGCATCTTGACGTCCATGAGGACAACATCGGGTTTCAGCTCGCGGGCCAGCTTGAGGGCTGTTTCACCGGAATCCGCCTCACCCACCACCTGCAAGCCGTCGATATCGGCAAGCATGCGGGTGATGCCGGTACGCACCAGATCGTGATCATCGACCACTAGGACCCTAATCAAGCAGACACCTCGTCAGTGGGGCGATTGGATCCCGCCACCATAACAAAAAATTACAGGGTCGACCTAGCCCCACGCATCACAGACCCAGGCCTTTTGCTCGATTTGATCTGACTGTCTGGTCAGGCTTTAGCTGGCCTCACCCAGCAAGCGCTCGGCGAGGTACCACAGCGCGGCCTGATCAGTGACGGACAAACTGCGAAACGTACCTAGCAGGCGGTTCTCGTCTTCATTGAGGTTGCTGATGGGGGGTGGCGTGCGAACGCCACTGAGCACGTATCGAGCGTCGACGCCGCAAGCAGCGACTGCAGCGAGGTAGTCGACACGCGGGGTGCGCTCGCCACTCTCGTACTTACCCTGAGCGTTGGGTTCGACGCCGCCGATCTCGCCAAACCTGCGTTGGGTGAGAGCCAGACGTTCACGCTCTTCGCGCAGCCTGGTGCCGATTCCTTTCATGAGTGTGCTTCCTGTGCAGTAAGAGGCAATCGGGCGCTTCCAGCACCCGAGGTGTCACCGGGGCAACTATGCCTAGCACCGCCGCCCGACGCAAGGCTGTCAGGGGGTGCGGGCAAAGAGATCGCGGGGCGAGCATAAACGACAGTTTACCGACGCCATTTTGTTGCCAAACAAGCAGGATCGGATTTTTGACGCCGAACTTACATCAAACTTTAAATTATTGATTTTTAAGGGTTTTTAAACTTTAACAGGCAACGATTAAAGTATTTTCATCAAGCCGAAGAACAACGCTTGCGGTTCTAACAGCAACCCCTTTAGGATGAAAAAAGACCAAAAAAAACAGCCTGTATTGCCACTTCCTCGCGGCTTGTTTCTGCGCGTCTGCCTAATTGAAAACTTCTTGAACTGAGCATCTCGGCCGGCCTCGCCGTGTCCTGGGAGAGGGATCTATGAACATCAGCATCTTTGGCCTTGGCTATGTGGGCGCAGTCTGCGCGGGCTGCTTGTCGGCGCGCGGTCATCATGTGTTGGGAGTGGACGTCTCCCAGGCGAAAATCGACCTGATCAACCAGGGCAAGTCGCCAATCGTTGAACCAGGCCTCGAGCAACTGCTGCAGGACGGCGTCAATCAGGGCCGCCTGCGCGGTACTACCGACGTCCAGGCCGCAGTACTCGCCACCGACCTGTCGCTTCTGTGCGTCGGTACGCCGAGCAAGAAGAACGGCGACCTCGACCTGGTCTATATGGAAGCCGTGTGCCGTGAAATCGGTACGGTCCTGCGCGACAAGCAAAGCCGCCACACGGTCGTGGTGCGCAGCACCGTGCTGCCCGGCACCGTCAAGAATGTGGTCATTCCGATCCTTGAGCAGTACTCGGGCAAGAAGGCCGGCACCGATTTCGGCGTTGCCGTCAACCCTGAGTTCCTGCGTGAAAGCACCGCAATCAAGGATTACGATTTCCCGGCAATGACCGTAATCGGCGAGCTCGACACCCAGTCGGGCGACTTGCTGGCTTCCTTGTACCAAGGCCTGGATGCGCCGGTGATCCGCAAGTCGGTGGAAGTCGCCGAGCTGATCAAGTACACCTGCAACGTCTGGCACGCGACCAAGGTCAGCTTCGCCAACGAAATCGGCAACATCGCCAAAGCCTCCGGCGTCGATGGCCGCGAAGTGATGGACGTGGTCTGCCAGGACTACAAGCTCAACCTGTCGCGCTATTACCTGCGCCCAGGCTTTGCCTTCGGTGGCTCGTGCCTGCCCAAGGACGTGCGGGCCCTCACCTACCGCGCCGGCCAGCTGGATGTCGAGCACCCCCTGCTCGCCTCGCTGATGGCCAGCAACCGCAATCAGGTCGATATCGCCTTCGATATGGTCGAGCGCACCGGCAAACGCAAAGTCGCCCTGCTCGGCCTGGCGTTCAAGGCCGGCAGCGATGACCTGCGCGAAAGCCCGCTGGTGACCCTGGCCGAGAAATTGATCGGCAAGGGCTACGACCTGCGCATCTTCGACGCCAACGTCGAGTACGCACGGGTGTTCGGTGCCAACCGCGACTACATCGAGTCGGTCATCCCGCATGTGTCTTCGTTGCTGCAGAACGACCTTGAGCAAGTGATCGCCGAAGCCGATGTGATCGTCCTGGGCAACAACGACGAGCGCTTTGCCAGTGCCCTGCAGAACAACGACGGCAAACAGGTCATCGACCTGGTCGGGTTCATGGATCGCGTCAGCGACGAGCAACGCCAAGGCATCTGCTGGTAATCGATGCAGGTCGCACCCCGGCAGTTCGCCGCGGGTGCGGCCGCAGACAGGAGCACACGCTACATGGAACGAACGCAACAGCGACCTTTCGAGGCCCCAGGTTACCTGCGCGCGGCCGCCAGCTTCTGCGCCTGGGCGTGCCTGGCCGGGCTGATCGCGCTGGCGTCGGAGATGATCGCCCCGGCTTATCTGGACCCGAGCCATCATCTGTTCATCTTTGTTATCGGCACGCTCGGCATGTGGCGCTATGGCAATGCCATCGTCCACTACCTGCGCGGCATGTATTTTCTGCATTGGCGGTTCCCACGCATGCGCCGCGAAGTCGAGCGCCTGGGTGATGCGGCGCTGCCTTCGCACATGTTCATGGTGGTGACCAGCTTCCGTATCCCGACCTCGACCACTTTCAAGGTCTACCAGTCGGTGTTTCAGGAAGTTCAGCGGCTGAATGTACCGTGCACCGTGATCGCTTCGATCGTCGAAAAGGGCGACGAGAATTTCATCAAGGACATCATGCGCAATGAAGTGCGTGACCGCGACGACATCAAGCTGGTGATCGTTCGCGCGCGCGGCACCGGCAAACGTGATGGCCTGGCCCACGCCTTCCGCGCACTGTCGCGGCAGATGCCGATGGAAGATGCCGTGGTCGGTGTGGTCGATGGCGACACCATGATGCTGCCCGGCTGTGTCGAACGTGCGGTGAAGATGTTTGCCGTGCTGCCCGATGTCGGCGGCCTGACCACCAACGAGTTCTGCGAAGTCGAGGGCAGCCGCCTGATGCGCCAGTGGCACTCGATGCGCTTTGTCCAGCGGCACATCAACATGTGCTCGATGGCCCTGTCGCACCGGGTACTGACCCTGACCGGGCGGCTGTCGTTCTTCCGCGCCAGCGTGATGATCGACCCGGAGTTCATTCGCGATGTTGAAGCGGACTTTCTTCAGCACTGGCGCCTGGGCCGTTTCCAGTTCCTGACCGGCGACGACAAGTCCAGCTGGCTGAGCCTGATGCGCGCGGGCTGGGACACCTTCTATGTACCCGACAGCCACACCCTGACCGTCGAGCACCCACCCAGCGACAGCTTCTGGATCGCCACCCGGCAGTTGATGTTCCGCTGGTACGGCAACTCGCTGCGGCAGAACTTCCGCGCCACCGCCCTGCTCGGCCGCGCGCGTCTGGGGTTGTTCACCCTGTACGTGCTGTGGGACCAGCGAGTGTCGATGTGGACCTGCCTGATGGGCCTGACCGCCTCGGTGGTAGCTGGCCTGGTGTTCGGCATCCAGTACCTGCTGGTGTACCTGTTCTGGGTATTGATCTCGCGCACCCTGGTGACCGTGCTGTTCGTGTTCGCCAAGCACCCGGTCAGCCCGATGTATCCGTTCGTTCTTTATTACAACCAGATCGTTGGCTCGGTAATGAAGGTCTACGCGATGTTCCACATGGACCAGCAAAGCTGGACCCGGCAGAAAACCACCCTGGCTACCGGCAGTGTCGATTTCGACACCTCGCTAAACCGCTGGTCCTCGAAGGCGATGTTGTTCTCCTCCATCGCCATCTTCTTCGGGGTCATCACCGTACTTCTTGAACTCACGCAACGTTAAAGGAAAGGCGCCTGCACATGAGCATGACCAACAGTCCCGCGGCCCCGGGCAAGACATCGGCCAACATCGTTCATGAAGCGGTTGACGAGCGCCAGTACGTACGCACCCGCATCAACGCCCGCGTGCGCCTTGCCAGCGGCGGTCAGACCGTCATCGAAACCACCCTGCAGGACATCTCGCTGGGCGGTATCGGCCTGCTGCATGAAGGCCCGCTGACCATCGGCGCGCTGTATGACGCGTCGATCCAGCTGCGCCTGAACCAGGTCGACCTGTCGATCGATGGCAAGGTCAAGATCGTCTCCCAGCGTGGCAACGAAGTCGGCGCGCAATTCGTCGATCTCGACGCGCAGAAGCGCGACATTCTGCGCTACATCATCACCGCCTACATGTCCGGCGAAATCGCCGACATCAATGGCCTGTTCAACGTGATGCAGCGGGAAAACTACATCAAGGAACGCAAGCACAAGTACGCTTCGCCGCGTTCTGCCGGTGCCCGCCTCCAGGCCATGACCGGTACCTTGCTGTACAGCGCTGCTGGCCTGGCTGCCTTGGCATTCGTTGGCTACAAGGGTTACATGCTGTTCTTCCGCATCCCGGCCCTGCAGGCCCAGGTTGCGACCAATGCGCAGATCATCAGCATGCCCGACAACGGCTATGTGAAGTACCTGCTGCCGGCCGGCACCACCGAAGTCAAAGCGGGTCAGCCACTGGCCAGCATCTCGACTCAGTTGGCCACCAGCTTCACCAGCCCGGCTGACATGAAGGCGGTTGCCGACCTCTCGCCAGGCGACCTGCAAACCCTGCTCGGCCGCGCCACAATCGAGACCGTGATCAACAGCCCGTGCGACTGCCAGGTGTACTTCCCAAGCCAGCCACTGGATGGCTATGGCTATAAAGAAGCACCGCTGATGCACCTGTTGCCCAAAGACCAGGGCCTGTTCGTGCGCGCCAACGTGCCGTTCGACAAGCTGGCCGACGTCAGCCGCATTCGCTCGGTGGACATGCAGGTGTTTGGCCTGGATGAACACTTCAGCGGCAAGGTGGTCGATGCACGGGTTGACGAGGTCAATCGCAACCTGTCCCTGACCATTGCCCCAGACAGCCCGTTGCCGGCCACGGCCTACCAGAAAGCAGTGTCGGTAGACCTGTTCCTGGGCCTGCCGTTTACCGGCCAGAACTGAGTTCATCGAGAGAGCTGACGTCATGACCCTGAAGACGCCTTCGCGCCTGCTGCTGGCCAGCATCGCCCTCGCCTGTGCCAGCGCCGCCAGCGCTGGACAGAGCCTGGAGCAGATCCGCTACGCCTTGTACAAGGACCCGAGCGCCGACGTCACTGCCGACCTGCGCGAGCTTGCCGGCCGCGGCGACCTGGCCAGCGCCCTGCTGCTGGGCGACGTGCTGGCCGGGCGGCCGGATGGCAAACCGCAAGAGTCGGTGGCGCTGTATCACCAGGCCTTTGCCGATGGCCGCGGGTTGATCCCGGCGCTGGCTTCGCTGGCACGCCTGATCGAGCGCCAGCCAAGCCTGCGCCAGGCCCAACAGCCGTGGATGAAGCAGGCGCTCGAGCGCTACCCGAGCCGGCTCGACCCGCGCAACGCCAGCACTACGCTTGAGGTGTTTCTGGTCTATCCGGAGCTGGTCGACGTGCCGCAGGCCACCGAGCTGCTCGGCCTGTACGAACAGTCGTGCCTGCTCAACTGCCGGCCGCAGCTGTACAAGGCCGTGCTGGCCGAACGCAAGGGCGACCGCGCCGGTGCCGAGCGCTGGTACCGCGAAGCTGCGCGTTTCGACGTGCGTGCGGTCAACCGCTACTACGCGTTCCTCGGCGAGCAGCAAGACCCGGCCTTCCGCGCCTTCGCCTCCGAGCTTGAGCCGCAGCGCAGCCAATTGCCGGTAGAAGTCGTGCACGCGATCGCCTCGTTGCTGGACAACATCACCAGTGTGCAACGTGCCGAGCAGGACGCCGACCGCTACGAGCGCGAAGAAGCCAACCCGGCTGCTGCCAAGCTGCCACCAACGCCAGAGCAACTGGCCCGCGACAAGGTTCAGGCCGAGGCACTGGCAGCATCGATCGCGCAAGTTCAGCGCTGGCGCGACGACGCCGTCGAGCGCGGTTTTGTGCCGGCGATGGTGTCCAAGGCCAACTACATGATCTCCAACCCGACCGAACACAACGCCGATGAAACCCAGGCGATGATCGATCTGGTGCAAAAGCGCGACCCGGTCCGCGGCAAAGCCCTGCAGGCGTCGTTCTACATGGTCAATAACTGGCTGACGCTTGATCCGGACAAGGCCCTGGCCCTGATCGAGGAGCTGCGCGCCAGCGGTTACCCAAGCGCCGGCCTGTTGCTGGCCGAGTACTACAGCAAGGGCGTGGCTGATCAGCCCGATCAGGAAAAGGCCATGGCGCTGTTCCAGGCCGAGGCCAACAAGGGTTCATCGGCTGCCTGGTACCGCATGGCCAGCCTGCACACCTTTGGCCGTGCCCTGTGCCATGACCGGGTCAAGGCCTACACCTACGCGCGGATTGCCCTGGATATGGGCGAGCGCAGTGCGCGCAGCCTGGTCCGACGTCTGGAAAGAACCCTGCCCAAGGATGATATCGAGCGTGCCCTGGCCGCACGCAACGACCTGTTGAAGGAGGCCACCCTGTGAAAGCGCATTCCCCCCTGTTCGGCGCCCTGCTTGCCCTGGCCCCATTGTCGGCAGCGTTCGCTGCTGAAGAAGTCACCGGCCCCGAGGCTGACAGCAACGAACCCGTGCGGGTTGCCGCTGCTGATGGCAGCGAGCCGGTGATCACCTCCGAGTTCTTCAACAAGCTCACCGTACAGACCGGCTACGGCCCGGAAGACTCGCAGGTCGGCAGCGACCGCGAGATGTTCTACAGCCTGCGCTACGAGCCGTCGTTCGCCTGGTACTCGCCGGAAAAGCGCTGGGCCAAATGGATGGTCTATGGCCGCCTGTGGTTGAACTATGACTCCAGCCAGTCGAGCAACCTGACCAACGAAGGCACTACCACCAACGCCCGCGAACAGCCCGAAGGCTGGTACGCCGAGATGCGCGAGCTGTACGTCAAACGTAACTTGATCGGTGATGATCCGCGTTTTTCGGCATCGTTTGGTCGCCAGCGGTTCTTTGACACCTACGGCATCTGGTGGGACGACAGCCTCGAGTCGCTGCGCTTCAACTACAAAGACACCTTCTCCGACGCCTTCGTCGCGGTCGGGCAGAAGTTCCACAACTACAACACCGACGTCAACTCGCTGCCTGACAGCGAATCGCGCACCACCTATGTGATGAGCGAGTACGCCTACCGCTGGACCCAGAACAACCGCGCCGGCGTGCGCCTGATGTACGAAAACGACCACAGCGGGCATGACGCAGACGACCGCTACGACTTTACCGGCGTGCGCTACGGCCTGTTCTTCAATGGCGACAACCTGCCCTCGCCACTGGTCAGCGACTACCATCTGGAACTCGCCGCGCTCAACGGCAAGATGGACAACACCGACGGCAACGGCGTCACCAGCACCGGCAACACCAGCAAAGGCTGGGCCGCGCTGGGTGAAGTCGGCAAGCGCTTCGACGACATGCCGTGGACGCCGCGGGTAGCACTGCGCGGCGGTCTGACCGACAAACCGAGCGATGAAAACGACGGTTTCCGCCTGAACGCGATTCAATCGGATCGGATCACCCGCACCGGCTCCTACAGCACCCGCCTGACCAGCTCGTTCGTCGCCCTCGACCTGCGCAACCTGAGCTACTACGGCATCGCTCTGGAAACCCGGCCGACGCCGCGCACCGCCCTCGATATGCGGGTCACTCAGCTGAACCTGCGGGATGCCGATGGCACCTTGCCGATCCGCATGAACGGTGACCAGCGTGCGCAGCGTAACCGCGAGATCACTCAGGGCACCCAGGGCAGTGGTCGTAACGTCGGGCAAATGCTCGACATCAACTACTACTGGAAGATGTTCCCGGTCGCCCTCGATGGCAAGCACCTCGATATCAACGCCCTGGTCAGCGCCAGCTACCTCAATGCCGGTAGTGCGCTGGAGACCGGCGATGACTATCAGCTGAGCCTCGGCGTAGTTGTCAGCTACTAAGGACGGACCTTGCCATGATCTTCGCCTCCAACGTGTTCCTGTTCCTGTATCTGCCGCTGTTCCTGGCCGTGTACTTCCTGGCCAGGCCGCAGTGGCGCTCGACCGTGATCGTTGCCGCCAGCTACATCTTCTATGCCTGGTGGCGGCCGGACTTCCTGCTGCTGTTCGTCGCGATCACCTACTGGAACTACTGGTTCGGCCTGCGCATCAAGGATCGCCTCGACGCCGGCGACAAACGCTGGGCGCTGCGCCTGCTGTGGATCGGCGTGATCGGCAACCTGTCGACCCTGGGCTACTTCAAGTACGCCAACTTCGGCGCCGAAGTGCTGGCGGTGCTGCTGGCGCCACTGGGTATCAACACCTGGACGCTGGAGAACATCTTCCTGCCACTGGGCATCTCGTTCTACGTGTTCCACGCGCTGAGCTACATCGTCGACATCTACCGCAAGGACGCCACGCCAACCAACCGCTTCATCGACTTCGCCGCCTTTGTTGCGCTGTTCCCGCACCTGGTGGCCGGTCCGATTTTGCGGTACAGCCAACTGGCGCCGCAGCTGCGCGAACGTACCCACTCTTGGGAGCTGTTCTCGCTCGGCGTGTGCCGGTTCATGCTCGGCTTCATCATGAAGGTGTTGATTGCCGACCGCCTGGCGCCGATCAACATGCTCTTCGTTGGTGAAGGCACGCTGCAGTTCAGCGATGCCTGGTTTGGTCTGGTGGTGTCGACCCTGCAGCTGTACTTCGACTTCGCCGGTTACAGCCACATGGCACTGGGCCTGGCGTTGATGATGGGCTTCCGCTTCCCGGAAAACTTCAACCAGCCGTATGTGGCGCAGAGCGTGACCGAGTTCTGGGCGCGCTGGCACATGACCCTGGCGCATTTTTTGCGCGACTACGTGTACATGCCGCTGGTGCGCAAACGCGTCACCGGCGCCCTGCCCGCGCTGGTCTGGACCATGCTGCTGTCGGGGCTGTGGCACGGCGCGAGCTTCGCCTTCATCTTCTGGGGACTGTTCTTCGGCTTCGCCATGGTCATCGAACGCAAGTTCCACCTGGCGACCAAGATCAACACGCCGTACAAGCTCGGCCGTAATTTGCGCACCGCGCTGCTGATCGTGCTGAGCATGCCGCTGTTCTTCACCATGGACCTGCGCCACAGCCTGGACATCTACAAGGCGCTGTTCGGTTTCAACGGCTTCGGCTCGCTGGAGCTGTACGTGTTGGGCGCCTCGAAGATGGCCATGGCGTTTGTCCTGGTGGCGGTGGTGTGGCTGCTGCTGGCCGGGATCAACAACGTGCGTTTCTACGCCGGCAACAAGGACGGCTACTTCATGCGCCACGTCGGTGCGCTGCACAGCGTGCTGCTGTGGGGCGGCTTCGTGCTGGCACTGAGCAGCCTGGCGGCGAATTCGTTCTCGCCCTTCCTGTATTTCCAGTTCTAGGAGACTGCCATGTACCCCGTGATGAATTCGGCCAGCAAGGCCAATGGCATTCTCTTCGTGTTGGTGCTGGCGGCGATGTTCGTCTATTCGCTGCCGCCGGTGTTCAGCTTTGCCCGCACCCAGACCGACACCTGGAACCTGTTTGTCGATGGCAAGCTGCTGCGCAAGTTCGAGCAGGTCTACGACAAACGCTTCTTCCTGCGTGAGCCTTCGGTGGAGCTGTGGGCCGATGCCCAGTTCAAGCTGTTTGGCGAAGGCACCAAGGGTGTGGTGCTGGGCAAGCAGGGCTGGCTCTACACCAACCAGGAATACCGCGTGCCGAACGACCTGCAAGCCAACCTCAACACCCAGCTGGAGCAGATCGCCAAGATCAAGGCGCAGCTGGCCGAGCACGGCAAGCAGTTGGTGATCCTGCCGCTGCCAATGAAGCTGGATGTGTATGCCGAGCATGCCCAGCACCGCTTCGATCCACGCGTGGTCAGCCTGTACGACGATTTTGTCGGCGAACTGCAAGCGCGTCAGCTCGACGTGGTGCCGCTGCGCGGGGCGTTCCTCAGCAAGCTCAACGGCCCGGAGTTGTTCCTCAAGTCTGACACCCACTGGAGCCCGGACGGTGCCCGCCTGGCCGCCTTCGAGCTGGCCCGGCAACGCCCACAACTGGTCGGCGATCAGGCTTACGTGTCGCACAAGGCCGGCGAGAAAAGCGTCAAGGGCGACCTGATGAACTACATCCAGTTCGACCACAACCGCCTCGCGCCGCAGTTCGGCCCGAACCAGATCGACCTGTACGAGACGCTCAAGGCCGAGCAGAGCAGCGACGATTTGTTCGCCGAGCAGGAGCAAAGCCTGCTGCTGGTTGGCACCAGCTACAGCAAGATCGATGACTGGAACTTTGTCGGCTTCCTCAAGGAAGCGCTCAACCGTGACCTGATCTCGATTGCCGTCGAGGCCCGTGGCCCGTTCGAGTCGATGAGCCAGTTTCTCGCCGGCGATCAGTTGAGCAACCCACAGATCGACACCGTGGTCTGGGAGTTCCCCCTGCGCACATTGCTGGCCCATCGCCCGGGCTCGCTCAGCCGTAGCGCCCAGCCGCAACATTTTTGAAGAATCAAAGGAGTAACCGATGAAACTCACCCACCTGTTTACTGCAATCGCCCTCGCCTTCGGCAGCCACCTGGCGGTCGCCGCCGAAGGCAACGCCGACCTGTACGATGCCGTCGCCCCGGCCGACTCGGCGTTTGTCCGCGTGCTCAACCTGTCAGAGAGCAATATCGACGTCAGCCTCAGCGGCAAGGTCAACCCACAGAAAGTCGCCGCCGGCCAGCTCAGCGGTTACCGCTTCATCCCCGCCGGCACGCACAAGATCGCCGTCGGCGGCAAGGCCATCGAACCGCAGCTCAAGGCCAACGCCGCCAGCACCGTGGTCTACGACGGCAAGCAGCTCAAGTTGATCGCCGACAAGTACGTCAACGAGCCGAAAAAAGCCCAAATCGCCTTCTACAACCTCAGCGACAAGCAAGCTGCGCTGAAGACCGTCGACGGCAAGCACGTAATCGTCGACCCGCTGAGCAACGGCCAGACCGGCAGCCGCATGGTCAACGAGATCAAGATTGGTTTCGCCGCCTACGAGGCTGAGAAGAAGGTGGCCAGCTTCGATGAGCTGTTCCTTAAAAAAGGCCGCTCTTACAGCTACGTGCTGCTGCCTGACGATCGCAGCATGAGCATGGCCAACAGCATCGACCCGACCGAGTAATTTCGCTGCAAGGATGAAATGGCAATGAAGATCCTCAAACCCCTGGGCCTCGGCGCCGCCCTCGCCCTGCTCAGCCAGACCGGCCACGCCGCCACGCCTGCGCAAGGCGCCAAGCCCGGCTGCGAAAACCTGCAGTGCATGGTCTGCCCGGCCTTGAGCGATCCTCAGCAGTATGCCGAGGGGCGCATGAAACTGATGCGCGAGATCGTCCCTGGTCAGGAGCGCTGGCTGTTCCGTTCGGCGGTCGACCTGACCAATGAGTTCGGCATTCCGGCGCCGATGCGCCCGGAGTTTGCCCGCCTGATGAAAACCTTCAACCAGCAGGGCATTCAGGTCGCCATGGCGATCCAGCCGACCCGTGGCCTGATGCACCGTGACCGGTTGATTGGCGAGCATCCTTACGGCTTTGACTACGCCCGCGCCAGCGCCAACCTGGCGGCTTACCTTGGCCAGCTCAAGCAAGGTGGCGCGGTGGTCGCGCCGATGATGCAACTGGTCCAGCAGCCGCCCAAAGGCGAGTACTTCTTCCGCCGCGACCACCACTGGACACCGGTGGGCGCCGAGGCGACCGCGCGCCTGATGGCAGACGAGATCCGCCGTCAGCCGTTCTATGCTGGCCTCACCAAGAAGCAGTACCGCACCGAGCCTGGCGTGATGGTGCCCAAAGACGGCACCCTGAATCTGGCCATGAGCGCGATCTGCGGCAACAACTACGGTTTCCAGTACGTGCGCGGCTACCAGACCATCCCGGTCGAAGCCAGCGCCGAAGCGCTGTTCGACGAGGCGCCGGACCCGGAAGTGATTCTGGTCGGTGACAGTAACGCGGCAGCGCGGGAAGACGAGAGCAAGCAGTTCAACTTCGACGGCTACCTCAAGCAGTACCTCAGCGTCGACGTGCTCAACTACGCCCTGCCCGGCGTTGGCGAGGACGGCTCGCTGCTGGAATACCTGCTCTCGGATGACTACAAGGCAGACGCGCCGCCGAAGCTGATCGTCTGGGAACTGCCAGCCAACTACCGGCTTGACTCGCCATTGATGTATCGCCAACTGATCCCGGCGGTCAAAGGCGGCTGCGAAGCGTCGCGCGAAGTGCTTGGCAACAAGCTGCAGCGTTCGCCGCTGAAGGTCGGCGAACGGATCGAGCTTTTGTCCAACGCCGGCAGCGGTCGCCAGGCGCTGAGCGGGTCGAACGGCTTTCTGGATATCCGCCTGAGCGACAAGAACGTCAAGGACTTCTACGTCATCGTCTACTACGACAACGGTGCTCGCGACAAGGTCTGGTTCCGCCGTGAAGCTGCGGTCACGGGTGGCCAGTACTACCTTGAACTGAGCAAAGATCCGGCCTACGCCGGCGCCAACCTGCTGTCGGTGTTCCTTGAGCCGACCAAGGCCAGCGCTGCGCCTACCGATGTGGAAACCCGTCTATGCCTGTAAACCTGCAACGCGCGACGGTCAGCACTGGCCGCGCGCCCGCGCGTCAACTGAGCCTGCTGGCTCTGGCCCTGGCCCTGCTCGCGCCTCAGGTGCAGGCAGCCCAGTCGATCTGGCCTGCGCGCAATACCCCGCAGGCAGCGATGATCGCCGACTACCGTACCCTTGAGTGCAGCAAGGCGCCGCCGCCGCCGTACACCGGCAGCCTGCGCCTGCAAAGCAAGTACGACCAGAGCGACGCGAGCAAGTCGACCTTGCGCAGCAGTCCGGATGCCGACAGCGAACGGATCGGCAAACAGGTCAAGGAGTTCATCGGCGGCCTGATCTATGCCAGCAAGCGCTTCCAGCGGGCGAAAAAGCCGCAGGAGGCCAACATGGCCCTGGCCTGCCAGGACCAGTGGCTGGAACAGTGGGCCAGCGCCGGCGCACTGCTCACCGAGGACGCCAGCAGCACCGGCATGGCTGCACGCAAGTGGGCGCTGGCATCGATGGCCGGTGCAGTCTTGCTAACCCAGTCGGCCAGCGATGGCAAGTTGCAACTGACCCCGGTGCAGAAAGACTGGTTCACTCGCCTGGGCGAGCGCGTGATCGCTGAGTACGACCCGCGCCGCAGTGCCCGCGGTGTGTACTTCAACAACCACGACTACTGGGCAGCCTGGGCAGTGGCGGCCACCGGCATGCTGGTCGGTCGTGACGACTTCATCCAGTGGGCCGACGGCAATCTGCGCCGTGGCCTGGCCCAGGCGGTACGCAACAGCGACGGTAGCTACGCCTACCTGCCGCTGGAAGTCGCACGGGCGAAACTGGCCGCCAGCTACAGCCAGTACGCGCTGGTGCCGCTGGTGCTGCTGGCTGAATCGGCCCGCGCCAACGGCCTGCCGTGGACGGCCGAAGACCAGCACACGCTGGATCTGCTGGCCAACTTCGCCGCCCGCAGCGTGCTCGACCCGGACGCCCTGCCAGAACTCAAAGGCAAGTCGCAGGCGGACGTTGCGCCGTACAAGCTGGCCTGGCTGATCCCGTATCTGCAACGCAACCCGGGCAACAGCCTGGCGCGCAAGCTGTATGACAGCGAAGACGGTGAGGTCGACAACTACAGCCAGCTCGGCGGCCCGATCCAGTCTGCTTATTCCCATTTGCGTTGAACAAGGACGTGCCCATGGCCCCCTTCGCCCGTTTTTCCCTGACCTGCCTCGCCGCCCTGCTGCTGGCCGGTGCTGCCCAGGCCGGCACGCAGACCTTGCCCGTCAAGCAGACGGTCGACGTGCTGCCTGCCGAGCAATACCAGCAACACTTGCAGCAACTGCGCCAGCAGGTCCGCCAGGCAGTGACCTTTGCCCAGGCCGAACGCGCACGCCCAGCTGGCCGCGCCAGCGTCAGCCTGCAACCGATGTTCTCGGCCCAGGCCGGTAGCTGGCCGTTCGAGCCGTTCGTCAACAATGGCTTGTTCCGCGCCATTGCCGGCTATCAGGCGCATCACCCGCAAGTGGTGACCCTGCGCGGCGGCAGCATCACCCTCGCCCAGTTGCACGATGCGTTGAATGACTCACGCATCCTCAAGCGCTACAAGGATGGTTATCTGCTCAGCTACCCGCTGATGATCGGCGCCGATGCCGGCCTGGTCCTCGAGGGCACCAGCCTGTATCTGTCGAGCTACTCCGGTACCGCGCTGATCAACCAGGGCTGGCTGGGGCTGAACAAGTCCAACCTGGAAAGCATGGCCGGTGACAAGGCGGGCAATACCGACCGCGCCTGGCGCCCCTTCGTGATCGCCTGGGCCGGCAGCCACACCCAGGTGGTTGGCTCTACCTTGAAGCGCCTGGGCTACAACGCCAACCTGTCGCGTGGCCTGACCACGGCGATCAGCACCCAGCAGCCGGCCAGCAGCCGCCCGGCCACGGTGGTGATCCGCGACAGCCAGTTCAGTGAGATGTCCAGTGCGGTCGAGCTGCAGCGCAGCCAGGCAACCATCGAGGGCAGCCGCTTCGAGCAGTCTCAGCAATATGCAATCGATGTGCGTGACAGCCAGGTCAGCCTGCATGACAACCAGCTGCGCGGCATCGACAACAACAGCGGCGTGCGTCTGCGTGGGCAAACCCGGGCACTGGTGGAAAACAACCTGATCCTCGGCGCGGGCAAGGCTGCCATCGAAGTCAGCGAGCAACAGGGCGCAGTGTTGCTGGCCGGCAACCGCATCGGCGACAGCCGTGGCAATGGCATCCAGCTGCGCAGCCTGGCGCCAACCCCGGCAGCGCCACTGGTGATCGACAACAACTTGCTCGGCAGCAGTGTCGGCAGCGCCATCGACGCAAGCGAAGTCGGCGCACTGGCGCTGCTGGGCAACTACATCACCAATACCCCCGAGTACGCGGTGAGCCTGCGCAACGCCACGCCCTTGGCCGGGCCGCTGCTGCTCAGCGGCAACCGTCTGGGCCAGGTCGGCAAGGCCATCCTGCGGGTAGAAGGCATGCGTCAGGTCGAGTTGGGTGGCAACAGCTTCGATGGCAAGCCACTGCTGCAGAACCTGTTGATCGGCGACCTGTTGCCGCTGCAGGGCACCCTGCTCGAGTCGACCGTGCGCCAGGGCAATACCGTGCGCGTCAGCCAGCGTTGAGGCTCAGGCGACTGCGCGCTGCATGCGCACGAAGCAGTCGTCTTCGCCCATTTCGACGAAACCCTGGCGCAGGTACAACTGCCGCGCCGGGTTGATCTTGAACACCATCAGCCGCAGCAAGCCCAGCTTGCGCCGCGCGGCCATCGCGGCCAGGGTTTGCAGGGCCCAGCTGCCGACGCCGCGGTTGCGCTGCTCGGGCAGCAGGTGCAGTTCGCGAATGAACAGCGCCTGGCGATCCTGGCTCAAGCTGCAAAAACCCAGCACCGTCTCACCTTCCATCAGCAGCCACTGTTCGCGCCAGCTCCAGGCCTGATCGAAGGCTTCTTCGATCCAGCGCAGGCCAAAGGCCTGGTAGTACGGCAACATGGCCTGGCGGGTGAGACCCCGTGCGAAGCTGCGGTGGCTGTCGTTGGCGCGGATCAATTCAAAGCCCATTGCCTACCACCGCGGTGCTGGCCTGTGCATCGTCTGAAGGCTGTTGCAGGATCTTCATCGCTCACTCCAGAGCACCCAGTACCACTCAGCTCGGGATCGTCAAACCGCGCTGTACCGCTGGCCGCGCGAGGAAGTTGGTCAACACCCGCTGCACCTCCTTGAACTGCTCGAACTGCACCAGCTCGCGTGCGTTATAGCGGTCGACCAGATTACGCACCCAGGGGAAGATGGCGATGTCGGCGATGCTGTAGTCGTCGACCATCCATTCCCGGTCCTGCAGATGCCGATCCAGCACCCCCAGCAAGCGCCGCGATTCATTGACGTAGCGATCACGCGGACGTTTGTCTTCGAAGTCCTTGCCGGCGAAGAAATGGAAGAAGCCAACCTGGCCAAACATCGGCCCGATGCCGCCCATCTGGAACATCAGCCACTGCAGTGTCTGATAGCGCTGGGCCGGGCTGACGCTGAGCAATTGCCCGCTCTTCTCGGCCAGGTACTGCAGAATCGCGCCTGACTCGAACAGCGCCAGCGGCTGGCCGTCCGGCCCGTTGGGGTCGAGGATGGCCGGGATCTTGTTGTTGGCACTCAGCGAAATGAATTCGGGGCTCAGCTGCTCTTCATTTTCAAAACTGACCTTGTGCGCCTCATAGGCCAAGCCGATCTCTTCGAGCATGATCGACACCTTGACCCCGTTGGGTGTTGGCAGCGAATACAGCTGCAAGCGCTCGGGATGCGCGGCAGGCCATTTGTGGGTGATAGGGAATGCGCTCAGATCGGTCATGGTCGCTAGCCTGTGTGCGGAAGAATGACACTGTAGGCCACAGAAGCGTTCGCTGACTATCTCCTGCTGCGAGAGATCTCCCTCTGCGCCAGCGCAGCAAGGCGTGCCTTTGATCTTGATCTTGCCCTACGCCAGCGCAGCGAGGCGTGCCTTTGATCTTGATCTTGATCTTGCCCTGCGCCAGCGCAGCGAGGCGTGCCTTTGATCTTGATCTTGATCTACCGGCGACTCAGGAGGCCGAGCGCAGGTCTTGCGAAGGGAGGTGACGGGCATGGATGCCCGTCAAGCGCTGCGGCCCAGGATGGGCCGTACAGCGCGGTCCTCCCGGGAGCAAGACCGGAGCGAGGGAACCCCGCAGCGCAGCGAAGGGGCCGGATGTGGAGCCAAGCATTTTTTTGGTTACTTTTTTGGGGCGTTTGCCAAAAAAGTGACTCGCCGTAAGGGCGAAAGGGGCCATAACTTCATATAAATCAAACGGATAAGCTCCCCGTAAAGAAGGGCAAAGGGGCCCCAAACCGGCACCCCACAAGATCGGCATCAGCCCAAAACACCCACCCCAACCCCATCAATCCCCAGAAACCAAAACCGAAGACCGCCCCACCCCACGCCGCCGGGTAACCGCCACCAGCAAGATAAACGCCGTAACCCCAGCAGTCATCAACGTCTCATACCGATAAGCATCACTGAGCAACATATACCCCAGCACCATCACAATCGTCCCGATCACCAACCAGGTCAGCCAAGGGAACAACCACATCTTCAACTCCAGCACAGTCCCCAGCCGATCCGCCCGCCCACGCATGCGCAGCTGCGAAACCGCAATCACCAGGTACACCAGCAACGCAATCGCCCCCGTAGTGGACAGCAGGAAGCCAAACACCTTCCCCGGGAACACATAGTTGACCAGACACCCGGCAAACCCAGCCAAGGTAGACAACAGCACTGCCACCGTCGGCACGCCATTCCCCGATACACGCCGCACCATCACCGGCGCCTCCCCCCGCGAAGCCAGCGAGTAGAGCATCCGCGAAGCCGTGTACAAGCCAGAGTTCATGCAACTGGTCACCGCCACCAGCACCACCAGGTCAACCAGCAGTTTCGCCCCCGGCACATTCAGCACCTCGAGCGCCCGTTGGAACGACCCCACCGCTTTCAGTGCAGGATCGTTCCACGCCACCAGCGACACCACGAGGAAGATCGACGCGAGATAGAAGATACCGATGCGGTACACAACCAGGTTGGTCGCCCGGCGAATCTTGTCTTTCGGATTGGCCGTCTCATCGGCAGCAATGGTCACGATCTCGGCACCAAAGAACGAGAAAATGGTGATCAGCACCCCGCCCAGCACCGTGCCAAAGCCGTTCGGCATAAACCCGCCATTGGCCCACAGCTGGCTCACACCGCGCGTCTCGGCCAACGGCCAGAAACCCAGCACCGCCATTGTGCAAACGATGATGAACGCGACGATGGCAATCACCTTGATCAAGGCAAACCAATACTCGAATTCACCGAAGTTTTTCACGCTGATCAGGTTGGTGCACGACAACACCACCATGATCAGAAACGCGAACAACCATGACGGCACATCAGGGAAATACGCATGCAGGATATCCGCCCCGGCAATCGCCTCGACCGGAATGATCAATACCCAGAACCACCAGTACAGCCAGCCGATGGTAAAACCAGCCCAAGGCCCAATCGCTTCACTGGCATAAGTCGAGAACGAGCCGCTGTTGGGGTTGGCGATGGCCATCTCACCGAGCATGCGCATCACCAGCAGCACCAGCAAGCCGGTCATGGCGTAGGAGATCAGAATCGCCGGCCCAGCCGTGGCGATGGCATTGGAAGAGCCGATGAACAACCCCGCGCCGATAATCCCGGCAATCGAAATCATCGACACCTGACGCGAGGTCAGACCATGTTGCAAGGACCGCTGTTTCTTGTTTTTTAGCGAAGCCATGGAAAACCCTCGAGTGGGTCGGCCGCCGCTCGGGCGGCTGAACTTGGAGCAGAATTCGTACAATGCAAACGTGCATCTAGTTGTTGTTCTGTAAGTACCGACGCAAGCCTTTTCGTTATTCAGGCCTACCCAGCCGCGATCATTGATCCACGTCAGTATTGATCTTCGGGGGGAGTACCAACAAACGACCTTTTTGCAGCACATGATTCCGCAAGGGAATGAACTCATGCCGAGACGACCTGACCAATCGGCCAAAAAACAAAAAAACACCCACCACCTTGAGCCAGCGGTTTACGCCGCCATGCACGCCAGCGCTTGAGATTCAGGAATCAAGGGAATGACCGCAATCGAATTATTCGTTTGCGCGTGGGCCATCAAAGCGTTTGGATAGTCCGCAAAATCGAACAAGGTGCGTGTGCCCATGAATCAGGAAAGTATCAGCCAGTCCATTTCCATCGTTCACCCCATCACACTTTCCCATGGCCTCAATGCACATGTCTGGGATACCGACGGCAACGGCTATATCGACTTCGTCGGCGGCATCGGCGTACTCAACCTGGGCCACTGCAACCCGGCAGTAGTTGCAGCGATCCAACAGCAGGCCGGTCGTTTGACCCACTATGCGTTCAACGCTGCCGCCCATGGCCCGTACCTGCAACTGATGGAACAACTGAGCAGTTTTGTGCCGCTCAGCTACCCCATGGCCGGGATGCTTACCAACAGCGGCGCGGAGGCTGCCGAAAATGCCCTTAAGGTCGCCCGCGGTGCCACCGGCAAGCGCGCGATCATCGCCTTCGATGGCGCCTTCCATGGCCGCACCCTGGCCACCCTCAATCTCAATGGCAAGGTCGCACCGTACAAACAGCGGGTCGGCGATTTGCCTGGCCCGGTCTATCACCTGCCCTACCCCAGTAACGACACCGAGGTCACCTGCGAACAGGCGCTCAAGGCCCTGGATCGGCTGTTCAGCGTCGAACTGGCAGTGGAGGATGTGGCTGCGTTCATTCTCGAGCCGGTGCAGGGCGAAGGTGGCTTCCTGGCGCTTGATCCGACGTTCGCCCAAGCGCTGCGGCGCTTCTGCGATGAGCACGGGATTCTGTTGATCATCGACGAGATTCAATCCGGTTTCGGCCGCACCGGGCAGCGCTTTGCCTTCCCGCGACTGGGCATCGAACCCGACCTGCTGCTGTTGGCAAAGAGCATGGCGGGCGGTATGCCGCTGGGCGCGGTAGTCGGCCGCCGGGAGTTGCTCGCAGCGTTGCCCAAGGGTGGCCTGGGTGGCACCTATTCAGGCAACCCGATCGCCTGCGCGGCAGCCTTGGCCAGCCTGGCGCAGATGACCGATGCCAATCTGGCGACCTGGGGTGAGCGCCAGGAGCAAGCTATCGTCGGCCGCTATCATCGCTGGAAGGCATCAGGGCTGTACCCGTCACTGGGACGCTTGACCGGGGTCGGCGCCATGCGTGGCATCGAACTGGTCAATACCGACGGCACGCCAGCCCCGGCGCAGTTGGCCAAACTGCTGCAAGCGGCGCGCAGCAAGGGTTTGCTGCTGATGCCTAGCGGCAAAGCGCGGCATATCATTCGTCTGCTGGCACCGCTGACCATCGAGGCAGAGGTGCTCGAAGCAGGCCTGGATATCTTCGAGCAGTGCCTTGCCGAGCTGGACTGAGGCTTACAGGCCGAGCTCTTGCGGGGTGAGCATGTCGGACTCGAAGGCGATCCAGCCGCCTTCGAGTTCGGCATGACCGTTGACGATCGGGCCGTAATAAACGAGGCCGTTCTCCAGAGTCACGCAAATGTGCGTGGCAGGTTTTTCCGGCGCTGCCAGCGCAGCGACGAAATGTACCTTCTTCAAAGTCTCGGTCACAGCCTCGATGCCAACCCGCATGTTGACGTTCTCCGATGCTTCAGTGTCGCCCCCGCGGTCTTCGCTGCTGACGGTGATGGTGGCGATGTACGGAAACTTGTTCAAGCGACTTGCCTCATGGGTTGGGATCGGCGCGCGGGCACCGGGGGCGCATAGGTTACGGCAGCACGCGGCGCCGCGCGAGTGGCAGACGACCGGATGTGTGCGGGCGCCCGCGCGCATGGCCGAAAAAGCACCGATCTGTTAGGGTGCCCGCCGATGCAGGCCACACCACACGAGGACACCGCGTGAGCGCTGAACAACCGATGACCGCCGACCTGTTCGAGGTCGACAAACGCCTTTCCCTCAAGCCCGTCGTGGACTTCAACAGCTACCTGCGCAACGCCTTCGGCGACGGCGCCTGCAGCTGCTACCGCTGCGTCGAAGGCGCAGGCGACGAGAGCACCTACAGCCACCGCCACACCTTCGAGCTGGAAGGCCGCACGCTCAACCGGCGCTTTGCCAACACGGCAGGCAGCGATGTGCTGCAGTACCTGAAGAAGGCCTGGCTGTCGTACACCAAGACCGACATGCAATTGCTCGGCGAGCTCGACCTGGACACGGTCAAAGGTTTTACCGACCCGGCCCTGCATCAGCGCCTGCTGGCTCTATTGCCGGCCAGCGGCCTGGCGCGTGAAGTCGACGGCAAGTGGCAGTTGCAGGCCCAGGCCGACTGACACCGTTCCTCGCATAGCCGGCCATTGGGCTAGCAGGCGGCGTGCCGTCTGCTACCGTGGGAATACCCCTCCCCGCGCATTCACCTCAGGTGACTGACCATGGCCCGCACGACCCCCATCGAGCTGTACCGCAACATCGGCATCGTCGCCCACGTCGACGCCGGCAAGACCACCACCACCGAACGCATCCTGTTCTACACCGGCGTCAACCACAAGATGGGCGAGGTGCATGACGGCGCGGCGACCATGGACTGGATGGCGCAAGAGCAAGAGCGCGGTATCACCATCACTTCCGCCGCAACCACCGCCTTCTGGCAGGGCTCGACCAAGCAGTTCGCCGACAAGTTTCGCTTCAATATCATCGACACCCCCGGCCACGTTGACTTCACCATCGAAGTCGAGCGCTCGTTGCGTGTGCTCGATGGTGCGGTCGTGGTGTTCAGTGCGGCCGACGGGGTCGAGCCGCAGTCTGAGACGGTCTGGCGCCAGGCCAACAAGTACCATGTGCCGCGCCTGGCCTACATCAACAAGATGGACCGCCAGGGTGCGGACTTCCTGCGCGTGGTCCAGCAGATCGACAAACGCCTCGGCCACCACCCCGTGCCGATCCAACTGGCCATTGGCAGCGAAGAAAACTTCATCGGCCAGATCGACCTGCTGAAGATGAAGGCCATCTACTGGAACGATGCCGACAACGGCGCCAGCTACCGCGAAGAGGACATCCCCGTCGAGCTGCAGGCGCTGGCCGACGAGTGGCGCGCGCATCTGGTCGAGGCGGCTGCTGAAGCCAACGACCAGTTCATGGAGCTGTATCTGGACGGCCAGGAACTGAGCAACGAGCAGATCAAGGCCGGCCTGCGCCAGCGCACCATCGCCAATGAAATCGTGCCGACCGTGCTCGGCTCGTCGTTCAAGAACAAGGGCGTGCCGTTGATGCTCGACGCGGTCATCGACTACCTGCCTGCCCCCAGCGAAATACCGGCCATCAAAGGCACCGACCCGGATCACGACGACCGGCCACTGGAGCGCCACGCCGACGACAATGAGCCGTTTTCGGCCCTGGCATTCAAGATCGCCACCGACCCGTTCGTGGGCACGCTGACCTTCGCTCGAGTCTACTCCGGCATCCTCAGTTCAGGCGATGCGGTGCTCAACTCGGTCAAAGGCAAAAAGGAACGGGTTGGACGCATGGTGCAGATGCACGCCAACCAGCGTGCCGAGATCAAGAACGTCTGCGCCGGCGACATCGCCGCGCTGATCGGCATGAAGGACGTCACTACCGGCGATACCCTGTGCGACCTGAACAAGCCGATCATTCTCGAACGCATGGACTTCCCTGACCCTGTGATTTCGGTGGCGGTCGAGCCAAAAACCAAGGCCGACCAGGAGAAAATGGGCATTGCCTTGAGCAAGCTGGCCCAGGAAGACCCGTCGTTTCGGGTCAAGACCGACGAAGAAACTGCGCAGACGATCATCTCCGGCATGGGCGAGCTGCACCTGGACATCATTGTCGACCGCATGCGTCGCGAGTTCGGCGTCGAGGCCAACATCGGCAAACCCCAGGTTGCCTACCGCGAGAAGATCCGCAACACCTGCGAAATTGAAGGCAAGTTCGTCCGTCAATCCGGGGGCCGCGGCCAGTACGGCCATTGCTGGATCCGCTTTGCCCCAGGCGAGGAAGGTAAAGAGGGCCTGGAGTTCATCAACGAGGTGGTCGGCGGCGTGATACCCCGCGAATACATCCCAGCCATCCAGAAGGGCATCGAAGAGCAGATGCACAACGGCGTGCTGGCGGGCTATCCACTGATCGGCCTCAAGGCGGCAGTATTTGACGGCTCCTACCATGACGTCGACTCCAACGAGATGGCCTTCAAGATCGCGGCCTCAATGGCCACCAAGCAGCTGTCGCAGAAAGGCGGCGCAGTCTTGCTGGAGCCAGTGATGAAGGTTGAAGTGGTCACCCCCGATGAATATCAGGGCGACATCATCGGCGACCTGAGCAGGCGCCGCGGCATGATCCAGGAAGGGGAAGAGACGCCGGCCGGCAAGGTGATCCGCGCCGAGGTGCCGTTGGGTGAGATGTTTGGCTACTCGACGCAGATGCGCTCGATGACCCAGGGCCGGGCCAGTTACACCATGGAGTTCACCAAGTACGGTGAGGCGCCGGCCAATATCGCCGAGGCGATCATCAAGAAGAACACCGGCAGCTAGGCCACTTGGGTGTCATGCCTGAGCCGCGCATCCGCGCCGGCCCAGGCATGATCGATCAGTGCTGGGCCCCTGCCCGCTTGAGCAGCTTTTTGCAGCGCTCGGACAGGTGCACGACGCGTAGATGCTTGCCCGCCTTGCTGTAGCGCTCGCGCAAGGTTTGCAACGCCGCTACCGCCGAGTAGTCGACAAAGCTCAGGTGCTTGCAATCCAGCGTCACCCCATCAGGGTCCTGCGCTGGCTCGAACTGGTTGAGAAACGCCGCGGTAGACGCAAAAAACAGCGTGCCGTGGACCTGATAGTGCTTGTTCCCATCGCTGTCGACATGGCTGTCGGCATACAGCTCGCGGGCATGCTGCCAGGCGAAGTTGATCGCCGCCAGAATGATCCCGAACAGCACGGCCATGGCCAGGTCGGTGAGCACCGTGACCACGGTCACGGCAATGATCGCCAGCACATCGCTGACCGGCACCTTGTGCAGCACGCGCAATGACGCCCAGGCGAAGGTCTGCTGGGCCACCACGAACATCACCCCGACCAGCGCCGCCAGCGGAATTCGCTCGATCAGCGGCGACAGGAACAACACGAACAGCAGGATCATGCCCCCGGCCACTACCCCCGACAGCCGCCCACGGCCGTTGGAGCTGAGGTTGATCATGGTCTGGCCGATCATCGCGCAGCCGCCCATCCCGCCGCACATGCCCGAGACCATGTTGGCGGCGCCCAGGGCCACGCACTCGCGGTCGGGGAAACCGCGGCTCTCGGTGATTTCGTCGGTGAGGTTGAGGGTCAGCAGGGTTTCCAGCAGGCCGACCATGGCCATCAGCAGTGCATAGGGGGCAATGATTTTCAGCGTGTCCAGGGTCCATGGCACCTGCGGCCAGGCCAACTGCGGCAGGCCGCCGGCGATATGCGCCATATCACCCAGGGTCCTTGTCGGCAGATCAAGCAGGTACACCAGCAGGCCGACGCCAACAATGGCCACCAGCGCCGGCGGCACGCTGCGGGTCAGACGCGGCAGCACATAGACCACCAGCATGGTCAACGCTACCAGGCCAATCATCAGGTACAGCGGGGCGCCACTGAGCCACTGCTCGCCACTTTTGAAATGCTCGAGCTGGGCCATGGCGATGACGATGGCCAGGCCATTGACGAAGCCAAGCATCACCGGGTGCGGCACCAGCCGCACCAGCTTGCCCAGGCGCAGCACGCCAAACAGGATCATCAGCAACCCGCCCAGCAGCACCGTTGCCAGCAGGTATTGCGCGCCGTGCTGCACCACCAGCGCGACGATTACCACTGCCATCGAACCGGCCGCGCCGGAGATCATCCCCGGTCGCCCGCCGAACAAGGCAGTCAGCGTGCAGATGATGAATGCGCCGTACAAACCCATCAGCGGGTTGAGATGGGCGACCAGAGCAAAAGCGATGCACTCGGGCACCAGGGCGAAGGAAGTAGTCAGGCCGGCGAGAACATCGGCGCGTAGTCGGGCAGGTTTCATGGGCTTCCTGAGATCAGTCAATCTGTGCAAGCGCTGGCATCTGAACGTGCAGCGAGCGGGGGCGCGATGTTACGGAATTTGTCCGGGAGCAACCACCTGCGCGTGGCGGCTGAGCGCATTTGCCTCAGGTTGTGATCCTCATCCGGCATAACCGTGACAAATTTGCCATCATGTCTGTTCAACCAGCGGAGAACTTCAACATGCTGCTACGCCCCCTGCTCGCTTCACTGCTGCTGGCTACCAGCCTTGGCGCCCAGGCCGCCACCGAAGTCCTGCCCTTGCAGCACCGCAGCAGTGCCGAGCTGCTGCCCACCGCGCAGGCTTTTATTGGCAAGGAAGGCAGCGTCAGCGCCTTTGAGAACAAGCTGATCGTCAACGCCAGCCCCGAGCGCATTGGCGACTTGCGCGCCCTGCTGCAGCAGCTCGACAGCAAACCCAAGCGCTTGCTGATCAGCGTCGACAACAATGACAGCAACTTCCAGGACAACCGTGGCAATGCTCGGGTGATTCGCTACGGCACCAGCAACCGGGAAGGCGGCCTGCAGCAAATTCAGGCCAGCGACGGCCAGCCGGCGTTGATCCAGGTTGGCCAGAGCGTGCCGATCACCAGCAGCAGCACCGACGGCTACGGCCGCGTGCAGAGCAATACCGAATACCGCAATGTGACCCAGGGTTTCTATGTCACACCGAGCATCAGCGGCGACACGGTGCGGCTGGCGATCAGCAGCAATAATGATCGAATGAGCAGCGAACGTCCTGATGTAGTGAAAGTACAGAGCACCGACACAACCGTAACCGGCAGGCTTGGCGAGTGGATTACATTGGCCGGATACAACCAGCAGAGCCATGCTGAACGGAGTGCGTCAAGCCACAGTTACAGCACGCAACGCGGGGAAAACATGACTTTGCGTGTCAGAGTCGACCTTGTGGACTGAACCCAGGCAATTCGAGGCCTCGACCAAAGGCCTTAAAACTGACTGTGGAGTCGTATTAGACCAAAGATGTAGTAGACCTAAAAAAGCACTACAAAACATTTGACAGGCACTTTTTGACAAGGGCATGATGGCCTCGCTCCCGCTAATCAGAGGCCCTGGCAAGGGTCTTCGAGGCGCGCTCCGGCTACCCCTGGAGGCGTCTCGTGTCTATACGGCCCACAAGGCGGTTCGACCGGATTGCGACTGCAACGAGAAGTTGTCCCGAGGGACGGAAGCGCATCACCGCAGTCATCAGGCAAATCCTGTCGCGCCACAGCAAGGCATCCACGAGCCGACCTGTTGCCGCACCTTGCCCGAGCTGCGCCCTCCTTCCCCTTCGAGCCTTGGCGTTCGCCGTCGTACCTCCTTCGAACAGGACAGCCGTCAGGCCCCCTGATCCGCGACTTTTGAGCATCAGCACCACAACTACCCCAAGAATGATGCGACGAGGTTTAATCACATGGCACTGACACGCGAACAGCAAATTGCAGCCCTCGAGAAAGACTGGGCCGAGAACCCGCGCTGGAAAGGCGTGACCCGTACCTACTCCGCCGCCGATGTCGTTCGTCTGCGTGGCTCGCTGCAACCGGAGCACACCCTGGCCCAGGTTGGCGCAGAGAAACTCTGGAAGCTGGTCACCCAAGGTGCTCACCCGTCGTTCCGTCCGGACAAGGATTTCGTCAACTGCATGGGCGCCCTCACCGGTGGCCAGGCAGTGCAACAGGTCAAGGCCGGCATCCAGGCTATTTACCTGTCAGGCTGGCAGGTTGCCGCCGACAACAACTCTGCCGAGTCGATGTACCCCGACCAGTCGCTGTACCCGGTTGACTCGGTGCCGACCGTGGTCAAGCGCATCAACAACTCGTTCCGCCGCGCTGACCAGATCCAGTGGAAAGCCGGCAAGAACCCAGGCGACGAAGGCTACGTCGACTATTTCGCGCCGATCGTGGCTGACGCCGAAGCCGGTTTCGGCGGCGTGCTCAACGCCTACGAGCTGATGAAGAACATGATCGAAGCCGGCGCCGCAGGCGTGCACTTCGAAGACCAGCTGGCCTCGGTGAAAAAATGCGGCCACATGGGCGGCAAGGTGCTGGTACCGACCCAGGAAGCCGTACAGAAGCTGGTAGCTGCGCGCCTGGCTGCTGACGTTGCTGGCGTACCGACCATCATCCTGGCCCGTACCGACGCCAACGCTGCCGACCTGCTGACCAGCGATTGCGACCCGTACGACCAGCCGTTCGTGCTCGGCGAGCGCACCCGTGAAGGCTTCTATAAAGTACGCGCCGGTCTCGACCAGGCCATTTCGCGCGGCCTGGCCTACGCCCCGTATGCCGATCTGATCTGGTGCGAAACCGCCAAACCGGACCTGGACGAAGCCCGCCGCTTTGCCGAGGCGATCAAGAAGGAGTACCCGGACCAGCTGCTGTCGTACAACTGCTCGCCGTCGTTCAACTGGAAGAAGAACCTCGACGACGCGACCATCGCCAAATTCCAGCGCGAGCTGTCGGCGATGGGTTACAAGCATCAGTTCATCACCCTGGCCGGCATCCACAACATGTGGCACGGCATGTTCAACCTGGCGCATGACTATGCCCGCAACGACATGACCGCCTACGTGAAGCTGCAGGAGCAGGAATTCGCCGATGCCAGCAAGGGCTACACCTTCGTTGCGCACCAGCAGGAAGTGGGCACTGGCTACTTCGACGACATGACCACCGTGATTCAGGGTGGCGCTTCGTCGGTGACAGCACTGACCGGCTCGACCGAGGAAGAGCAGTTCCATTGATCTAGCGGTTGGCTGATGGAATGAGCAGGCCCAGGGTCCCGTGAGGGAGCCTGGGCTTTTTTATGGGCGGCGAAAAGGGGCCGCACCTGTGCTGCTTCGGGGCTTTGTAAAAGCAAAAGCTCGGATCAGGTCTATGCTCCCAGAAGCGAACAAACCGCCCCAACAATCACCTAGCCATTGATCCAGAGCGGGGTAATCCCGGCAAAAAGCTGCTAGAACGAGAGCCCTTCGCATTTGCAATCAAAAAATGCCGGCAGCAACTTTGCAAGCTTCAGACCAAGTAAAATGAAACGCATCAGGCCAAACGATATTAATTATCATTACGCAACTTGCATTCCGTTACACGCCGCAAGAAACATAATTAACAAAACCAGCCGCAATGCCCTAAAATCAAGGCTTTCAGCCAGTTACAATCGGTTTTTGTTGTTAAACCGAAGAATTAATTTGCCATAGAAATTTTACTTGCTCTTGGTTTACCCATAAAATCAGCGCGATTGATTCAGCTGCGACATTTGGTCACTGCACCCGCGACACCGCGTCGCCGCGTTACTTATTTCAGACTGCAGAGCTGGGTCTCTGTATAAGGATTTCTAGCATGTCGGATTCAGCAGGACTCATCGCCCACAACTGGGGCTTTGCCATCTTCCTTCTGGGTGTCGTCGGCCTGTGCGCCTTCATGCTCGGCCTGTCTGCCCTGCTCGGCAGCAAAGCCTGGGGCCGCGCCAAGAACGAACCCTTTGAATCCGGCATGCTGCCCACCGGCGGCGCACGCATGCGCCTGTCGGCAAAATTCTATCTGGTCGCGATGCTCTTCGTGATCTTCGATATCGAAGCCCTCTTTCTCTTTGCATGGTCTGTGTCCGTCCGCGAAAGCGGCTGGACCGGATTCGTCGAAGCACTCGTTTTCATAGCAATTCTGTTGGCAGGTCTTGTCTACCTATGGCGCGTCGGGGCCCTCGATTGGGCTCCCGAAGGTCGTCGCAAGCGGCAAGCGAAGCTGAAACAATGAGGCTTTGGCATGCAATACAATCTCACCAGAATCGATCCGGATGCACCCAACGAGCAATATCCGGTCGGTGAGCGGGAAACCGTTACCGACCAACTGCTCGAAGACCAGGTCCACAAGAACATCTACATGGGGAAACTCGAAGATGTGCTGCGTGGTGCGGTCAACTGGGGTCGCAAGAACTCCCTGTGGCCGTATAACTTCGGCCTGTCCTGCTGCTACGTGGAAATGACCACGGCGTTCACGGCACCCCACGACATCGCCCGCTTCGGCGCCGAAGTCATCCGGGCATCGCCGCGTCAAGCCGACTTCATGGTCATCGCCGGTACCTGCTTCATCAAGATGGCGCCGATCATTCAGCGCCTGTACGAGCAGATGCTCGAGCCGAAATGGGTCATTTCCATGGGTTCGTGCGCCAACTCCGGTGGCATGTACGACATCTACTCGGTCGTTCAGGGGGTCGACAAGTTCCTCCCCGTGGATGTCTACGTACCCGGCTGCCCGCCACGCCCCGAGGCGTTCCTGCAAGGCTTGATGCTGCTGCAGGAATCGATCGGGCAAGAACGACGTCCGCTCTCCTGGGTAGTAGGCGATCAAGGCATTTACCGTGCCGAGATGCCTGCCCAGAAAGACCTGCGTCGTGAACAGCGTATCCAGGTCACCAACCTGCGCAGCCCCGACGAAGTCTGATCCAGCGACCTGCCGCCCGCTCCCTCTGGAGCCGGCGGCCTGGCTTCATTCTCTACGTTGACCGAAAGCGACCGAGACCATGACAGCGGACACCGCTATTTATATTCCGCCTTACAAGGCTGACGACCAAGATGTGGTCGTCGAACTGAACAACCGCTTCGGCGCCGACGCCTTCGTCGCCCAAGAGACCCGTACCGGCATGCCGGTGCTGTGGGTCAAGCGCGCCCAACTCAAGGAAGTGCTGGCGTTTCTGCGCAACGTGGCCAAGCCGTACAGCATGCTGTTCGACCTGCACGGTGTCGACGAGCGTCTGCGCACTCATCGCCGCGGCCTGCCGGCGGCTGACTTCAGCGTGTTCTACCACCTGCTCTCGGTAGAACGTAACAGCGACGTGATGATCAAGGTCTCGCTCAGCGAAGGCGACCTCAACCTGCCTTCGGTGACCGGTATCTGGCCAAACGCCAACTGGTACGAGCGTGAAGTCTGGGACATGTTCGGCATCGACTTTGCCGGCCACCCGCACCTGACCCGTATCCTGATGCCGCCGACCTGGGAAGGTCACCCGCTGCGCAAGGACTTCCCGGCGCGCGCCACCGAATTCGATCCGTTCAGCCTGACCCTGGCCAAGCAGCAGCTTGAAGAAGAGTCGGCGCGTTTCAACCCGGAAGCCTGGGGCATGAAGCGTCAGGGCGCCAACGAGGACTACATGTTCCTCAACCTGGGCCCCAACCACCCGTCTGCGCACGGTGCCTTCCGTATCGTCATGCAGCTGGACGGTGAAGAGATCGTCGATTGCGTGCCAGACATCGGTTACCACCACCGTGGCGCCGAGAAGATGGCCGAGCGTCAGTCCTGGCACAGCTTCATCCCCTACACCGACCGTATCGACTACCTCGGCGGCGTGATGAACAACCTGCCGTACGTGCTCGCGGTCGAGAAGCTGGCGGGGATCCAGGTGCCGCAGAAGGTCGACGTGATCCGCATCATGCTCGCCGAGTTCTTCCGCATCACCAGCCACCTGCTGTTCCTGGGTACCTATATCCAGGACGTCGGCGCCATGACCCCGGTGTTCTTCACCTTTACCGACCGCCAGCGCGCCTATACCGTGATCGAAGCGATCACCGGTTTCCGCCTGCACCCGGCCTGGTACCGCATCGGTGGCGTCGCCCACGACCTGCCACGCGGCTGGGAGAAACTGGTCAAGGACTTCGTCGATTGGCTGCCCAAGCGCCTCGACGAGTACAACAAGGCTGCCCTGCAGAACAGCATCCTCAAGGGCCGGACCATCGGCGTTGCCGCCTACAACACCAAAGAGGCCCTGGAATGGGGCGTCACCGGTGCTGGCCTGCGTTCCACCGGTCTGGACTTCGACCTGCGTAAAGCGCGGCCGTACTCCGGCTACGAGAACTTCGAGTTCGAAGTACCGCTGGCCAACAACGGCGATGCCTACGACCGCTGCATGGTCCGCGTCGAAGAGATGCGCCAGAGTATCCGCATCATCGACCAGTGCATGCGCAACATGCCGGAAGGCCCGTACAAGGCGGACCACCCGCTGACCACGCCGCCACCGAAAGAGCGCACCCTGCAGCACATCGAGACCTTGATCACGCACTTCCTGCAAGTCTCGTGGGGCCCGGTCATGCCGGCCAACGAGTCGTTCCAGATGATCGAAGCGACCAAGGGCATCAACAGTTACTACCTGACGAGCGACGGCGGCACCATGAGCTATCGCACCCGGATTCGTACGCCGAGCTACCCGCACCTGCAGCAGATCCCTTCGGTGATCAAAGGCAGCATGGTCGCGGACATGATCGCGTACCTGGGCAGTATCGACTTCGTTATGGCTGACGTGGACCGCTAAGCATGAATAACACGCTTATCCAAACCGACCGTTTCGCCCTGAGCGAAACCGAGCGCTCGGCCATCGAGCACGAAAAGCACCACTACGAGGACCCGCGTGCGGCGTCCATCGAAGCCCTGAAGATTGTCCAGAAGCAACGCGGCTGGGTCCCGGACGGCGCCATCTACGCGATTGGCGAGCTGCTCGGCATCCCTGCCAGCGACGTCGAAGGTGTGGCCACCTTCTACAGCCAGATCTTCCGTCAGCCGGTCGGCCGGCACATCATCCGTGTCTGCGACAGCATGGTCTGCTACATCGGCGGCCACGAGTCGGTGGTCAGCCAGATCCAGAGCGAGCTGGGCATCGGCCTCGGCCAGACCACTGCAGACGGGCGTTTCACCCTGCTGCCGGTGTGCTGCCTGGGCAACTGCGACAAGGCCCCGGCGTTGATGATCGACGATGACACCTTTGGCGACGTGCAGCCTGCTGGCGTGACCAAACTGCTGGAGGGTTACGTATGACCATCACTTCCTTCGGCCCGGCCAACCGCATCGCGCGCGCCGCCGAGACTCACCCGCTGACCTGGCGCCTGCGTGACGACGGCGAGCCGATCTGGCTCGACGAGTACCAGGCCAAGGACGGCTACGCCGCTGCCCGCAAGGCATTGGCGCAGATGTCCCAGGACGATATCGTCCAGACCGTCAAGGACGCCGGCCTCAAGGGCCGTGGTGGCGCCGGCTTCCCCACCGGGGTGAAGTGGGGCCTGATGCCCAAAGACGAATCCATGAACATCCGCTACCTGCTGTGCAACGCGGATGAAATGGAGCCCAACACCTGGAAAGACCGCATGCTGATGGAGCAACAGCCCCATCTGCTGGTAGAGGGCATGCTGATCAGCGCCCGCGCCCTCAAGGCCTACCGCGGTTATATCTTCCTGCGTGGCGAGTACACCACCGCAGCCAAGAACCTCAACCGCGCGATCGACGAAGCCAAGGCCGCTGGCCTGCTGGGCAAGAACATCCTCGGCAGCGGTTTTGACTTCGAGCTGTTCGTGCACACCGGCGCCGGGCGTTACATCTGCGGTGAAGAAACCGCGCTGATCAACTCGCTCGAAGGCCGCCGCGCCAACCCGCGCTCCAAGCCGCCCTTCCCTGCCGCCGTCGGCGTGTGGGGCAAGCCGACCTGCGTGAACAACGTCGAAACCCTGTGCAACGTGCCGGCCATCGTTGGCAATGGCGTTGACTGGTACAAGTCGCTGGCCCGCGAAGGCAGCGAAGACCACGGCACCAAGCTGATGGGCTTCTCCGGCAAGGTGAAAAACCCAGGCCTGTGGGAACTGCCTTTCGGCGTCACCGCCCGTGAGCTGTTCGAAGACTACGCTGGCGGCATGCGCGATGGCTTCAAGCTCAAGTGCTGGCAGCCAGGCGGCGCCGGTACCGGCTTCCTGTTGCCCGAGCACCTCGACGCGCAGATGTACGCCGGCGGCATCGCCAAGGTTGGCACCCGGATGGGTACCGGCCTGGCGATGGCGGTCGACGACAGCGTCAGCATGGTATCGCTGCTGCGCAACATGGAAGAGTTCTTCGCCCGTGAGTCGTGCGGCTGGTGCACACCATGCCGTGATGGCTTGCCGTGGAGCGTGAAGATGCTGCGCGCACTGGAGAACGGCCAGGGCAAGGCAGAGGACATCGAGACGCTGCTGGGCCTGGTCAACTTCCTCGGCCCTGGCCGCACCTTCTGTGCCCACGCACCGGGTGCCGTCGAGCCGCTGGGCAGTGCCATCAAATACTTCCGCTCCGAGTTCGAGGCCGGTGTCGCTGCTACCAGCGAGCACACCCTGCGCCCGGATTTGGCCAAGCCGATCCAGGTCGAACCGACTGTGGCCGGCGCGTAACACATTTGCATGCGGGTGGTCCGTGCCACCCGCCCGCCTCGCAGGCGCGCACGGTATTGACCGATGCGCGCCGCAGGCACACAGATTTCCATTAGCCACGCCCGCTCACGCGGGCCAACGAAGAACTTTGAACCATGGCCACTATCCACGTAGACGGCAAAGCGCTCGAAGTCAACGGTGCAGACAACCTCTTACAGGCCTGTCTGTCGCTCGGCCTCGACATCCCTTATTTCTGCTGGCACCCGGCGCTTGGTAGCGTCGGTGCCTGCCGCCAGTGTGCGGTCAAGCAGTACACCGACGAAAACGACACCCGTGGTCGTATCGTCATGTCCTGCATGACCCCTGCCAGCGATGGCACCTGGATTTCCATCGAAGACGACGAGTCGAAGGCGTTTCGCGCCAGCGTCGTCGAATGGCTGATGACCAACCACCCGCACGACTGCCCGGTCTGCGAAGAAGGCGGTCACTGCCACCTGCAAGACATGACGGTAATGACCGGCCACAACGAGCGCCGTTACCGCTTCACCAAGCGTACCCACCAGAACCAGGACCTCGGCCCGTTCGTCGCACACGAGATGAACCGCTGCATCGCCTGCTACCGCTGCGTGCGCTACTACAAGGACTACGCCGGCGGCACCGACCTGGGTGTCTACGGCGCCCACGACAACGTCTACTTCGGCCGCGTTGAAGATGGCGTGCTCGAGAGCGAGTTCTCCGGCAACCTCACCGAGGTCTGCCCGACCGGTGTGTTCACCGACAAGACCCACTCCGAGCGCTACAACCGTAAGTGGGACATGCAGTTTGCGCCAAGCATCTGCCATGGCTGCTCGAGCGGTTGCAACATCAGCCCGGGTGAGCGCTACGGCGAACTGCGTCGTATCGAAAACCGCTTCAACGGTTCGGTCAACCAGTACTTCCTGTGCGACCGTGGCCGCTTCGGTTACGGCTACGTCAACCGCAAGGACCGTCCGCGCCAGCCGCTGCTGGCCGATGGCAACAAGCTGAGCGTGGATGCCGCGCTGGACAAGGCTGCCGACCTGCTGCGCGGGCGCACCATCGTTGGTATCGGTTCGCCACGGGCGAGCCTTGAAAGCAACTACGGCCTGCGCGAGCTGGTCGGTGCCGAGTACTTCTACTCCGGCATGGAAGCTGCCGAGCTCAAGCGCGTGCGCCTGGTGCTGGACGTGCTCAACAACAGCCCGCTGCCGGTGCCGACCCTGCGCGACATCGAAGACCACGACGCGGTGTTCGTCCTCGGTGAAGACCTGACCCAAACCGCAGCGCGCGTCGCCCTCTCGGTTCGCCAGGCCACCAAAGGCAAGGCCGAAGCCATGGCCGACGCGATGCGCGTGCAGCCCTGGCTCGACGCCGCCGTGAAAAACATCGGTCAGCACGCGCTGTACCCGCTGTTTATCGCCAGCCTTGCTGAAACCAAGCTCGATGACGTCGCTGAAGAGTGCGTGCACGCCGCCCCGGCCGACCTGGCGCGCCTGGGCTTCGCCGTTGCCCACGCAATCGATCCAAGTGCTCCAGCGGTAATCGGTCTGGACGACGATGCCAAGGCCCTGGCCCAGCGTATCGCCGACGCACTGGTAGCTGCACAGCGTCCGCTGGTGGTGTCGGGTGTTTCCCTGGCCGAACCTGCATTGATCGAAGCTGCGGCCAACATCGCCAAAGCCCTCAAGCTGCGCGAGAAGAATGGTTCGCTGAGCCTGGTCGTGCCAGAGGCCAACAGCCTCGGCCTGGCCATGCTCGGTGGCGATTCGGTGGACGCTGCGCTGGATGCGGTCATCAGCGGCAAGGCTGACGCCATTGTCGTGGTCGAAAACGACCTGTACGCCCGTGTTCCGGCGGCCAAGGTCGACGCTGCTCTGGCTGCTGCCAAAGTGGTCATCGTTGCCGACCACTCCAAGACTGCCACCAGCGAGCGCGCTCACCTGGTCCTGCCAGCGGCATCGTTTGCCGAAGGCGATGGCACCCTGGTCAGCCAAGAAGGCCGCGCCCAGCGCTTCTTCCAGGTGTTCGACCCAACCTACATGGACAGCAGCATTCAGATCCACGAAGGCTGGCGCTGGATGCACGCCCTGCGCGCGACCCTGCTCAACAAGCCGGTCGACTGGACGCAGCTGGACCACGTCACCAGCGCCTGCGCTACCGCTGCGCCGCAACTGGCCGCGATCGTCAACGCCGCACCTAGCGCCGCGTTCCGCATCAAAGGCCTGAAGCTTGCCCGTGAGCCGCTGCGCTACTCCGGCCGTACGGCCATGCGCGCCAATATCAGCGTGCACGAGCCGCGTACTCCGCAAGACAAGGACACCGCGTTCGCCTTCTCCATGGAAGGCTACTCGGGTTCGGTCGAGCCGCGCCAGCAAGTGCCATTCGCCTGGTCGCCGGGCTGGAACTCGCCGCAAGCCTGGAACAAGTTTCAGGACGAGGTCGGCGGCCATCTGCGTGCCGGTGACCCAGGCGTACGCCTGATCGAGTCGCAAGGTGACCGTCTGAACTGGTTCAGCGCCATTCCGGCAGCCTTCAGCCCCGCCCGTGGTACCTGGACGGCAGTGCCGTTGTTCCACCTGTTCGGCAGCGAAGAAACCTCGTCGCGCGCCGCTCCGGTGCAAGAGCGCATCCAGCCGGCCTATGTGGCCCTGGCCAAGTCCGAAGCAGACCGTCTCGACGTCAACGAAGGCACGCTGCTCAGCCTGACCGTCGCTGGCGTGTCGCTGCGCCTGCCGCTGCGTATCAATGAACAGCTGGGCGCAGGCCTGGTCGCGTTGCCGAAAGGCCTGGCCGGGATTCCACCGGCCATCTTCGGTGCATCCGTCGAAGGCCTGCAGGAGGCAGCACAATGACCTGGTTCACCCCCGAAGTGATCGACGCGATCATCGCCGTGGTCAAGGCCGTCGTGGTCTTGCTTGCGGTCGTGGTCTGCGGCGCGCTGCTCAGCTTTGTCGAGCGGCGCCTGCTGGGCTGGTGGCAGGACCGTTACGGTCCGAACCGGGTTGGCCCGTTCGGCATGTTCCAGATCGCAGCCGACATGCTGAAAATGTTCTTCAAGGAAGACTGGAACCCGCCGTTCGTTGATCGGGTGATCTTCACCCTGGCACCCGTAGTGGCCATGAGCGCACTGCTGATTGCCTTCTCGATCATTCCGATCACCCCAAGCTGGGGCGTCGCTGACCTGAACATCGGCCTGCTGTTCTTCTTCGCCATGGCCGGTCTGTCGGTCTATGCGGTGCTGTTCGCAGGCTGGTCGTCGAACAACAAGTACGCCCTGCTCGGTGCCCTGCGGGCCTCGGCGCAGACCGTGTCGTACGAAGTGTTCCTGGGCCTGGCGCTGATGGGCGTGGTGGTGCAGGTTGGCTCGTTCAACATGCGCGACATCGTCGAGTACCAGGCACAGAACCTGTGGTTCATCATTCCGCAGTTCTTCGGCTTCTGCACCTTCTTCATCGCTGGCGTGGCCGTGACTCACCGTCACCCCTTCGACCAGCCAGAAGCCGAGCAGGAACTGGCCGACGGTTACCACATTGAGTATGCCGGCATGAAGTGGGGCATGTTCTTCGTCGGTGAGTACATCGGCATCATCCTCATCTCGGCGCTGCTGGTAACGCTGTTCTTCGGTGGCTGGCATGGCCCGTTCGGCATCCTGCCGCAGGTGCCGTTCCTCTGGTTCGCCCTGAAGACCGCGTTCTTCATCATGCTGTTCATCCTGCTCCGTGCGTCGATCCCGCGTCCGCGCTACGACCAGGTGATGGATTTCAGCTGGAAGTTCTGCCTGCCGCTGACCCTGATCAATTTGCTGGTGACCGCTGCGATCGTGCTTTACAACACGCCAGCCGTCGCGGCCCAGTGAGGATTTGACCCATGTTCAAGTATATCGGCGACATCGTTAAGGGCACCGGCACGCAGCTGCGCAGCCTGGCCATGGTGTTCTCCCACGGGTTCCGCAAGCGCGACACCCTGCAATACCCCGAAGAAGCTGTGTACCTGCCGCCGCGCTACCGCGGCCGCATCGTCCTCACCCGCGACCCCGATGGCGAGGAGCGTTGCGTAGCCTGCAACCTCTGCGCGGTGGCCTGCCCGGTCGGCTGCATTTCGTTGCAGAAGGCCGAGACCGAGGACGGTCGCTGGTACCCGGAGTTCTTCCGCATCAACTTCTCGCGCTGCATCTTCTGCGGCTTGTGCGAAGAAGCCTGCCCGACCACCGCAATCCAGCTGACTCCGGATTTCGAAATGGCCGAGTTCAAGCGTCAGGACCTGGTGTACGAGAAAGAAGATCTGCTGATCTCCGGCCCCGGCAAATACCCTGACTACAACTTCTACCGTGTTGCGGGCATGGCAATCGCTGGCAAGCCGAAAGGCGCTGCACAGAACGAAGCCGAGCCGATCAACGTGAAGAGCTTGCTCCCATAAGGACAGAAAGATGGAATTCGCTTTCTACTTTGCATCCGGGATTGCCGTGGTTTCCACCCTGCGGGTGGTTACCGGCACCAACCCCGTACACGCCCTGCTCTACCTGATCATTTCGCTGATTTCCGTGGCGATGATCTTCTTCTCGCTGGGTGCGCCGTTTGCCGGTGCCCTGGAAGTGATCGCCTACGCCGGCGCCATCATGGTGCTGTTCGTGTTCGTGGTGATGATGCTCAACCTGGGGCCGGCTTCGGTCGCCCAGGAACGCGGCTGGCTGACCCCAGGGATCTGGGCCGGGCCGGTGCTGCTGGGCGCCTTGCTGCTGGCTGAGTTGCTCTATGTGCTGTTCGTTGCGCCAAGCGGCGCGGGCATCAGCGGCACCACCGTGGACGCCAAGACCGTCGGCATCAGCCTGTTCGGTCCGTATCTGCTGGTGGTCGAACTGGCTTCGATGCTGCTGCTTGCTGCGGCCGTCACCGCCTTCCATTTGGGCCGCAACGAGGCGAAGGAGTAAATCATGGGTGCTATCCCGATGGAACACGGCCTGGCAGTCGCCGGCATTCTGTTCTGCCTTGGTCTGGTTGGCCTGATGGTCCGCCGCAACATTCTCTTCGTGCTCATGAGCCTGGAAGTCATGATGAACGCTTGTGCGCTGGCGTTTATCGTCGCCGGCGCGCGTTGGGTACAACCCGACGGCCAGGTCATGTTCATTCTGGTGATCAGCCTGGCAGCCGCCGAGGCCAGCATTGGCCTGGCGATCCTGCTGCAGCTGTATCGCCGCTTCCACACTCTCGACATCGATGCTGCCAGTGAGATGCGCGGATGAACCTTCTCTTCCTGACTTTCGTCTTCCCTTTGCTGGGCTTTGTGCTGCTGTCGTTCGCGCGCGGGCGGTTCTCGGAGAACCTCTCGGCGCTGATCGGCGTTGGCTCGATCGGCCTTTCGGCTGCTGTTTCGGCCTATGTCATCTGGCAATTCAACGTTGCCCCGCCTGAAGGCGGCGCCTACAGCCAACTGCTCTGGCAGTGGATGTCGGTGGATGGCTTTGCGCCGAACTTCACCCTCTACCTGGACGGCCTTTCGGTAACCATGCTTGGCGTGGTCACCGGTGTCGGCTTCCTGATCCACCTGTTCGCTTCCTGGTACATGCGTGGCGAAGCCGGCTACTCGCGCTTCTTCGCGTACACCAACCTGTTCATCGCCAGTATGCTGTTCCTGATCCTGGGCGATAACCTGCTGTTCATCTACTTTGGCTGGGAAGGCGTGGGCCTGTGCTCGTACCTGTTGATCGGTTTCTACTACAGTAACCGCAACAACGGTAACGCCGCACTCAAGGCCTTTGTCGTGACCCGCATCGGCGACGTGTTCATGGCCATCGGCATGTTCATTCTGTTCGCCCAGCTGGGTACCTTGAATGTGCAGGAACTGCTGGTGCTGGCACCGCAGAAGTTCCAGGCCGGTGATACCTGGATGGTACTGGCAACGCTGATGTTGCTCGGTGGTGCGGTGGGTAAATCGGCGCAGCTGCCGCTGCAGACCTGGTTGGCTGACGCCATGGCGGGCCCGACGCCGGTTTCGGCACTGATCCACGCCGCGACCATGGTCACGGCGGGCGTCTACCTGATCGCGCGTACCCACGGCCTGTTCGCCCTGGCGCCGGATATCCTCCACCTGGTCGGTATCGTTGGCGGTGTGACCCTGGTGCTGGCCGGCTTTGCCGCGCTGGTGCAGACCGACATCAAACGGATCCTCGCCTACTCGACCATGAGCCAGATCGGCTACATGTTCCTGGCCCTGGGCGTTGGTGCCTGGGAAGGCGCGATCTTCCACCTGATGACCCACGCCTTCTTCAAGGCGCTGCTGTTCCTTGCCTCCGGTGCGGTGATCGTTGCCTGCCACCACGAGCAGAACATCTTCAAGATGGGCGGCCTGTGGAAGAAACTGCCACTGGCCTACGCCAGCTTCGTGGTCGGTGGTGCGGCGCTGGCTGCCCTGCCGATCCTGACCGCAGGCTTCTACTCCAAGGACGAGATCCTCTGGGAAGCGTTCGCCAGCGGCAACAGCGGCCTGCTCTATGCCGGCCTGCTCGGCGCGTTCATGACCTCGCTGTACACCTTCCGCCTGATCTTCATTGCCTTCCATGGCGAAGCCAAGACCGAAGCCCATGCTGGCCACGGGATTTCCCACTGGCTGCCACTGGGTACGCTGATCGTGCTGTCGACCTTTGTCGGTGCCTGGATCCATCCACCACTGGCGGGTGTGCTGCCGCAGAGCGTCGGCCATGCCGGCGGCGAAGCCAAGCACAGCCTGGAAATCGCCTCGGGCGCCATTGCCATCGCCGGTATCCTGCTCGCGGCCATGCTGTTCCTGGGCAAGCGTCGCCTGGTCACGGCCATCGCCAACAGCGGCATCGGTCGCCTGCTCACGGCCTGGTGGTTCGCCGCCTGGGGCTTTGACTGGATCTACGACAAGCTGTTCGTCAAACCTTACCTGCTGATCTGCCACTTGCTGCGCAAGGACCCGGTAGATCGCGGCATCGGCCTGATTCCTCGGCTGGCACGTGGCGGTCATGTCGCCATGAGCAAGACCGAGACCGGCCAGCTGCGCTGGTACACCGCTTCGATCGCCGTAGGTGCAGTACTCGTACTCGGCGCCGTGCTGGTGGCTGCGGTATGACTTTCACACTTGCGAACCTTGCGACTTTGCCAAAGGAAACGAACCCGTCATGATTTTGCCTTGGCTGATCCTGATTCCCTTCATCGGCGGCTTCCTGTGCTGGCTGGGTGAGCGCTTCGGCTCTACCCTGCCGCGCTGGATTGCACTGCTGACCATGTCCCTGTTGCTCGGTATCGGCCTCTGGCTGTGGGCCAACGGTGACTACACCCTGGCCCCTGCTCCAGGCGCCGAACCGGCCTGGGCCTTCGAATACAAAGTCGAATGGATCAAGCGCTTCGGCATCAGCATCCACCTGGCGCTGGATGGCCTGTCGCTGCTGATGATCCTGCTCACCGGCCTGCTCGGTGTGCTCTCGGTGCTGTGCTCGTGGAAAGAGATCCAGCGCCACGTCGGCTTCTTCCACCTCAACCTGATGTGGATTCTGGGCGGCGTGGTCGGTGTGTTCCTGGCACTGGACCTGTTCCTGTTCTTCTTCTTCTGGGAAATGATGCTGGTGCCGATGTACTTCCTCATCGCGCTCTGGGGTCACAGCTCGGCGGATGGCAAGAAGACCCGGATCTACGCGGCGACCAAGTTCTTCATCTTCACCCAGGCCAGCGGTCTGATCATGCTGGTGGCGATCCTCGCCTTGGTACTGGTCAACTATGGCAACACTGGCGTCATCACCTTCAACTACAGCGACCTGCTCAAGGCCGACCTGCCGGCCGGTACCGAGTACCTGCTGATGCTGGGCTTCTTCATTGCCTTCGCGGTGAAGCTGCCGGTAGTGCCGTTCCACTCGTGGTTGCCTGATGCTCACGCCCAGGCGCCGACTGCCGGTTCCGTCGACCTCGCCGGTATCCTGCTGAAAACCGCTGCCTATGGCCTGCTGCGCTTTGCCCTGCCGCTGTTCCCTAACGCGTCGGCCGAGTTCGCGCCAATCGCCATGACCCTGGGTTTGATCGGTATCTTCTACGGGGCCTTCCTGGCCTTTGCGCAGACCGACATCAAGCGCTTGATCGCCTTCTCCAGCGTCTCGCACATGGGCTTCGTGCTGATCGGTATCTACTCTGGCAGCCAGCAAGCCCTGCAAGGCGCGGTGATCCAGATGCTGGCCCACGGTGTTTCGGCTGCCGCGCTGTTCATCCTCAGCGGCCAGCTGTACGAGCGCCTGCATACCCGTGACATGCGTGAAATGGGCGGCCTGTGGCACCGTATCGCCTACCTGCCGGCCATCAGCCTGTTCTTCGCAGCTGCTTCGCTGGGCTTGCCGGGCACCGGCAACTTCGTCGGCGAGTTCCTGATCCTGATCGGCAGCTTCGCCCACGTGCCGTGGTTCACCGTGATTGCCACCACTGGCCTGGTGTTCGGTTCGGTCTACTCGCTGATCATGATCCACCGCGCCTACTTCGGCCCGAGCAAGTCCGAGACTGTGCTGGCTGGCATGGACGGCCGCGAGCTGATCATGGTGCTGGGCCTGGCCGTGTTGCTGATCGTGCTCGGCGTCTACCCGCAGCCGTTCCTCGACACCTCTGCCGCCACCATGAGTGGCGTGCAGCAGTGGCTCGGTTCCGCATTCACTCAACTCGCTTCGGCACGGTAAGAGCGCTATGGAATTCACCACTCAACACTTCATTGCATTGGCGCCGATGCTGATCACCACCCTCACCACGGTTGTGGTGATGCTGGCGATCGCCTGGAAGCGCAACCACTCGCAGACCTTCCTGCTGTCGACCATCGGTCTCAACGCTGCCCTGCTGTCGATCCTGCCAGCACTGAAAGTCGCGCCGCTGGCGATCACCCCGTTGATCACCATCGACAAGTTCGCCTGCCTGTACATGGCGATCATGCTGGTCGCTACCCTGGCCTGCGTAACCTTGGCCCATGCTTATCTGGGCGAAGGTTCCAAAGGCTACCCGGGTAACCGCGAAGAGCTTTACCTGCTGCTGCTGATGTCGGCACTGGGCGGCCTGGTGCTGGTCAGCGCCAACCACCTGGCGGGCCTGTTCATCGGTCTGGAGCTGCTCTCGGTGCCGGTCTACGGGCTGGTGGCGTACGCGTTCTTCAACAAGCGATCGCTGGAAGCCGGTATCAAGTACATGGTGCTGTCGGCCGCGGGCTCTGCGTTCCTGCTGTTCGGCATGGCGCTGCTGTATGCCGATGCAGGCACCCTGAGCTTCGACGGTATCGCCAAGGCTCTGGCCAGCACCAACATGCCAAGCCTGCTGGCTCAGATGGGCCTGGGCATGATGCTGGTCGGCCTGGCCTTCAAGCTGTCGCTGGTACCGTTCCACCTGTGGACCCCGGACGTCTACGAAGGCGCCCCGGCGCCGGTTGCAGCGTTCCTGGCCACCGCCAGCAAGGTTGCCGTGTTCGCCGTACTGATGCGTCTGTACATGATCTCGCCTGCTGCCAGCAGCGGTGTACTGAGCACCGTCCTGGCGGTAATCGCCGTGGCCTCGATCCTGATCGGTAACCTGTTGGCGCTCACCCAGAGCAACCTCAAGCGTCTGCTCGGTTACTCGTCCATCGCCCACTTCGGCTACCTGCTGATCGCCTTGATCGCCAGCAAGGGCCTGGCCATGGAAGCCATGGGTGTGTACCTGGTCACCTACGTGATCACCAGCCTCGGCGCGTTTGGTGTGATCACCCTGATGTCCTCGCCTTACGCCGGCCGTGACGCCGACGCGCTGTACGAATACCGCGGCCTGTTCTGGCGCCGTCCGTACCTGACGGCGGTGATGACCGTGATGATGCTGTCGCTGGCGGGTATCCCGCTGACTGCAGGCTTCATCGGCAAGTTCTACATCATCGCTACTGGCGTCGAGTCGCAACTGTGGTGGCTGGTCGGTGCATTGGTGATTGGCAGCGCCATCGGCGTTTACTACTACCTGCGCGTCATGGTCACCCTGTACCTGGTCGAGCCGAACCTGCGTCGCCACGACGCGCCGCTGAAGTGGGAACAGCAAACCGGTGGCGTGATGCTGCTGGCCATTGCCCTGCTGGCGTTCGTGCTTGGCGTGTACCCGCAACCGCTGCTGGAGATGGTTCAGCAGGCAGGTCTGCACCTGATCGGCTGATTGCGCTGATCATCGACAAAACCCCGCTTCGGCGGGGTTTTGTTATTTCAGAGGGTCAATAAACAAAGCTGTGCTTCGTTTGAGAGTTGTAGCGTCAGAACTGCGCTCATAGACCGGAAGCCGTTTTTGCCATGCGCCCTACCCTGCCCCTTTCCATGCTGACTGTATTGATCAGCAGCGCTGCTCTGGCCGATGGCCGGATCGAACTCGACCCACTACTGATCGCCGATCAACAGCAGAGTGAACTCGACGCTGCGGCCGAGCGCCTGCGCGAGACGCCGGGGGCGAGCAACCTGGTCGACATGCAGCGGGTTGGCCAAGGGCGAGTTGCCAGCAATCAGGACGTACTGGCTTATCAGCCGGGTGTTTTTGCCCAGTCTGCCGGCAACGACGGTATCAAGCTGTCGATCCGCGGCTCGGGCATCAACCGCGCGCCCGGTGCGCACGGTTCGGGCGTGTACACGATGTTCGACGGCCTGCCATTGACCGGGCCCGGCGGCACGCCGTACGAGTTGTTCGAGCCGTTGTGGTTGAGCCGGGCAGAAGTCCTGCGTGGCGCCAATGGCTTCGATCGTGGCGCGCTGGCCCTGGGTGGTGCGGTCAACTACGTTACCCACACCGGTTACGATGCCGACCGCCTGCAGTTGCGCTATGAGGTCGGTAGCCGCGGCTATGCCCGTCGGCACATCAGCTCAGGCCAGGTACTGGGCAACCTCGACTACTACGTGGCCCTGACCGATGCTGAATATGATGGCTACCAGCGCCACAGCAGCGGCAGCGCCAAGGGTTTCGCGGCCAACGTCGGCTACCGCTTCAACCCGAATCTGGAAACGCGCTTCTACCTGCGTTACCGCGAGACCGAGAACGAGCTGCCTGGGCGTTTGACCCAGGCGCAGATCAAGCACAACCCGCGCGCCGCCAACCCTGCGTACCTGGCCCGCGACGACAGCCGGCCGCAACCGGGCAGTACCTGGGTGGCGAACAAGACCACGTTCTTCCTCGACGATGATTCACGCCTGGAAGCCGGGCTGGTCTATCACGACTTCCCGATGGACCTGCGCGAAGGCCCGATGCGTTTGAAGGTGGCGTACAGCGATGTCAGCGGCACGCTCAACTACAACCGTCGCGACACCCTGTGGGGACGCGAGAGCAAAACCACCATTGGCTGGCGGACCACCAAACACCTGCCCAATAGCGGTGCCTCGCAGTTCGCACGTAATGGCGACATCATCGGCCCACGCAGCCGCGACTTCAGCTATCAGGGCTCGGACACAGTACTGCACATGGGCAACGATCTGGAGTTGATACCAGATCTGTGGCTGACCACCGGTCTGGCCATGATCTACACCCGCCGCGAGAGCGACGTCAGCTATCCGGCAAGTGGCGGCAAGGTCAGCCAGCACGATTGGGACTACGCCCCGCGGATCGGCCTGCGCTACGACTGGCAACCAAACTTGCAGCTGTACGGCAACCTCAGCCGTTCGGTCGAGCCACCGCACCCGTGGTCGCTGATCTGGAGTTCTACGGTTGCGACCCAGCCAATCAAGATGCAAAACCAGACGGCGACCACGCTCGAGCTTGGCGCGCGAGGCGACTCCGTCGTCGGCCGCTGGGACCTGGCCTGGTACTACGCCCAAGTCCGCCATGAGCTGTTGGCAGTGGAAATTGTGCAAGGCGCACCTGCCAAGGAATTCAATGCCAGCGCAACAGTGCATGAAGGGATCGAGGCCAGCCTGGACAGCACCCTCTGGGAGCAGTCCGGCAGCGGCAAGTTAAGCCTGCGCCAGGCCTATACCTTCAGCGACTTCCACTACCGCGATGACCAGCGCTTTGGCGACAACCGCCTGCCCGGCCTGCCCGTGCACTACTACCAGGCCGAGCTGCGCTATGACTGGCCGAGCGGCTTCCATGTCGGCGTCAATACCCAGATGGCGTCCAAGGTGCAGGTCGACTATGCCAACAGCAACCACGCCGATGCCTACGCACAGTTCGGTGCGCGGCTGGGTTGGGATTCACCGCAACAGGACTGGCAAACCTGGCTTGACCTGCGCAATCTAACCAACAAACGCTACAGCGCCAGCGTCACTCCGGGCTATGACGATCAAGGCGGCGACCAACCCCGGGCAACGCCCGGGGAAGGCTTCGGCGTGTATGCAGGTGTGTCCTATAGCCTGAAGTAAGGCAGATTCAGGGCAGCTGCACTTGCGGCTTGGTTTCGGTGAAGATGGTCCAGCTGGAGATGAACAACGCAGCGATCAACGGCCCGATTACGAAGCCGTTGAGGCCAAACACCGCCAGGCCGCCCAGGGTCGATACCAGGATCAGATAGTCGGGCATGCGCGTGTCGCGCCCGACCAGGATCGGTCGCAGCACGTTGTCGACCATACCGATCACCAACACACCAAACGCAGTCAGCACCAGGCCCTGCCAGGTTGCTCCGGTCAGAATGAAGTAGGCCGCAACCGGTGCCCAGACAATCCCTGCGCCAACTGCCGGCAGCAATGACAGAAACGCCATCAGCACCGCCCAGATCAACGCACTGGGAATATCCAGAATCCAGAAAATTATCCCACCCAACGCGCCCTGAGTGATGGCCACCAGCAGGTTACCCTTGACCGTAGCGCGCACCACCCTGTTGAACTTCAGTTGCAGGCGGCGCTTCTGATCCTCGGGCAACGGTACTGCCAATCGGACTTTACGTGCCACCTCCGGGCCTTCACGCAAGAAGAAGAACAGGATGTAGAGCATGATGCCGAAGCTTACGAGGAAGTCGAACGTACCTTGACCAAAGCTGAACGCCTGGCTCGCCAGGATCTGGCTGCCCTGACCGGCCCATTTGGTGATCTTGTCACGCAAGCCGTCGAGGTTACCCATGCCCATCTGGTCGAGGCTGTTCTGAGCGAATGCCGGCAGCATGTTCTTGCCTTGCTCAACATAGCCTGCGATGTCTAATTGACCATTCTGGATGCGTTGATACAGCGATGCACCCTCCTGTACCAGCAGCGCGCTGGTGAAGATCACCGGCAAGATCGCAATCAGCAGACAGACCAGCAGTGAAACACCAGCGGCGAGGTTGCGCCGGCGGTTGAAACGGATCAACAGGTTGCGCTGCAACGGGGCAAACAGGATGCCCAGGATCACCGCCCAGAATATCGCGCCGTAATACGGCAGCATGATCCAGACGAAGGCAATGGTGACGGCGGCCAGCAGCACGGCCAGTGCCCGGTTCTGTAGTGCGGTTTGGTTCATGAGCATTCCTCGGGGATTCAGACCTTTAGTGCAGCAGATATCGGAAAAAGTGCCCTGCCATGCTTGATCCAGATCAATGCGCCTGAATTAGCCAGCCACTACCATCCGCGCCCTTTGCTCCGGTGCGCCCATGACCTCTCTCGCCAAGCCTGAATTGCTCGCCCCTGCCGGCACCCTGAAAAGCATGCGCTACGCCTTTGCCTACGGCGCCGACGCGGTGTACGCCGGTCAACCGCGCTACAGCCTGCGGGTACGCAACAACGAATTCGACCACGCCAACCTGGCCTTGGGCATCAACGAGGCCCATGCACTGGGCAAGCAGTTCTACGTGGTGGTCAACATCGCCCCGCATAACGCCAAGCTGAAGACCTTCCTCAAGGACCTGGCCCCGGTGATCGCGATGGCGCCCGACGCGTTGATCATGTCTGACCCCGGCCTGATCATGCTGGTGCGCGAGCACTTCCCGCAGATGCCGGTGCACTTGTCGGTGCAGGCCAACACGGTCAACTGGGCGAGCGTGCGCTTCTGGCAGCAGCTTGGCCTGAGCCGCATCATCCTCTCGCGCGAGCTGTCGCTGGAAGAGATCGAGGAGATCCGCCAGCAGGTACCGGACATGCAGCTGGAGGTATTCGTCCACGGCGCCTTGTGCATGGCCTACTCAGGGCGCTGCCTGCTGTCGGGCTACCTGAACAAGCGCGACGCTAATCAGGGTAGCTGCACCAATGCCTGCCGCTGGAAGTATCAGGCCACTGCGGCGGTGGAGAACGTCAGCGGCGACATCGTCCATGAAGTGCAACCGACGCTTGGTCTGGGCACCCCGACCGAGCAGGTGTTCCTGCTTGAAGAGGCCAATCGGCCCGGCGAGGCGCTGCCTGCGTTCGAGGATGAGCACGGCACCTACATCATGAACGCCAAAGACCTGCGCGCAGTACAGCACGTCGAGCGGCTGACGCGCATGGGTGTGCATTCGCTGAAAATCGAGGGCCGGACCAAGTCGCACTTCTACTGCGCCCGCGCGGTGCAGTCCTACCGTCAGGCCATCGACGATGCTCTGCAGGGGCGGCCGTTTGACCGCAGCCTGATGGACAACCTTGAATCGCTGGCCCAGCGTGGCTACACCGAAGGCTTCCTGCGTCGCCATGTGCACGACGAATACCAGAACTACCAGCGCGGCAACTCGGTGTCCGAGCGACAGCAGTTCGTCGGTGAGCTGACCGGCGTGCGGCTCGACGGCCTGGCCGAGGTCAAGGTCAAGAATCGTTTTGCCCTTGGCGATCAGCTGGAGTTGATGACACCACGCGGCAACTACCATTTCGAACTGAACCGCCTGCACGATCGGCAGCAGCGCGAGATCGAGGTGGCGCCTGGCGATGGCCATGTGGTGTATCTGCCAGTCCCTGAGCAGGTGCCACTGGAGTACGCGTTGCTGATGCGGGATCTGGAGGGTGCTGCGCCGGCCAGCTGACAGCGCTGTAATGAATGGGTCAGCTTGCTGTCAGGTGAACTGCGCCATGCTGCCCGCTTTTGGTCTGCCTGCAGCAGGCTGCCGCCGGTTGCGTTAAGCTGCCGCCGAGCCTGCCGCCTAAAGGCGGCCGCCCCTAGCCGAGGAATTTGACCATGCTGCGCACTCGCCTGATTGCTCTGGGCCTGCTGGCCTTCACTGGCCTGGCCCAGGCCGCCGAGACCATCGACGTTTACCGTGACCCCAACTGTGGCTGCTGCAAGCAGTGGATCAGCCACCTGCGCGATAACGGTTTTACCGTCAATGACCATGTCGAGCCGAACATGAGCGCCGTCAAACAGCGCCTCGGCGTGGCGCCGCGGCTGGCCTCCTGCCACACCGGTGTCATCAATGGCAAATTCGTCGAGGGCCATGTGCCGGCCGAACAGGTGCGCCTGCTGACCAAGCGCAACGACCTCAGGGGCGTGGCAGTACCGGGCATGCCGATGGGTTCGCCGGGCATGGAGATGGGTGATCACAAAGACCCTTACCAGGTGATCGGCGTGACCCATGCGGGCAATGACGAGGTTGTGGCCAGCTACTGAGCCGCTGCCGATGATGAGCCTTGTGGCGCTGTTTCTCAGCGCCTTTGGCGCCGCCACGCTGCTGCCGTTGCAGTCCGAAGCCGTGCTGGTCGGGCTGCTGCTGCGCGAGCCGCAGGTCTGGTTGACCCTGCTGCTGGTAGCGACCCTGGGCAATGTACTGGGCTCGGTGGTCAACTGGCTGCTCGGCCGGGCGGTCGAGCGGCTGCGTGAGCACCGCTGGTTCCCGTTTAGTGGCGCCCAACTGGAGCGTGCCCAGCAACGTTACCAACGCTGGGGCCAGTGGTCGCTGTTGCTGAGCTGGATGCCGGTCATCGGCGATCCACTGACGCTGATTGCCGGCATCATGCGTGAGCCATTCTGGCGTTTTCTGCTGCTGGTGACGGTGGCCAAGTGTGGGCGTTACCTGGTGGTCGTACTGACTACCCTCGGCTGGGTTAACGGCCAGTAACACCTTTGCCGCTTGTTGCGCGTGTGGGGCTGCTACAGTCGCTTTTTCCTACATGGTCCTACACGGAGTGCCCCCATGCTGCGCGCAACCGCCCTGGCCCTCGCTTGCCTTGTTGGCAGCCCGGCGTTCGCTGCCGAGTCGCCTACCTATGGACAGCAACTCGAAGGCTTCGACTATCCCTACCCGCTCCAGCATTATGACTTCACCTCGCAAGACCAAGCCTTGCAGATGGGCTATATGGACGTCCCGGCTCAAGGCAAGGCCAACGGTCACAGCGTGGTGCTGATGCACGGCAAGAACTTCTGCGGCGCAACCTGGGAAAGCAGCATCGACGCCCTCAGCAAAGCCGGCTACCGGGTCATCGCTCCGGATCAGATCGGCTTCTGTACGTCGAGCAAGCCTGCCTACTACCAATACAGTTTCCAGCAGCTGGCGAGCAACACTCACGCCCTGCTCGAGCAGTTGGGGGTCAAGCAGGCGATCATTCTCGGCCACTCCACCGGCGGCATGCTCGCCACCCGCTATGCGCTGATGTACCCGCAGCAGGTCGAGCGCCTGGCGATGGTCAATCCAATCGGCCTGGAAGACTGGAAAGCCCTGGGCGTGCCTTACCGCACGGTCGATCAGTGGTATCAACGTGAACTCAAGCTGGACGCCGAGGGCGTGCGCAACTACGAGCGCAAGACGTACTACGCAGGCCGCTGGAAGCCCGAGTACGAGCGCTGGGTGCAGATGCTGGTTGGCTTGAATCAGGGTCCCGGACATGAGCGCGTGGCATGGAACTCGGCGTTGATCTACGACATGATCTTTACCCAGCCGGTGTATCACGAGTTCCATAACCTGAAGATGCCGACCTTGCTGCTGATTGGCGATCAGGACACTACCGCGATTGGTAGCGACATCGCCCCGGCTGAGGTCAAGGCGAAGCTGGGCGACTACAAGGCTCTTGGACCACAGGCGGCCGAGCTGATCCCGCAGGGCGAGTTGATCGTGTTTGAGGGGATGGGCCACGCGCCTCAAATCGAAGAACCGCGGCGCTTCCACAAGACCTTGATCGACTGGCTGCAGAAATGAACCTGCTCTGAGCGGGCCGTCAGCCGAAGCGTTGCAACTGCATTTCCCGGAGCCGGCTCAAGGTGCGCCGGAACGGGAAGGCCAGGTAACCCTCTGTGTACAGCGCGTCCAACGGCACTTGAGCCTCGAGGTAGAGGGCAACGCGGCGGTCATAGCACTCGTCGACCAAAGCGATGAAACGGCGCACGCTATCGTCCTTGGCTGACAACGTCGGCAGCTCGCGATCGCCGGCTGCTACCCGCTCGGCAGCATCTTCGGTGCCCCGTGCAATGCGCCCGGCGCGCTGCTCGCCGCCCAGCGCAGGGATAGCATCGATGAGGATCGCCTGGAACTGGTCACACAGGGCCATGAACTCGATGGCCGACAGCGGTTGCTCGCACAGATCGCTGAAATGACACCAGATGGCCTGGGCACTGCGGCACACCACACGGATGTGTCGCGAGCCTACTGGTAGTGGCTCGGTGCAACCAGCGTCGCCGGCGCTCAGTTGCTCGAACAGGGTGCCAAAGGTGCTGCTCGCATTGTCTGCTACACACCAATAGCGCTGACGCGCGAGGCCTGGGTGCAGGCGGTGATCCTGTTCGCCGGCAACCGGCAGAATCTGCATATGCCGCTGCATCGCCGCGATGGCGGGCAGAAACCGATCGCGATTGAAGCCATCGAGGTACAGCTCCGTCGGCGGTTGATTGGAGGTGGCGACGATCACCACACCGTGCTCGAACAACTCGCTGAACAATCGGCCAAGAATGATCGCGTCGCCGATGTCGTTGACGAACAGTTCATCGAAGCACAGCACGCGAATCTGCTCAGCCAGTTCACTGGCCAATGCTCGCAGCGGGTCGGCGGTGCCGTTGAGCTGGAACAGCCGCTGATGTACCCAGGCCATGAAGTGATGGAAATGCTGGCGCCGTGCGGGCACCTGCAGGCAGCGGTGGAACTGGTCCATCAGCCAGGTCTTGCCGCGACCGACAGGCCCCCATAGATAAACGCCCGGGCCGGCCTGCTCAGTCTGCAAGGATTCGAAGCACCGCTGAAGGGCCGCTACGGCATTGGCCTGCGCAGGATCGGCAACGAAGCCGTCCTGCTGCAAAGCCTGCTGATAGAGCGTTTGCGGATCGATAGCCATATGCCAGTGAGCGCTTGGGAAAACGCCATGGTACCTGTTATCGCGATTACTGGTCGCTGCTCAAACCGACTTTCAGCAACGCCCCGTCCTTGTCGTCGGTCAGCACATACAGATAGCCGTCAGGCCCTACGCGCACATCTCGAATACGTGCCTTCAGCTCGCCCAGCAGCCGCTCTTCGTGCACCACCTTGTCGCCCTTGAGCTGCAGGCGGATCAACTCTTGAGTCGCCAGTGCGCCGATGAACAGGTTGTGGTCCCAGGCCTTGAACGTAGGGCGGTCGTAGAACGCCATGCCACTAATGCCTGGTGATTTTTCCCACACATGGTGGGGATCGACCATGCCGTCAACGTGCTTGCCCTGTGCCTCTGGAATCGGCAATAGCGAGTAGTTGATGCCATGGGTAGCAATCGGCCAACCGTAGTTCTTGCCAGCCTCGGGAATGTTGATTTCGTCACCACCGCGCGGGCCGTGCTCATTGGTCCAGAGTTTACCGGTCCACGGGTTGAGTGCCGCGCCTTGCTGGTTGCGGTGACCGAACGACCAGATCTCAGGGCGAACGTCGGTTTTGCCGACGTAGGGGTTATCCTTGGGCACCTCGCCATCGGGGAGGATGCGCACGACCTTACCTTGCAGCTTGTCCAGGTCTTGCGCGGTGGCACGCTGGTTATTTTCGCCAAGCGCAATGAACAGATAACCGTTGCGGTCGAACACCAGCCGCGAACCGAAGTGGTTGCCTTCAGACAGCTTCGGCATCTGGCGGAAGATCACGGTGAAATTGTCGAGACGCGCGCGGTCGGCCGAGAGCTGACCGCGACCCACCGCGGTACCGGCCTTGCCATCGTCGCCTTCTTCAGCGAAGGACAGGTAGACCGTGCGGTCCTTGTCGAAGTCTGGCGACAGCACTACATCGAGCAGGCCGCCCTGCCCTTGCGCCCAAACCTTGGGGACGCCGCTCAGAGGTGGGCCGACCTTGCCTTCAGCGGTCACCAGACGCAGGTTGCCAGGGCGTTCGGTGACCAGCATGTCCTTACCCCCTGGAAGAAAAGCAAGGCCCCAAGGGTTATGTAGGCCATTGGCGACTGTGCTGACGGTGATTTCGCCCTCTTCACTGGGGAACTGTTGCTCGGAAGCGGCGTGGGCAAAAACGGGCAGCAGCGCTGCAACGGTCAAGCTGGTCAACCAGAATCGTGGAGTCATGCGGGGTTCCTTGCAGAAAAGTTCACGGCGCGCGTTGGCTGTCGCGCGGCGGGCGACTGGGTTCGAGGCGTGGGGCCTGTTGTTGGCGGCGCAAATTGTCACCATTGCCAATACCGCGGTTGTCCAGCGTTGGTGGACGTGGCATGGGCTGGGTGGAGGGCCCGCGCACGGGTGGCGTATCAGGCGCACTGCCCTGCCGGCTATTGGGGTTGGCGCGCTGAATAGGGCTATTGTAGGGATTGTTGTTGGCCGCCAGCACGCCGCTGTCAGCGAATGCGGCGCTGCCAGGTAACGCCAGCAACAAACCAAGGCCGAGGGCTGGCCAGACAGACTTCATGTGCCACCTCCAAAAACGAAAAAGCCACGCTTAGGCGTTGGATAGCCTAGGGCGTGGCAGGTTCGTATTAAAAGTGCGAATTCGTGTGCAGATGCTTCCTGACGTGTCTAGCGGCTGAGGGCCAGCACCGGCAACAGCACCCGATCAGCGATTGGCGTTGGCAGCAGCCATCATCTTATTGACCTCGCTGCGGACCATGACCGCAAAATCCTGTGGCGTCATCGCATCGAGCTCGGCGCGGACCCACTCGGCCCATTTGCCCTTGCGGCGAGACTTCTCGGAAATCAAGCGACCGGCTTCAGCTTTGACCTTGCCGAGGTTGCTCTGCCAATATTCGAACAGTCGCGCCTTCTCCGCTTCGATCTGCGCCCGTTCTTCAAAGCTTCTGTTGGCCAGATTGAAACTCATGAAAATCTACCCTGCTGCATGAAATTTGCCGGCTATCTTACACTGATGCGGCAATCGGCCGGAACGTCTGCGCAACTTTCCCGCCGCACAGGTATCCATTGTTCTAACCATCACCAAACGAGGAGCTGTACATGGCCCGGAAAACCACCCAAATCGATACCGATCAGATCAAGGATCAAGTTTTCAGCGAACTGCAGTCGCTGATCGAAGAGTCCGAGCGCTTGCTCGAGCAAAGTGCCTCGCTGATTGGCGAGGAGGCCGACACCCTGCGCGCTCAGATCAGCCAGAAGCTGAGCCAGGCTCGGCAGGCTGCCACCTCGGTACGCGACCGTGCGCAGCCGGTGGTAGAGGCCACCCAGGATTATATCGGTGGCCACCCGTGGCAGACCGTTGCTGTGTCTGCAGGCTTCGGTCTGGTAGTCGGCTTGCTGCTGGGCCGTCGTTCGTAACACTGGCGATATCGCTGGCTCACATGCTGATCAAGCGGCCAGGGCCAGCGGTATACCACTGTGGAAGCGTAATTCCTGATCTGTTGAACAGATCAACTCTGCTTCGGCTTCACGTACCTTCTCCACTGTCCGGGCAATGTCAGCCTGATCGCCATACTGACTGGCGAGCTTCAGATAGCCGAGAAAATGCCGCGCTTCGCTGTTCAGCAAGCCATGGTAGAACGTCCCCAGTTCTTCATCCAGATGCGGTACAAGCGCGGCAAAGCGCTCGCAACTGCGCGCTTCGATAAATGCCCCCACCACTAGCGTATCGACCAACTTGACCGGCTCATGAGAGCGAACCAGCTTGCGCAAGCTGGACGCATAGCGCCCTGCCGGGACCGGCCGCAGCGGCACGCCACGGCGTTTCATCAGGCGCAGCACCTGCTCATGGTGAACCAGCTCCTCGCGTGCAAGGCGCGACATCATGTTGATCAGGTCGAGATGCGTGTTGTACTTGGCAATCAGGCTCAACGCCGTGCTGGCGGCCTTGAATTCGCAATTCTTGTGATCGATCAGCAGCGTTTCCTGATCGGCCAGTGCTGCTTCGATCCAGGCATCAGGGGTGCGACAACCGAGAAAGGCTTCGACTTCGGGAATCAGGGACATAATTTCACGGCAACTGAACAGCGGCAGGGTCGGCGATTATACCGAGGGCAGCGGCGATCGCCAGCGACTATGCTTGATATACGTCAAACGGCGACGGTTAGCGCGCCGTCTATAGTCAGGCATCGGCCACCCATTTCAGGAGTCCATGCTCATGCAACAGGTCAGAAGCATTCTGGTTGTACTCGATCCAGACCACGCCCACAGCCGGGCGCTGACCCGGGCCAAGCTGATTGCCGGAGTGACTGGCGCCCGTATGCATCTGCTGATGTGCGACAAAAAGCACGACCATCAGGCGCTGCTCAGCGTGTTGGCGGGCCAACTGCAGGAAGACGGCTACGACAATATTACCTTTGAGCAAAGCAGGCACGATGTCGTGCATGAGGCCATCATCCAGGCCCAGCAGGCTGAAGGCTGCGACCTGGTGATCAAGGAACACCGGCCGGATAATCCGCTGAAGAAAGCCTTACTGACACCTAGCGACTGGAAGCTGCTGCGCCAGTGCCCTTGTGCGGTGCTAATGGTGAAGAGCGAGCAACCCTGGACGGGTGGGGTGATTCTGGCAGCGGTAGACGTGGGCAATCATGACGAGGAACACCGTCTGTTGCATGCGAGCATTATCGATCACGGTTATGGTATCGCCAGCCTCGCCAAGGGCGAGCTGCACGTGATCAGTGCCCACCCCTCCCCGATGCTCTCGGCAGCTGATCCGGTGTACCAGAACCGGGACAGTATCGAACAACGCTATCGCGAGGCGTGCAGCGCGTTTCAAGCTGAGTTCGATATCACTGATGATCGCCTGCACATTGCTGAAGGGCCGGCAGATGTACTGATTCCCTATACCGAAGATAAATACAAAGCCGTGGTGACTGTGATCGGCACGGTTGCCCGTACGGGTATCTCCGGCGCGCTGATTGGCAATACTGCTGAGGTGGTGCTGGATAAGCTGGAAGGTGATGTGTTGGTACTGAAGACCGAGCAGGTGATTGCGCATCTGGCTGAGTTGACCCGGGGGTGACGTTGGTTGGGGCGCATTGCGCCCCCGCTTTCAAAG